>JAZQHC010000001.1:0-2385 GCA_045540335.1 Eubacteriales bacterium
GTAACAAATACAATACGTTTTATAAAGGCATTGAAAAATAAAGAAACATAATTTGCAAGAGGCTGTCACATGACAGCTTCTTTTTCTTATCTTAATTGACACTTATATTTTACTGTGGTATCATTAGCGCATAATATTTTAATATTAAAATGGCTGGTGGAATATATGAAATTACCTGAAAAATGGATATGGCTGAACAAGGAAAAATATCCCGAAAATCAGACTACAATAAACACCGTTCTCGGCAATGAAAGCGAAGTAAATTATACTGTTGCAGAGTTTTTTAAGGAATATAAATTCACTAAAAAAGCAGCGAAAATAGACCTGCGTTTCAGCGGCGATACATATTTTGAGCTTTATTTAAACGGCAAAATTGCTGCAACGGGTCCCGTGCCTATCGGTACGGATTTTATAGGTAATAGTTTTCAGCGAGGCCAACACTATGCAAACGAGGCTTCGTTTGATTTGAACGGTGAAACCGTAATTTTTTTTGCCCGTGTAAAAATGGGTCCTGTAGGCGATTACGAGTATTCGCAGGGTAAGGGCGGCTTTATGCTTGGGGCTTATGTTACATTTGAGGATGGTACAAAAACCGTAATCAGCACCGATGAAAGCTGGCTTGCACGCTTTAACCCGGCCTATACGGGCAGATATTCTTTTGATTTTAGCAAAAAGCCCGATGAATACTCTTTTGCGCAGCTTACCGAAAATATCTGGCACACACGCACTGCACCTCTGCCACTATTGAGCGAAGAAAAAATCCTTCCCGACTGCAAGGAAATAACGGTAGGTGCAAATGAAACCAAAACCGTCTGCGTTGAATTTGACAAAATCTACGCCGCATATCTGAATATTGCCGCAAAAGCAAAGGGTGAAATTAAAATCACCGTAACCGATTACGAAACACAGGTGGATAACCATTCAAGAAAGGCTGAAATCATTTTTGACGGTGACGGCAAATACCGCAGCCTTCAGGTTCACAGCGTCGGCGGTTTGCAGCTTGAAATAACGAACAATTCCGATAAAGAGGCGACTCTTTATCCTGCAATAATTGCGGTCAATTATCCCGTAACCGTTGAAGCCAAAACACGCACAAGCGATGAAGATTTAAACCTTGTGCTTAATGTTTGTGCGCATACGCTTAAAATCTGCCGTCAGCACATTCATCTTGATAGCCCGTGCCACTATGAGCCGCTTGCCTGTACGGGTGACTACTATATCGAAAGCCTTATGACCGCCTTTTCCTACGGTGATATGCGTCTGGCTGAATTTGATGTTATCCGCACGGCAGAGCTTCTGCGCAATAATTCGGGCAGAATGTTCCACACCACCTACAGCCTTATCTGGGTTATGATGATGTACGATACATATATGCTAACGGGCAATATCAGAATGCTTGAGGAATGCCGTGATGCGCTCATAATGCTGCTTGACCGCTTTGCTTCTTATGTAGGCGATAACGGCGTTATCGAAAATCCGCCCGACTATATGTTTATCGACTGGCTTTATATTGATGAAATTTCGCTTCACCATCCGCCGAAAGCCTTGGGTCAGACCTGCCTTAATATGTTTTATTACGGTGCGCTGACTGCTGCCGAAAAAATTTTTGCTGTCCTCGGTGATGCCGCAATGGCAGGGAATTGCGGCGAAAAAGCAGAAAGCCTCAAGTCAGCCGTTAATACAATTCTGTTTGACGAAGAAAAGCAGATGTATTTTGAGGGGCTCAACACTCCTACTCCCGAGCACCTTCTGGGCGGCTGGATGCCGCAGAACACCTCCAAACGCTACTACAGAAAGCACGCCAATATCCTTGCTGCCTATGTCGGTATCTGTGAAAAGGAGCTTGCGCAAAGCCTTTTGCACCGCATTATGAGAGATGAAATTGAGGGCGAGTATCAAGCGTATTTTGCGCACTATCTGTTTGAGGCACTCTACAGAAATGATTTAAGAAACGAATACACACTCACCTTTGCTAAAAGGTGGAAACAGCCCGTAAAGGACTGCACCAAGGGACTGGCAGAGGGCTTTATTCCGCCCGAGCCTACGTACAGCTTTGACCACAGCCATGCATGGGGCGGTACACCGCTTTATTCCGTGCCCAAGGCACTTACAGGCCTTGAAATCCTTGAAGCAGGCTACAAAAAAATAAAACTCAATCCGTCACTTTTAGGCCTTGAAGAAGCAACAACAGAAATTCCCACACCCTACGGTATGATTACCGTTACACAGCAGGGCGGAAAAGTAAATTACGAAATTCCCAACGGTATAGAGGTAGTACAATGACAACTTTTTTTGAGGTAACCGAATTTGTGGGCATCATAGCCTTTGCAATTTCGGGCGCAATGATATCCATTCAGCGTAAAATGGATGTTTTCGGTGTAATAC
>JAZQHC010000002.1:0-37443 GCA_045540335.1 Eubacteriales bacterium
ATATCATATATAATAATATTTTGCAATACCAAATAAGCTTTTAATATAAAAAAAGGCATCAAAACGAAAATAATTTTCAAAGAAATAATCTTTTTTTCAATAATTACTTCACTTCGTTTTATTCATATAATTTTTATTGACTTTTGCATTCTTTCATGTTAAAATTGTACTCGAAATTTTATGCGAGGTAAAAAATATGGAAAAAAAATATATTCTTTCGTGCGAATCTACGGTTGATATGCCCTATTCTTACATAAACGGCAGGGGTATTCCCGTTCTTTTCTACACATACATGATAGACGGCGTAGAATACTGCGACGACATGGGAAGAGACCCAAATGCGCTTAACCGATTTTATTCTTTTCTTGACGATGGCAAGTTGCCCGTTACTTCACAAATAAACTATCACAGATATTACGATTTCTTCGACGAGCTTCTTCAAAAGGGCGACGTGCTTCACATAAATTTCGGTTCCGGAATGACGCCCTCTGTCAACAACGCATACGAGGCACAAAAGGCACTTAAAGAAAAATATCCGGACAGAAAGCTGATAGTTATAGACTCTTACTGCTCTTGCTCGGGCTACGGCCTTCTTGTTGACGAGGCTGCAAACAGATGGGATGCGGGTATGGAAATGGACGAGCTTGCAGAATGGGTAAAAAACAACTGCATGAAGGTCCACCACCAGATATTATCCACCGACCTTACGATGTTCCGCAGGGGCGGAAGGGTTTCGGGGCCTGCAGCGGCAGTTGGCACACTTTTGGGTATATGCCCGATAATGCACCTTAACGAAGCCGGCAAAATAATCGCATACGACAAGGTAAAGGGCAAAAAGAAGGCTATTGCCAAAACGGTTGACGAAATAATTGCAGTTGCTGAAAACGGTGCTGATTACAACGGCAGAATGTATATTGCAAATTCCAACTGTATGGATCTTGCACTTGCGGTAAAGCAAGCAATACAAGCAAAAATGCCGAATATCAGCGGTGATATAGAAATATTCGATATCGGTACTATTATCGCTTCCCACACGGGTGTGGGTACGGTTGCCGTATTCTTCTTCGGTGAAGACAGAAGCGTTTTAGCAAGTAAAAACAAATAATAACGTTTATGGGCTGTCAAAAACGACAGCCCATTATTATAAGGGACGCATATGCAATCAAATCAGATAACAAACGGCAAGGTATTTTCAACCTTGGTTAAATTTTCTTTGCCTATAATTCTTGCCCTGTTTCTTCAAGCGTTATACGGTGCGGTAGATCTTTGGGTAGTCGGGCAATACGCACAAACCAAAGACGTTTCGGGTGTTTCTACGGGAAGCATGCTGATACAAACGGCAACGATGATAATTACGGGGCTTTCCGTGGGAATAACCGTTTTGGTTGGGCAAAAGATAGGCTCGGAAGAGCATGAAGAGGCAGGGCGCGCTATCGGAAGCGGAATATTTATTTTTACCGTTTTAGGTATTATTTTAACTTTTTGCGCTTTGTTATTGCCAAATCAAATAGCCGAGCTGATGAACGCACCGCAAGAAGCCTTTGCTGAAACCTCGAATTATATAAAAATATGCGGTGCGGGATTTATATTTATAATCGCGTATAACGTTTTGGGCAGTATTTTCAGAGGAATGGGGGATTCCAAAACACCGCTTATAACCGTTGCGGTAGCCTGCGCGGCAAACATACCGGCTGATATACTGTTTGTAAAGTTTTTTCATATGGGTGCAGCAGGTGCGGCATACGCCACGGTAATGGCACAGGCAATAAGCGTAATTATATCGTTGATAATAATAAAGCACAAAAAGCTGCCGTTTAAATTCTCAATAAAAGATATAAAGCCGCATAAAAATATCGTAAAAACAGAGCTGCGTTTAGGCGTTCCGATAGCGTTTCAGGAATTGCTTGTAGGTATTTCTTTTTTGGTTATAACGGCAATAGTAAACAATATAAACGTAATTGCATCTGCAGGGGTAGGCGTTGCAGAAAAGGTTTGTGCATTTTTAATGCTTGTACCATCGGCATTTTCGCAATCAATGTCTGCCTTTGTGGCACAGAATATAGGCGCACAAAAGCCGAAACGGGCGTATCGGGCACTGTTTTGCGGAATTATAACGTCGTTTATTTTCGGCACGTTGATGTTTTATATTTCGTTTTTTCACGGCGATATGCTATGCGGTATTTTCTCTGAAAAGGCAGACGTTATATCCGCCGGGCACAGTTACTTAAAGGCATACGCGATAGACTGTATGCTAACACCGTTTTTATTCTGCTTTTTGGGATTTTACAGCGGATGCGGAAAAACCGCCTTCGTTATGATGCAAGGTATTATCGGCGCTTTTTGTGTAAGAGTACCCGTAGTATATATTATAAGCCGCATTTCGGGTGTTACATTATTTCACATTGGGTTGGGTACGCCTGCATCTACCGTTGTACAAATAATTCTTTGTTTGATAATGTTCATTTTAATTAAAAGGCAAACAAATAAAAAAGATAGGGCTATCGGCAGTTTATAACAGCCGACAGCCCATTTTTTATTTATCCGTATATCCGCATAATGCTTTTTTATTCTACCGTTATCCAGCGTTGGTCAGAGGGACATTCTATATAAGGCTTACCCATAAAATACTCTTCTATAACATCCGTTTCCCTCGTTGCTATCACCTTGGGGGATTTTTTTACGCTTACCTCTTGCTTTGTTAAGCCTAAAAAATCTTCTATATTTTCAAAGTGGAAGGCTTGCAGCCCTACTTTAAAAATCCTGTCGTCGGAAATTGGTTCGCCGTTGAAGGTCAGCTCGGATATCTGATTTGAAGAAGCAGAAAACACGAACCTTATCCCGCGTGAAAATTGATAAAATTCCGCATGTGAACCGTTGGTATTCTCTGCCCTGAATATATAATTTAGTGCACGTTTTAATTGCGCGCCCGTTATGGCGATGCGATATACCTCTGCATTAAACGGGCACATTTCCATAAGGTCTTTATATTCAACCACTGGGCCAAGCGCTTCGCCGCGCAAGCTGCCTGAAGCCACAAGCATTATATCAAGCCCGAGGCTTTCGGCAAGTGCGTCTGCAAAAAGCCTGCCAAGCTCGCTTTCGCGGTTTCTTTCACCGTGTGTAAGCCGACGCTGCAATCTGGTAATACAGCGGTTAAACTTTCTGTCTGTTTCGTTTTTGAATTTATTTACAAGCGCTTTTATATTTCCGTCTTCGGGGCAATGATTTTCATCTATGGGAATCAATTCCCACGTATAGCTTTCGATCGAAGAATTTGAAGTATCCACAACGATATCAAATCTGCCTAACTGATTCGTTCCGTACGCGGCTTGCACTATCGGTATTCCGTTAACAACGCACGGCTTTTCCAAAAGTGTATGGCTGTGCCCGCCGATTATAATGTCAATGCCCCACCGCGGATCAAGATCAAAAGCAAGCTTTTTATCTTCTTCAAATCCGATATGCGTTAACAGCACGGTAAGATCGATATCTTCCGTTTTATACGCATCACACACCCTGCCTATTTCTTTTTTTGCATCACGCACGTCAATAATAGGGCCGATAAGATTTTCGCGTTTTGTTTGCGCTATAACGTCTTTCGTAAGAATACCGATAAACAACACCTTTACACCGCCGACGTTTAAGACCGTATGGCTTTTAAACAGCCTTGATGAATTCATCGTGATGTATATATTTGCATTTATTATCGGAAAGTGGGCGCATTTTTCCAAAAAAAGCAGGTGTGAAATGCCGTAATCAACCTCGTGATTTCCGACGGTAACTACGTTTGGGCCTATCATATTCATTATTTCGATGGTTGAAAGGCCCTTATATTCGCTATCTATCAGCGAGCCGCGGAACATATCACCCGAGATAGTATATATTACGTTTTCTTCTTCTGCGCGAACCTTTTGTATATATCCCGAAAGCATTGAAACGCCGCCGATAAGCCGATCGTCTATTTTTTCGGAAGTAAAATCGCCGTGAAGATCGTTAGAATGCAAAATAGTTATTTTTTTTAAATTTTTGATATTTATTTCCCTTTCCATTACCGACAAACGGTAAAGTCAAAAGCATTTTACCGCAAGCTTCGGTTTTGCTTATTCTATGGAATTTATTATCTGCATAGCCGCCTTTTTAAATTCAGCAACCTTGCGGTCTGCCGCTTCGGCGGTTTTTTCACTTACAAGATAGTAAAGCTTTATCTTAGGCTCTGTTCCCGACGGGCGGATAACCACGACATCCTCGCCGCATTTGAAGTACACGGTATTTGTCGTACCCGAATCAAGATCTGTTTTTTCGCCTGTTTTCATATTGTAAGCGCACGGAACGTTATAGTCGATAAACGTGTCAACATCTATACCTGCAAGCGTTTTGGGGGGATCTTTACGCAGGTGCGCCATTATACGCTTCATTCTGTCTAATCCGTCAAGGCCTTGCATTGATACGTTATCTACGCCGTCGCGGTAGAAGCCGTATTTTTTATATATTTCCTGCATGGCATCGTAAAGTGTCATGCCTTGTTTTTTATAGTAGGCGGCAACCTCGCATATAAGCATAGTGCCCACAACGGCATCTTTATCACGGGCATACGTACCCCTTAAATAGCCGTAGCTTTCTTCAAAGCCAAACAAGAATTCCGCTTTACCGGGACATTCCTGCTGCTTGATAACCTCGCCAATATACTTAAAGCCCGTAAATACGTTATACAGCTTTACGTTATTAACTGCGGCGATTTTAGAAACAAGCTCTGTCGAAACGAAGCTTTTTACCGCATACGCACCGTTTGGCATTTTACCCGTTCTGTTCAATGCGCCGATTATATAATCAAGCAATATCGCACCTACCTGGTTACCGGTCATCGTAACGAAATCATCGCCGTTGGCAACGGCAATACCTACCCTGTCTGCGTCGGGGTCTGTTGCGATGATAAGATCAGACCCTATCTGCTTTGCCAACGCAATACCGGGCACGAAAACGTCTTTATATTCGGGATTTGGGAACGGTGTTGTAGGGAAGTTTCCGTCGGGGGTGCTTTGCTCTTTAACCATGTGAAGATTTTTAATACCAAGCATATCTATAACGCGCGGAACAAGCTTATATCCTGCGCCGTGCAACGGTGTATAAACGATTTTTATATCGTCTGCCATTTCTTTTACGGTTTGCGTATCAATAGCTTGCGCATATACGTTTTGAAGATACGCACTATCTACCTGTTCGCCGATTATTTCTATAATACCGTCTTTTACGCCTTGATCGAACGGAATAGATGCAACGCCGTCGAATATATCCGTAACGGCAACGATATCGGATACCTTCTGCGCGTGCTCGGGCGGAAGCTGTGCGCCATCTTCCCAATACGCCTTGTAGCCGTTGTATTCTTTAGGATTATGCGAAGCGGTTATATTTATACCTGCAATACAATTAAGATGGCGTATTGCAAACGAAAGCACGGGCGTAGGCCTTAAGGATTCAAAAATAAATACCTTTATGCCGTTTGCGGCAAGAACCTCTGCCGATCTTTTAGAAAACAATTCTGAATTGTTTCTGGAATCGCACGCTATCGCAACACCTCTTTTGCAAGCCTCTTCCCCTTCTTCTTTAATAAGCGTTGCTATTGCCTGGGTTGCCTGTGCAACGGTAAACACATTCATCGCGTTGGTGCCTGCGTTCATAGTGCCGCGCAAGCCTGCCGTACCAAACTGAAGCGATTGGTAAAAACGAAGCTTTATTTCCCCGTCGTTGCCCTTTAATGCCTCAAGTTCTCTTTTAGTATCTTCATCTACTTTATCCGACGCAAGCCAGCGTTGGTAATTTTCCATATAATCCATTATTTTTACCTAACCTTTCAATTATTATCTAATGCTTGTTTTAGCGCTTGCGCCAGCTGATCGGGGCAAGACGTATTTTTAAATCCGCATTTTATGCCCTGCAATGCAGATATAACCTCATTTGCATTTTTGCCCTCTACAAGCTTTGAAATACCCTGCAAATTTCCGTTACAGCCGCCGCAAAACATTACGCTTACCACCTTTTCCCCTTCCAATTCAATTTGAATTGAAGACGAGCAGGTACCCTTGGTTTTGTATTTATATATCATATTAACCTCACATAACGACATTCTACCGAGTATATTATAATCAAAAAAAGATTATTTGTCAACAACATTCTGTTAGGTTTATCCCTTTTTTACAAATTACAAAATGCGACACATTAACGCCAGATGAACGGTGCTTAAATTTTATACATTTTTATTATTAAATTCTTTTATTTTACATATTTACCATTTTTTATCTTTAACGTGCAAATGCAGAAATTTGGCAAAAATATGCAGTATAATGTAGAAAACACAATAAGAAAGAGGCAACCATGCAATCAATATCCCAAAAAACAAAAAAATTCAACCGCGTGCTTCACACAACGGTTGAATATGAAAAATTTAAAACAGAATACCGATTATTTGAAGGGTATTTTGAAGATCGGTGTATATACTCCGTATCCGTTTCGATATACGAAAACGGCACTCTTTCAGACGAAGAATTTGCCTTTGATATTACCTCAAGCAAAAAAGCGGCAAGGGAGATTTTTGCCATGCTTTGCAAAAACTTCGTTACCCCTTGCACGCTTTTTGAATGCTTGGAAATAATTATACAGACCGTTTAAACCACGTACAAACAGCCGTTTTCATCTGCATCTACGGTTAAAGTATCGGCAATATTCAATTCACGGCTTAAAATGGCTTTTGCAAGCAACGTTTCCACGCTTGATTGCAAATATCTTTTCATAGGGCGGGCACCGTAAATAGGATCGTATCCGAACGTTATGATATTTTCTTTTGCTTTTTCCGTAATAGAAAGCGAAAGCCCCTTTTCTTTAAGCCTTTCGGATATGCGCGATATAAGAATATCTGCTATTTTTCCTATATCCTCTTTGCTTAACGGTTTATAGAATATTATCTCGTCAAGTCTATTTAAAAACTCGGGTCGGAATGATGCCTTCAGCATTTGCATAACACTTTGCTTTGCTTCGTTCGATATTTTTCCTTCGTTTGTACCCTCAAGCAATATCTGCGAGCCGATATTAGACGTTAATATTATAACGGTATTTTTAAAATCAACCGTTCTTCCCTGACTGTCGGTTATTCGCCCGTCGTCAAGCACTTGAAGCAAAATATTAAATACATCGGGGTGGGCTTTTTCTATTTCGTCAAACAGTATTACGCTGTACGGCTTTCTGCGCACCGCTTCGGTAAGCTGACCGCCCTCGTCGTAGCCAACGTATCCGGGGGGCGCACCGATAAGACGGGAAACGGAAAATTTTTCCATATATTCCGACATATCTATGCGAACTATATTACGCTCGTCATCGAACATTGCTTCTGCAAGTGCTTTTGCCAATTCCGTTTTTCCGACACCCGTAGGGCCAAGGAAAATAAACGAGCCTATCGGGCGGTTGGGGTCTGATATTCCCGCACGGCAACGGATTATCGCCTCTGAAATCTTACGCACTGCTTCATCCTGACCGATCACCCTTTTATGAAGGGTATCTTCAAGGTGAAGCACTTTTTCTCTTTCACCGCCCGTAAGCTTTGAAACAGGGATACCCGTTCTGCGTGATACGATATCGGTTATTTCTTCTTCGGTAACCGTATCGGTAACCATGTTTTCTTCGCCCTTCGAGCTTTCTGCTTTTTCAAGTGCCTTATCAAGCTTTGTTTGCAATTCGGGCAAGGTTGAAAAGCGCAGGCGTGACGCCGTTTCGTATTCGTAATTCATTTGTGCTTTTTCGAGCTGTGCGTTTGCCTGCTCTATCTCTGATTTAAGACGTTTTACATCTTCTACGGCAGATTTTTCGCTTTCCCAACGGGATTTTAGGGCATTGAATTTTTCCCTTTCCTCTGCCAATTCGCGCGCAAGCTTTTCAAGCCTTTCTTGCGATAAGGTATCGGTTTCTTTTTTCAAGGCAGTTTCTTCTATTTCCATTTGGATAATTTTTCTGCGCAGAAGGTCAAGCTCTTCAGGCATGGAATCTATCTCTGTTCTGACGCGCGCACAGGCTTCGTCTATAAGGTCGATAGCCTTGTCTGGAAGAAATCTGTCCGAAATGTATCTGTGCGAAAGGGTTGATGCGGCAACTATTGCCCTATCCTGAATGCGAACACCGTGAAATATTTCGTATTTTTCCTTCAAGCCGCGCAAAATAGATATCGTATCTTCAACGGTAGGTTCATCAACCAAAACGGGTTGAAAGCGTCTTTCAAGGGCTGCATCTTTTTCGATATATTTTCTGTATTCGTCAAGCGTTGTTGCGCCGATACAATGCAATTCGCCCCTTGCCAGCATAGGCTTTAATATATTGCCTGCATCCATTGCGCCGTCTGTTTTGCCTGCGCCTACGATAAGGTGCAATTCATCTATAAAAAGTATTATTCGCCCGTCTGAGCTTTTAATTTCATTTAAAACGGCTTTAAGACGTTCTTCAAATTCGCCCCTGAATTTTGCACCCGCGACAAGTGCGCCCATATCAAGTGAGAATACCGTTTTCCCCTTCAAGCCTTCCGGCACGTCGCCGCGCATTATTCTTTGTGCAAGCCCTTCCGCAATGGCGGTTTTGCCTACGCCCGGCTCGCCTATAAGAACGGGGTTGTTTTTTGTTTTGCGCGACAGTATCCTTATAACGTCGCGGATTTCAGAATCCCTGCCTATTACGGGGTCTAACTTTTGTTCTTTGGCACGTTGCACAAGGTCTGTACCGTATTTGCTTAAAGCATCGTAAGTTTCTTCGGGTGTATCTGTCGTTACCCTGCCCTTTTTCACGTTTGAAAGTGCATTTTTAAAATCCTTTTCATTTATGCCGTACTGCGAAAATATATTTTTTATTTTTTCCGTTGGGCATTGGAATACCGCAAGCATTATATGCTCTACGGAAATATAATCGTCGTTTTCATCCTTTGCTGTTTTTTCGCTTCTTGAAAGGATCTTATCACATTCGGGCGAAACGTATATTTTATCTGCTTGTCTTCCTGAGGTACTTACCTTTGCAAACGATTCGATAACGCTTTTAAGGCTTAATAAAACGCCTTGCGTATTCCAGCCGTTTTTATCAAACAACGACGGTATCAACCCGTCCTCTTGATCAAGCAGGGCGTAAAGCAGGTGTTCTGCCGTTATTTGTGCGTGCCCATACTCGGCGGCGATATTTTGCGCGTCTTTTATCGTTTGAAGTGATTTTTTAGTAAGCTTTTCAACATCCATGATACAATTCCTCCTTAAATCAAGTATTTCGTATCAGCTAAATAATTTTTATATGCGTTTTCTGCATCGGCAAGCGAATACTTGCCTTCCACGGTGGCTTTCATAACCTCGTCAAGGCAGGCTATGTACGATGTCAAAGCGTCGGCTATTTCGTCTGAAGAATAGGGCTGTTCTGAAAACATCATAAGCGAGCGTGAAAACCTTCCGTCTATAAGCGAATATTTAATTTTTCCCCAATATTCTTCCCTTATATACTTTTTTTCAAGATTGCACCAAAAGCGGAAAAATCGGTCTGTAATATCAAGCAGCGCCTGCGACTGTGTTCGAAAGGCAACCGTTAATTCGCCAAACGCACCGTTATCAAGCCCTTTATACAACCTTACGTCGTATTTAACGGTTGGGCGGTATTTATAATCCAAGGTGCTTTTCACACTTAACGTTGGGCGGTTTGGCACAAGCATCGGTACGATACTTTCATACGAAGAGAATAAGCTTTCCATACGGCGAAAAATATTTTCTATACGCATTTCGGGCGTGGTAAGAGAAAGATATTCTGCCAAAATCATATTTATTATATTTGAACGGTTTGTTCCCTTTTTAAGCGCAAGCATATCAATTCGTGAAACAACGTCGTCTGACAACATCAGACTGTATAAGCTTTTCTGCATTTTATATTCGTCCTTTCTTATGTTGTGATTATTGTAGCACAGAATATAAAATTTGTCAAGCGATTTATATAAATTTAATTACAAAACATGAAAAAGTGTCAACATTATTGAAAACGTTCAAGGAAATATTGACAAACGAAATTCGATATATTATAATGTATTTAATTAAAATACAGGAAGGTTATCGTAATGAATATTGTAAACGCACTTACACTTGACGTTAACGCTCTTAGTGCTTTTTGGAACGAATATGCACAAAACGAGATAGTTATCAAGAAATTTTCGCCCGAAAAATTCAAAAGTCTTTTTTTAGAAGAATATACGGGTGTTAAAAAGGTTGCTTTTGCTGCTGTTGAAGATGATAAAATAATCGCATTTTCCGCAGGAACGCATAAGGCAGGCCTTGAAACAGGTTATATCACATATGTGCTTGTGGATAAAGACTGCCGCAGAAAAGGCATCGGCAAGCAAATGGCAAAAGCCGTTGAAGATGCGTTAAAGGAAACAGCAGATGTTGAGCTTAAAAAATTCGAAGCAGTATTTTACAACCCCGTAGGTCTTTCTTGGATCGTTCCCGGAACGGATGGGCACGACCACCCCGGCATTCCCGGTGTTGATATGCTTCAAGGCGGTTACATATTCATGAAAAATATAGGCTACCGCGATTTTGCATACCAAAACTCGTATTACAGATGTCTTGAAGGATTCGAATTTTCCGAAAAGATCAAGGCGAAAATGGAAAAAGCGAAGGAACACGGCCTTTCCATTACCTATTACGACAAAAACCGCCACTACGACCTTGAAGAATTGTTTGACAACCTTAAAAACCCCGGTTGGAAGGCAGCTATCATGGGTAATGAAGCGAAAGAAAACCCGTTGCCCTTGCTGGTTGCAGAGGATGCTTCTGCAGGCGACGGACGCGCAAAGGTAATCGGCTTTACAGGCCCGCTTACAGTACAAGAAAGCGGCAGAGGATATTTTGCAGGCATCGGCGTACATACGGAATACCGCACGTACGGTCTTGGAAGTGCTTTGTTCTCTTCCCTTTGCTCGGGCTTGCACGATATGGGCGCAGAATTTATGACTTTGTTCACAGGTGAAACAAACCCCGCAAGAAACATTTACGAATCCGCCGGGTTCAAGGTTGTACGCTGCTGGGCAGATATGAGAAAAGAAATAAGATAAGTAATTACAAAAAGCACCGCTGTTTTTGGTGTAACGCCCCGTAACGGGCATACCAGATCAGCGGTGCTTATTTTATTTATTATTATACCTTTATTATTATCTGCCCATCGTCTTTATAGGTTACGGCGTTTATATCGCAATTCATTTCGTCGATATATTGCAGATATTCTTTTATTGAAGAAAAAGCAGGTGTATATGATGAAATTATGCGTTTTGCCTGTGCGGCGTTATCACGCAGAAGCTCGTCAGCTATGATAAGCTGTATTTTTGCCGAATTACAGCAAAATCTTTCAGGCTCTGCCATGATAAAATCAATTGCGTGTGACGTTCCCAAAGCACCCGCGGCATTGAATTGGATGCCCGGCATTACTGTTGTAATGTCGCCAAAGTCAGAGCATGCCGTTCCCCAGCCCTCGTAACGGAATTCCGTTTTATCCTTGCCGACAAATTCTATACAGCATTTTTCTGCAAGCCGCATAAATTCAACACTATGATTTTCGGGTGATGCACCGTATCTGTCGCATATTTCCAAAGAAGCCCCCAACGCTGCCGCCGCGCCTGCCAAAGCGCGGTTTATTTTTTTATTTTCCCGTTTTATCGCTTGTACGGTTTTACCGCGTACGTAGCTTTCTATAATTATTTCATCGGGTATGATATTTACAGCACAGTTTGTACCCGAGGTTATCGGGTGAAATTTTATATATTCGTCGTCGCGGAAGGTTTCGCGCAGGTCGTTACACGCCTGCATGCCAAGCATTGCCGCATATTGTGCGTTTATGCCAAGGTGCGGTGCGCCGCCTGCGTGGGCAGATCTGCCCTTATACCTCATCAGCTTTGTAACGCAACCGTTATTGCCCGGGCCGCATTTAAATTCTATTTCGTCGTCGTTGGTATTGGTATGTATCATCATGGCTATATCAACATCGTCGAAAAAGCCCCTGTACATAAATTCCACCTTGCCCGAAACGTACTTTATAATACCCTTTTTTCGCAATTCCTCGCGATACGGAAACTGTATCATTTCTTCCGCAGGGACAGCCATCAGCCTTATTTTTCCGCAAAGCCATTCAAGCGCATTTTCTTCTTTAAGTGCCGCCGCCATACCCAAAAGGGCAGACACCTGTGCGTGGTGGCCGCAGCTGTGCGACATACCGTTTACAGATTGCGGGTGGTTGGCAATATCAAGTGCATCAAGCTCGCCCATTATACACAAAACGGGGCCGGGCTTGCCTGTATCTATATCGGTATAAAAGCCGGGAATATTACCTGCCAAAACCAACGAATAACCTAAATTTTCAAATTTTTCTTTAAGATATTCGTGGGCTTGCCATTCTGTATATCCCGTTTGCGGATGTGCCCAAAGCCATTTTTCGGCTTCAAGCATAAGGGCTTTATGTTTTTCTACGTTTGCGTTTATAGCTTCAATTCTCATTATTATCATCCTTTGAAAACATATAAGAGCCGTGCGTAACGGTTTTCTTTTCGCCGCAGAAATCAATTTGTGCGGTTATTCCAAACGGAATCGTTACGTACAAATATTTTTTGCCGTATCGTTTCGCCCATTTTACTTCTACGTCGCCGTACGGCGTTTTTAACGTATCTCGGCACGATAAAAGCTTCGTTGGCATACACGGCTTTATTTCAATACGCGAAAATCCGCCTTCAAGCGGCTTTATGCCTGCAATATATTCGTGCAAAAAACAATCAAGTGCGCCAAACATCGGGTGATTGTGGGAATTCATATTGGGGTTCTTTTTTAACTCCCACCTTTCCCAAACGGTTGTTGCTTCGTTATTTATTTCGTATCCAAGCGATGGATATTCCGTTTGATTCAAAAGCTGCCATGCTTCGTCTATATAACCGTATTTTGCAAGCATATCAAACATATACTTCGTCGTAAGGTTGCCCGTGGTAAGCTTATAGCCGTTATTTACAACGTCTTCTTTAAGTATTTCAGCAGCCTGTTTTCTGATATTTTCGGGAAGGATATCAAGCCACAATGCAAAAGCCTGCGATCCTTGCGAGCCCGTTGCAACCCTGCCGCACGATGTATCTACCCACTTTTCAATAAAAGCGGCTTGTATTTTATCCATCAGACTTTGATAATACGATACCTTATCGTTTTTGCCAATCAAGCCTGCGAAATACGCAAGCAGCTTACAGTTATAATAAGAATATCCCGTTGACATTAAAGTACCGGGTGTAATTGCAGAAAACGCATCTTCCTCGCCGCGGCAAGCATACACAGGGGAAGCCCAGTCACCGTAATACGAGTAATTTACTATATAATCCGTAGAATTATCAAGCAGGCAATGCTGCCACCTTTCAAATCCATCGAAGCAGTCTTCGATAATTTGTATATTTCCGTAATGCAGATATGCCCGATAAGCCGCAACAAGATAAGAAGAACACACCGGGTCTGCCGGGGCAGAGCCGAAAACATACGGCACCGTACAGGTTATCGCGCCGTTTTCCGCCTGGGAATAGTAGATATCTTTAACTATTTTAGGAAACAGTCTTCCCATATCAAAATTATACGGCACCTCTTCAAAGCGCACCGTGGCGTCGTTCATCCAGCCCATGCGTTCATCTCGCTGGGGGCAATCTGTTAAAATGCCGTGGATATTCGCCCTTTCAGATTGAAGAACGTTTTCGTGGATACGGTTTACAAGCGGTGTGCCGCATTCAAAATTCGATGCTTCGCCAACATCTGAATACAACGAATATGCACAAAAATCATCTTTTTTCACAGGTGCTGAATACCCTTGAAGCTGTACGTAACGAAAACCGTGATACGTGAATTGCGGTATCCAACAGTCTGATATATTCTCGTTACCGTCGGCTATATACGTATCGGTTGCCTTTGCGCCGCGCAACGGCTCGGTAAACAAACAGCAGTTATCGTCATCAAGAACCTCGGCGTATTTCATTACGACCGTTTGCCCGCGTTTCATACCGGAATACAGCGGTAAACGGCACACCCCTGCAATATTTTTTCCGAAATCTATAATATAAGAATCCTCGCCGTTTTTAAAAACAGAAATTGCACGATACGCCTTTTGATATCTTATAGGCTGCACCGTCATCGGTTTGAAGCAGTTACACGGTGGATCGCACGATACGGCGTTAACAAAGCTGATATTTTGTTTTTCGCGGGCATCGTACGTTTCACCATCGAAAATATTTGAAGAAACTATAGGGCTTAAAGATACCTGCCAGCTTGTATCGGTTTTTATCGTTTCTTCTGCGCCGTTTTCGTATATGATATGAATAATTGCCGCAAGCTGCGTTTTGCCTTCAAAGCTTATTTTTCTGCCGCCCGTATATTTTGTAACGTGGCCGCTGTCGATATGCCGCCACCCCGGGGCTACGGTAACAGATATTTCGCTTTCCATAGCCAAAAAATTTTTCATTTCGGGTATTACTTTATAATAGCATACCTTTCCGTAGTCGGAATGGATAGGGTCAAGCAAGTCGAAGTTGACCCTTTCCCCGTTTATACGTACTTCATGGTAGCCCAAGCCGCACAAATACAAGGCGGCGTGCTTTACCTCATGCTTCAGCTTAAATTTTTTGCAAAACAAAAGGGCGCGCCTGCACGCATCGGACGGATGCGTTATCCACGGGGCATCAAAATTCAATTCACCGTTGTATATAATAAAGGATTTTTCTGCTTTTTCCCCGTGCGTGCTTATAACCGTTAAAACAACGGTTATCGGCAGCCCGCAGGGCAGATGCGCGCCCCTGTACGTGAAACACTGTGCGGTTTGCGCTACCGCGGGCAGACGGCAAATCACATCACCGTTTTCAAGCAAAAACTTCGCTTCATACGTTTTTTGTGAATCGCTTTGGTCCGTACTTAAAAGCGTCCAACCTATAACGGGCGTACTGTTTTGAGTTACGTTTCCCGATTCTATCGGGCTATGATCCAAAAAGATCTTATCTATGATAAGCATAGTATCAACCACCCCGTATAATATCGCCGGGCTTAACCTCAAACGGCATTACTATATCGAATACCATTTCCGGGTGCGGGGCAGATTCTATCATTTCGCCTTCGCTGTTGAACATATCGCCAACCGTAAAACGAACACCTGCTTTGCCGGGCGACATCAATTCAGCATCTTGCCCCTTTACGACCTTATTTTTTTGCAAAAACGTTGCGCGCCTCGTTTGAGGGTCGTATCCTATTGCCGTGGCAATATACGCCTTTTCACGCAGATACCCGTTTTGGGTAACGGTTTTTGCATCCTGCATGGGATCATCGAAATAATATCCCGTATCGTATTCTCTATGGCTTACCGAATTAAGCTCGTAAAGCCATACGGGGTCGTATTTGTATTCTTTTGGGTTTTTAAGATACTTGTCAAGTGCCATTCTGTACGTATTGGTAACTACGGCAGTATAGTATGCGCTTTTCATCCTTCCCTCTATTTTAAGAGAGTCTATACCGCAGGCAAACAACTCGGGAATATGCTCTATCATACACATATCGCGCGAAGAAAAAACAAACGTCCCTTCATCGGTTTGCATTATCGACGGCACGTCGTTGGGGCGTTTTTCTTCTTCCAGGCGGTATAGCTTATAATTCCATCTGCAAGGCTGTGTACACGCCCCTCTGTTAGCATCTCTTTTTACGAAGTGGTTTGATATAAGGCATCTGCCGCTGTATGATATACACATCGAGCCGTGAACAAACGCCTCTAACTGAAGCGCCGGCGGGATATTATCGCGTATGCGCCTTATTTCTTCGGCAGATAATTCGCGGCTTAACACTATACGTTTTGCGCCAAGTGCCATATACGCTTTACACGCTTCGCTGTTGACCACGCTTGTTTGCGTTGATATATGTATTTCACAGTTCGGTATCACGCGTTGAAGCAACGCCATAACACCGAGGTCTGCAACTATAAAAGCATCTATCCCAAAATATTTTATATCGTTTAAAAATTCTTCCAAGCGCGCAAACTCTGTATCGCGCGGCATCGTGTTTAACGTAAGATACACGCGCACGCCCCTTGCGTGTGCGTATTCGCAGGCCTTTTTAAGCTCTTCCGTTTCAAAGTTATTCGCTGCCGAGCGCATACCAAACAGCTTGCCTGCAAGATATACTGCATCTGCGCCGTATAAAACGGCGGCTTTCATTTTTTCAAAGTTACCCGCTGGTGATAAAAGTTCCATTATTGCTTCTCTGCCTCTATTTCGGCTATATTTTTATTGTGCTGTGCCTTTGTTTTTGCATACAATATTTCCCCGTTCGGTCTTGAAACGAAGTAGTAATAATCGGATTCCGCAGGTTGGAATGCCGTTAATATTGCAGTAGAACCGGGATTGCATATCGGCCCCGGCGGAAGGCCGTCGTAAAGATAGGTGTTATAGGGGCTGTCTATTTTAAGGTCTTCCGGGGTGATGGTGTTTTTATGGGATTCGAAAACGTATTGTATTGTAGCATCACTTTCAAGACGCGGAAATTCGCCCTTACTGTTCAATCTGTTATGGAAAACGCTGGATACTATTTCAAAGTCCGTAGAATACTTTGCTTCGCTTTCTATCATTGAAGCCAGGGTTATATATTCGTCAAGCGTCATATCGGATTTTTCAAGCGCTTCGTAATACGCTTCGTCGAATCTGGCATCAAACCCGTCAAGCAGGGTACGGAGAATGCGCGTTTCGCTCCAATCCTTATAAAACTCGTAGGTATCGGGGAAAAGGTATCCTTCAAGGCGGTATTTCCTGTCTTTGGAGATTCCGTCCTTTTCGAGTATCTGTATAAATCTGTAATCGCTGTAATCAGCGTTTTGCACTGCGTCGATGAAGCCCTCCTTCGTTCCCATTCCGTTTGAAACGAAAAGGTCGATTATTTCATCAACGGAATACCCTTCGGGAATGGTAAGGGTAACTATTTCTCTTTCGGCGTTCTGTTTTTTGAAAAACGCCAAAAGATTATCGTAGTTCATATTTGAGGTAACCTCGTATTTACCCGCTTGAAAAGTACCGGGGTCATTCTTAAGGCGTGCATAGTATTTGAATATCGTGGGGTATTTTATTACCCCCTCATCACCGAGTATCTCTGCCAGATCGCTTACGGTAACGTAATTACCCAAAGAGATCTCTGCCGTTACTTCTGCCTTTTGAAAAGCAAAAACATCGTTTGCAATGGTTACCGCAAAGTAACTGCACACGCCCGAGGCAACAAGCACGAAAACAATATACACTATCGCCATAACGATACTGTACATAGAGCTTACGCTTTTAACTACGACTTCCCTGCCAAGCTCGTCGGTTTTTACTTTCTTGCCCTTTTCTTTCTTTTTCTTTGGCTTTTTCTTTTTTATCGGCTTTATCGGCAGTTTTTCTGCTTTTATCGGTTTATCCGTTATCTGCGTATCGGCAGAAAGCGGATCTTCACCGATCACTGCGTCATTTTTTTGTTGATTTTTAACTTCTTTATTCATTTTGTAACCGCCTTTCTTCAGCGTTTAACAGCAAATTATTTCGTGCCTATAACAGATGCGACCGCGAAATACACAACGCATGCCAAAAACGACGGCGACAGTACAGACACCATAAGATCCTTGGCTGCGATCATAAATTCTTTTTTAGGGGGATTCGTACTTTCGGGCAATGTCATTGCATAGTTGTACGTTATTCTTTCCGCGTGCGAAAAGCAAACGAAAAGCAAAAACAACACCACCGAACCAAGCACAAAGATAAATATTGCCGCATTATCAGGCTTATCAATCATTTCCCACAGATATTTTTCGAAAAACAACGAAAAAACATTATTAAGCAGGTGCATTATCATACACGGTATTATGGACCTTGTTACGTATGCAACGCACGCAAGTATTATACCGCATACGAAATACGCAAAAAAATCGCGTATTGAGAAATGAAGCATGGAAAACAGTGCAGAAGACATCAATATGCTGCACCACGCGCCGTACCTTCTGTATTCTGAAAGTATAACTCCGCGGAATATGAATTCTTCAAACACCGCAGGGCAAACGCAGTAAACCAGTAAAACGAACACAGAGTCCATAAAAGGCAACCCGTTTGCCGACACCTGCTGCGAATATCCACCTTCTGAAATGTATATTCCCAACAGCTTGATAAACGCGTTTGAAAAAAACAGCAAAAGCGAAGCGGGAATTATAAATATTGCAGAGGATATGCCGAACAGGCTGATGTTTAAGCCTTCAAAGCCGTCCTCTCCCTTCAGCTTGCAATAAAACATTCCGGGTAGAACGAAAATTACTATCTGCAAGACCAAAACGGCAAAAAACATATCGCCGCTTTTATCCGTTTGCGATATTCCCACAGAGGAAGCAAACGACGTAAGAATGAATATAACAATTGCCAGCAGAGGCACGGTGTGGTATGCTTTAATTTTTGGCAATAGATATCACACCTTCTTCCGTTATCAGGGCATCTGCCGTAATATCAAATCTGCCGTGGGGAACGTTATCCGTTATCAGACGTTTATATATTATGCCTATAACAGAGCCCTTGTACGTGCTTAAATATCTGTCGTAATAGCCTTTTCCGTAACCAAGCCTGTATCCGCGCTTATCGTAAACAACTGCGGGCAAAAGGCATACCGCCGAGCTTGAAGACGTCCTGTCAAATTTATTATTTGGGTTTTCGGGCGGTTCAAGTATTCCGAAAGAGCCTTTTGAAAGCTCGTCAAGCGAGGTAACGTAGTAAAAATCCATTTTATTCGTGCCTTGTACGCAGCGCGGATATGCAAGCCGCTTACCGTCTTTCAAGGCGGTGCGTGCGATAAGATTTATATCTATCTCGTCCCTTACGGGGGAATACATTAAAAACGTATCGTTATACATATACGTGGCGGATGAAAGGAAATTTTTGCAAATATCATTATCAAGACGCGCTTTTTCTTCGCCGATAACACTTTTTCTTATTTGCTTAAACTTTTCCCTTATGCGCGCTTTTTTCTCTCTTATCTCACTCATGACAGTACATTATTTCAGACAAAACCGCTTTGCTTGCGTTTTCGCCTTTAATCATTTCTATTATCGCGCAGGCGAAGGAAACGGCGCACCCCATTCCCTTTCCCGTTATAACGTTATCGCACACGGTAACGCTTTGCGAGGTATATTGGCACCCTTGCAGATACTTTTCAAACCCCGGGTAGCACGTTGCTTTTTTGCCTTGCAATATGCCAAGCTTGCCCAATACGGAAGGGGCGGCGCATATCGCCGCTGTAACCTTGCCTGCGTTATACGCACACAAGGTATATTCTGCAACTGCAGCGTTATTCGAAAGGGTTTTCGTACCCACTCCGCCGCCGGGCAGAATAACGCCTTGGGACTTTTTAATATCATCAACGGTAATATTTTCAAGCAATTCGTCTGCGTAAAAGTTTATACCGTGTGCACCCTTAACTGTTTTTCCATCTACGCCAAGGGTAATTACCTGTATATCTGCCCTGCGAAGCATATCAACGGTTACAAGTGCTTCACATTCTTCTACGCCGTCGGCACAAAACATATACAACAAGTCTGACACATCCTTTCTAATCAAGATATACCGCTTCGTATATCGGTTGTATTTTATCCGTATTTTCAACCGCAAGGGCAAATTTTTCTTTACCCGTTACGGTATAAAATCCATCGTATTTACAATATATTTCGTACGGAGTATCTCCGTTGCAAAACATATATCCGCATTTTTCGCCGTTTTTCGTTATGAAATACGAAGTTTTTTCACTTTCTTCCCACCAAAGTCTGAACAATTCAAACGGAAGTGTAATAAACGACTTTTTATTTTCGCAATGCAAACGATAAAGCTCTTCCGCGCTTTCGGCACGTTCAACCGAAAATCCGCTGTTTTCGACAAGAGAATACGTATTTTTGAAAACCTCTGTCTTTATATCGAATTTTTTATATATATCGTAGTGATAGCTTTCCTGAGGTACTATAAATACGATTTTTTCGCCGTTATCTATGCACAGCTTAACGGTTTGTTCGACCAGCACGCGGAAAATACCCTTTAACCTGTATTTGCTTAACACGCCTGCACCGTACAGATACGCGGCGTTATCAGACCTTATAACGTGTATAACGCTTACGGGCTCGCCGTTGTATTTTCCCAAAAGTATATCTACATCTTTTCTGCCTTCTGTGACAGAATAGAATTTTTCTGCAAAATCCGTTACCGAAAATATTTCAGCAAAAAGCTTCTTCGCAATCCGTCTTTCTTCACTTGTTGTACAGTATTCAACGGATATAGACATTAAATTTCATCTCCTTCATTCATCATCGCAAAATATTCTTCTTTAGTTATCAAAAGCTCGCGCGGTTTATTGCCTGATGCTTCGCTGCATATGCCAAGCTCTTGCATGCGGTCGATTATTTTAGCCGCCCTGCCATAGCCTATCGAAAGCTTTCTTTGGAAAAGAGAGGTTGACACCTTGCCTGATTCAAACGCAAATTCAATAGCAGGGCGAAGCATCTCGTCTTCTTCTTCGGCACTGTCTTGGGCATCAAACATGGATTTATTGGAATTTGACAGCTGCATTGCCGCCTTATCTATCATATCGGAAATACCTGAGCTATACGACGGTGCGCCGTAATTTTTCTTTATGAATGAGGTTACGGCTTCAACCTCGGAATCGCTTACAAAAGCACCCTGCAAACGTTTAGGCTTGGTGATACCAACGGGGGCAAAAAGCATATCGCCCCTGCCTATAAGCTTTTCTGCGCCTGCGACGTCAAGTATTGTACGCGAGTCTATCTGTGAAGAGGTTTTACAAGCAATACGCGACGGTATATTCGCCTTGATACTGCCCGTTACTATATCAACCGAGGGTCTTTGCGTACCTACTATAAGGTGCATACCTGCCGCACGTGCCTTTTGCGCTATACGGCATATTGACGTTTCAACGTCGTTTTTGGCAGTCATCATAAGGTCTGCCAACTCGTCTATAACTATAACTATCTGGCTGAGGTGTTCTTTTTCGGGGTCGTCTGCCGTTGCTTCGTTATATCCGAATATATTTCGGCAACCTACGCTTTCGATAAGACCGTACCTGCGTTCCATTTCTTCTACCGCCCAATGAAGCGCACCTGCGGCTTTTTTAGGGTCGGTAACGACAGGAACAAGCAAATGAGGAATACCGCTGTACGGAACGAATTCAACCTTTTTGGGGTCTATCAGCATAATACGCACATCATCGGGTGACGCCTTGCACAAAAGGCTTATCAAAAGGCTGTTTATACAAACGGATTTACCCATACCTGTTGCACCTGCGATAAGCATATGCGGCATTTTCGCAATATCAAGATACACGGGGTCGCCTACAACGTCAACGCCGAGGGCGCAGGTAAGCTTGCTTTCTTCGTTTCTGAATTTTTCAGTATCAAGCAATTCCCTGATACGCACGATTCTGATGTTGGAATTGGGCACTTCCACACCGACTGCATCCTTACCGGGGATAGGTGCTTCTATTCTTACGCCGGTTGCGGCAAATTCCATTGCAATATTGTCAACAAGCTTGGATATTGCCGAAACGCGGATACCGGGGGCAAGCTTTAATTCGTATCTTGTTATCGTTGGGCCTCTTGATATATGTACAACGCGTGCATCTACGTTAAAGCTTGAAAGCGTACTTATAAGCTTTTTGGAATTTGCCTCCAATTCCGAAGAAACGTCTGCCGATTGTTGGTTATAGTCTATTTTCAAAAGCGACATCGGCGGATAGCGGTACGCCTTTGCATCGCTTGCAAGCTCTTCGGGGGATTTTCCGACGGGGGATGTTTTGATTTCCGCAGCAACGGGCTTGTCTGCCTTTACGGAAGAATTATCGCTGAATATCTCGTCAAGGTCGAATCTTTCTTCTTCGGTAAGCTCAAGCGTTTTTTCGGGCTTTACCTGCTTTTTTTCAACCGTGAGCTTTTTTTCTGCCTTTTTGGGCGGTAAAGCGTCGGAGTTGTGTTTTTCGTAATCGTACGCACTTTTGCCGATATCCTCTTCTGATTCTACGTAATCCTCTGTTTCGTAATCAAAGTGGTTTTTCTTTTTTTCTGCTTTTTGTTTTTTTCTTGATGAAAGTAACGGCTTTTTGGAAGAAACCTCGTCTGTTACGAATGGGATATCATCATCTTCTTCATCTTCGCCATATTCACCGTCGTCTTCAAGTAAGGCTTTTTCTTTTGCGATACGGCGTTTTTCTTTTATGATATCGTACAACCTGTACGGTGTAAGCCCGAACGTAAGTATCGTACACACGAAAAATACGATAAACAAAAGCACGGGTGCAAATACCCCTATGCATTTGCAAAGTGCCATTGCAATAATACCGCCGATAAATCCGCCGCCTTTATTCGACGTACCCAAGCCGTACAGTTCAGATACGTTAACCGAAAATTCCGTACCGAAGGTAACGACGGATACGAATGCGGAAAGTGCAACGACCGATATCAACGCAAGCACGGTTTGAATAACAACGCCCTTGTGCGGCTTTCTTTCATACGGCTTTATAAGCTTAAGATACATTATCGCAAGCACTATCATAAATATCGGAACGGGAATACATCCCCACCCGAACAAGCCGAAAAACAGTTTTTTCACAACCGAGCCGAATACCCCGCTTACCGACGGAAAAATAAAGCACAAAAGGAAAAATGCCGCAAGTATGCCCAATACGAACGGAATTATTTTATCCGCAGTGGTTACAGCGCCGCCTACCCTATCGGGGGCGGGTTTCTTTTTTACGTCGGTTTTCTTAGCGGCAGTCTTTTTTTCATTGCCGTTAGTTTTTTTATTTGATGTTTTCTTTGTAACAGTCGTTTGTTTTGCCATTTTTTCTATCCTTCTTTTATCTTATCGCGGAGTAAATTACCGCCGCCAAGCCAACTGCAAAGCAGTAGTATGCAAAATATGTGAAATTTGCTTTTTTAGATATGTATATCAAAGCTTTCATTGCTAAAAATCCAAATACGGCGGCAGTTATCATACCAACCGCATAATAAAGCCATTGCGTAGGAGTAACCGATGCCGAAACAAGGTCGTCAACCTTCATCACCGCAGAACCGAGTATAGCCGGTATTGAAAGTATAAACGAAAACTTTACCGCATACTGTCTGTCGTAATTGCACAAAAGACCGCCCGTTATCGTAGAGCCCGAGCGCGAAAGCCCCGGCAATATCGCACACATTTGGCATAAACCTACCGCCAGCGCACTTTTGCACGTTGCAGTTTCGCCGTTAACACTGCCTTTCGAAAGCCTGTCGCTTATCATCAGAACAAGGCCGTTAAATATCAAAATACCGCCGATAGCCATGGGGTAATTCTTCAACATTTCTATTTTATCCTCTGCACCGGTAAGAGCAACGATAACCAACGGCACAGTTGCAATTATAATAAAAAGAACGAATCTTTCGTTGGCGGTATATTCCGAAAGCTTAAACTTACCCTTAAAAACCTTCTTCATCATCGTGAAAAAAGCAGGAACAAGCGGAAAAATATCGCGCCTGTAAACAACGAATACCGTAAATAACGTGCCTAAATGAAGTAAAACGTCAAGTGCGGGGGCTTCATCTGCCGTGAAATTAAAAAATGACGAGGCAAGCGCAAGATGCCCTGATGAAGAAATAGGCAAAAATTCTGCCAAGCCTTGTATCATACCCAAAAATATATAGTATAAAACGTCCATAATACCTCCGTAAAACATCACCTAAAATAAATAAAAATAATTTATTTATAAATAATAACACATAATAGAATATATTTCAAGTAGGAAAAGAGAAAAAGAATGAAAATAAAAATTAACACAATATTGCCCCTTTTCGGCATGGCAGCATTTTTTGGCGGAATTCTTAACGGCACATTAGGCACCGGCGCAGGAATAATTTTTACGTTTTTGTTTTCTCTGCTGTATGAAAAAGACGAGAACAAACAGAAAAAAGATGTTTTTGCCTCGTGCCTTGTTTCAACATTGCCCGTATGTCTTATATCTGCGTTTATGTATTCAAAATCAAATCCTTCTTTGCTCAACGATTCAATTCCCTACCTTTTTCCCGCTTGTGCGGGCGGCATTGCGGGCGCTTTGCTGCTGAACAGGATAAACAACAGATATTTAGGCAAATTATTTGCCGTTTTAACAGGACTTTCAGGGGTGATGATGATATGCAAAGCATTGTGGTAAAATATTTTTTAACAGCATTGTTCTGTGCATTTTCAAGCATGGGTGTGGGCGGCGGCGGGCTTTTCACGGCGTATCTTTCTTTATTCGAAAATGCAGAGCAAAAAACGTGCCAGGGGATAGGACTGTTCATTTTTATAGCATCATCTGCGGTATCCATTATATTGAATGCCAAAAAACGAGATATAAATTACCGAATGTGCGCATTTCTTTCGTTATGTGCGTGTGCCGGGGCAATACCGGGCGGCGTATTGGCTTCATACGTACCGCAAAATCTGATGCGGTTGATGTTTGGGATATTTTTGTTCGCAACATCGGTGCTTTGTTTTTGCAAAAAACGAAAATAATTAACAAAATATAGCGTAATAAACTATTGAAACGCGCAAATTTAAGTGATATAATTGCTTATAATTGTAACTTTCTAACAATTTTCTTGTGATTTATTTCACATTCGGTCGGATTTCAAACCAAAAAAATACTTCGAAAGAGATTAAAAGCAAATGAAAAAAGCAAGACATGAAATTATTCGCCGTATGCTGCAAGTGAAGCCCTACGTTTCCCTTCACGAATTGGAAGAGGCTTTTCCCAACGTTTCGGGTATGACTTTAAGGCGCGATATTGAATATTTCGAAAATATCGGTGAAGCCATAAAGGTACGCGGCGGCGCGCGAAGCATGAAATTTATTACTACTTCAATGGAAGACGCTTTCAGTTTGCGTCTTAATTCAAACCTTACCGCAAAAGAAAAAATAGCTTCCGCGGCTTTAAATTACATCGAAACGGGCAGGTCTATCTTTTTGGATTCGGGTACTACCATACTTAAAATGGCATCCATAATGCCCGACGAAAGACTTTCGATACTTACAACAGGCCCTAACATCGCGCTTGAGCTTGTTAAAAAAAGCCTTCCCATCATAAACCTTGTGGGCGGTATGATAAACCGCGATAACATTTCCATATCGGGAAGCCAGGCAATATCGTTTATTGAAAACATCAATATAGACACGGCGTTTCTCGTTCCTTCGGGATTCTCTATCGACAGCGGCTTTACAAGCGGTAACTACAGCGAATGCGAGTTAAAAAGCTACATTTGCGAAAAGGCACGCAGGGTAATAATACTTGCCGATACTTCAAAGCTGGATAAAAATCTGCCTTATACGTTTGCAAAGCTTTCCGCAGTTGATACAATTATAACTAACGGAACAGTTTCGCCCGAATTTGCCGCAGCAGCAAAAGAAGCGGGCGTAAAAATACACATGACGAAATAATCGAGGGGCATTATGAAATACAACGAAGAAAAAAAGTATATCGGCCACATAAACCAGCTTTTTAACGTAAAGGAATACAGGCTTTGCGGCGGCTGGGCAGACGGCGTACGCGCGGTTGACGTATCAAACGGAAGCGGGCTTTCCTTTACCGTTTTGGTAGATCGCGCGATGGACATATTTCACGCTGAATACAAGGGCAAAAACCTGTGCTATAAAACCCCCGTCGGCATTAAAGCACCACAGTATTTCGACGTTTTGGGCGAAGGCTGGATGCACAGCTTCGGCGGCGGCTTTTTCGTAACCTGCGGGCTTGATAATATCGGTTCTTGCTGTAACGATCAAGGTAACGACCTTCCCTGCCACGGCAGGCTTTCCAACATTCCTGCGGAAAACTTCAGAATTGAACGCGGCGTTGAAAACGGTACGCCTTACGTAACACTGATCGGGCAGATGAGCCAGACTGTAATGTTCGGCACGCAATTGACATTAACAAGAAAAATAACGTGCAAATACATGGATAACAAAATAACCGTTAACGATACCGTTACAAACGGCACTGCAAGAAGCACCCCTGTAATGATACTTTATCATTTCAACATGGGATATCCGTTGCTTGATGAAAATGCAGAGGTTATAATTCCCTCTTCATCACGCACGCCGAGAAGCGAAACAGCCGCAAAAGAGGCGGATATGTGGGATAAATTTATCCAACCCGAGCAAGGCTACAACGAAAGATGCTACTACCACAACGGTATGAAGGCGGAAAACGGCGTAGTAACCGTAGGGATAAAAAACAAAAAATCCGACTTGTTCGTTAAAATAGCGTATGAAAACAAAAATCTGCCTTGCTTTTTACAATGGAAAATGATGGGCAAGGGTGAATACGTTTGCGGTTTAGAACCCGGCAACGCCACCGTAGATGGCAGAAGCGATGCCCGCAAAAACGGCACATTAAAAACGCTTGAACCCGACGAAAGCGTAGATTACGCACTTGAAATAACGGTTGGTGAATACGATAAATTTTAATAAAAGGGATAAAAATTTATGAATATGCCCCCGCCCCCACACATGAGGCATCACAAAGTAAACGATCAATACAGAACCCCTCCGCCTAAAAGCTTAAAGGATATTCCGCGATATGTAAAAGAGCTTGTATGTACCTTTTTCTTCCGCTTGTTTTACATATTCAAGCTTGTTTGGGAAGCAAGCCCCGCGGTTTTGTTCGTTATGGTATTCACTGCGGTTTTCAGCGGTGTTATGCCGGTTTTGATATCCTTGGCGGGAAAAGAATTGTTAAACAGCCTTGCAAAGGCGTACAACGGTGAAATAACTGCCTTTACCGTTATACTTTCTGTTTTGGTATTGCAGTTTGCATATTTGTTTATAAACGATGTTGTAGGCAGGGTAACCTCGATGATAATGCGTATTTGCAACGAGGTGGTTGCAAATCACATAAAACTGAAGATAATAGAAAAATCCAAAGAAATTGACATTTCGCGTTACGACAGCCCCGAATTTTACGCAAAAATGGAAAATGCAAACCGTGAAGCAGGCACGCGCCCAATAGCGGTGCTTTCATCGTTTTTTTCCATATTCAGCTCTTTGATAAGCATTATAAGCTTTGTTGCGGTGCTTTTCGCAGTAAGTCCTTGGGCACCGTTTATAATGGTGATAGTTGCTATCCCGTCAACGGTGGTAAGCTTCTTTTTCCGCAGAAAGAACGTTGACTTCATGTTTCGAAAAAGCAAGGAAAGACGGCAAATGTCGTATTATTCCGAAACTATCGTGAATAAAGACCTTGCAAAGGAAATAAGAATATACGGCCTTGCCGATACTTTTAAGGATAAATACAAATCTGTATTTTCAAAGTATTTCAAGGGCTTGAAAAGGCTTATCCTGGCAGAATTTTTCTTTAGCTTTATTATCGGCATGGTAAGCATTGCGGTAAACTGTCTTTTGTTTATATACATTGCAAGGGGCGTTTACGAGGGTGTTTATCAGGTTGGTGATTATTCGCTTTATACGGGCGCTTTAAACACGATATCAGCGAAAATAGCCGCTATAATCACTACTACGGCTTCTATTTATGAAGGTACGCTGTTTATAAACAACATGATAGCCTTTATGAAAGAGGAAAGCCACATCAAACCGTCTGTACAACCGCCGCGGATACCGCAAAGACACGTAGCACACGAAATAACGTTGGAAAACGTATCGTTCAAATATCCCGGCACGGAAAAATACGTTTTAGAAGATATATCACTTACCATTTCTCCCGGAAGCACGGTGGTGCTTGTAGGTTTGAACGGCGCAGGCAAAACAACGCTTGTAAAGCTGCTTACACGCTTATACGACCCTACTGACGGCAGAATATTGCTTGACGGGCACGACATACGCGAATACGACGTTAAGGCGTTATACGATATGTACGGCATAATATTTCAGGATTACGGCAAATACGCCGTATCCGCAGAAGAAAATATTATATTCGGCGATATTGCCAAGCCGTTTAATGCAGCTGCCGCAAAGGAAGCGGCAAAAAGAAGCGGCGCAGACGAGTTTATTGCCAACCTTCCCGACGGATATCAAACCCCGCTGATGCGTTATTTTGAAGACAACGGTATAGAGCTTTCGGGCGGTCAATGGCAGAAGCTTGCCATTGCCAGGGCGTTTTACGGCGATTCTGACATACTTATTCTTGACGAGCCGACCGCATCGCTTGACCCGTTAGCCGAAGCGGAAATATTCAACCGTTTTGATGAATTGCGAAAAGATAAAACGTCTGTTTTCGTTTCGCACAGGCTTTCAAGCGCAACGACTGCAGATTGCATAATCGTTCTTGAAAACGGAAAGCTTGCGGAAATGGGCAGCCACAAGGAATTGATGGCGTGCAAAGGAAAATATTACGAATTGTTTTCAACGCAAGCAAAACGCTATGCCGACGCAGTACACGTTTCTTCAAACGAATAGAATAAATAATCTTACCCGTACGTTTTTCCGTGCGGGTATTTTTTTAAGGATAATGTACAAAATTGCGTTTTTGTTCGGTAAGAAACAAAGGCGGCGTTTTGATTGTTGCAAATCGCCGACACCGTTGATATAATACTATCAAACAGATGGATGGAGGTATATTATGAAAAAAATCACAGAATTATTAACCACCCCGAAAATGACGGCTTTAAGCGGTATTTTTCTATTTTTGGGATTGTTGCTTTCAATGCCGGACACGGGCATTTCGCCTTATTTAAATCCGTGTATAATAACGGTGTTGATATCGGGCGTACCGCTTGTTTATGCGGCAATACGAAAACTGATATATAACAGCGGATTAGGCAAGATATCTTCGGCATTGCTTATTTCCGTTGCTATGGCGGCATCTATTGCCATCGGCGATCTTTTTGCCGCAGGCGAGGTTGCTTTTATCATGGCAATAGGCGAGATTTTAGAAGATAAAACGACGGAAAAAGCAAAAAAGGGATTAAAAAAGCTTGTTTCCTTAGCCCCTGCAAGTGCCAGAAGAATAGTAAACGGAAAAGAAGAGATAATACCTTCTAAAAATATTTCAAAAGGTGATATAATCCGAATTTTGCCGGGCGAATCCATTGCCGTTGACGGTGTAATAATAAGCGGCAGCACCTCGGTGGATCAATCGGTTATAACGGGCGAATCTCTTCCCGTGGATAAAGAAGCGGGAGAAGAGGTTTTTTGCGGAACGATCAACCGATTTGGCAGCATAGACGTGCGCGCCACGCAGGTTGGCAAGGATTCTTCGCTTGAAAAGCTGATACGTCTTGTGAAAGAAGCCGAAAAAAACAAAGCCCCCATGCAACGTATTGCAGATAAATGGGCAAGCATACTTGTGCCCGTGGCTTTACTGCTTGCTGTTATTGCAGGCATAGTGCGCCGGGATATTACAGTAGCGGTAACCGTGCTTGTAGTGTTTTGCCCGTGTGCCCTGGTGCTTGCCACGCCTACTGCCATTATGGCTTCCATAGGGCAGGCAACGAAGCACGGCGTTATAATAAAATCAGGCGACGCACTTGAAAAAATGGGCAAGGCTAACGTTATCGCATTTGACAAAACGGGTACTATCACCTGCGGCAAGCCCGAAGTTTCAGACGTTGTTTCAATTTGCGACAGTCTTACGCAAGATCAACTGCTTTACATAACGGCGTGTGCAGAAATGAAAAGCGAGCATCCGTTAGGCAAGGCCATTGTCGAAAAAGCAAAAAAAACGCAGGAATTACAAGCACCCGATATTTTTGAAATGCAAGCGGGAAAAGGCATCTGCGCTGTAATCAACGGTAAAAAAATAACGTGCGGAAGCCGAAAATTTATGGCAGAAAATAACATTGATATTGAAAGCGACGGTCAAAAATGGTTTGATACGTTTTCAAGCATGGGTAAAGCCGTAGTTGCCACTGCAGAAAACGGCAAGCTTGTGGGCATTATCGCACTTTCGGATACGTTACGCCCACACGTAAAGCAAACCGTTGAAAAGCTTTCCTCGTCAAAAATCAAAACCGTATTGCTTACGGGTGACAACCGCGCCTCTGCGGAATACTTTGCAAAGCAGGCAGGCATAGATATCGTCATGGCAGACCTTCTTCCCGAAGATAAGGTATCTGCCGTTAAAGAATTGCAGAAAAACAATAATACCGTATGTATGATAGGCGACGGCGTAAACGATGCGCCTGCATTAAAAACAGCAGACATCGGCATTGCAATGGGCACTATGGGAAGCGACATAGCCGTGCAAGCATCTGATATTGCAATAATGAACGACGATATATCAAAAATTCCGTACTTGAAGCGTTTATCAACAGCCGCGCTGAAAACCATAAAATTCGGTATTTCCCTTTCCCTTTTGATAAACTTTGCCGCTATTGCACTGTCATTTTTCAAGCTTCTTAACCCCACAACGGGGGCGTTGGTGCATAATCTCGGATCTTTCCTTGTAATATTGATTGCATCATTGTTGTACGACAGAAAATTTGACGACTGAATATCATATTATTATTTTCGTCATCACGTAGCTTATCACCGCGCACGCGGGGAAAGTTATCACCCACGCAAGAACCATACTTTTAAGAAGGCCTCTGTTGATCTTCGCATCCGCTTGTAATAAGGATGCGCCGATCATTGCAGAGGCCTTCGTTTGCGTGGTACTTACAGGGCAAGCAAGCACACTTGCCAAAAATAAACACAACGCCCCCGAAATATCTGCACAAAAACCGCTTGTTTTATCAAGGCGCACCATATCGCACGATACCGTTTTGATTATTTTTTTACCGCCGATTGCCGTGCCGGAAAGCATTAAAACAGAAACGAGAAGTATTACCCAAAACGGAATTTTCTGCCCATCAAGCACAAGCAAAAATATACCTGCAAATTTCAACCCGTCTTGCCCGCCGTGCATAAACGACATACAAGCACAGCCGATTATTTGCGCTTTTTTAAAAAACGAATCGCGGTTGTTTTTTAAAAATCTTTCGAAAAAACACCCTATCAAAAAGCCCAACGCACACCCGACAACAAGCGAAAACACCACCCCGAAAAGCGCTTTTCCCGCTTGCAAAACGTCCACCCCCGCAAATCCGCCGTGCGCTGCGCCCGCACCCAGAAGCGCCGATGTCAATGCGTGGCTTTCGCTTGTGGGCAACCCGAAGATCCACGCTGCACAAGACCACAAAATAATAGTTAAAAGGCAGGCAGAAACGATTTTTTCAACCCCGGTATGTACGTTTACCGTTTCTTTGATCGTAAGCATTACGCCGTTAAAGTATCTGCCCATTATCAAAACACCCAAAAAATTAAACGCACTTGAAAGCAAAATTGCAGACCTTATTTTTAGGCTGCCGCTGCTTATACATGTTGCTACCGAATTTACCGCATCCGTTGCACCGTTTACAAAAATAACGCAGCAGGTAAGCAAAAATACTGTTGCCGTGCTTAAAGAAGTAATACCGAAAAGATTCATATGTACCTAAATTTAAACAAATTCTTACAATAATTTATATATAATTCAAAAGTATGTGATAAAATTATTTTGTATATCATCAAGCAGGAGGTGCGATGTGGCTTTAAAAACGGATATAATGAAGCAAACGAAAGAGCTTCTTTCAAGCGGCATGTCGGGCGCGTATCTGCTTTGGGGGCAAGAGGAATACTTGAAAAGGGCTTTTCTTTCCGACGTTAAAAAGCTTGTTTGCCCGGATGAAGATCTTATGCCCTTTAACATCACTACGTTTGACGGTACAGACGATAAAGACGGCATTCTTTCCGCAATGGCTTCACCGCCGCAATTTGCAGATAAAAGACTTGTTATAATATACGGTACCGACTTTAAAAAAGGTGGTAAAGAAACGATAGACACCATGTGTGCCATTACGAAAAAAGCCGCCGACTATCCCGAGCTTACGTTGATAATATACCTTTATTCTCCGCAGTTGGATTCCGAAGCGGATGCAAAAACAAAATTATCGAAAATATCAAAAACATGTACCTGCGTAAATTTTGAATTTCTTCCGCGCGAAAAGCTGCTGAAATGGATATACCGCCATTTCGTTTCCGAGGGAATGAGTGTTTCGCAAAATGCCGCCGCCCTTATTGCAGACAGGGCGTGCTGTGATATGAGTATCATTTCAAACGAAATATCAAAATTATGCGCATATCTTCGTTACGAAGGGTTAAACGAGCCTACCGAAGAAATAATACGAAATATAACGTGCGAAAAAAACGTATTCGAGGCATTTTATATATCAAACAGAATCCTGAAGCGCGACGTTGAAGGCGTGCTTTCATACCTTACCGACGCACTTAATAAAGGAACCGATGCCTTTATGCTGATATCAGAATTAACAAGCGAGGCAGAAAGGCTGTACCGCATAAAATCCGCAATGAAAAGCGGTTTAAAATCGGCAGAAATTTCTTCAAGGATAGGAATGCACGAATACGCAGTAAAATTAAGAATGCAAGCAGTAAAGGATATAAGCGGCGAATATCTGTTTTCGTTTTTGGAAAAATGCTACCAAACAGACCTGTCGGTAAAAACCTCCGTTCAGGATGTCAAGCGCGCTTTAACAACGCTTGCGGCAAATTTATAAAATGGAAAAATTAAAGATAAAATACCCCGTAATATGCGAGGGCAGGTACGATAAGATCAAGCTTTCGTCTGTTATAGACGGGGTGATAATAACCACAGACGGCTTCGGCGTATTTAAAAACGAAGAAAAAATATCACTTTTAAAACAGCTTGCAAAGGAAGAGTGTATAATCGTCGTAACAGACAGCGACGGCGCGGGAAGAGTTATACGAAACTTTATACGCGGTATTATTCCGAAAGAAAAAACGGTAAACTTATATGTACCGCAAATATTGGGCAAAGAAAGGCGAAAGGCACGCCCCTCGGCAGAGGGTACGCTTGGTGTGGAGGGAATGGATGCTTCCCTTCTTCGCAATCTTTTTTCGCCTTACACCGGTGATATAAAGCAAAAGCTTTCCCTTACCAAAACAGACCTTTACGCATTCGGGCTTTCGGGGGGCGAAGGTTCTGCATCGTTGCGCGAAAAATTCTGTATTCGTGCAAATCTTCCCAAAAGTATGTCTGCAAACGCTTTGCTTGAAGCAATAAATTTATTATTCGATGAAGAGGCGTTTTTTAAAATATTGGAGGATATAAAATGAAAATGATTTTAGCATCTGCGCTAAATTCCGGCAAATCGGGAATATCCGTACTGGTCGAATGGGCGTTGGCAAATATAATACCGCTTTGCATTTTCGCAGGTATATGCCTTTTACTGTGTGCAGTGATATATATATGCTTTTATAAGAAGATCAATGCCTTGATAAAAAAATATCGCGAAATAATAGTATATGTTATCGTTGGCGGATTTGTTACCGTATTTAACATGGTAATACACTTTGCACTTGCGTATTTTACACCGCTTAACGAACTGATAATAGTGTTTATCGCGTGGTTTTTCGCAGTAATAGTTGCCTATATTGCAAACAAGCTTTGGGTTTTTGAAAGTAAAAGCTTTAAAAAAGACGTGCTGATACACGAGGTAGTTTCATTTACAGGCGCAAGGGTATTTTCCCTTGGGGTTGAAGAGCTGATATTTCTTATATTCGTAACGTGGCTGGGTATGAGTCAGGTGATAATAAAGATCGTTGCGGGTATTATCGTTATCATTATGAACTATGCTTTCAGCAAGCTTTTTATCTTCAAAAGGAAATAAAATTATTATGAAAAAAGCTTTTACGTCATTTATGGTTATTCTCACCGTTTTCCTGTCATCGTGCAGTATATTTTCCGTATCAGAGGAAAGCAAAGCAGTAGATATCTATACGGACAGGGCGTTTGAAACACAGCTTTTAAGCGAAGATCTTCCGAAAGAATTTAAAATAAGCTACACGGTAGCAATGGCAAACGCCGAGGCATTTTTTTCCGTTATCAAAACGCAAAATGGTATCCTGATTGCTTCCGACGCCGAAGAAATTCTTCTTATCAATGCCGTTGACGGGTACGACGTTTACTTGAAAGACGGCGGCAAATTCTTACTTTCGCCCACCTCAAGGCCTTTGGCAACAGGTTATGCAAATGAGTTTTTAAAAGAATTTGAAGGTATTTGTCTTGCACACCGTAAATATGAAAACTCGCTTGAAAAAACGATTACAGCCTCTGTTTGCGGCCGCGAATGCGACGTTTACGTATTTGAAAAAAACGCAGATGACGCATACTGCAAATACGAATATTACGTTGACAAAGAAACCGGCATATGCCTTAAATATACGCTTGACGGAAAAGACGCAGCAACGCAAGGCAAATGTGAATTTGTTTGTACAGAATTTGAAACAAACGGCATAAGCTTGCCGCAATACATTACAGGAGAAAAAAATAATGAACAATAACGCACAAAACATAGAAAATCTGAAGAAAAAAAGCGCATTTATCTGCGATATGGACGGTGTTATATATCACGGTAACAAGCTGTTGCCGCACGTGCATGAATTTGTAAATTGGCTGATAGATTCGGGCAAAAAATTTCTGTTTTTAACGAATTCAAGCGAAAGATCGCCAAAGGAATTGGCACAAAAGCTTGCAAGAATGGGGTTAGACGTTCCTGCAGATAATTTTTACACGTCGGCTTTGGCAACGGCTTCGTTTCTTGCTACACAATGCTCGGGCGGAAGCGTTTACGCCATAGGCGAGCCGGGCCTTGTTAACGCACTTTACGATGCCGGCCTTTCTATGAACGATTACAACCCGGATTACGTGGTTTTCGGTGAATCGCGCTCGTTCAACTATGAAAAAATAGAGCACGCCGTAAAGCTTATACAAAACGGTGCAAAGCTTATCGGCACTAATACCGACCTTACCGCCCCCGGTGAAAACGGCATAATTCCCGCTTGCAGGGCGCTTATCTCGCCTATCGAGCTTACAACGGGTAAAAAAGCGTACTATATCGGAAAGCCAAACCCGCTTATTATGCGCCACGCATTGAAAAAATTAGATGCACACAGGGCAGATACGGTAATAATAGGCGACAGAATGGATACAGACATTATTTCAGGCATCGAAAGCGAGCTTGATACCGTGCTTGTACTTTCAGGGGTTACACGCAAGGAAGACGTTGATATGTTCCCTTACAGACCTAAATATATACTTAACGGCGTAGGCGATATAGTTAAATAAACCCTGCCCGATGCAGCAAATTAAAGCTAATGGTAAAACAAAAGGAGAGAGCACGCGGCTTATGCCGTTATGTTCTCTCTTTTCTTACGCATTCGTATATATTTTTTGATAAGAAAAATCGGCGTGATACCGCTTAAAGCAGTACCACACCGAAAATTTTATTTAAGCTTGAATTTAACGAATACGGGGTGATGGTCTGATGGGAAGTTGCCGTTTATCGCTTCGTTGCACACCTTAAAATACGTGGGCTTTACCGCACCGCTTGAGAAAATAAAGTCGATAATACGGCTATCTCTGCCGTAGTTGGTAAACGTTGCGGTTTGAACTGCTCCGTTTACAATATTTGCGGTATTGCAAATGCCGTAATGCAAAAGCGAGCTGTAAGTATCAGAGCCGTAGTCGGTATTAAAATCACCCGTTACTACGATGGGATACATTTCACTTTGCTGGTCTATAAACTGTCCAAGAAGCTTGGCCTGTGATACCCTTGCCGCTTCACTTATATGGTCAAAGTGTGTATTTATGTGCATTATAACCGCTTTATCCGATTTGCGCTGCAAAATCGCATACGTATATATTCTGTTAAGCGATGAAGACGGGTGCTTTGAAACTACGTTAGGTGTTTCGGAAAGCCAACGCGTGCCGCTGCCAAGAAGATTAAATTTGTTTTTGTTGTAATAAATGGGGTTATATTCGCCTTTTGTGCCCCCATCTCTTCCTTCGCCTACGCGTGCGTACGTATCGCCTATACCTGCATCGATAACGCCCAACCACGTCGTATCAACCTCTTGCATGCCTACCGTATCGGGCATATAGTTTTTAACCATTTGCACCACGCGTGCATTTCGTTCTGCCGAGCGCGTGCCCACCCATACATTAAAGCTCATTACCGACATTTCTTCACCGTATTTTTTGCCGAAGTTATCGACAACTGCGGTTACGTCGTTTTCGTTTACTTTACCGTCGCTGTTTATGTCTGCCGCCTCCTTTTTTTCTGATGAACCCGACACCATTTGTTTTTTGATAAAAATAACGTCTTTCGAGTTAACTGCCCCGTCGCCGTTAGCATCGTAGTAGTTTTTTTGTACTGCCGCACTTAACGGAAAAACAACCGCACCGACAAGCAAGACGACCGACATACACAAAACAAATGCTTTTTTAAAAGTTTTCATATCGTTTCCCCCGAATGATCTTTACATAATTATATATTAAACCGCCTTTTTTGTCAACACCTTTATGCGTTTGGGAAAATATTTTCGCCCTTTTTCGGAATCAGCTTTAAAAAATATTCAACAAGCGTTTCTTCCGGCAAAGCCATCTTATTTTTCATCCACCATTTCATAGTTTCCGCAAAGCTTGAAGAAAGATAATTTAAAAGGAAATCCTGCGGAACGCTTTGTTCAAAATCGTTGATATGTACAGAAAACAATTCTATCAAATAGTTTTTAAAATGCTTCATGAAAATGTCGCCGCTGTCTGAAATAAGTATGCCCGAAATATCAGTTTTATTGTATTTTACATGGTATAAAACGTGTGCTAATTTTATTTTTAAACTTGCATCAGATTCAAAAATTTTGTCTGCTTTTTCGCAAAATATCGAATTAGTTGCAAAAACATGGTCGAAAATGTCGCAACACATGGCGTAAAGCAATGCATCTTTCGTTTCGAAATGTGCATAAAACGTGCTTCTGCCGATATTTGCCGCTTCAATTATGTCTTTTACGGTTATATTATTGTAATTTTTCACCTTAAGCAGCTTACTGAATGATGAAAAAATAAGTTCGCGCGTTTTTTGTTGTCTTTTATCCATACAAAGCCTTTCCGAACAATATGTACATTATCGAATACATTGTACATTATCATTACTTGATTGTCAATAAGGCTTTCAAAATCTATTTTATAAATGCATTTTATTTTTGTTATTGTGAAATAAAAACCCACTGGGTTATTTCTGTTAGTGTTCATAGGGACATTTTCTGACAGTGTGTAGGTGTGGTAACGGCGGATGGCGGTTAGTCATCCGCCGTTACTGCGTTTATCCCGCATTGTGCGGTGTTTATGCGGGGAGCAGTTCCGGTTGTGCTACGGTCACTGCTACGATCTGCGGTTGTTGCTGTTCGGCTTCTGCCGCATCGTCGTAATCCCATTCACCGATGTCACGGTAAATGATTCGGATTTTTTGAGCGGAGTGCCGTGAGTATTT
>JAZQHC010000003.1:0-2097 GCA_045540335.1 Eubacteriales bacterium
CTTTCTTTGCGCAAAGCCGCAATTCTTTTCCCCATCGTTTCGATGCCCATAACAGTTCTCCTTTGAAATATTGAAAGCCTTTTTTGCTGTATATAGTATAACACAAACGGCGGTTGATTTCAATGGAGGCGGTATTGATAAAATCAAACGACGGTTGAATAAATGCAAAAAAATATACTTGGCAATAGTTTATATCCCATAAGTTCCCGTCAGCGGATCTTTAAAAATTGCTATCTCGGGCGTGGCAAAGGTAAAAACGATAAAAAATGCGGCTAACAGCACAAGCACCGCTAAAGCTGATCGGGGATACTTACACCGCAGTTTTTCGGCGTTAAAAAGCCGAGTTTCGTATATATACGCAATAGCGGCGGCGAGAAAGAAAATGGCGATATTAAGCCAATCGGGTGACTTGCCCACCACACCGTTATAGGTGTAAAAAATAATGGGGATCAGCGCAAGACCGAGAAGAATACCGCGCAGCTTTACGCACCAAAAATCTTGTCTGTCCTTAAAGAAAAAGCTTTGTACTATGGCGTAGATCAGCATCGGGACAAAAAGCAGCTTCATGTGTTCCCAAGTCGATTCGTTCACGCCCGAAAACGGTGCTGTCCAAACTGCCCCGCCGAGCCATTCGTATAAAAAGTGCAAGAGCGTTCCGCCAAGCGAGGTCAGGGCAAAGCCCATAAGCTGCCATGTTCCAATTGATCGTTTCATGATTTTCACCCACAAAAGTATTCTTGGAAAAGTATATTCCGATTCGAGTATTTTATGAGCAAAATAAACGGGATTTTACGCTACTCGAGCTTTTGTATATGACAAAATTGCGCCAAACGGTAAGTGGCGAGGCTTTTCAAAATCATATTGCGTTTGGGTGAAAAAGGAAGTATATCGGATATATAAAACTTGCCGAGGCGAGGGAAGGTATGAATAAGTATCTTGAAAAATTGAACAAATAGAGTTTGTCTTTACTAACGCCTAAAGTGTGCGGTGCAAGCATCGCTCCGAGGGCGTTTTATTTTGCATCTTTACTCTTTTCGTCGCGCTTGAATTCAAGAATGTCGCCCGGCTGGCAGTCAAGAACGTCGCATATTGCTTCAAGGGTAGAAAAACGTATAGCGCTCACCTTGCCCGTTTTTATTTTGGAAAGGTTTACGTTTGCTATCCCCACCTTTTCGGACAATTCGTTCAATGACATTTTTCTGTCCGCCATGACGCGGTCAAGCCGTAAAATTATTGCCATGGCACACCTCACAGAGTTTCGTCGGAAAGCTTTTGGAGCTGTATGCCGTATTCAAAGACATAAGCAAGCAAATACACGACCAACGCGGCGGCTATCCAGCCGAAGTCCGAAGCCGTCATGATTTTGCACGAGAGGATGTATTCATTTTGGAATATATGTCCGTATTTTCCGATAAACAAAGCAAATGCGCCGGTGAGTGCTATCTGCGCGACCGTGGAGCACAAGCCGAATATGATTATTATATTTCCGAGCTTTCGTACGTCTGCGCCTATGGTTTCGATAAACGGCTCGCCGTTTTTAATTGGGAGCATGATACCCTTTAGCTTTTTGCAGATGAGCGCGGCAAACGCGCTTCCGAGCGCTACGCTAAACATTTGTGTGAGCATAATGAGCTTTAGCTCAAGGCTTTGGCTGTCGAAGGTTTCGCTGCTTAAAGAAAATTCCAATATTCCGAGCTGCAAGGTGTCGGCGGGAAGGTCCAAAATAAAAAATAATGCCGACGCTATTATAGCGGCGCAAAGTGCAAATAAGGCAAGGAAGAAGAAAATGTTAAACATGGTGTAAAGTATGCTTGCGGATTTTTTCAGATTTTTCATCATTACTGCTCCTTATGGTGTATTGTGATGACAGTGTAGCACGATATTTTATGTTTGTCAAGTGTTTTTTAATGATAATCGTTAATTTTTTTATTTTTAATTCGGTTTAAGTCTGTGTTAAAGCTTAATAGTAAAACGAAATATCGCATTTGTAAAACGAGGTGCAACAATTGTAAGCGAAACGCAAGTTTGTAAATTCAAATGCACGGTTTGTAAGCGAAACGCAAGTTTTGTAAGTAAAATGCAACATTTGTAAACGAA
>JAZQHC010000004.1:0-67251 GCA_045540335.1 Eubacteriales bacterium
TTTAGCAAGATATTCATAACTTCCTTCACCGTTTAGATATGCTTGAACTACTTTCATCTTGAATTCATAACTATATTTTGACATGAAAAAACCGACCTCCCAATCGTTAGATTTTTGGTCTAACTTTTGGGGGTCGGTTCAGTGCAAACGGGGAATTTTTTGTATTTGTTATTATTGTACGGCGGTATCCGTTGTGTCGGACGGGATGTTTTCAGGCTTGTTTTCGTTTTCTTGCTTTGATTGCTCGATTTCAGATTCGTCGGGAAGTGTAACCTTCGTTGTGTTCAGTAATGCCTGTGCTATCGGGCTGTTTTTATCAAGTATAACCGTTTTGTTATTGCCCGAAAGAGATGATTTAAGTGCATCTAGGGAAAGCGTAAAATCATAGAAGGATTGCTTTGCGGAGGTATTGAACGCTTCGGAAAGAATTCGCATGTATTCGCCTTCACCCTCTGCAATTATCTTTTCTGCCTGTGCGTGTGCATCGGAAAGGGAAATACTTACTTGCTGATCGACCTGCGTGCGCAGCTGCGTTGCCTTTTTTTCACCTTCGGCACGGTATTGCTCTGCATCGCGTGTGCGTTCCGATATCATTCTCGTGTAAACGGCTTCTTCGTTTTCCGCAGGAAGGTCAAGACGCTTCATTTTTACATCAACAACGCTGATGCCGTAATCCTTGGATTTTTCCATAACCTCGGCCTTGATCTCGTCGTAAATAGCGTTACGCTCGTCGGCGGGAAGGTCGTTTATAATATCATCTTGATTCAAAACGCCCATTTTTGTTTTAAAGGCGTTGTACGTGGTATCGTAAAGACGGTTTTCTGCCGCAGTGGTCGTGCTTACCGTTTGGTAAAATAAAAGCGGATCGCTTATTTCCCATGTGATATAGCTATCAACCGTCATACTTTTTTTGTCCAGCGTTAAAACCTCAGACGGTGGAATGTCGTAAAATAACATTGTTTTCGGAAAGGTTTTTACAGTGTCGATAAAGGGAATTTTGAAATAAAGCCCGGGATCTGACGTCGTGCTTATTATTTTTGAAAATCTTACCGTACAGCCGTATTCGTTTTCAGCTACGACAAAGCAGCTTTGCGATGCTACGGCAAATAATACCAAAAGAAGTATAACGGGAATTGCTGTTTTTAAAATAGTTTTCATTGTCTGTTATCCTCCTTTTCGTTATTTCGCAGCTGAAACAAATTCTTCAAGGGGTAAAAGCTTTTGCGTGTCCCCGTCGGATGCGTCGATGTACAGCTTTACATCCTCAAGCACCTCTTGAATTGCTTCGTAATACATTCTTGTTACGGTTGCTGCAGGATTCAGTAAATACTGTTCGTACATAGCTTCAAACATAGCTACCTGCATATTTGCTTCGTTTATACGTTCTTGCTTTTTAACCTCGGCTTCTTTCAGTATTTTATCAACCTCTGCTTCCATTTTGGGAATTTCGGAATTTTTGTATGCTTCTGCAAGGTTGATAGCAGCTTCCATACCTTGGTACGCGTTTACTACTTCTTTATACGCTTCGTTAACTGCCTCGGTAGGAAGCTCTGCATCTTGGATTCTTACGTCTGTTACTACAAGCCCGATATCATATATTTCAAGCTCGGCTACGGTAAGATTTTTTATTTCTTGCTGAAGCGTTGCTTTGCTTGAAGTAAGCACTTCGTCTGCCTTTGCAGAACCTATAACGTTTCTTATCTGGCTTTGTACAAGATTTCTAAGAACATCTTCGGGAGATTTTGAGTTGAAAAGGAATTTAACAGGGTCTGAAACCTTATATTCAACGAAAAAATCAACGTTAACGATATTCATATCGCCCGTGATCATTTTGCTTTCCTTTTCTATCGTTTCAAAAATAGTTGCATCTGTTTCGTCGCTTCTGTACCCTATTTCCAATTTTCGGGAAATATTTACGTCAACGATATATGCCTTTTGAATACCGAAAGGAAGTTTGAAGTGCATACCTGCATCTGTAACTGCAGTTACTTCGCCAAAGGTCGTTATAACGGCCTGCTGCTTGTCATCTACTGTGTAGTATGAAGATGATACGGTGATTGCAATGAAGATCAATATTACTGCTGCTATAACTGCAACTTTGATCTTCCCTGTTGGAATTGTTTTGTTTTTAAAACTTGGGGTTGCCATATGTAATCCTTTCCGATAGTGTAGCTGACTATCTTTATACTATCATTTTATATTGCAAAAAAAAATTTTACAACATTATTGTTTAAATTATTTATTGACACGTAAAGGAAAGTGTGATACAATTAGCAAAAAACAGCCGTTGAAAGGGCGTATATTTATGAAAAAGTCACAATTCGCATCATTTGCTTTAGCATTACTGATGTTATTCGGTACTTGCTTTACTGCATGTAGCGGCGTGCAAACAGAAACCACCGATGTTCAAACCGACAGTGCGCTTAATGCAGAGGATGGGTTTTCTATCAAAGCGCTTCCGTTAAGCTCTCCTGCAGGGATAAAATTCGAGTCTTTTACTTCAGATGAAGAAATGCTTGGAAAGCTTAATGGCAAAAAGGCGGATTTTGGCACGTTGGTTATACCGACAAGTCAGTTAAAAGGCGATCTTTCGCTTAGTACCGAGGGCGCGCTTGATCTTAAAGCAAGTACGTTACTTTCTAATAGCGGTGAGGCCTCTTACAGTGTAAGCATTGCCGATATCGGTAAAGACAGGCAAGCATATACATCTTTATATACCGCCGTTTCGTACGTAACATATTCAGAAAATGGGCAAACTGTTACAGATTATTCGCCGCAGGTAAACGTTTCGTATTACAGCGCGTGTAAAGCTGCACAAACAGATGATACTGCAGAATATACGCAAGAAATGGCAGATGCCGTAAAAGTGGCAGAGGCTACGAAAATAAATTCATCTTCGGGCACACTGCAAGCAACCGTATCAGGGTTTGACGGTGCAGTTGCAGGCTATCAGAACAGTTATATTGTAACGGCAGAAACCGTTTTGGCGGTGGAAGCTAATAAAGAAAATTTTAACAGATACGTGCTTGTATATTCGGCATCAAACCCGATGCAAGCGTTTATCACATATAAAATAGGAAACGAAAGCATAACGGAAGAATTCTATTTACAGGCAGGCTCTAATATGGAGTTTTCTTCGTTTATAGACGGTGCGTTAGATGGCAGTTTTGCTACGGAATTGGTAGAATATAAGTTTGTTAACCTTAATTCTATGTCAAGCGAGATAACGCTTACTTCTATTTCCTTAAGAAACAGCGTCGTTTCCGATACACTTTATCTTGAAAATGATAATATAAAATTCGGCGTAAGTATTTCAGACGGCGGCGTTATAAATTACCTTGAAGATATTTCTTCCTCAAGCGGAAATTTGATAGACAGTATTGGAAGCACATTTATCGGAACTGACGATTATCCTCATAACGGCGAATACGTTGCCAATCAGCTTAACTGCGGAAAGGTAGTGTATTTTATCCGCACGGCAACGCAGATATATGTAAAAACACGCCCGTACGATGACGCGCAGGGTGACTTTTCCGACTGTTATATAGAAGTTCTTTATACACTTAATTCCGACAGTGTTACGGTAGATACCACCGTTTTTGATTTTTATGAATTCGGTCACGAATCGGAAAAACAACATCTTGTGCCTCGTGTAGATCCCAAATCGGCGCTTAATACGTTTTACGCATATACGGGCACATCTCCGTGGACCAACGCCTCATATGCGAAAATTACAAAAAGCGTAGAGTTTGCATCTTCAAATACCGAAACGTGGCTTATCTGCGGAAATTCAAGTGCGACGTCTGCCGTGGGTGTATATTCTCCGAAATCACACGGTATAAGCGTTGAAAGCGGTGCAGCATCACTTTACAAAACAGATTACATGCCTACGTTTTCAACGTATGATACAAGTTATTTGCTTGCTGTCGGTTCGGTTGCGGAAATACGCACCGTATTTAACGATAACAAAGATTTTTCAAACGGCTCCAACGGTGTACGCGAGCCTGCAGGCGAATTTGATTCATATACGGTAAACGGAAATTATATCGTAACGAATGAAGGGCTTACGGCACCTAATAATAATAACAACAAGTTTGGCCCTCTCGTTGGGGTAAGCGATACGGGTCTTGTCCTCCAAACTACCGATGACGACGGAATAAGCGTAGTTCAACAGGATAAATACGTTGGCTTGTTCTATTTTCTGTGGCTTGGCGAGCATGGCGATTCCGGTATTTACGACAATACGAAGATACTTGCTACGTATTCTGATGCGGCAACCAATACCGGCCGCTGGGGTTCTGTCGGTGCGATGCACTTTTATTCAGAGCCTTTGTATGGATATTATAAAAGTAATGATACCTGGGTAATAAGAAAACATGTCGAACAGCTTACGAATGCAGGGGTGGATTTTCTGTATATCGACTGTACGAACGGCTATCCTTATACAAGCAATTCGATGGCACTTATGAAGGTACTGCACGAGTATAACGAGCAAGGGTGGGATGCCCCGAAGGTGGTGTTCTACACTAACACAAATGCCGTATCCACGGTGCAGACGATATACGATACGATATATTCGACGAATTATTATCCCGATACATGGTTTTATCTTGAGGGTAGGCCCGTTATAGTAGCACCGGAGGCTTCTCTTTCAACGGAATTGCGAAACTTCTTCACGGTCCGTGAAAATCAATGGCCTAACGATGGTAATAAAAAGGTTAACGGCTGGCCTTGGATAAGCTTCTTCTGGTGGAATGACGAAGTGTTCTATAACGACAGCGGCGAACGCGAAGCGATAAGCGTTTCTGTTGCACAGCACTGCTCTACGATCACATTTAGTGCAGCGTCGTTGTACGGCCCAACAAGAGACCATGGCAGAAGTTATCACAACGGAAGTACATCAGACAGCTACGACGGCGACGATTCGTATTTGTACGGATATAATTTCCAGGAAAGATGGGATGCTGCAATATCGGCGGATGTTCCGATAGTGCTTGTTACGGGCTGGAACGAGTGGGTTGCACAAAGACAATCTCCAAGCGGCTCGTATATAATAAACTTTATAGACTGCTTTGATATTGAATTCAGCCGCGACTGTGAAATGGTAAAAGGCTACTATTTTGATAACTATTATATCCAGCTGATGTATAATATCAATAAGTATAAGGGAACAGCACCTGCTATTATACAAAAGCAACGCCCCGATAATTATATAAACACCATGACGGATTGGGCAGACGTTCAAGTAGAATATCTTGATGCAAGCGGCGATACGGTTGACAGAAGTGGAGGAGGCTTCGGCGGAAGCGTATATATCGATACAAGCGGAAGAAACGATATAGTTTCATCAAAGGTATGCTACGACAGCAATAATGTGTATTTCTACGTTAAGTGTGCAAAGGATATTGTCTCTGATAATTCCGGCACAAGATTGCAACTGTATCTTAATACGGATTATAATACTACCGGTTGGTACGGCTACGATTATACCATCAGTTCGATTATTGATACATCAGGCAAGGTTTCTGTAAATAAGCATAACGGCGCTTCAAGCAAGGTATGTACGTTTGCCGAAACGGCAACTGCAGATTGCGTGATAAGCGGTTCTGAAATGATGATAACAGTTGCACGTTCTGCACTTGGATTAACCGCAGAACAGATAAAATTCTCGTTCAAATGGGTAGATTCCGAAACTAATATAACAACTATGGAACAAATGTACACCCAAGGCGATACTGCGCCGCACGGAAGATTAAATTATTTGTTCCAAAACTATTGATTCAAGAAGGTTTGATTATGGCAGAATTTATTATTTCTAAAGAAAACGGTAATGAAATGTCGCATATGTTCGGCAATCCCATAGTTTGCGATGATTTTGAATGGCCGATGATCGCTAATATGCGTTCTGATGCGGAGATGGCGTTTCTGTGCCAGATAGAATGTTCAGCCTTAAAAAGCGAGCTTCTTCCGCAAGAGGGAATACTGTATTTCTTTTATGATGCAGTAAATCAACCCGGTACGCCAAACGTGAAAAACGGCGCAAAGGTGATATGGTACAATGGAAATGAAGAGTTATCGCCCCTTCGCCTTGTTGATGAAAACGGTCAAGATGTATGCCTGCCCGCCAGAGGATTGATACCTGCCGAAAACGGCGATATCGCCATTATGCTGGAAGACGAAGAAGACGAATTTTCGTACGAGGAAGAATTTGCCGATGAAGAAGCGGACGATGTAATAGAAGATGAAGCAGATGAATATTCCGTTATAATCGCACGCTTCAACTGCTATGAGGACGATGAAATATCGTTTAATTTTGAAAACGGAACACAACTTTATTTTTTGATGAAAAAAGAAGATCTTGATGCACGCGACTTTTCAGATGTGCGCGTAATGGTAGTCTGAACACAAACACGAAAAAGGGATATTGTATTTTGCAATATCCCTTTTTTTGTATAAAAAGCGATGCCGAAATTTTCGGCATCGCTTTATGTTATTGTAAAATTAAATTTCGAAAGGAATTTCAACTGCGGGTGTATTTTCACCAACGTGATTTATTGTTACAGTTATCTTCATATCGTATTCGTAAAAAGAATGCTCGTTATTCCAATATTTGCTGGTGCATTTTATACGGTAGCCCTTCGGATAACCGTCAAACCCTAAAATTATACTGCCCTCTGCTTGGGTAGCGGTCATTCCCGTGTCTTTGTTCAATAAGCCGTCAAGCATCTTGGTGGGTACGATAAATTTATATGTTTTGTAATCCTCGCCGTCAACATACGTATAATCTCCAAATGTGTCCATCGAAAAGTCGTTCAGCATTGTTTCGCTTGAAAGGGTAAAGGTGTAATTAGGGTTAAGAAGCTTGCCTTCAGGCGAGCAGTAGGATGTGCCAATGTAATATTCATCAGAAATGTCATCACCTTTTATGCGTTGTAAATGAACCCTTTGAACACCATCAAGCGTATCCTTTCTTATATGTGTATTGTATTCGTAGCTTTTATCGCCATCGATAATATCGTATTTGATCTCAATATTCAGATCGTACGCTTCTGCTTTAAAAATATCGTCTAAAGCCAACTGCAACCTTTCGTTTGGCGTCATGTCGATGCGGGATTTTGTTTTTTCTTGACATGAACAACACAAAATGCAGAATAACAGCAAAAACGAGATCACTCTTTTCATTTTAATAAAATCACCACTTTCTTGATTTGTTATCTTGAAGATTATAACATACATATTCGATTTAGTCAACGAATTAAATGTTAATAATAAAAGCCTAATAATACGCTAAATTGTGCGTTTAACATAATGTTTACAATAAATATCGGCAATAAAAAAAGAAAAAAACACTATTTTTGCGTATATTAATAGGAAATAGAAGAAAGGGGGCATAATATGCGGTTCGACAGCAGTTTTATCGAAGAACTAAAAGCACGTTGCGATATTGTCGAAGTGGTTGGCAGCTACGTTTCGTTAAAACGTGCAGGAAGCAACTATACGGGTTCGTGCCCGTTTCATAATGAAAAAACACCCTCTTTCACGGTTTTTACCAAAAGCGATTCTTGCTATTGCTTTGGGTGCGGTGCAGGCGGCGATGTTATAACGTTTATAATGCGCGTTGAAAATCTTGATTATGTGTCAGCAGTGGAATTTCTTGCAAAGCGTGCAGGATTGGCAGTGCCTGTGGTTGATTCACGCGGGGTTGATTCTGTAAACAAGCGCAGGCGCATTCTTGAAATGAATAAAGAGGCTGCAAAATTTTTCCACGCCGCATTGGCAAGCGGAAAACATGAAAATGCGGTGCAATATGCCAAAAAGCGCGGCCTTTACGGGTCGCTTGGAAAGCATTTTGGTATAGGTTTTTCGCCAAACGAATTCGGCGCACTTGCAAACCACTTGCGTAATTGCGGATATACGCCTGCTGAAATGAAAGAAGGCTTTTTGTGCGGCGTAGGTAAAACCGGCAAGCTGTTTGATTATTATCGAAATCGACTTATATTTCCTATAATAGACCCTTCAGGCAACGTAGTTGCTTTCGGCGGCAGGGCATTGGGGGATGAAAAGCCTAAATATCTTAATACCAACGATACCCCCGCTTTTAAAAAGGGCAGAAGTATTTTTGCTTTGAATTTTGCAAAAAATTCAAAAGAGGATTATTTTATATTGTGCGAGGGTTATACAGACGTTATCGCATTGCACGGCGCAGGTTTTCAATCGGCTGTTGCGGGGCTTGGCACTGCGTTTACACAAGAACAGGCGAACGTGCTTAAAAAATATAAAAACAAGGTTGTTATATGTTACGACGGTGACGAAGCAGGAAGAAAGGCTACAAGGCGTGCTATTCCCATATTGACGGCAGCATCGCTTGAGGTGCGTGCGCTTTCGCTTCCGCCCGGGATAGACCCCGATGAATTTTTGCAAAAATACGGTAAGGAACGTTTTAAAAATCTTATTGAAGAATCAAAAGGCGAATTCCAATTTAAATGCGACGATATTTTGTCCAAATACAATATTTCCATTGCAGACGAAAAAGTAAAAGCGGCTGAAGAAATATGTACGGTGCTTGCCAAGATAGCTTCAGACGTTGAAAGGGATATATATACGGCAAAAGCCGCTAAAATGCTTGATATAACGGAGGAAAGCCTTAAAACGGATGTCAAGCGGAAAAGGTTTTCGCTTATAAGGCAAGAAAAGAAAAAATTTTCTCAAGAGGTTCGGCGTACGTCACTTGGGTACGGCGATAAGGTGAATCCCGAATCCATCAAAAATGTGCGCGCCGCAAAAGCGGAAGAGGTTATTCTCGGTTTGGCGCAAATAAACCCCGAATATATGGAAAACGCCCAAAAAGACGGGTTGTGCGAAGGTATCTTCTTTACTGCATTCGGCAAGAAGGTGTATAACAAGCTGTTTGAAATATTTATGCAAGAACGCAGGTTAGATCCTGCGATGTTAGCGGGCGAATTTACCCCCGATGAGATTGGGCGGATAACGAAAATGCGGATAGACAGAGAAAATCTTTCTAACAATACATACCGCGTTTTTCAAGAAAGTATTGCCGTTCTTCAGCAAGAAAAGGAAAGATCCGACGCAGACGTAGGCACAGTAAGTGAATTGCAGGCGCTTATAAACGCCAAAAGAAAATAAGACCGTTTTCGGAAAGGAATTAAAATAAATGGAACAGATGAAGAAAAACATGATGAAGATGCTTATGGAAAAAGGCAGACAAAAGGGCTCGTTAACCAATAACGAGATTATGGAAGCCTTTGAAGACCTTGATCTTGACCTTGATCAGATCGAAAAATTCTATGACACGCTTCAAGGCATGGGAATCGAGGTTGTCGGATATCTTGACAACGAAGGCGAAGTAGATGAAATAGAAAGCGAAGTTGAAAAGTACGAAAGTGCGGAAGACATGGAAAAAATGTTGGCGCAGGAAGGGCTTCCCATTGATGACCCCGTTCGTATGTATCTTAAGGAGATAGGCCAGTTTCCGCTTTTGGACGGTGAAAGAGAATTGTATTTGGCACAACGCATGGCAGACGGCGACGAAAAAGCAAAAAGAGAATTGGTTACAGCCAACCTCAGGCTTGTTGTAAGCATCGCAAAAAGATATGTTAGCAAGGGTATGTTTTTCCTTGATCTGATACAAGAGGGTAATCTCGGCTTGATGAAAGCGGTTGAAAAGTTTGATTATACAAAAGGGTATAAATTTTCAACGTATGCAACCTGGTGGATAAGACAAGCAATAACAAGGGCAATAGCAGACCAGGCAAGAACGATACGTATCCCCGTTCATATGGTTGAAACGATACACAAGGTAACTAAGACTACTCGCCAACTTCTTCAGGAATACGGCAGAGAACCGAGTGCCGAAGAAATCGCTGCAGAGCTTAATATGAGTGTTGAAAAGGTGCGTGATATAATGAAGATCGCACAAGACCCCGTTTCTCTTGAAACGCCCATCGGTGAAGAGGAAGACAGCCACCTTGGCGATTTTATTCCCGATGATGATTCGCCCGCACCTGCAGATGCGGCGTTCTACACACTTTTGCGCGAACAGTTAAACGACGTTCTTAATACCCTTACCCCAAGAGAGGCGCAGGTTCTTCGTTTGCGTTTTGGCCTTGAAGACGGAAGAACGCGTACGCTCGAAGAGGTGGGCAAGGTGTTCAACATCACGCGTGAGCGTATCAGACAGATAGAAGCAAAGGCGTTGCGTAAATTAAGACATCCCAGCAGATCAAAAAGATTAAAAGATTATCTTGATTGATAACGGATATGAAATTGCGTTTATATTTTATTTAAAAAAACTACTTGACTATAATGTTTTTTTGGTGTAAGATATATTCGTATATCTACGTGTATAGTATTTATTAACGGTTTCGGTATGTTTCAGTAACGAAAATACCGATTAACTTAGGAAAGGTATGGTCACACAACAAATGAAAAAAAGGTTATTAGCATTTTTTCTTGCAGCGGTAACAGTGCTTGCAGTTGTATTGACGGGATGCAGCTCGTCAACCGACAATAAGGAAATCATTGATACCGTTGAAACAGCAACGAGAAAACCGAAAACCATCGTTTTGACCCTTATGACTGGAGACGAAACGAAGGAAGAAGATATTAAAGCTGTACAAGATGCGATTAACGAAATCACAACGCAACGCTTTAAAACACAAATTATTCTTCGTTACTTCAAAGAAAGCGAATACGAAGCAAAGATCGACGAGATAGTTGCTGATATCGCAGAGGAAGAAACTTTAAAAGAAGAACTGGAAAGCAAGGCAGATGCCGAAGCGAAAGAATCAAAGCGTTATGCGGCGATAGATAAGCTTATTGCTGCCGATAAAGACGAAGGCGGCAGAAGCAAGTGGTATAAAGAAGAACAGCAGGAAGAAACAGAAACACAGGAATATTATGAAACAGAGCTTAATATTCTCGGTTCTTCCGTTGAAAAATATCCTGCGGTTACTTCCACACAAATGGATATATTCCTTATTTGCGGTACGAAAAATCTTATTAAGTATGTAAACGATGAAACGTATGCAACAAACGGCGACTCGTTCCTTGTTGCGCTTGACGATATGCTTGCCGCAGGCGCAAGTGAATTGAAGCATTACATCAACCCCAACGTTCTTTACGGCGGTAAGGTAGGTAATACAACGTACGCTATCCCCACAAACAGACAGATCGCATCTGAATATACATACCTTGTTCTTAATAAAGAGTTGATGGCAAAATACAACATCAACGGCGAAAAAGTAGGTACTTTGACGGATGCAGAAACGATTAAATTCTTAAGTGCAGTAAAGGCAGGCGAAGGCGATGCTGCATCACCTATATTGAATTCGCTTATCGGTCTTTATGAAGAAGATGATCCAAATGCTTACGTTCCCGCTATCAGCTTGGCTGATGCACCCGGTATCGTAGGTCTTTTCCCCGGCGAAACGACCATGTTCGGAACATATCTTTCAAATGCCGCTACGTCAGGCATGAAGTCTGCACCCAAAAATATACTTAACCAATGGCAGTACACAGACTTTTACGCTTACATGAAGCAATTTGAAAGAAACGGATATTTCTGTGAAAAGCCCAGCGCCGAAACCACGTTTGGTCTGGCAGTTGTAAAGGGTGACGAATCTTATCCTAAATCCTTGGATGCAAGCAAGTACGAAGTGAAGGTTTTGGAAAAACCCGTTGCAACAAGCGAAACTACGGGCGAGTATATGCTTGGTATAAGCAAATATGCTTCCGATGCAGACAGATGCATGGAAATTATTACGTTCCTTAATACAAATGCCGAATTCAGAAATCTTTTGCAATACGGTATTGAAGGCACTAACTACAGAATAGATGAAGTAACGGGCAAGCTTGAAAGACTTAACCGCAACTACATGATGAATATCTACACTACGGGTAATACGTTTATTGCGTATCCCGAAGAAGATATGCCGCTTGATGCGTGGGATAAGGCTATGGCAACAAATAGCTCTACGCTTATTTCCCCTTACCTCGGATTTGAATTCGAGACTGAAGAAAATGCAACGCTTATAGCAAATGTGAAAAAGCTTTCGGAAGATCTGTTTAAGCGTTTGGATGAATTCGATCCCGAAAAAGACAGAATCGCAAAAATCGGATCATATACAGAAGCAATCACTCAGGCGGAAAGTGCATTGGTTACTTTAAGGGCAGAAAACGTTACACTTACTGCTGCTTACGAACCGTTCCGTAAGGTTATTGACCCCATTCAGGCACGTTACGATGCTATAAAAGTACGTCTTGATGCGGCTAACGCGGCACACAAGCCTTTCCTTGATGAGATCAATATTTACCAAGGCGAAGTTGATAAACAGAATTCTATAATTCAAACAAACACAACAGAGGTTACAAACTTCCAAGCCAAGATTGATGAATTAAAGGCTGCGGAAACACCCGATCAAAAGCAGATTGACTACTTCACAGGCAGAATTGAAGCAGCGCAGAAAAATATTGCTGCTGCTGAAGCAAGCCTTGAAACTTCCCAAGCGTCACTTGATGCTGCAAAGGCGGCCGGCGCACCTACACAAAAAGTGGTAGATGATATCACTGCAGAGATCACACCTGTTTCTGAAAGCTTGAATGCTGAAAAAGCAAAAGCTTCTGAAGCAAAAACAGCGCTTGATGAAAATCTTGCACAAATTGCTGCAAACGAAGAATCAATAGTTGCAAACCAAAAGTTGGTTGAAAGTATGCAGTATGAAACTTCTGAAGAGTATGATAAGATAGTTATTAAGCTTTATGAAGATTTCTTCAAAACTTTGAATGCAGAAGTAAGAAAGAACGAAAGCTATACAGACTTTATGAATGTCGATAACGAAAACGGCGTTACCTATCTTTACAATACTTGGTATGAAGAAATGTACGGTGCTTAATTTTAAAGATCATACAGTAATATTACAAAAATCGGCGGAAGAATATTCTTCCGCCGATTTTTATTTAACAGATCTTACAATTTTTATTCGTGCTTTGTTTTTGACTACTTAAAAAACAACGAAATTGCCTTGTAGTAATGAAAATATCTATCAATACTATAATGCTGAAAAATGTAAATTTTTGTTTTGTGTATGTTTGCTGTTGAATTTTGTTTTCATATATGATATTATTAAATAGATTAACGAAAAGTAATCTATACTACGGAAAGGCATGGTATCAGTATGTTGAAAAAGGTTGTTGGGATTGTACTTATAATGTCAATGCTACTTTCTTTTGTCAATGTTTTTGCAGGCGTTGCATCATACACGGAAAAAAACGGCGGGATAACGATAACCTCGTGGGATAAAACCGATTCATACGTTATCGAAGTGCCGCAAAAAATATCAGGTAAAAACGTAACCGCTATCGGAAGCGGTGCATTTGCAGACTGCGTTTCAGTATGTGAAATAGTTATACCGGATACCGTAAAGGAAATAGCTGCCGATGCTTTTCTTGGTTGTCCTTCGCTGAAATCCATTACGGTAAGTGCTCAAAACCCATATTTTACAACGGTGAACGGCGCACTGTATTCGAAAGATAAAACGAAATTGATAAAATTTTGCGATTATTCTTTATCAGATATTGCGTTACCTTCAACTGTAAAGCATATCGATGATTATGCTTTCTATGATATGTACAATTTGCAATGTGTTTCGTCAAGTGCAAATATTTTAAGTGTAGGTGCGTATGCTTTTTACGGTTGTTCCTCGCTTGATTCAATATCCTTATCAGCTGTAACTGCTGCAGGCGAATATGCTTTTTGCGGATGCAGTGCACTTTTAAATGCAGATCTTTCATCGTTAAATAATATTCCCAAAGCAATGTTTTATAACTGTAGTTATTTGCAGGGTGTCGTGCTTTCACCCGAACTGGCAAATATAGCAGCCTTAGCTTTCGCAGGATGCTTTTCTGTTAATATAATTTTGATACCCCAAAATACGGCGGTGGAAAAAGATGCTTTTTTCGGCTGCAACGCAACGTTGTATTGCAGTAATAAAGGGCTTGAATATGCTAAAGCGAATGGGCTTGGCTATATTTTAAAGGCTTACGACGGAAGTGTGCCTGTAAAATCTATATCGGTGAAAAATACGTCTATTACGGCAAAGATTGGTAATTCGTTTCGTGTATCGTATAGTATAGAGCCCACAAATGCACAGGTAAAGGACGTATATTTTATTTCAAGTAATGAAGATATCGTATATATTGACGATGGACGGGTGTATCCAAAATCTGCAGGTGTTGCAACCGTTTCAATAATCTCTGTTGACGGTAACAAAACGGCAACTATTACGGTAAATGTAACCGATAGAGATGCCCCGTTACAGTCAGAACATCCGTATAAAAGCGGCGAAACATCGAAATATTCTTATACCGTTGCAGGAAATCCCGAAAAAATTGCCGTTACCTTTTCTAACGACACATACGTTGAAGACGGCGAAGATTTTATTATAGTATCAGATAAAGAAGGTAACACGGTTGGCACTTATACAGCAGGTATGCTTTCAAATAAAACCGTTGTTTTAAACGGCGATACGGTAAACGTTTCAATCGTTGCAGATAGAGATATAGCGTATTACGGCTTTTGTATTACAAGGGCTGTTGATATTAAAAATATAAATTTATCAACTGAAATAAAGCTTGATAAAAGTGAATTGTCGTTGGATTACGGTGAATCGTATAGCTTTAAATGTACTACCACACCGACCAACGCAATTAAAGACATACGTTATTTTTCATCTGATGAATCTGTAATTACAGTTGATGAAAACGGCGTTTTATACGCTTTAAACGACGGTACGGCGTATATCATGGCGGTAGATGCTTTGTCGGGCAAGATTTTTAAATGCAATGTTACCGTTAACAAGAATGCATATAACGGTATGCATTATATCGTAAATAATTCGAAGGTTACGTTAACGTATTACGACGGCGAAGAAAAAGACCTCGTTATTCCCGATCAAATTAACGGTATGCCAGTTTGTACAATTTCAAACGGTGCGTTTATGTACAGCCCAACCCTGCAAAGCGTAAAAATTCCTTCAAGCGTTGCGTTTATTGCCGAAGATGCGTTTGGCGGGTGCGTTGGGTTAAAGTCGTTTACGGTTGATGAAAATAATGCAAATTATTCTTCGGTAAACGGTTTGCTTTATAACAAGGATAAAACCGTGCTTATATCGTTTCCTGCCGGAATAACAGGTAATGCATCAGTCGAAAACGGTACAAAAACGATAAATAGTAATGCATTTTATATGTGTTCAAGTATTACAAGTGTTACGATACCTTCAAGCGTTACAAGCATTGAAACAGGTGCATTTGATTTTTGCGAATCGTTGCAGGCAATATTCTACCAAGGTAAATCGTATTCGGCAATTGGCGGCTGCCTTTATTCTGCCGACGGCAAAAGGCTTCTTGTCGTTCCTTGTGCAAAAAGCGGTGAATTTACCGTTGCAGAGGGCACAGTAGAGATTGATAATAACGCGTTTTTTTCTTGCTTTAAAATAACTTCTGTGGTATTACCGCAAACCTTACAAAAAGTAAACGGTGCTTTTTCACAGCTTTCTTCGCTTGAAAAAATAACGGTTTCCTCGTCTAATACTTATTTTACTACGTCAAAGGGCGTGCTTTACAGTAAAGATAAAAAAACAATTATATCCGTGCCCTGCGCAACAAAAGGTACGTACTCTGTTTTAAACGGTGTACTTACAATAGGGCAATATGCATTTGCAAATTGCGAGGATATAAGCGGCGTGTTGCTTCCTTTAAGTGTAAAGACGATTGAAAAACACGCATTTTACGGCGCCCAGGGGCTTTCTTCGTTAATATTGCCTAAATCAATTACAGCAATAGGTGATTATGCGTTTGATAACTGCTCTAATTTAAACGTGTTTGCACCCGAAAATATAACAAGTATAGGTCAAAGCCGTAACGCACGCTTGTTTTGTAAAGGCGCGACGGCTTCAAACGCGAAGAAAAACGGATATACAGTAACCGAGATACTGTATGCTTGTAACGATACTGCATCGGCGGTATTGTTTGAAAACGTTCCGAATGGCGCAAATCTAAACGTTAAAAAGGTAACCGGCGGAAAGCAAGCGCAGGTAAAGTCATTGTTTAAGGAATATAGCCCCGTATCGTATGAAATATCTTTTGACGGATACGTTACGGAAAGGGAATATTCATGCGTTATCTTTTGCGACGGTAACGTGGAAGAAGTATATGCTATTCACGGTAACAGTAAGGAAAAAGTATATTTCACACGATTTGATAACGGCATAGTTCTTTCTGTAAAGGGCGGTATTTATGCATTTCTTTACAGTGGTGATACTGATGATCAAAGCGGAATATCACTTAAAACAATGCCAAATAAAATAAAGTATAAATACGGCGAAAAATTCGATAGTGCCGGAATGCAGCTGTATTACAAGAATTTTGCGGGTATAGTCAGCACGGTTTCAAGCGGTTTTAAATGCAGTGCAGCGCTTGACAGCTTCGGTGATAATGCCGTAAACGTGGAATACAACGGCTTAAAGCTTTCGTTTAACGTAACCGTAACTGCAGATCCGCTTTCGGGTAAGGCAAATATAAGCGGTGACGGAAAAATAGGCTCTGTTTTAACCTTGAAAATAGAAAATCTAAACCAATCAATACCGTATGAAATAATTTGGTACAGAAATAAAACACAAATAAGTGCGGCTAAAAACGCCCTTTCGTATAAATTAACTGCTGCCGACAGCGGTGCGGATATATCTGTACAGATAAAAGCAACTCAAGGCTTTAATGGAACAATAGTTACCAATTCTATAAAGGTTGAATTAACCGAATTGATTTCTGAAAAGTATAAGATCAATTCAGATAATATTATCAGCGGTATTTCCGAATCTACCACTTGGGCAGACGTTTTGAAAACGCTTAACATAAAACAAAATGTGAAGGCATACAACAAAACGACAGAGCTTAAAGAAAGCGACCTTGTTACCACAGGTACGCATATAACGCTTTATTCCGACGATACCGTTGTTCATCAAATAACCGTAGTGGTTACAGGTGATATAAACGGCGACGGTAAAATATCATTGATAGACTTTGCAAATATGAAAGCGTATATGCTTGGCGATAAAAAATTTGCTTCATTTGACAAATACGCCGCAGACGTTAACGGCGACGGCAAGCTTTCGCTTATTGATTTTGCACAGTTTAAAGCACATATGCTTGGCGATATAACAATAAAAGGGAAGGAATATTGATAATGAAAAAAATATTAGTATCTATTGTAAGTGCTTTGATGCTTTTTTCGATGCTTAACGTTGCTGTGTTTGCCGCCTCTCCCGAAGTTGATATCAGCGGGCCTGACGGGGCATATGCTAACGACAAAATAACTTTTACGGCAAAAATAGACGTAAACGATGCAGAAATATACGCAGTTTCATTTAACGCCGTATATGATTCCTCAAAGCTTACATACGTTTCATCAGGTGATAAGCTTTCAGGGTGGGAGGTTAATGAAAGTGATAACGGAAACGGAAATATTTTGTTTTTGTGTAATTACAACAGCGACCCTGTAACAAGCGATAAAACGCTTGTAAAATTAACCTTTAAGGTCAATTCCTCTGTTAAAAAGGGCGATGATATTTCCGTAGCGTTTAAAAACGTTGTTCTTACTTCATTAGATCAGGAATATTCTGCAAAAGATGCTTCGTGCAACGTTACAGTTAAAGAAAAATCATCGGATTGCACGCTTTCTTCGTTGTCAATAAGCGGAATCGACATTTCACCTAAATTTTCTCCGGATGTAACCAAATATACTGCAGAGTTTGAATATAGAACCGAAAAGCTTTCGATCAGAACGGAAACGAACGATTCTTCGGCAACGGTGTCTGTTTCGGGCAACAGATCCTTTAAAGAAGGGAAAAACACAATAACAGTAACCGTTACTGCAGAAGACGGAACAAAAAAAGATTACGTTATTACGGCAACGATGGGGGCAAACCCAAATCCCCAAAAGGATTCTAACAGTAAGATTTCAAGTATAGATTTGTCGCAAGGCGAATTGGATAAAGAATTTTCCCCATCTGTTTATGAGTATAACGTAACGGTTTCTGCTGACGTAAACGAGGTTGTTATTACCCCAACTGCCGAAAGTAAAAAGGCTGTCTGCGAAGCTGTAACAGTGAAGCTTGGCGACGGCACAGTTGCAAAATTAGTTTGCAAGGCCGAAGACGGATCAACAAGTACATATACGTTTACGTTTGTAAAATTCACAGAAAACGAAACGGATACAAGCGAATCAGAACCGATCGAATCCGATACAAAAGAGGAAACATCTTCTTCAAATACAGAGGAAGACCCGCAAGAAACAACAGAAGAAATAACAACTGAAACTACCGAAATTACACCTTCCGAAAGCGAAAAAAGTGATGAAACGACACAACCTTCAGATACAACAACACATAACGGCATAAGCAAGCCCGTTCCGCTTTGGGTGGTTTTAGTGTGTTCCATTGTTTCATTGGCTATTGGCGCAGCTGTTTCGGCAATAATATTTAAACGTAAATTCTAAAATAGAAAAACAGGGCATATTATATAAGGAAGTATAATATGCCCTTTATTTTTGGGCAAAAAGGGGAATATATGGCTGAACATAACGTAACTTTAAAAGCGCGAAAGCACATTGAAATAACTGGTGCTGTAAACGTATTAAGCTTTGATGACGAGCAAGTCGTACTAAAAACCACGATGGGAATGTGCTGTGTACAGGGAAATATGTTAACTATCAGTAAGCTTGATTGTGACGGAGGCGACGTTTTTATAGATGGGGAAATAAACGCTGTTTATTATCCTTCGCAAACAGAAGAAAAGCACGGATTCTTTTCTAAAATATTTAAATGACGGGGTTTTTGCATCAATCCCCGAACGAACAGCTTTGCCTGATATTATATTCGCTGTGCCTTGGCGTAGGGGTAGGAATAATTTATTCTTTTTTCGACACCATATCTATAATTTTAAATCTACATATTGATACAAAAAGAGCGAATTTCGAAAAAAAACTATCAAGTGACAAAAATAAAATAATAATTTTAAAAATATTTCAATTTTCTATTGATTTTTTATTTTCCGTAGTATATACTATAATTACAGTCGTGTTTATTTTCTGCGCTAATAACGGTAAATTTCGTTTTTTTGTAATGATGTTTGCTGTTTTGGGGTTCGTTTTATATAAAGTGACAGTTGGAAAAGCAGTAAATTATTTGATGTGCGCGTTATTTTCGTATATCAAAAGGTTATTGTCTTTTATCGTAATATCTCCGCTTTGCCACGCGTGTGTATTTATGCACGGCAAGATATACGGCATAAAGATTAAAAGGAAAATTTTTAATACTGTATCAAAGGATAGGGATTTTTGATGAGATTAAGGGCGAATATATTCGTTAAATCTGCATTGGGCGTATTTTTGATATTTGCTTTCGTAATGATAGTCAGTTTAAGTATGAAGGTCAATACTCTTAAAGAAAAATATGGCGAATTGGCATCGCAAGTTTCGGATAAGCAAATTCAAGTTGAAAAATTACGTGCTGAGTACGAGCAGGAGATAGACGAAGATTACATAAAAAAAGTTGCAAAAGAAGAATTAGGGTATCATATGCCCGACGAGATCATTTATTATAACGATTTAACAAAATAAACGTAAGGGGCTGTCGCATTTTTTTGTTGACAGCCTTAAAAAATGCAAAGAGGGATTTTTATGATCATTAAAAATGCAAGGATCATCACCATGAATGGTGATGAAATTATTGAAAACGGTTACATTATAATCCAAAATGGCAAAATAAAAGAAGTGGCAGAGGGGGAAGTATCTGCAAACGACGAAGATATATTTGATGCAAACGGGGGAACTGTTACGCCGGGATTTATTGATGCACATACCCATCTTGGAATGATAGAGGATTCTATAACGTTTGAGGGGGATGATCTTAACGAAGAGTCATCACCTATTTCCCCACAGCTTTCAGCTATTGACGGTATCAATCCGTTGGACGTATGCTTTGCTGATGCGTATAAAGCAGGTGTTACCTCTGTTTGTACAGGCCCCGGCAGTGCCAATCCGATCAGCGGTGCTATGGTTGCCATGAAAACATACGGCAAACGTGTTGACGATATGATGATTTCTTGCCCTTGTGCTATGAAATTTGCACTTGGCGAAAACCCAAAATCTGTTTATCACGGTAAAAGCGAAGCTCCGCAAACGCGACTTGCTACTGCTTCTTTGATAAGGGAGGCGCTGACTAAGGCTAAAAAATATGTTAAATCTATGGATAATTACGAAGCTGACAGCGAAAACTTCGACGAACCAGAATATGATGATAAAAACGAAGCGCTTGCACCTGTAATAAAAGGCGAGTGCCCTGCGCATTTTCATGCACATAGGGCAGACGATATATTTACTGCTATTCGTATTGCTAATAAATTTTCCCTTAAATATACAATTGTTCATTGTACGGAAGGGTACATGATAGCAGACGAGCTTTTGAAAGAAAACGTATCTGCAATCGTAGGTCCTAACATGACCGACAGAAGTAAACCCGAATTAAAAAATCTTTCTTTTGAAAATCCCAAAATATTAAATCAGCACGGAATTTTAACTGCAATCAGCACCGATCATCCCGAAACGCCGGTACAATATTTACCTATATGCGCCGCCCTTGCACATAAACACGGCTTGCCTTATATGGATGCCTTGAAGGCAATAACTGTAAATGCGGCTAAAATTTTAGGTATAGACGATAAAGTAGGTATAATTAAAAAGGGTATGGATGCAGATATTGCAATTTTCGACGGTGATCCGTTAAACCTTTATACGAATACCGTAAAAACCATTATAAACGGTATTACCGTATATGAAAAAAATAATTAAAAGCATCTTAAATTAAATGAATACAATTCATTATAAGTACGGATAATATTTACAAATAGTTAACCACTATATTTTGTGCGTGCTATATAATGAATTTAGATAAAAATTTAACGAAATTAACAAACCACATATAGGAGGATGATAAAATGATTGGAACGAAAATACTTATCGTAGATGACGACCTCAATATATGCGAGGCACTTCGTCTGCACTTTGAAAGCGAAGGATATGAGGTTAAAACCGCTAACGACGGTGTTGAAGGTGTAAATTACTTCAAATTGTACGAGCCTGATCTTGTTTTGCTTGATATTATGCTTCCCAAAAAAGACGGTTGGGCAGTATGCAGAGAAATACGCGAGGTTTCTTCAAAGCCGATTATCATGGTAACTGCGAAGGGCGAAGTTTTTGATAAGGTTCTCGGCTTGGAAATGGGTGCTGACGATTTCGTTGTTAAACCCTTTGATATGAAAGAATTGGCAGTACGTATTAAAGCCGTGCTCAGACGTTGCAATTCACACGAAAGCCAGAATGATGATGAAATCATCAAATTTGAAAATATTGAAATTTCACTTCAGAAATACGAATTGAAATTGAAGGGCAAAAGCGTAGATATTCCCCCGAAGGAATTGGAATTGCTTTATTTCCTTGCATCCAACTACAACAGGGTATTTACACGCGACCAGCTTTTGGACAAGGTTTGGGGATTTGATTATCTCGGCGATTCCAGAACGGTTGACGTTCACGTAAAGCGCTTGCGCGAAAAGCTTGAAGGTGTATCCGACAAATGGGTACTTAAAACAGTTTGGGGCGTAGGCTATAAGTTTGAACTTCTTCAATAAATAATGCAACAAAAATGCGCATGTGCAAAAATTCAAAAGGGCTTTGCCCTTTTGAATATTGCGCGTGCCTTTTCTTGTTTAAGGATGTAATAAATGTTTAAAAGCGTATTTACAAAATATGTGGCGGCGTTTATGCTTATCATTTTGATAAGCTTTATGGTGCTTTCCATTATTCTCGTTTCCAATACGGCGAATAATTCGACAAGCATGAAAAAAGAAACTGTTGAAAATGCCGCAAATTCTATAAGCGTGTTTTTAAAAGCTGCTTACGACGATTCTTCAACTTACGATTTCGGAAAGTTTGTTTACTATGAAAACGTAGAAAACGACGTTTCGCTTATGCTTGATACTATATCTTCATCTTTAGGCGAAGATATGGCTGTGTTTATAACAGACGAAAGCGGTATAGTGCTTTTGTCGTCCAATACGCCGAAGGATATGGGAGAGGCTCTGCCTGAAAATGTTTTATTTACTTTGAAAAACGATGGAAAATACAGTGAATTTACATCTATGAACGGATTTTTTTCGCAAAGGCATATGTCGGCGGGAAAAACGGTTGTAAATAACGACGGTGAAATGGTCGGTTCTGTTTTTGTGTGCAGTGAAAATGCAAGATTTGAAAGCTTAGTAAATAAAACTATAAAAGCGCTTGTGGTTTCTGTGCTTTGGGTAATGCTTGCTGCTTTGGTTGCGGTGTATTTTATTTCTGATAGGATAATTTCACCCTTGAAAATGATGAGCAAGGCCGCAAAAGAATTTTCGCAAGGTAATTTTGATGCACGCGTTAATATAACAGGGCAAGACGAAGTTGCAGAGCTTGGCTCGGCTTTCAATAATATGGCATCTACCCTTGGAAAAAACGAAGAAATGCGTAAAGCCTTTTTGGCAAATATCTCGCACGATCTGCGTACCCCTATGACGGTTATTTCCGGCTTTGTTGAAGGCATGCTTAACGGTGCTATACCGCCCGAAAAGCACGACCATTACTTACAAATAATATTTACCGAGGTAAAGCGCCTTTCAAGGCTTGTTTCGTCCTTGCTTGATATTTCACGCTTACAAGCGGGTGACAGAAAGATAGTAAAAGCAGAATTTGATATTTGCGAAATGGCAAGGCAGATAATAATTTCTTTGGAACAAAAGCTTGACAGCAAAAAGTTAGATGTTATGTTCGAATGTGATGAAGAAAATATGTTTGTATTCGCAGATAGGGATACTATTTATCAAGTGCTTTATAACATCTGTGATAACGCGCAAAAGTTTTCGTTTGAAAAGGGAAAATATATTGTAAAAATCATCGAAAAGGATAAGAAGGTGTTTGTTTCTGTAAGAAACGACGGGCAGGGAATTGCAAAAGAAGAGCTTCCTTTCGTATTCGACCGATTTTTCAAAAGCGATAAAAGCCGCGGGCTTGATAAAAGCGGCGTCGGCTTAGGTCTTTATATCGTTAAAACAATTATTGATTCCCACGGCGAGGAAATATGGGTAAACAGCGTTTACGGTGAATACTGTGAATTCGTATTTACACTTTCAACCGTTAATAATGCCTCGGAATCCTCAAACAAAGAAAAGTTACCATTTAGAAAAAACGATAAAAATCAAAGTTTACAATCTAACGATAAAAATTAAAAATCCGATAAACGTAATACACGATTTATTAAAAGAAAAAAGTTATACTTATATTGTCTAATAACTTTTGTCTAAAGGGGCAGTTATAATTTGAAAACAGAAAGAGAAAAGTCAATACGCGAAAATCAAATAGAAAAAGATTCGACTGTTTCTTCTTATGGCGGCTATCAATACAAGCGCGAGTACGAGCAGTATTTACAAGCAAGGCAGTTACAAAACGACAAATCGTTGAAGGTAATGGTTATCATGGCGATAACCGTGTTCTTCACGATGTTCGTCGTTTGTGTATCGGCAATAATAATAGCTTCTGTCGTAACACGCGACGATTCTAACGCGAAAGGCACAGAAACCTCGAAGGTTGGTACGTATGGCACAAATCCGCTGCTGAATTCGGAAAATCACGTCATTTCTTCTTTTGGAAATGCTATGGTAAGTGTCGATATCGGAAAAACTACCGGCCTTACGGGTATGGTAATAACTTCAGATGGGTACGTGCTGACAAGTGCTTCGCCACAATTATACGCAGGCGATATAAAGGTTAATTGTAATGATAAAATTTGCCATGCTTCCGTTGTGGGCGTAAATGAGAATAACGGAATAGCGATATTGAAAATAGACGTAACCGGTAACGAAACTGTTAAGTTCGGATATGGGAAAGACCTTTCCGACGGCGACGAAGTTTATATTTCCTATTGTAACGCTTCATCAACGTGCGGTGTTATAGGCGGCAACGCTACGGATAATAAATCAAGCAGCTTCAGAATATCGAACGTTTCATTCAAGGATTATATGTACGGTGCAGCCGTGCTGAACGATTACGGCGTCGTTATTGGCGTGGTTACAGGCGGTGATAACAGCGGTACGGAAGCGGTTTATGCCTCAAGTGCTTTGCCGTTTATAAAGCAACACGTTAAAAATTCGTATTCTTCCGCTTTTGCAAATAACTGCCAAACGGTAGATGTATTGGGAATATCAGCTATATCGATTTCAGACAGAGAAAGTGAAATATTCGGTCTTCCGGGCGGGGTTATGGTGGTAAAATGCTTGCCGCAATCCTTATCAGAAAGATCTGGCCTTGTATGTAATGATATTATTATCGGGGTTGACAGCTTTGCTGTTGACAACATTAAAGAGCTTGAAAAGATTTTGAGCAACAAAAAAGGCGAAACTGTCAGCCTTTTGGTTTACAGAAATGAAAGATATGTAACCATAGGCTGTCAAATAGACGGATAATTATTAAAACAGCACATTCCGCAGGGGGATATCATGGGCGAAAACATCGTAGTAAAAAAAATTAAGCTTGGCGATGTTTTCGCTATTTTTATAACATGCGTATTGGGGATTTTGCTAATTTTCACCCCTTTTTCACACGATAATGGTGCAATTATCACAATAGAAACCGAAAATAGTGTATATCATTATCCCATAATTGAAAATAGAGAGGTCGTTCTTAATGAAAACGGCATACGCCTTACAGTGGTTATAAACGACGGTACGGTATTCGTTAAGGATTCAACGTGTAAGGATAAAATTTGTACCCGCAGCAAATTGAACGGCAAAGGATGTATAGTGTGCCTGCCTTCCAAAACTATTATAAAAATATCTTCAGAAGGGGTGGATGCTGTTGCAGGGTAACGAAAGAATAAAACGTATTGCACTGTGCGGTGTTTTTTCCGCCTTGGCAATATGTGTTTCATTGCTTGAATCATTGCTTCCGATACAGGCATTTATTCCATTACCGGGAATCAAGCTTGGTTTGTCAAATATAATAAGCGTATATGTTTTGTATTACATAGGCAGTAAAGATGCTTTCTGCGTTACGCTGTGCCGCTGTGCGGTTTGTGCCGTATTATTCGGTACGGTAACTTCATTTTTGTTTTCAGTATGCGGCGGGGTCTTTTCGCTGATATCCTCCGTTTTGCTTAAAAGAATTATAAAAGATAAAATATCTTTTTTGGGCGTTTGTGTTGTAGGTGCTGCTTGCCATAACGTTGGTCAAATAGCGGTATGCTGCGCTATGTTTGGTACTTTGGCGGTTTGCGCATATCTTCCGCCTTTATTGTTTGCATCTGTCGTATGCGGAAGTGTTACGGGGGTGATACTGTGGTTTTTGCCCGATTTAGTAAAAATAAAATAAAAATAATTTGCATATTTTGTTTATCTGTGTTTGCCCTTTCTTCGTGCAGTAATAAATACGAATCGCAAACGTATTTTGCACTTGATACTTTTATACAAACAACCTTGCCTGATGGGTACTCGCACGACGTTTATGAGTATATACAAGAATTAGAATCGCAATTTTCAAAAACACGTGCAGAGTCCGACGTGTATAGGTTGAATAACAGCGAAACGACCGTTTTATCGGATAAAGTTTTAAAAACTGTACTTCAAGCGGTAGAAATTTCTGAAAAAACCAATGGCGCATTTGATGTAACGCTTGGCTCGGTAACCGCTTTGTGGGAATTTAAAAGCGAAGCCCCCGCTGTTCCGAGTGAACAAAGTGTAAAAAACGCACTTGAGTTTACGGGTATAAATAAAATATCATTTTCTAAAAATGAAGTAACGTTGGAAAACGGTGTTATGATAGACCTTGGCGGAATTGCCAAGGGCAGCATTGCACAGTATTGCGTGCAGTATTTACATGATCTTGGTGTTAATACCGGTATTTTGAATTTCGGCGGAAATATTGCCATCGTAGGTCCGAAGGAAAACGGCGATGCGTGGAATATTGCCTTGCGCGATCCTCAAAATGCTTCTGCTACCATAGGAAATGTATCTTTAACAAGCGGTTTTATTTCTGTATCCGGTGATTATGAAAGATGCTTTGAGTTTCAAGATAAAAAATATCACCATATTATAAATCCCGGCACGGGGTATCCCGTTGATAACGAAATATGTTCTGTAATGGTAATAAGTGATGACGGAACACAGGCAGACGCTTTGTCAACAGCGTTGTTTGTTATGGGCTTGCAAGATTCTTACAAGTTTTATTCTTCAAATTTATATGATTTTGAAGCGGTTATCGTAACAAAGGATAATGGGATATACTTAACCGAAGGGGCAAAAGAGGTATTTAATTTAACGTCGGTAAATTATGAATATAAAAATTTTTAAAGGAGAAAAACGGTGAAAAAAATTATTTGCGCGTTTCTTGCATTTGCTATGTTGTTTTCGTTTGTTGCATGTAACAGCGAAAATACAAGTACGGACACTATTTCTGTGAACGTTACGAATACAAATGAAGAAAATGAAGATTCGCTTTTTGCCGATTCGGAATATAGGGAAACCGAGGATGATAATGAGAACGTGACATCCGATGGCTTCAACAATCCGATAGAAGACACAAGCGAAAGTGCCATTACCACCGATACAGAAGATTCTTTTGATACCGCGGATATCGCTACCGATACTAAAGATTCTTTTGATACCACGGATATCGCTACCGATACTGAAGATTCTTTTGATACTACGAATATCGGTACCGATACGGATTTCTCGGATTCAACGCTTGATTCAAATTCTGATTCTACATCCAATTCAACAACAGAATCAACTGCCGGTTCTACCACCTCCAATGATACGGAAAAAGAAACTAAACCTGTGGATGTTACACCGCCCGTTACATATCCTGAAGTCGAAAAGCCGAAGGAAAACGACCCTGCAAACGTAGTTTTTAAGCAGGTTTACGGTACGGGATATAATACGGATACTCCGTTTCGACATAGCTTTATTGAATTATATAACGTCTCTGATGAAGAAATAAAGCTTGATCAGCTTGCTGTTTCTTACATGACCGCAAGTGATTCGGGTTATAAGAAAATGCAGTTTCCATCAGGCGCGGTGTTGGCACCGCACGGAAGCTATCTTATCCGTTGCGGTGAAGCGGTTGATAAAAACGGTAATTCATACGAAAGTAAATATGAAGTATCGCGTATAGACTATTACGACGCAACGTGGAACGTTGTTATAGATAACAAGAGCGTTAAATTGGCAATAACGGATAAATATATTAATCTTTCTGCCACAACAGATATTGCGAATGCAAGCTATGTATATACATACTTTATTGCAGCGGCTTCCACAGATTATAAAGACAGAAATATAGTTTCAGGTATGTCAAAACAAAAAGCGGCATACAGAATGGAAAATACGATTTCTTCAGCATTTAAAATTGTAGATTATTCTGTAATGACGCCTACGCAAATTGCCGATGTGCGCCCGCAATATTCAGGCGGCGACAGAAACACGTGGCTTGCCGACTTTGCAAATAAGGTTGAATTTTCTCATTCAAGCGGATTTTACAGTACGGCGTTTTCGTTGAAGCTGTCTGCGGCCAAAGGGTATTCGATATATTACACTACCGATGGATCTGATCCGCGTACAAACGGCAAAATGTATTCAACGGGCGGAATAGCGTTATCGCTTACAAGCTCTGTAGCGCCGGGATATCTTACAAAGCAGAATTCCGTACTTAATTCTACCGCCAAACCTACGAAAAATCTTTTCGGCTGCCATGTTATAAAAGCGTATGCAACTAATGGTGTAAGCTCTTCTGATGTTGTTACGAATTCGTACTTCATTATTCCTAATGCCGAGTATTTTGATGTTCCATTTGTTTCCTTAAGCCTTACACCCGGTGATTTTGTAAGCAACAGCCGTGGTATTTATTATACCGTAATGAAAAACCCTTTCGGTACTAAAGAAAGAAGGGTTTCGTATCTTGAACTGTTCGAATCGGACGGAAGCCTTGTTTCGTCATCATATGTAGAAATTGCAATGAACGGAAACGGTTCCTTGGGTATGGCATCAAAATCGTTACGTGTATATTTTAAAGCAGATGCAGAGCCTACCGTGGTAAATAATCCCTCAAAATTAAGATACGATATATTCGGCGGCCGCGCGCAAGACGGTGTTACCGAATATAAGCGCTTGCTGCTTAGAAATTCCGGAAACGATTCAAGTATGTCGCACCTTCGCGACGGCTTGATGCAGGCACTCTGCACGGATATGAACGTTGGCACGATGGCATACAGACCCTCGTTGTTGTTCGTAAACGGTGAATTTTGGGGTGTTTATAATTTAAGGGAAAGATTTGACACTAAATATTTTGAAGAACATTACGGCGTTTTGGAAGAAAACCTCGTTATTCTTGAAGCACCCTCGCCTTTAACAACAAACTGGTCTGTAAACGAGCCGTACGTTCTTAACGAAGGCGTATCAGGCGACGAAAAGGTTTTTCACAATCTTGTAAGCTACATTACTTCTAAGGATATGTCTGATTCTTCAAATTACAGTTATGTTTCAGCCAGATTAGACGTGGATAGCTTTATAGATTTCTTCGTTTGCAATATGTATTGGGGCAATACAGACTGGCCGTCGAACAACGTAAAAGTATGGCGTAACAAATCTTCAGCTGATCCTTCGGGCTTGGATACAAAATGGCGCTATGTTGTAAGCGATATGGATTCGGGCATGGGACTTGGCTGTGAAATAAATACCAATATGTTTACGCAAGCACTAAACGACAGCACTGTTGCCGGGGCTATGATGTGTGCGTTGCTTGAAAATGAAACCTTCAAAAATAAATTTATTGAAAGATTCACATATGCGTGCCAAACAAAATTTGCATATGAAGATACTATAAAGGTTTATAACGAATATTACAATACGTTAAAAAGTATAATACAACTTCATTTTGATCGTTGGCCCGGGGATAGCGGCTCTATCAGCCGTTGGAACAGCGAGATGACCGAAATAAAAAGCTTTTTAAAGGGCAGAAGTGAATACGCTTTGGAACACATGAACAACTATTTCGGTATTCAGCCTGCGAAATTAAACGTTTCGGTTGATCTCAATAAAGCCGATCTTTATATTAACGGTACGAAAATAACGCAGTCCGGATACAGCGAAATTCTTGGTGATAGCAGTGCATCGGTAACGGTTAAGATAGTTCCTAAATCGGGATATACCTTCAACGGAATAAAAACGGTAAGTTACAGCGGCGTTGAAAAAACGTATAATACACAAACTGTTACTTTAAAAATAAATGAATGTATTACTGTCATAGGTCTTATTTCAAAGCAGGATCTTAAAGTAGTACCTAACGTTGTTGCAGGCTCTCGCAGTATATTTGTGCTTGATAAAAACGGAAATCTTTATTCCTGGGGCGAAAATGATATTGCGCAGTGCGGCGTTGCTTTAGGTAAAACGATATGCAAGCCCATGCTTGTGATGTCGGGCGTCAAGCAAATAGAGATCAGCCGCGGAGGAACAGAAGGTGACACCCCGACTACTGCTATTTTAACAGATACGGGTGCTGTATATACTATCGGTTCGAATACCGTCGGTCAACTTGGAAGAAAAGGCGATACTACCGTACTTACCAAAATTGACACGAATGTTAAATTTACGAAGATTGCTGTCGGATTTGACCATTTGTTGCTTTTGGATGAAAACGGCAATCTGTACGGATGCGGAAATAATGCTTACGGGCAGCTTGGCAATAATAATTATACAGGGACGGTTTCGCAAATAACGAAGATAGCATCAAACGTTATAGATATGGCAGCCGGAAGACGTCATACGTTGTATATTACATCTGATAACAAGCTTTATGCACTTGGTGATAACAGATGGAAAAAGATATGCTCTTCTACAAAAGAAGTTTTTACAGACCCATTCTTGCTTGTAAGTGATGCTGCAAAAGTATATGCAGGTCAGCATAGCTCGCTTTATATAAGCACAAACGGAACACTTTATTATTTCGGTTGGTGCGATGCTTCTACGTTTACCGCGGGCAATTCCAACGGTAAAATGAATAAGATAGCTACCAAGGTAGAAAGTGCGTCTATTATGGATGAACACTTCGTTTATACCACTACAAACGGTAACGTTTACGGGTATGGAAAAAATAACTATGGACAGATATCCTCAGATAAGGCAACTAAAACGTCACCTACTTTGATATCCGGTGATTGTATTGCCGCTTCGGCAGGTACATACTATTCTGCTTATATCACCTCAAGCGGAGATGTAATGGTTCGCGGAAGTAACAAATCAGGTGTTATCGGTAACGGTAAGATATCAGCAGATTATACTGCACCTTACAAAGCATTGACTATATCGGTTGAATAAACGGTGAAAAAACGCGGCATAACTGCACAAATTATGCCATTCAACCATAAAAGCGATTGTATGACAAATAAAACAACGAAGCGCGCATTAAATGCGCGCTTCGTTTTTTATAAGGAAAAAATTAAGGTGTCAGCTTTTCCTTTGTTACTAAAAAAGATACCACCCGAAAAAAGTTTGGCTTTTCTTCGGGTGGGTTTGTTTTATGTTGTCACAAATAGGAAATTCATATAGGCAATAATTCCGGCTTTGCAGAAATATTTTTTAAATTATATTTCGGGTATTTCGATTTCTATTTCATGGCCAAGCTCTGCAGAACGGCAAATACCGTCGATTATTGCCTGGTTGTATATTATCTGGCTGGAAGGAACAGGTGCAGGTGTGCCATTTTTGATAGCATCAAGGAAAGAACGTATCTTCATATCAAAAAGATCGCCGTGCGTTTTCAATATCGGTATAACGGTTTCCGTTTGCGTTCCGCATACGTCGTGGTATAACTTCATTTCACCGCCAACGGTGCCGTTCCAACAATCGGTTGAAGGAATGCGAAGTGCGGCTTTTTTACCGAAAATTATCGTATCACCGGGGGTGTCAACATGCATTGCCCATGCAATGCGGAAATCAAGAACTATGCCGCCTTCAAGCCTTACAAATCCTGCGGCAAAATCGTCCACACCGAATTTTGCGGCGTATTCAGGGCAGGGCATATATTCGGGATTTGTGCCGAAAAATGCAGATTTGTAACCTGAAACAGTTAAGGGCTTCGGATATCCGATGGCATTCAAAACCATATCTAAAGAATAACAACCAATATCGCCCAGTGCGCCGATACCGCCCGTTTCTTTTTCAATAAAAGATGTGCCGAAGGGCGTGGGAATACCCCTTCTTCTTCCGCCGCCTGTTTGAATATAATAAATTTCGCCAAGAACGTCTTCTTCAACAAGCTTTTTTATCATTTTCATGTTTTCGTCGAACCTGGGTTGGAAGCCGATAGAAAGAACCTTGCCGCTTTCCTTTTCAGCACGGCAGATTTCTACTGCTTCGTCTAAAGTAACGCACATGGGTTTTTCAAGAAGTACGTTTACGCCCTTTTTCAAAGCGTAAATTGCACATTCAGCATGCGTAACGTTGTACGTGCAAACACTTACGGCATCAAGGTCTGTTTCAGCATCAAGCATTTCCTTATGTGAAAGATATGTGCGCGCTTTTACGCCGAATCTTTCAAAAAAAGCATCTGCTTTTCCCGGTATAAGGTCTGCACCTGCGATGATCTCTACATCGGGCATTCTAAGCAAACTTGTAATATGCGCCTCTGCTATCCAGCCGGTGCCGATTATACCTACCTTTAATTTTTTGGAAGTATCAACAACGGTTTGTGCGTGGTGCTGTTCTTTATAAGCATCAAGTATATTTTCAGCCATTTTTTATCTCCTTTACAATTTATCTTTTTTTCGATTATACCACAATAAGCGTGTTATTTCAATCCCTTTTTAACGCAATTTCAAACTCTTTTTTGCTTGGCTATATATATATTTCCCCATTTAAATATAAATTAACGATTTCTTGTTGATTTAGTTTATTCACTGTGATAAAATGAACATATGTTTTAAATATGACAAAGGTGTTTTTATGAAAAAAGTTTTTTCTTTGATATACGATAGGCTGCGTACTTGCTGTTTGCTTTTTTCTGCTTTCGTTGTTTTTTTAACCATGTATGCAGAAATCGTGGCAGAACAAGTATCGTTTATTGCATCATATAATCTTATTATATTGTTTTTGTTTTCTTTTGCGCTTTCGTTTGCAAATCTGGTTTTTAAAATAAAAAAAATAGGCACACAAATAAGGCTTTTGCTTCACGCAGTGCTGATGTTTATCAGCATCTCGCTGTTATTCTATTTTAACGGCATGACTAAAAGCGGAAGTCATATGTCGCCGCAGACGCTCGTTGTAATTCTTGTGTTTGTAGCTTTGGCATACGCCATTGTTGACGGCGTTTTGCTTGTTGTTAAGCTGTTTACAAAAACAAAGGGCGATGACGAATATTTGCCAATGTTCAAGGGCAAGGATAAAGAATGATAACACGGCAGGAACCCCCCTGCCGTTATTATATTAAATCATTTTAATACTATTTTGTTTGCAAAACGTTATTTTAAAGTAACTGTTTTAATAGATAAAATTGCTTAAATTTTAAAAAAAATAAATTCTGATGCATCAGATAATAAAATTCAAAGTGTATGTGAATCATGTTTTTGGTTTGAGAAAACAATAATTAAGAATTTGTTAAATGTATTGACTTTTTGGTACATTGTGGTATAATTCTTACTACACAATATATAAATTTTAATATTTAATACGAGAGAAAAATGAAAAACAAATGGATCACAGTGCCTAACTGTATAACGATGTTCCGTATCGTTGGTTCTGTAGGGTTGCTGTTCGTAGCTCCGTTTACCAAATTGTTTTATATTCTTTATTCGCTGTGCGGTATCAGCGACGCGGTAGATGGTGCAATAGCACGTATAACAAGATCCACGACGGAGTTAGGCGCAAAATTGGACAGTATTGCCGATATGCTTTTTTATGCGGTGGTACTATTGAAAATATTCCCCGCATTGTGGGATACTTTGCCGATTTTTATATGGTACGGTGCAATTTCGGCAATATTGATAAGAATTGCTTCGTACGTTACTGCGGCGGTTAAATATAAGCGTTTTGCTTCGATACACACATATATGAATAAGCTGACAAGCTTTACCATATTTACGGTTTCGTATTTTGTTGGCACGGATACAGCGCTTATTTATGTATGTATTGCAGTTGCCGTTTTTTCAAACCTTGCCGCGATTGAAGAATTTTTTATACATTTGACAACCGGCAAATACGACCCTGAAAGAAAAACGCTTTTAAATATAAAGGATGACAAGTTTAAAAAATTCGTTAGATAAAACGCCCTGTATCAATACAAGGCGTTTTCGCTTTAAAAGGAAATTTAAAATCGCCGCATGATAATTCTCATGCGGCGATTTTTCACAAATGTATTTTAAAGATTTTTAAGACTTTGATCAATATCGGCTATTATATCATCAACGTTTTCAAGCCCTACGGAAAATCTTATAAGACCGGGATTGATGCCTGCGGCAATAAGCTGTTCGTCTGTAAGCTGTCTGTGTGTTGCACTTGCAGGGTGAAGAACGCACGTGCGTATATCGGCAACGTGTACTTCGTTTGAAGCAAGCTTCAAGCCGTCCATAAATTTAACTGCGGTATCCTTGCCGCCCTTTATAAAGAAAGTAACAACGCCTGCACATCCGTTAGGCAAATATTTTTTTGCCCTTTCGTACATCACGGGGTTCGTGTTTATGCCCGGGTAAACAACCTTTTCGATCTTGTCGCTGTTTGCTAAAAATTCTGCAACCTTGGTTGCGTTTTCGCAATATCTCTGCATTCTTACGTGAAGGGTTTCAAGACCGAGGTTCAACAAAAAGGCAGAATGTGCGGCAGGGTATGCACCGAAATCCCTCATCAACTGCATTCTTGCCTTTGTTATGAAAGCGGCAGGGGCTGCAAAGTCGGCGTAAACCACACCGTGGTATGATTCGTCAGGTTCGGTAAATTCGGGAAATTTGCCGCTTGCCCTCCAGTCGAAGGTGCCGCCGTCAACAATAACGCCACCTACTTGAAGTGCGTGCCCGTCCATATATTTTGTGGTTGAGTGAATTACAATATCTGCACCATGCTCGATAGGTCTGCAAAGAATAGGCGTGGGGAAAGTATTGTCTATGATCAAAGGAACTTTGTTTGCGTGTGCTACTTTTGCAAATTTTTCAATATCAAGTACTGTCAAAGCGGGGTTTGCAAGCGTTTCTCCGAATACTGCCTTTGTGTTAGGCTTGAATGCTTTCATAAGCTCTTCTTCGCTGTCTTCGGGGTTTACGAAGATACATTCAATTCCAAGCTTTTTCAAAGTAAATGCGAATAAATTAACCGTTCCGCCGTAAATTTCAGATGCGGCGATAAAGCTGTCGCCGGCACTGCAAAGGTTAAGTATTGAAATAAGGGAAGCCGCCTGGCCCGAAGAAGTACACATTGCGGCAACGCCGCCTTCCAATTCGGCAATCTTTTTTTCTACTACTTCAACCGTAGGGTTTGAAAAGCGCGAATACATATGCGCAGTAGGCATATCAAAAAGCTGCCCTATGTGTTCTGTAGAATCAAAAACGTATGTTGTACTTTGTACGATAGGCATTACGCGAGGACCGCCGTTTTCCGGCTTATACCCTGCGTGCAGACACTTTGTTTCTATTTTCATTTCTTTTTTTCCTTTCTGTTAAGGTGTGTTTTTTTCTATGAATTCCGACGCTCATAACCACGCCGATGCACATATACAAGCTTACTATGGAAGACCCGCCGTAACTGATAAACGGAAGGGTGATTCCTATTACGGGCAGAAGCCCCAGGCACATGCCGACATTTTCAAGTGTTTGGAATATAAATACCGAGGCAACGCCGGCACACATGAACATTCCGTAATTATCTCTATTTTTTCGTGCAATCATCAATATGCGTAAAACCACAGAAATTATCAATACGAAATATATTGCAGCACCGATAAATCCGAATTCTTCGCACATTACGGCAAATATCATATCTGTCTGGCGGGCAGGCAGTATCGATTCAGACGGGCTTTGCGATATTGTTCCGCTTTTGTATCCCATTCCTGAAATGCCGCCGTTAGCTATTGCCTTCATGCTTTGTATTACCTGATAACCGTATTTTTCAGGGTCTTGCATGGGGTCAAAGCCTACAAGAATGCGTTTTTGCTGATATTCGTCTAAAAAACGCCATATTATTGGAAAAGCGGCAACAAGTATTCCAAGTGCAGCTGCAAGATACCAAAGGCTTACCCCTGCACAAAAGCACATGCAGGCGAAAATTATGCCAAACGATATCATTGCGCCAAGGTCCATTTCCAGCATTACGCATCCTATTATTATCCCACCGTGCAAGCACATTAAAATAATGCTTTTTGCACTATTGATGTTTTTTTCTTTAAGGATACCCAAATGATACGCAAAGGTCATTATAAACAAAACCTTAACGACTTCTGCCGGTTGTAGATTTACACCGACATAAGGCAATGCGATCCAGCTGTCATTATTTCCGAAAGAACCGTGCAGCATGCTTGGAATATCTTCAGCGATGGGGATAATTAAAAGTATGCATGCGGCAATAAATATCGGAATGCACATTTTTTTCATCAATCGGTCGTAATCTATCAAGGATAAAATAACCATTCCGAAAAAGCCGATGGTTGATGCTATTATTTGTATGGTGGTAAGATTTGTATCACCAAGATAATTAACGGCAGATGAAACTATCACTATGCCGTAAACCGTCAACATCAGCGTAGGAATAAGCAGTGCTGTATCTAACTGTTTTAAACTGTCAAAAAGTGTGTTTTCTCGTTTTTTCATTATGTATTAAAGTAACTTTTCGCTACTTGTGCTGCAGATGCCGCATCCGGTGTGTAGGCATCTGCGCCTATTTCGTCTGCAAATTTTTGTGAAAGGGGCGCGCCGCCAACCATAACCTTTACGTTGTTTCGTATTCCCGCTTCTTGTAATGCGGCAATAACCGTTTTCATTTCACCCATGGTAGTTGTTAAAAGGGAAGAAAGACATACGATATCTGCATTTGTGCGCTTTACTGCATCAACAATCTTTTCAGCAGAAACATCTACACCGAGGTCTTCACAAGTAATTCCTGCACCCTCTATCATCATTTTTACAAGATTTTTACCTATATCGTGCTTGTCACCGCGTACGGTGCATATTACAGCCTTGCCGATAGGCTCTACCCCGCCTGCGGCAAGGGCGGGCTTTAATACTTTAACGCCGGTGTCCATCGCCCTGGCGGCTATCATTACCTCGGGCAAGTACAATTCACCGTTTTTAAACCTTTCGCCAACAACAGACATACCTGCAATAAGACCGTTGTTTAATATATCTTCTGCACAAACGCCTTGTTGCAAAGCATCTTTAACAAGCGCTTCAACCTCGCGCCCTCTGCCTTTTTGCAGTTTTTCGGATATTTCTTCTAATATATTCATAGTCTGCGCCTTTCTTATATGTATAACAATACGACTTAATCATATCACATAAAATATGAAAAATCAATAATATTATATAAAATTTATGATTATAAGAAAGCAAAATATAACCGCACAAATTTGATTTTTTAATAACAATACCCCGACGGGATCTTAAAATTCCGTCGGGGTTGTTTGCGGCTTTTTGTATTTATCACGGTTTGTCGCAAGGAGTTTTATTTTGCAAAATTTACGGTAATAGATGAATAATCCTCTTCGCCCTTACAAGCGTTCCATTGATCTTCCGTTCCGTTAAAGTTGATCACAGTCATTGCGGATTCTGTAAAAGCATCCTTGCCTATTGATTGTATGCCTTGCGGCAACGATATCGTATTCAGCGAACGGCAGTTATAAAACGTGTTATCGTTTATTTTCTTTACGCCGTCAGGAACGTTTACTTCCTTAAGGTCTTCACAGTTGAAAAACGCACTTTCGCCTATTTTTTCTACTGTGTCGGGTAATGCTATTTTAATAAGATCCATACATGAAAAGAAAGATCTTTGACCAATGCTTTTTACATCGTCGCCAAGGGTAACATCTGTTAAAACGGAGCATTCGTAAAACGCCATATCGGGGATATCTGTTATTTTATTACCAAGCGTTATTTTTGTAAGCTTACTGCAGCTTGAAAAAACAGAATAGCCAAGCTTTTCAACACTATCGGGCAAAACGATCTGTGTAAATGCACATCCGGAAAATGCGCATCCGCCTATTTCCGTTACCGTTTGCGGGATGGTTATGCTTGCAAGCAAGGTGCATTTATCAAACGTTCCGTAGCTGATCTTTTTTAAGTTAGACGGTAAGGTTATATTCTCCAATTTTGTACAATCAGCAAATGCGCGTTCGCCTATTTCGGTAACACTTTCGGGAAGTGTGATGCTTGAAAATGCACAGCCTTCAAAGGCGCAGTATTCTATTATTTTCAATGTGTCCGGCAATGATACCGAAGAAAGGGAAGAACAATCTAAAAATGCAGATGCACCTATTGATTCTATACCGCTTGGTATAGTTATACTTGTTATTTCTTTGTTTTCGGCAAACGCCTTTTCTTTTATCCCGAATACTGCGTATTTATCAACTGCGGTGGGAATCGTGATATCTGTTTTATCCCCGCTGTATCCGCTGATATATGCCTTATTGTCGAATACCTCGTATGAATATTCATCCGCTTTTCCAACCTCATCTGCAACGGGGGAGGTTTGTGCAGGGTCTGTTTGCTCTGTTTTAGTTGTGATTTGAACGGTTGGCGAATTTACCGTTGTTTCCTTGTTCTGTGTTGTAGTATCTTCGTTTTGTACATCACACGCACAAAAAGTTAATACAATCGAAATGATCAGTAATGTAATTACATAACGTGCAGATTTTTTTTCGCGTTTTAATAACATTTTATTAAATTCCACCTTACATTTAGTATAAAATCAAAGGTTTATCATTTAAACATCACACATTATTCACGATTCAGTATTTAAATGACATCAATAAGTATAAGCGGTTTTATGTGAATAAATCAACATTCACAAGTAATATTTTTGAAAGCGAGGATAAACCATGTCATTACTGAAACGGCTTACTGCGCTTGGGCTTTCTTTTGCCTGTACGTTAAGCTTGTCGTATTTTTCAACATCTGCAACAGAATCATCAATAGTAGCGCTTTCCGGATGTGGTATTTCCGTTTCTGCGGAAGAAAACGGAACTTACGTTCTTGGCGTTCCCGAGAAAACTTCGCCCGAATCGGCAAAAAATCTATTTCAAAGCAGCGTTCAGATTGAATCCGATGGAGGCTGGGTTGCCACGGGAGATACGCTTACGCTTTACGAAAACGGTACACCTGTTGAAACGGCGAAGATCGTTGTGAATGGCGACGTAAACTGTGACGGGGAGGTTACGTCAAAGGATATCATACGATTGAAAAAATTTTTATCCTCTTCCTTTGATATTGTAACTGCCGGCGCAGATCTTAAAGCTGCGGATATCAACGGCGATGAAGCGCTTACCTCAGAAGATATTACGTTGTTAAGTCAAATGATATCTTCATATCCGACAAATATTTCGGTAATAAAGCCGCAAACGAAAATATCGTATTTTGCAGGTGAAAAATTTTTACCTAACGGCATGGTAATGCTTGTTACATATTCAGACGGAAGCAAGCGCGCCGTTTGCGATGGATTTGAAGTTAAATACGCATACGGTGATACATTATGTGAAAGTGATACGTATGTTGATGTGTATTATGGCAACTGTTGTGTAAGGGTTGACATTTCGATTATCGAATCTACCACGTACGATCTTTCCGAATATTCCGATCAAATTATTACGTTATCATCAGAAGGGGCTTACACGTTTATAAATTCATCAGAAAATACACAAATAGTTGTAGATGCACCCGATGCTTCGGTAATGCTTGTGTTTTCAGATGCAAGTCTTTGCTATAAAGGCGACGATGCACCGATCAATATTATTGATGCATCAGACGTAACTATCGTATCATCTGGCGAATCGTATATTTCAGATACTGCATCAAATCTTGCCGAATCTGTAATTTACGCCGCATCAGTACCTGTGGCGTTCGAAGGCGAAGGTGCATTTATCATAAATGCAAACAGCTCTGAAGCAATAACAGTTTCAAAGGCGTCGCTGCAGTTTAACGGCGGTACGTTTGATATTACGTCAAAGAAAAATGGAATTCAGCCTAAGGGGGCAGGAACGTCGCTTGTAATAAATGACGGTGTATTTAACATAACCGCAGGGGCGGACGGTATAAAGAACAGTAAAACCGATATCGTTATAAACGGCGGCGATTTTACAATTAAAGCAGACGGCGACGGTATTCAGGCTGAAACCTCACTTACTATCAGCGGCGGTACGTTTGATATTACGACAAGCGGTGGCCATTCTTCAGACAGCGGAAATACGACCTCTTCTGCTTGGGTGTATGAGCTTCTTACATCAAGCAAAATGCCGACAACACAAAGTGAGTATTATGGATTATACGTTTTATCAGGCTCTACGTATATTGAAATAGACGAAACAAACTATTCAACATATTCAACTTATTCTTCGCTTTACGATAGGGTATCCACAAAGGGTATTAAAGCAAACGGTGACATTACCTTGTCAAATGCAAATATAACTCTTGATACGCTTGACGACGGTATAAAAAGCGATACGGTTCTTACCGTAAACAGCGGTACTTATACGATCAATTCTGCTTGCGATGGCATACAAGCAGATGATTCTATCGTTTTTAACGGCGGTACTGTGGATATTTCCTTAACTGCATCGTATTATCAGAACAGTTCAAACGGAAAGTTTACGTATAAAAACGGCGAATACGTGCGTACTTCCAGCGATACAGGCGGTATGGGCGGAGGATTTTCGGGAAGCTCGTCTTCTGTGTTGTACGCACTATTTAATAGCGGCAAAGGCTTTAAGGCGGAAACTGATATATACATTAACGGTGGTTGCGTTACGGTGGATTCAGTAGATGATGCCATTCATTCCGACGGCTCTCTTTATATTACGAACGGTAAGGTAAACATAAGCACAAAGGATGATGGACTGCACGCCGAGCTTGCAGTCGTAATCGGCAGCCTGACGGATGGCAACGGTGATCCCGAAATTACAATTTCTGATTCCTATGAAGGTGTTGAGGGAATATATATTGATTTTTACAGCGGTTCTGTTGATATAACGTCATCAGACGACGGCGTTAACGCCGCAGGCGATCTTGAAGCATCTTCTAAATACTACTTAAGCATAGACGGTACTTCTCGCGTTTATGTAAATGCCGAAGGTGATGGTCTTGATGCAAACGGATATATGTATATTTACGGTGGCGAAACATATGTATTCGGACCTTCAAGCGGTGGCAACGGCGTTATCGACTACGATTCAAAATTCCAGATTTCAGGCGGTACATTCCTTGCGCTTGGAAATAAAGATATGGCACAAACCGCTACAAGTGCTACGCAATATGTACTTGGATATACGATGTCATCAGGCTCGTTTGGTACGGGTACTTACGTAAACGTAAACGGTGCGGATATTACTGTTAAATTGCCGAAATCATACAGTTCTTCTTTGTTGGTTCTTGTATCATCGCCGAAATTCAGTCAAGGCAATACGTATAAGGTATCCTACGGCGGAACGTATTCAGGCGGAACGGTTGAACACAATGTATGCAGCGGCGGTGTATATTCAAGCGGAAGCAGCGGTGCAAGTATAACGACATCATCTACTTACATAACAAGCAACGGAAGCTTCAGCCAAGGCGGTTCTAACAGACCTTTCTAAAATATTCAACAAATGAAAAGATCCCTCATATAATGTATTACCGTTATATGAGGGGTTTTATTTTATGAATATAAATGATATGAAATTTGCCGTAATAGGCGGCGACAGCAGATTTGTTTATCTTGCCAAAAGTCTTGTGAAAAGCGGTATTGAAACCGTTGCATACGGATTCGATCTTTCAGATGGTGATTGCGATGCCGTAAAATGCAGAAGCTTAAGCGATGCGTTAGCGGGTGTAAATTGCATTATTCTGCCCGTACCTTACACTAAAGACGGAATTTATATAAACAGTCCGTACTTTTCAAAAAATATAACCGTTGAAGAGGTGTTTAAGTGCCTTTGCGGTAAAACGTATGTGTTTGCGGGAAAATGCGATGAAATGCTAAAAAAAGCTGCCGCAGAGTGCGGTGCTGTTCTTTACGATTATATGGACAATGAAAGTATTGCTGTTTTGAATACGGTTCCCACAGCTGAAGGAGCAATAGAGATCGCCATGAAAGAAACGGATTATACTATTCACGGAAGCCGCACTTTGGTTTTGGGCTTTGGCAGAGTTGGCAGTATTTTAGCGCAAAAGCTTTATTGTATGAACGCATCTGTTACTGTTGCCGCCAGAAGAAGCGAGGTGCTAAGCCTTGCCAAGGCATTTGGATATAAAACGGTAAATATAATGGCACTTGGGGAAAAAATATCAGATGCTGATATTATTTTCAATACTGTTCCAAATATGATTTTGGATAAAGCAATGCTGAAAAACGTATCTTCAGATACGCTTATTATAGATCTTGCCTCTTCACCCGGCGGGGTGGATATTTCATACGCAAAAGAAATTGGGCTGAAAGCGTTTTCTGTCCTGGCATTACCCGGAAAATGTGCCCCGAAAAGTGCAGGTGAAATATTAAAAGAGGGAATCTGTGCTATACTAAGAGGTGATAAATGTTGAATGAAAAGCTGAAATTGGGTTTTGGTGTTTGCGGCTCGTTTTGTACGCATTCGCAAATGATATCCGTAATGCAGACATTATCCCAAAAATACGATATAATTCCGGTAATAAGCGAAATAACCAATGGTATTGATACCCGCTTCGGAACAAGAGATGACCTTGTTGGAAAAATTGAAGAAATAACCGGTAAAACACCTGTGAAAACTATAAAGGATGCCGAGCCTCTCGGCCCGCAAACCCCGCTTGATGCAATGCTTATCTGCCCTTGTACGGGTAATACACTTGCGAAGTTTGCACACGGAATAACAGATTCTGCGGTAACCATGGCTGCCAAAGCAACAGCACGATGCGGAAAGCCCGTTATACTTTCGCTTGCCAGTAACGACGCGTTAGGTGCAAATTTGCAAAATATAGGGCTTTTGTATAATAAAAAGAACGTATATTTCGTACCACTTCGCCAAGACGACAGTGTAAAAAAGCCTTTCTCGCTTGTATGTGATTTTTCGCAGGTTGAAAAAACGGTACAGCTTGCTTTACAGGGCGAGCAGATACAGCCTTTCTTAACGTAAAGTACAAAATTAATGAAAAAAGGTGTTTTCGCTTTAAATGCGAAAACACCTTTGCGCTTTTTTAAGGTTTATTTTACTGATTTTGCAAGATAGTCTGCGACGTCGCCTACGGTAACGAAGTTTTTGATATCATCGTCGTCGATTTCGATGTTGTAATTATCCTCGCACATTAAAACAAGGTCTGCAAGCTCGATGGAATTGATGCCAAGATCGTTTATCAATTCTGCTTCGGGGGTGATAAGCGCAGGATCTATCTCCAATTGCTTTACAAGAGTATTTTTCAATTCTTCAAACATATTTTTTCTCCTTACTTACTTAATAAGAAATCTTTTAATTTTTCTGGTTGTTGTTTTTTCAAATTCGGTATCGCGTATTTCAACCTCGCGTATTTGTTTATACACGGGAAGCGTTTTGTTTATTGTATTGATGTCCTTTTTCAAGTCTGCAACGATCTCTTCATTGCTTTTATCCGCATAAAGCTCGAAATCGGGATATATTATTGCGGTAATAACGATGTTTGAATCGATATTTCTGCCGATAACGACAACCTCTTTTACCTTGTCGTTCTTTATAATATATTCTTCCAATTCCTCCGGATATACGTTTTTGCCGTTGCTTGCTATAATAACGTTCTTTTTTCTGCCCGTTATATATATGAAGCCATCCTCATCCATATGACCGATATCGCCCGTTCTGAACCAGCCGTCTTCCGTAAAGGCTTCTCTTGTTGCTTCTTCGTTCTTAAAATATCCGATAAAAACGTTTTTGCCCTTAACAAGTATTTCGCCGTCTTCAGAGGAGGATGCGGAATCAATTTTTACTTCCATACCGCAAGCGGGAATACCAACCGAACCGAATTTGCGCCAATGGAAGGGGTTTACCGAAATCAACGGTGCACATTCAGTAATGCCGTATCCTTCAGATATCGTAATTCCGAAATCGTCAAAATCTTTAATATATTGCTGGTCGATAGGTGCACCGCCGCAAACTATATATTTTATGTTGCCGCCAAGTGAATTCAGTATTTCAGCAAAAAACTCGCGTCTGCGGTCTATGCCTACCTTACGCAATCCGTTGCTTACCTTGATCAAAGCGCGCACTTGCTTTTCTTTGCCTTTTTTACGAATACCGTCCCATATTTTTTTACCTATCGTTTCAACGTACAAGGGAACTAAAACAAGCGTGTTAGGCTTAAATTCCGCAAAATTACGCAATGCGTGCTTTACACTTGTATTCATAAAAGTAGTTCCGCCGATGTTTGCCATCGCAAGATGGTTGCACGTCATGGCGAAGGTGTGGTGTATTGGCAATACGGATACCAAGGTTGCAGTATCGTCAAGAGCCATCATTTTACAGCAGGTAACCGTTGCGCCTATTATGTTTTCTTCCGTAAGCATTACGCCCTTGCTTGTTCCCGTAGTGCCTGATGTGAATAAAACGGCACACATTTCCTCGGGGCTTCTTCTGTAAGAAAGAAAAGTTTTAACACCGCTTTCAAGCGCTTTTTGTCCTTCAGCAATAACGTCGCTGAAAATTTTTGCACGGCCGTAGGATAATACCTTTTCTCTGTTCGGTTCGTTGCCGATTATAATAAAATGCTCAACAGTGGGCATAGAATCAAGCTGATCGGCAAAATGCAAAAATACTTTTTCCGACAAAAATACGGCGCGGCATTGTGTGGTATTTATAAATCCAATCATTTGCTCGCACGAAAGCTCTTTATCAAGCGGAATGATAATGCCGCCCGAGGTTATAGTGGCAAGGTATGCCGTCATCCAATCGGGGTGCTGGTCGCCAACAACGGCGATAAAGCTATTCATAAGCCCCATTGTTGCCAATGCCGTGCCCAACGCGTTAAAATTGCGTTTGTTATCGTTGTAAGTAAACGTTACGTTTGATCCGTTTGCAGAATAAACATATAGCGGTTTATCACCCCATTTTTGGGCATTGACATAAACCAAGTCTCTTATGCACTGTAAATCTTGTACGTGGTGCGTAGGATAACCTTTTTTCATTCGAATTTTCTCTTTCACTAAATTAAATAATAAACGTAATATATGTAGTTTCGATTATGTTAATACCGAAAAAATCGAAAAAGTTACAAAAAAATTGAAAAACCAAAATATATTATACTTCAATATCTGTATTTTGTCAAGCAAACAAAGAAATAATTACCGTCTGCAAAGGGAATTTTGTGATAACTAAATAAAAATTTTTTTTAAAACAATAAAAAATATGTAATTTAGGTATTGCATAATTGAAAAATATGTAGTAAAATAATAGAGTGTATAGTGATGTAACTAATTTATTTGAAAGTACGGTATATTTGAAATGGCTGTTTATTATAAGCGCTTTGTAAACGAGGTTTTCGACGAAAAAGGAATTTTGTCGGAATACTCCGTTAAAGATGATATAGAATTCAACTTCGGGTACGACTTCGTTGATGTCGTCGCCGAGGCAGAGCCGGATAGGCTTGCCGTCCTTTACGTTAACGATAAAGGTCTTGAAAAAAGAATAACGTACGGGCAATGGAAAACCGAAAGCGATAGGCTTGCCTCTTATCTCTTATCAAGAGGGATAAAGAAGGGGGATGCCGTTATGCTTGTAATGAAACGTAATTTTGAGTTTTGGTACAGTTACGTTGCTTTACATAAAATCGGTGCAATATGCATTCCCGCTACGTATCAATTACAAGAAAAAGACTATGTTTACCGCTTCAGCGCGGCAAGCGTAAAGGCTATAATTGCAAATTGCGATCCACAGATAATCGATCACGTTGAAAATGCTATAAAGCAAACGGGCGACCTTTCGCTTAAGCTTCTTACAAGATGTAACGGCGAAGCACCCGCAGGCTGGTTAAGCTATGATGAAGAAGTGTCAAAAGCCCCTGATTTTGTAAAGCCCTGCAAGGAAGATCTTCCCAAAAACGAAGATACGATGCTTATATTCTTCACATCGGGCACTTCAGGTATGCCTAAAATGGCGGCGCACAACTTCGCATATCCTCTGGCACATATATTTACCGGTGTGTATTGGCACCGTGTCCTTGACGGCGGCTTGCATATAACGGTTGCCGATACAGGTTGGGCAAAAACTGCCTGGGGTAAAATGTACGGCCAACATATGGGCGGTTCTGCACAGTTGGTTTATGACCACGAGAAATTTAATGCTGCAGATATGCTTAAGGTTATAACAAAGTACAAGGTTACAAGCTTTTGCGCACCGCCTACCATTTACCGTTTCTTTATAAAAGAAGACCTTACAAAATACGATTTTTCCTCGATAAAAAACGCAAATATCGCAGGTGAGGCACTTAATCCCGAGGTTTTTAACCGATTTAGGGAATATACGGGCCTTAAGCTGATGGAAGGCTTTGGGCAAAGCGAATCCTCGGTTATCGTTTGCACCCCGTATTATGCAGAGCCGAAGCCCGGTTCTATGGGGCTTCCCGTTCCTTATCTTGATGTTGATATAGTAAGGGATGATGGTACAAGCGTTAACCCCGGCGAAAACGGCGAGATCGTTGTTAAAAAGATAAACGGAAAGCATCCGACGGGCATATTTAAAGAGTATTACCGCAATACCGAGGCAACTGAAAAAGCATGGCAGGGCGGTTACTATCATACGGGTGATATCGCATGGCGCGATGAAGACGGATATTATTGGTACGTTGGCAGAAAAGATGACGTAATCAAATCCTCAGGTTACAGAATCGGTCCGTTCGAGGTTGAAAGCGTTATTATGGAGCATGCTGCTGTACTTGAATGTGCGGTAACCGGTGTTCCGCACGAAGTAAGAGGGCAGATAGTTAAAGCCACGATAGTTCTTGCAAAGGGATATTCCCCATCGGAAAATTTGAAAAAAGAAATACAGGATTATGTAAAAACGCATACGGCACCGTATAAATATCCCCGAATCGTTGAATTCGTTGAAGAGCTTCCTAAGACATCAAGCGGTAAAATACGCCGCCTTGACATAAGAAATGCCGATCTTAATAAAAACGGCGATAAATAAGTTGTATAATAAAATATATTATAATATTTAAAAGGAGTATCCAAATGAAAACAAAAGCAGTACGCCTTTACGGCAAAAACGACCTTCGTCTTGAAGAATTCGAACTTCCCGAAATCAAAGACGATGAAATTCTCGCACATGTAATTTCCGACAGTATTTGCATGTCCACACACAAGGCGGCACTTCAAGGCGCAGAACATAAGAGAGTTCCTGCAGACATTGCTGAAAATCCTGTTATCACAGGCCATGAATTCTGCGGTATAATCGAAAAAGTAGGTAAAAAATGGCAAGACCAATTCAAGCCCGGCGATAAATTCGTTGTTCAGGCTGCCCTCAACTACAAGGGTACTCTTGATGCACCCGGCTATTCCTTCCCTTACATGGGCGGTGATGCTACATATATCATTCTTGATAACTGTGTTATGGAAATGAACTGCTTGCTTCCTTACGGCGGCGAAGCGTTCTACTACGGTTCTCTTGCAGAACCTATGTCATGCATCGTAGGCGGTTACCACGCAAACTATCATACAAAGGGCGGCTGCTACGTTCACTCTATGGGTATTGTAGAAGGTGGCTGCACGGCTATTCTCGCAGGCGCAGGTCCTATGGGTCTTGGCGCTATCGACTACGCTATACACTGCGACAGAAAGCCTTCGCTTCTCGTTGTTACAGATATCGACGATGCACGTCTTGAAAGGGCTGCACAGGTTATCACAGTTGAAGAAGCTGCAAAGAACGGCGTAAAGCTTATGTACGTAAATACTGCAAAAATGGAAGATGCAGTTGCATATCTCAGAGGTCTTACAGATGGTAAGGGCTATAACGATGTATTTGTATATGCACCCGTAAAATCCGTTGTTGAACAGGCAGACAGAATACTTGCACACGACGGTTGTCTTAACTTCTTCGCAGGTCCTACAAATACTGCATTCTCTGCTGAATTTAACTTCTATGACGTTCACTATGCTGCACACCACGTTGTTGGTACAAGCGGCGGCAATACAGATGATATGAGAGAAGCGCTTGCAATGATGCAAGACGGCAGACTTAACCCTTCTGCTATGATCACACACTTTGGCGGTCTTAACGCTGTTATCGACACGACACTTAACCTTCCCAAGATTCCCGGCGGAAAGAAGCTTATCTACACAAATATCGAATTCCCCTTGACAGCTATTGCAGATCTTGAAGAAAAAGGCAAAGAATGTCCCATCTGCGCTGAATTGGATAAGATAGTTAAGGCAAACAATAATCTTTGGTGCGCTGAAGCAGAAAAATATCTCCTTGCTAACGCAAAATAATTGAAAGGAAAAAAGAAAATGCTTACAGAAGGATTGAATAATCTTGTTGCAATGTCCCACAAGTATGGTGCAGATGCAGCTTTCGTACTTGCAGGCGGCGGCAACACATCTTTCAAAACTGATGACGAACTTTTTGTAAAAGGTTCTGGATCATCTTTGGCAACTATCAAGGCTGAACAGTTTGTTAAAATGAACAGGGCAGCACTTGACGAAATGCTTGAAAAGAAATACTCTGATGACGAGGCAACAAGGGAAGCTGAAGTTCTTGCAGATATGATGGATGCACGATGCAAAGGCGAATACACAAAACGCCCCAGCGTTGAAACACCCTTGCACAACCTTTTTACCCAAAAGTACGTTCTTCACGTTCACCCTGCAATGGTAAACGGTATAACCTGCTCAAAGCAGGGCAAAACCACCGTTAAGGAACTTTTCCCCGATGCAGTATGGGTACCTTCTTCACGCCCCGGATATATTCTTGCGGCTTATTGTAAAAAAGCAATAGATAAATATAAGAAAGCTAACGACGGCAAATGCCCCGATGTGCTTTTCCTTGAAAACCACGGTATTTTCTTCGCTGCTGATACTATCGAAGGTATCGACGAAGTGGTTTCAGGCGTAATGAAAAAAATCGAAGAGAGAATCGTAAGAAAGCCCGATTTCTCTGCGGTTGAATTTGATAAAAAGCTTGCTGCACAGATAGCCCCCGCTATCAGAATGCTTTATTCCGAAGAAATGACGACTGTTACTTTCACAACGAATAAAGAAATAATGAACTTTGCAAAGGATACGAAATCTTTCGCACCTCTTGCAAAAAGCTATTCCCCCGACCATATCGTTTACTGCAAGGCTTATCCCTTGTTTGTAAAGGAATATAAAACGATAGATCAAACTTATGCGGCTATCGAAAAGGGAATTGCTGATTCTAAAGCAAAATACGGCTATGCACCTAAGATAATTTTCGTTCAAAATCTTGGTATGTTCAGCATTGGTACAACAAAGAAAAATGCGGATACAACTGCAGAAGTTTTCACAGATATGATGAAAATTGCCGTATATGCTGAATCCTTCGGCGGTTATAAAGCACTTTCCACAGAATTGATAGATTTTATCACCAACTGGGAAGTTGAATCATACCGTTCCAAGGTTTCTATGGCAGGTGCGGGCACAAAGAGATTGGCAGAAAAAATTGCTATTGTTACAGGTTCCGCACAAGGCTTCGGCAAAGGCATTGCAGATGCAATGGTTGCAGAAGGTGCATACGTAGTTATCGCAGATATGAACTACGACGGTGCAAAGGCTTGCGCAGAAGAGCTTTGCGCTAAATACGGTGCAGGTAAAGCTATTCCATTGGCTGCAAACGTTGCAGACGAAGAAAGCGTTGAAAGCCTTGTTAACGATACCGTTATCACATACGGCGGTCTTGACATTTTCGTAGCAAACGCAGGTATTGCTATTGCAGGTAACGTTGAAGAAATGCAAAAGAAAACGTTTGAGCTTGTAACATCCGTTAACTACACCGGGTACTTCCTTTGCACAAAATATGCAAGCCGTCCTATGAAGATCCAAAATAAATTTGCACCCAAATATATGATGGATATCATTACGGTTAACTCTAAATCCGGTTTGGCCGGTTCTAATAAGAACTTTGCGTATGCAGGCTCCAAATTCGGTGGTATAGGTCTTACACAAAGCTTTGCTTTAGAGCTTGTTGATTATAATATCAAGGTTAACGCAGTTTGCCCCGGTAACTATCTTGACGGTCCGTTGTGGAGTGACCCTGTAAAAGGTCTGTTCGTTCAGTATCTTAAAGCAGGTAAGGTTCCCGGTGCGAAGACTGTTGAAGACGTAAGAAGATCTTACGAAAGCAAAACCCCGATTCACAGAGGCTGTCTGCCGATAGACGTTGCAAGGGCAATATTCTATATTGTAGAACAGGATTATGAAACAGGCCAAGCAGTTCCCGTAACGGGCGGTCAGGAAATGCTTAACTGATACAGGTGCAAAATGGATACACAAAAACTTATTGAACAACTTAACGATAACGATGTGCAAGTGCGTTTAAACGCACTTGCACAGATAAAGAAATTGACGGATGAAGGCGTTCTGCCCCAAGTCCCCGATACTCTTTACGTTAATAACCATATTCATACTACATACTCATTCTCTCCATATTCGCCTACAAAGGCGCTTTATATGGCTTGGCAGGCAGGGCTTAAAACTGCAGGAATTATGGACCATGATTCTGTTTCCGGTATCAAAGAATTTATCGAAGCAGGTAAAATTATCGGCATGCCCGTAACTTGTGGTTTCGAATGCCGTGTAGGAATGAAAAATACCCGCCTTAACGGCAAAAAGATCAACAACCCCGATCAGGAAAGTGTTGCATATGTTGCTATTCACGGTATTCCTCATCAGTACGTTGATATGCTTGACGAATTTTTGGCACCCTATCGCGCAAAGAGAAATGAAAGAAACAAGAAAATGTGCGAAAATATCACACGTCTTGTAGAACCGTACGGTCTTTCTCTTGATTTCGAAAAGGATGTGATGCCCCTTTCAAAATGCAGCGAAGGCGGATCTATAACTGAACGTCACGTTCTTTACGGATTGGCTAAAAAGGTTACAGAAAAGTACAATACACCTGCACAGGTTGTAGATTTCTTCAAAAACGAAATGAAGATCGAAATTTCTCCCAAGGTTGAAGCACAGATTCTCAACGGTGATAAAACGCCCGATTTTTACGAATATGATATTCTCGGCGCGTTAAAGAGTAACATGGTTGAGAAGATATATATTGATGCAGACGAGGAATGCCCCGACGTGCGTGAATATATTGCTTTGGCTAAAAAATGCAAGGGTATTTCTGCCTATGCATATCTTGGCGACGTTGGCGATTCAGTAACAGGCGACAAAAAAGCACAGAAGTTTGAAGACGATTATCTTGACCTTTTGTTTGAAGAGCTTGTTGCCCTCGGCTTTGATGCTGTTACATACATGCCCACGAGAAACACGGAAGAGCAATTGCGCCGTGTTATGTCGCTTTGCGATAAATACAATTTGTTCCAGATCAGTGGTGTTGATATTAACTCTCCCCGTCAGGAATTTATCTGCCGTGAGCTTGATAATCCCCTTTATGCACACCTTGTTGACGCAACGTATGCACTTATCGGTGCTGAAAATGCTGCAACGAAAGACGAAAATGATGCTATGTTTGGTGATGCAATTAAGGCTAAATATCCTTGCATTCACGATAGAATCAAATATTTTAAAGAAAAGATTTAATTGTTGTTTCCGCTGCCGTATTTTCGGTAGCGGAAATTTTATAATGATAATATATAATCAGAAAGGAAGATCATTCTATGCGCCATTTGATCGATATAAAAGATTTGACAGTAGAAGAAATAGATGAATTGATTGCGCGTGCCGAAGATATAATAAAATACCCCGAAAAGTATTCGCAGGTATGCCGTGGTAAAAAGCTTGCAACACTGTTTTTTGAACCTTCAACACGCACCCGTCTTTCTTTTGAATCTGCAATGTTAGATTTGGGCGGAAGCGTTATTGGCTTTTCTTCTGCAGAAACAAGTTCTGCTTCGAAGGGTGAAAGCGTTGCAGACACCACAAGGGTAGTCGGATGCTATGCAGATATAATTGCAATGCGCCACCCGAAAGAAGGTGCACCGTATGCTGCCTCGCTTAAATCGTATATTCCGATAATCAATGCAGGTGACGGCGGCCATAACCACCCCACGCAAACGTTAACAGACCTTCTTACTATTAAAAGAGAGAAAAACAGACTTGATAATTTTACAATAGGCTTTTGCGGAGATTTGAAGTTTGGCAGAACTGTTCACTCTCTTATTTCGGCGTTAAGCAGATATAAAAATATAAAGTACGTGTTTATCTCTCCCCCGGAATTAAAGCTGCCTGAGTATATTAAAACAGATGTGCTTGATGCGCTTGGCTTGCAGTACGTTGAAGTTGAAAGAATGGATGAATCACTTCCTAAACTTGATATTTTGTATATGACAAGGGTTCAAAAAGAAAGATTCTTTAACGAAGCAGACTATATACGCCTTAAAGATACGTATATTTTAAATCAAGAAAAATTAGATCTTGCCAAGACAGATCTTGCAATATTGCACCCATTGCCCAGGGTGAATGAAATATCACCTTCTATAGACGATGATCCGCGCGCTTGCTATTTCAAACAAGTGTTGAACGGTAAGTTTATACGAATGGCACTTATTATGAAACTGTTGGAGGTGTCAATATGAATATAGATTCAATTCGCAACGGATATGTGCTTGACCATATAAAGGCAGGCAATGCTATAAAGATATATAACTATCTTAAGCTTGATACGCAGGATTGCTGTATTGCGATGATACGTAACGTTAAAAGCAGTAAGATGGGTAAAAAGGATATTATAAAGATAGATTCTTTGTTTGATATCGACCTCGACGTTCTTGGATATATCGATCCTGATATTACGATAAACGTCGTAAAAGACGGAGAAATAGTCGAAAAGAAGCATATAAAGCTTCCTAAAATGCTTACAAACGTATTGCGTTGCAAAAATCCCCGATGCATAACATCACAGGAAGATTCACTTGATCATATATTCAAATTGACGGACGAAAAAACGCGAACATATCGTTGTATGTATTGCGAAATGAAGGCCAAAAACTCCAAGGTTTGAATAATTTAATGCAATAAAAAATAATATAGGTTTTGGAAGTTATTCCAAAACCTATTTATTCGGAGGTAATATGTCTAAAATAACTTGGAAAGGTTCAACATTATTAGCACCCGTGCCGCCCGTTATGGTAAGCTGCGGTACAATGGAAAATTCTAATATAATTACGGTGGCTTGGTGTGGAATATTAGCGTCTTCACCTGCGAAAACATATGTTTCCATCCGCCCCGAAAGGCATTCCTATGGGCTTATCAAGGAAACGAAGCACCTCGTTATCAATCTTACAACGGTTGATACCGTATATGCGTGTGACTGGTGCGGAATACGTTCGGGCAGAGACGTTGATAAATTTGAAAAAATGCACCTTACAAAAGCACCCGCACAAGAGGTTACAGCACCGCTGATAAAAGAATGTCCCCTTAATTTAGAATGTATCGTTACGGATATTTTGCCGATGGGCTCGCATGATGTTTTTGTGTGCGATATCGTTGTAGTTAACGTTGATGAAGAGCTTATAGACGATAAGGGAAAGCTTCATCTGGAATCCTGCGGCCTTGTTGGCTACAGTCACGGGCAGTATTTCAAATTAGGAAAGCAACTGGGCAATTTCGGATTTTCACACGCGAAAAAGAAGAAAAAAAAGTAAAACATACCCGATATACATTACGAATACCGTAAAGTATATCGGGCATTTTTATTTTGATAATACCGGGTATGCAACACACCGTTTTATATTGATGCCTTGTTTTGAAAAATTGGCTTCGTATTCTGTCATCACATTGTCGATTGCATACGGTTCTGAATGTAAGTCGTAAGATATCTCTTCCACCGAAAATCCGTTTTGGGTAAATTCTTCAAGTGAAAATTCAAACAAACCGTCGTTATCTGTTTTAAGCGCGATGCTTCCGCCTTCAGCTAACAGGGATTTATATATTTCAAGGAATATCGCGTGCGTTAACCTGCGCTTTTTATGTCCTGCCTTCGGCCAGGGGTCTGAAAAGTTAAGATAAATCCTTTGTACGGAATGTAAAGGTATTGATTCGTTAAGCGTTTTGGCATCTGCACAAAGCACCCTTACGTTTGATAATGCGCAAGCCTTTACTTTTTCAGCACAGCATACCATTACGTCGCTTATCTTTTCAACAGCTATAAAGTTGATATTCGGATATTTGGCTGCCATGTCTTTAATAAACGTTCCTTTCCCGCATCCTATCTCTATGTGTACGGGATTGGCGTTGCCAAAAACTGTATTTAAATTTTCGATATCCTTCGGCAAAAAATAATCAGAACAAGCCAAAAGGCGTTCTTCACCGTGTTTTTTCTTTCTAACTCGCATAAAAATCGACCTCTGCGTTTAAATATTTTTTAAAAAGTTAAAAATTGTATATTATTTAATATAAAAATAATGATATAATCGTATATGAATGATTATATCATACGATTTGAAAAAAATCAATCATTTGTTTAATTATTGCAAAAAAGGAGGGTTAAACTTGGAAAAAGACCTTTTTTTGACTTCACTTGCACTCCATCTGTCCGAAGGCGGCATGCCTAAAGACGAGGTTGATAAACGTGTTAAATATTTTAATGAAAAATTGTCTGAATTAAGCAGTGAAGCTTGCGAAGAAAAAATAAAACAGCTTGGCGGCGATGCTGCCCTTGCCGAAAAATTACTTTCGGATTACAGAAAGGCGCAGACTACAACTATCCCCAGCGTGCCGAAAAACGATAAACCCAAAAAGGGCGTAGAAGAGCTTTTGGAAGAAGATGATGATAGCGACGTTAAAACCGCCCCCCCGAAAAGAAGAAAGCCTACCGACGGTGTAAAACGCGCGCCTTCCAATATTTCCGAAGGAACGAAGCCTAAAACGAAGCATTCAAAATATGACGAAAAGAAGCTTCAACAATTTAAAATATTAACATGGGTGCTTTCACCTATTATTTTAATATTGTTGGCGGTAATATTCGGGCTTTGGGCATTTTTGTTTGTTGCAGTTGCCGCGGCTGCACTGTTTTGTGCGGTTACATTGGTTATTGCATCGGCAGGCGGAACGGCTTTTGCCCTTGTTTCGATCATATACGGTATAACACAGCTTGGCTCGGTAATGCCTGCGGGCTTGTATGAGATAGGCATGGGCATCGTTTGTGCGGGTGCAACAATGTTTTCCGGTATTCTTTTGTACAACTTTATAGTAAGGCTTGTACCTTTTATATATAAAAAGCTTATGGTGTTGGTAAAGTTTATCGTAAAACAACTTAAAAGGCTTTACGCCTATGCGAAAGGGGCGTTCTGTAAAGCATGAAACCGGTATCTGTTGTTTTCTTAATAATTTCTGTTATACTTATCATATTGGGGATTTTGACATGCTCGTTTGCTATGATGCAGGCGCGCGTGCAGGGCGTTCAATTATATGATACGAAAAACAGCGACGGCGAAATTGAAAATATTTTTGATTTTTCTTCTGAAGAAATAGGAAAAATCGAAATAAACGTTGCAGATGCAGACGTTAAAATAATCTGCGGTGCAGATAATAACAAAATAGAAATACGCAATTTTTCTTCCACGGGTTATGTTTGTCAGGTTGAAAATAAAGCACTTGTTATGGAAACGGGTCTTAACATACTTTCTTTAACAGATCTTGCGCAGGGCGAAATCAGATTCAAGGGCTTCAGATATTACGTTAACGAATTGTTTGGTTCTGATGTTATCGGCAGAAAAAGCGTTAATCTGTATATTTCCGATACCTATGATATAAAGGTTATAGACGTTAAGACTACAAACGGCGATATTACTATTGAGGGGTCTGAATTTGATGCTGACATAACGCTTCAAGTCAATAACGGTAATATAAATGCATCAGACGTAAGAACGGATTCGTCATTTGATGCATCCGTAACTTCAAGCGGCGATATTACACTTTCAAATGTAGTTTGTGCAATGTCTGATGTCGCTTGCGAAAGCGGTTCAGTAAAGGGTGATCTTACGGCAGATGAAATATCGGTCGTTGCCGAAAAAGACGTAAAGTTATCTTGTAAAACCGATCTTGAAGAATATAACTACGATCTTCAAGCGAACGACGGCAAGATTACTATTATGGGTATAAATCTTAATACACCTCATAAAACCCACAATCCGAATTTCTCGAAAAGAATTCAGATAGAAGCTAAAAACGGAAATATTGATATTTCCGCATCAAAAACATCAGAAAATCAATAATAGTAAACGAATAAAAAACGCGAATGTGCTAATAATAATGTTGCGGCAACGATATACGCTGCCGTTCATTATTTCTGAAAGGGATTTTGGATAAAACAAGGATTATTGATCGTGTTAGACAGATTAGCACTTATTCTCGTTATTATCGGCGCATTGAACTGGGGCAGCATCGGTATATTCAATTTTGATGTTGTAGGTTGGATATTCGGCGGTCAGACGGCGGTTGTAAGCCGCATCATATTCACGGTTGTTGCGCTGGCAGGTCTTTGGTGTATATCACTTTTGTTCAGACGAAGCGATATGCTTGAAGAAAGCAGAGAAGACATGTAAAACTTAAATTGCCGCATTTGCGGCAATTTTACTTTTTGGGAGTTACATATATGGAAAGAATAATTAAAGCTTTAGATTCTTGCATCAGCGGAATGACGTTGCAAAAGATAATTTTATCTAAGCCTAATGATCCCGATGTGCGCCGTTTGTGTGCACGCCTTGTAAAGATAAAGGGGAAAACCGTTTTACAAACGGAAAAGCTTTTGCAGTCCGGTGGGGCAATGCATGAAAATATTCCTATTGAAGAATCGGTAAACAGAATTGCCTTGTTGTTTGAAGAATCGTACGGCCAGATAAATATAGTGGATATTGGCGGAAATGCCGAAGGGCGGTTTTCAAAAAATGGTAAGCTGATGTTCTATTCGAAAATAAAAAAAGCCGAGGGTATTTCAACTGTATCTGCACAAAACAGAAGCAAGGAATATATACTGTCGCCGGAAAATAAATATGATTTTCTGGTATCATTGGGCATACAAGACGCTACGGGCAGAATACACGATAAACGTCAAAGCAAGTTTAGGCAGATAAATAAATTTCTTGAAATTATAAAGGATGTTGAAAAATATCTTCCCGAGGATAATATCGTTATTTGGGATCTTTGCTGCGGTAAAAGCTATCTTTCATTTGCTGTTTACTATTATTTTCGTTTTATTCTGAATAAAACGGTAAAAATATACGGTGTAGATCTGAAAAAAGACGTTATCGAATACTGCACAGGCGTTGCACAAAGGCTTGGATTTAACGATCTTGTTTTTTTACATGGCGACATAAACGAAACTTCTTTGCCGCATAGCCCGCATATGGTAATGTCGCTTCATGCTTGTGATATTGCAACTGATATAGTTTTGAATAACGCAGTAAAAAACGGCGCGAAGGTAATTCTTTCAACGCCGTGCTGCCAGCATGAATTGGCAGATAGAATACATAACGATAATTTGGATTTTATTCTTGATTATCCGATATTAAAGCAAAAGCTTTCTGCATTGATAACAGATGCAATTCGTTGCGAAGGCTTGAAATCAAACGGATACACAGTTACGTGTTTAGAGTTTATCGACCCCGACGAAACGCCTAAAAATATGATGATAAAGGCCATTAAAAACCAAAAGACACAAAAAGATTTAAGCAAGTATTCCGAATTGTGTAAAAGCTTTAACGCTGTTGAGCATTTTTTGAAATAAATAGTATATTAAAACTACCCGAAACGAGAATAAAGCTTCTCTTTTCGGGTAGTTTGCTTTTATTTATTTTATTCAAATATTGAATCCATATGCTCTTCAGCGTATTCGATAGAAGATGTTTTAAGAATATCTTTTACGTAGTTTGCAAGCTTCTCGCTTCTTAATGAAGAATCTATCATGTATTGATAATAGGGCTCTCCATATGAGGAAATAAACGTTATAAAGTATCCGCAGATAACGCCGTAGCTTGTATATTCCTGATATCCGCAGTCGTAAAGCTTTCGTCCGTCTTCAAAGCACCACGATACAACGTTTGAAGGAAATGCAAGGCTTGAAGGAAGAATATCTTTTGCAAGCCCGCCCTTGTCCTTGGTGATCGTATCGTCGGAATATTCGGTTACAAGCTTTACAAATTCAGCATCTTTGTCTGTGGCTTTGCCTACGCGGTCTATCAATTCCTCCGCAAGCTTTTTTGCCGTACTTTCGGTGTATTTCTGTAAAGAAAGGTCAATATATATATAACGTATTGTGGGAATAGGATCAACCATTTTGTAAGGTACTTTTACAGCTTGCACTACTTTAATTCTACCTTGCGAATCTACAAGTTTCGTTATTTCGCCGTTTTGTCGGCCATCTGCAAACAACCATTCTGTAACGTTGCTTTTAACGTATTCACCCTTGTAGTTTTGGTAGTAACATTCCGCTTTCTTCGTAAGATACGTTTTTTCAAATTCTTCATATTCTTTTGCAGACAGCTTAGGGTAAACAAGCCGATACGCCTCGGGGAAGGTTTTACCGCTTTTTACGTAGTTAATAAAGTCGGTTGCTTCTTTATCTGCCTTTTCCTTTGCGGCTTTAACCTCACTGTCAGAACTGGTGGCATCAAAGTCGGGCGTTATCATCAGAAGATTGTAGTCAACAAGCGAATAATGATCCTTGTGTTCTTCAAAATAAGCATCAACCTCGTCAACCGTAACGTTGAATTCGTCGTAAAGCTTTTGAGAATATTTGGTTGCAAGCTGGAAGATATAATAAGTTTCTTTTACTATTTCAGGCGTAAGATCGGGCCCCATCATTTCAAATTCTTCCATATATTCCGCAAATGATATGTTATAGCCCTTGGCGTTTTCTATTATTTTGTTTACGTTTTCGTCAACCTCGGATATTTCTTCAGAAGTCAACGTTAAGCCTGATTTTTTTGCCTGTGCTGCAAATACAAGATAGTATTCCAGATCGCGCTTTGCAAGGGAAAGAAAATAATCGTACCAGGTTTCGTATTCCGAATACTTGCTTTGTGTAGGCTTTTGGTTATGCAAAGGAAGCGTAGGATCAAAATACTGCGTTATTTCACTGTAATTGGTCTGATAAAAATCGGTATATGCGTTTGCAAAAAAATAACGAAGTGCAAAAACATTCAATTTTACCCCGTCGTATTCCAAAAGCGCGGCGTCAGGGGCAGATAACGTTATATCATCAGGAATGTCCGTGCCTTCCGATTCGCTGTCTTTTGCGGTGCCTGCGGTAGTTTCAAATGTTTCATTTGAAGATGTGCTGCCGCTTGCAGCTTCGGTATTCGTATTATCTGTACCTGTACCGTCTGTTACGTTTTCGGTATTCATACAAGCGGCGGTGGAAAGGGCAAGTATAAAAGCAATAGTAGAAGTTAAAAATTTTTTCATACAATGTTCCTTATAAGTGGATTTTGATTTATTGTACCACATTATTGTTATTCAAACAACGCTATTTTAAAACGGCATTGTAAAAATACATTCAACAATCAGGCTAAAAAAACTTTTTCGGTTATATTAAGTACAAGCGGTACCGATATTACGGAAAGTATAGTGGAAAGCCCCGTTAATTTTGCGCCGAATTCCGGTGCTATATCGTATTTTTCGGCGTACATAACCGTATTTGAAGCACAGGGAAGTGCCGTCATTATAGCGACGAAATATACGTAAAATTCATCAATGGGTAAAAGGGAAGTGATGAAGGCTGCCAATAGCGGCATCGCAAGCAATTTTATTGCAAGCAGTACATATATTTTCCAATCGGAAAATACTTTTTTAAACGGTATCGTCGCGATGACGCCGCCTATTATAAACATAGAGCACGGAATCGTTACGTCGCCTACCATTTTGAAAGCATCTGTTACAACGGTGGGCAACTGCCAAGGAAGCATGTAAAGCATAACGCCGAGAACGCACGGAACGGTGCCGTAGTTTAAAATGATATTAAGCGGTTTGATTTTTACCGTATCGGAATTTTTAGATATAATGTATATGCCGTACGTCCAAACCATTGTGTTGAATGCGATCAGATAAAACGAACCGTAAAAACCGCCCATTTCTTCACCGAAAAGTGCTTTTAAAACGGGAAAGCCCATAAAGCCGGTGTTTGCAAAAACAAGTGCAAATTCGCCTATGCCGCGTTCTGCCTTGCTTTTTATCGCACGCGTTGATAAGAAGGCCGCCAATGCGGAAAATGCATATATGCAAAAGCCCGTTAATACGATAAGCATACCGTCTTTAAGCTTGTCTATGCTTTTATTTTCAGTGCCTAAAAGACCGCCTAAAACGAGAAACGGCGTTCCCACACAGACAACGAAATTAGAAAGCTTTTTAGAAAAATCTCTATCCATGAATTTCAGCTTGTAAGCGCCGAAACCCACTATCATAATTATAAACAGCTTTATAACTGTATTTGAAAGTTCACCAACGTTCATATGCAAAGTCCGTTTGAAACGGCATACTCCTTGATTTTTTCCATATCACACAGCATATCGTCTTTTTTGCGCGGATCACGCAAAAGTGCAGACGGATGATATACGGCAGACATTACGTATTTCCCCTTTGGGAAAAATACACCGTGTTCTGCCGTTATTTTGAAATCCGGCTTGATCAGACGCATTGCAGAGATCCTGCCTAAGCATACAATAAGCGATGGGGAAATTATTCTTACCTGTTGGCGAAGATAATCGATGCACGCGTCCTCTTCGTTTTTTTGCGGATCTCTGTTTTTGGGCGGGCGGCATTTAAGAATATTGGCAATATACACGTTTTCGCGGTTGATTCCAACCGCATTAAGATATTTGTCGAACAATTGTCCTGCCCTGCCCACAAACGGTATTCCGCTAAGATCCTCGTTTTCGCCGGGGGCTTCACCAACGAACATTATATCAGCATTGGGATTTCCAACCCCAAAAACTACGTTTGTGCGCGTTTGACATAAAGGGCACAAATTACATTCGGTACATTTTTTGTATAATTCGTTAAGTTCCATAATTTAATAAAACTCGGCAAGCTTGATTGCCGCATCCTTTTCGATAAGTGGTGTACAACGTTCTGCTATGTAAGCTGCAACAGACGGCTTATGGCGAATTTCACATTCAGCAAATTCACCTATAACGCGCGATGGGTAAATATCCCCGCATAATTCGTAGATGCTTTGCGAAAATAAAAGATAATACCTGCATTTTCCGCGAGCTTTTTCGTAATAAACGGATGTATCTGCACAAATATCAAGCGAAGATATATACTTGCATGCCCCAAGCAGATGCGAAAACCGAGTAAAAGAAAACAAATACGTTTTTTTACTGTAATCACATAAAGGACAGTGCGTTTCTTCACTTTTTGTCTTCGTAAGATATATGTCTGCCCCATCAGATGAGGAGGTGTATATTTTTACTTCAAATTCACACGATGTATCGAATGAAGTTTTGCGCCTTACGTCTTCAAATAAATTTCGAAATGCAGCGTGGTGCAGAACGTCCTCACCCAAAATGCCGTTTGAGATATCCGTAGGAAATCCTAAAGATTCCATATCTTTTTCTGAAAGAGAGATTTTTAATTTGTTTTCCGAAAGAAGGTTAAATTGCATTATATTTCCCCCGCGATCATACTTTTTAATATTATAATCGTCGGGGGAAAATGCGTTACAAATTATTTTTTGTTAAGTCTTTCGCCTACTGCACCGCCCGGATGAATAAGGCCGAATTGCTCTTTTCTATATCCTGTCAATTCCATTACCGCTGCAAGAAGTGCATCGAAAATAGCGATCGTAGCAACGTATGAAGCGGTAGCCATCATATTGTATTTATCGCTTTCTTTTTCGATCTGCATTTTAATTATAAGGTCTGCATTATTTGCCAAAGGAGAATCAAGGTTTTCCGTAACCGCGATAAGCTTTGCGCCTTTTTTCTTTACAACGTCGATAATGGGCAACAGCTCAACTGTTTTGCCGCCTCTTGAAACCATGATTACGCAGTCTTCATCTGTTACTACGCCCAAACCTCCGTGAACGGCTTCCGCAGGTGACATGAAGCAAGCAGGCCTATCAATACAGCAAAGGCTATGCTGGAATTTTTTGGCAGCAATACCTGAAGAACCGCTGGCGCACGTTATTATTTTTTTGCATTCACTTAACGCTTTTGCAACCTCTAAAAACGTTGCTTTATCTAAATAATCTTCTGCCTGTGCTATTGCTTCTCTTTCGATTCTAAGTGATTCCCAAGCCATTTCAAGGGCTTTTTGTGACAAATTATCCATTTTCCTACTCCTTTATTCTTTTTCGGTTATATTTGTATTGTAAGGGATAGAGGTGCGAACCGTTTGCGCTTTACGTGCAAGATCGTCTTTGCATATTGCAACGGTGTTTTGAAGCTTTTCCATCGAAGCTCTTATTTCATTTGAATGTTGTTCAAACGCGGTAATATATTCGGCTTTGAACAGATCCGCCTTGCGTACTGATTCACCATATATGGTTTCTGCACGTTTGTTTGCACCGTCTGTTATCTCGTCTGCCGTTTTGTTTGCACGTTCTATTATAAGGTCGGCTTCTTGCCTTGCATTTGATAGAATATCATCTGCGTTCTTGTTTGCATCAATAAGTATTTGCCCTATTTTAGCCGACATATTGTCGTACATTTTTGCCTTTTCAATATTTTCATCACTTGCCAAGGGCACAACAGGGGCAAGGGGGGTGTTTTTTAAAGCTTCGTTTTCGTTACACAGCTTGTCAAGCGCATCGTTTTGTGCGTTTATAAGCTCTTCGCTTTCGTTAAGTTGCGTTTTCAATACATCACATTCTTCTTGTAAACGCTGTAAAGCTGCCTTCAAATCCTCATTTTCCGCTTTTAAGGATTTGCTTTCTTCAAGTGCGGATTCTGCTGAAGATGCCTTTGTGTTTGCCTGGTCCAATGCGGTGTTTAATTTTTCAACCTCTTTTTTAAAGTCGAAATTCATTTTTTCGATATATAACGTAACATCGTTTTTATTGAAGCCGTTAACCGAATTTCTGAATAATTTCAAGGTATCTGCCATAAAAATTCCCCGCTTTCGTAAAATATGTTCAATGATTCTATTATACGCTTTATATGATATCACAAAATATTCCGTTTTTCAAGATAAAGCGAGCAATATTTTATTTATATAATGAAATATTTCAAATGCGGTTAAACCGTTGTAATAAATATGATCTAAAATATATCAATCGGAATATCTCTTTGAAAACAGAGGAAATATGATAGAAGTTAAAAACGATTTATGGCAATATCTTGCCCAAACACCAAAGCCGTTGATAGTATATGGCATGGGCGACGGGGCAGATAAATTGATAAATGCTTTGCAACTGATAAACAGGGAAGTAAGCGACTTTTTTGCATCAGATGGATTTGTAAGGGGGCAAAACTTTCACGGTAAAACGGTGCTTTCTTTTGCCGATGTGAAGAAGAAATACGGCGATTTTATAATATTACTTTCTTTTGGCTCGCATTTACCTGATGTTATTAAAAATATTTCCGCGCTGGATGACGAGTTTGAACTGTACGCCCCTGATCTTCCGGTTTGTCCGGACGGGCTGTTTACATACGATTATTATGCGGCGCATAAGGATGAATTCGAATATGCAAGAAGTCTTCTTTTCGACGATTTTTCAAAACAACAGTATGATGATGTGCTTAATTTTAAATTGTCGGGCAAAATCAAATATATCAAGTTTGCACAAAGTTCGCAATTTGATATTGCAAAATCCGAATTAAGGTGCTATAATTACAAAACGTATGTCGATGCGGGCGCATATAACGGCGATACTGTGCTGCATACGTGTGCTTCGTGTCCTAATATTTCTCTTGCCTACGCGTTTGAGCCGGATAAACGAAGCTATAAAAAGCTTGTATCTGCCTGCAACGGCATTGATGCTGATGTAAGGTGTATAAACGCTGCACTTTCTGATACCGACGGGGAAACCGTGATATACGAAAAGGGCAACCGCAATACTTCGCTGTTTGCAAGTGCCGCCACCGATGCAGTAGAAAAACGCATACAAACAGTACGCCTTGATACGGTGATCGGTTCTAAACCGGTTGATTTGATAAAAATGGATGTCGAAGGGGCAGAGCTTGATGCTATCCAAGGGGCAGAGCAAACGATTTTAAACTGTCAACCCGATATGATAGTTTCTTTATATCACCGAAGGCGTGATATGTATTCCATTATTCCGAAAATTCACTCTATGTACAAAGCCCCGAAAATAAGGGTAAGAAAGTCAAGATATATCCCCGCGTGGGATTTTAATATGTATTTGACGAATGGGTAAAACAATTTATAAGAGGTATGAAATGAAAAACAGATTCAAAAAACTTTCAGCGCTTTTGCTTGCGTGTATAACGGTTATATCCGTGTTGCAGCTGCCTACATTTGCAGTGGCGGATAAGGATAAGGCGCAGATAAAAGTATCTTCTTCCACTACGGCGCCCGAAAAAGGCGAAACCTTCTCTGTAGGTGTTGAAATTACTAATTATGCAACGATGACGCCTAAAATATCCGCTATGGAGCTTTCGGTTTCCTTCGATTCTTCTGTATTTGAATTCGTAGAAAACTCTATTGAAAACAATACGCTTAAAACGAATGCAGGCGATGCCTTGGCTGTAAATTATAACGGTACGGATTCTATATCCTTTTATTATTGCTATGCTAACGATGCAGGGGCGTATCTTCCCCGTGCTGATATAAGCAAGTTTACATTGTTTCGCTTTAAATTGAAGGTTAAAGACGATCTTGCGGCTGATACAAAGGGCGAAATAAAGGTTACAAGCTGTAATATGTTTGATAGCCATACCACCTCTGCGGGAAACAAGATAACGTGTAAAAATCCCGAAAATCTTTCATTGAAGGCATATGTTGAACGCCCTGATATTCTTTTCAACGAATCGGGAAAAAATCAGGCCGTTTACGATAAAATGGTTAAAATTGAATTTGCGGCAAGCAGCGCGCAGGTTAAGTATAACGATGGCGAAAGTAAAACGGTAACAAGCCCGTATTACGCAAAGGAAAACGGTTCTTACACGATTTCCGTAAAGGTTGACGGTAAAACTATAACAGAAACGTTTAATGTTAACAGAAAAATACAGTCCATTTCTATGAAAACGGGTACGTACATTAAAGAGTACGCTCTTAACGAACCGTTGAATCTTTCACAAGGTGAAATTATCGTTCAATATGAAGACGTAAGTCCGTATAGCGGTGAAAAGGGTATTTCGTATATCCCCCTTTCAAACGAGGCGGTAAGCATTACGGGATTTGACAATACTACACCCGGCGAACAGGCACTTATCGTAACTTATCAGACGTTCAAAACTACGATGATAGTAACGGTTAAAAACGTTTCCGTTTACAGTGCTATCGTAAAACCCGGAAGTGCACCTAAATATTCCTACGTTCCCGTTGGATTTCCCGTTGACACTACTGGATTGGTTATAACCGTAACGTACAGCGACGGTACGCAGGCAGACAGAGATGTAGATGCTTCTATGCTTACTGCATATCTTACCGATATTGAAGGGGTAAGAAGCATAGGCATACGCGTTACGGAAGATATCGTTATAAGCAATGCTTTTACTGTTGAATACATTTCTGCAGAAAATCTTACTGCTTTTAAAGAAACTGTATTTGATATGGATGTAAACGCCCTTACTGCGGCAGATATATCCACTATTGGCGAATTGCAAAACAAGTATAATACCTTTAAAACGCAATTCGGCCCTACGGTGCTTGCAGATGTTGAAAGCAAATATCTCAGCATAGTTGAAAGAATTGATGAATTAAGCAATCCAAATACCGACACTACCGTGCCCCCGCCATCTGTAGATTCTGAAACGGTTGCAGATACGGATGCAGGCGATACAGGTGATGTAGATACGATGAAAATCGTAGGATATATAGTCGCATCTATCGTTGTAATTTCCGTTTTAGCGGGCGCTGTATATTTTATAATCGCATACGTTAAGAAAAAACGCGAAGAAGAATCTGACGAGTTTTATTATTACGACGATGATGACGATGATGACGATGATAACGATAGCAACGACGATTTCGTTTTCCATGATAACGATGATGAAGAAATGGATTTCAAAAACAGCAACGACACCGAAGAGGATTTCGTTTCCCCGTCGCCCACGGTAAGTGCATTTGATTTTGAAAAAGATGAAAATGACGATATGATCATCGGTGAAGATCGCGACGGCAATAAATAATCAAGAAGGGAAGCAGAATGATGAATAAAACGTTTAAATTTGTATGTTCCTTGGTAATAGCTGTCAGTATGCTGTTTTCGATGGCTGTACTGTCTGCTGCGGTAGGTGAAGAAAGCCTGACCGAAAGCGATACTACTGTTGTTGAGGGCACAGATACCACTGCCGAAGATACCACTGCCGAAGATACAACAACAGAAGACACAACAACGGAAAATACAACTGCGGAGGATACAACCGCTGATACGACAGAAGATGCTTATTCGCAGGTAACTACCGAAGAAACTACAGACGCTACAGATACTTTGGATACGTCCGATTCGGTCAGCGATACTACAAGTGCACCGGTAGAATTAACAGGAATTGCTTTTTCTAAGGATATTTATATGATAACGATTGGCGAAGCCTGCACCACCGCGATAATTTTCTCCCCCGAAGGTGCAAGCGCTTCTAAAATTACATATGCAATCGACGATACAAATATTGCAACGGTGGACGAAAACGGTGTTATCACGGGTGTTGCTGTCGGTAATGCAACCATAACGGCAACCTGCGGTGAATTTACGTGTACTGCCGATATTGCGGTAAGCGAGTTGTCCCTTAAGGAAGAGCAGGACCCCGAAACCTCTGAAACATTTGTTATAGGCTTTGCCCCCAAAACAACGGTAGCAGACGCAAAGGATCTGTTCGCTTTATTTAAAGGTGCAGATGCTTCAACATTTTCTTTCACCAATGGTTCAAGCGCGGCTGCCGATGGTGATAAGCTTGTAACGGGTATGACCGTTACCGATGCCCTCGGCGCAAAATACACGGTAGTTATTATGGGCGACGTTGACGCCGACGGCGAAATAACGTATTTCGATACAAGGGTAGTTGTAAATTCACTTGCAAGCGGAAATTTTGCAAATGCGGCATGCAAGAAAGCGGCAAATTTCGCTTCTGAAGAAGTGCTTTCGATCAGATCCGCCCTTGCAATTTCAGACTATATCAGCAATAAAATATAAACGAAATAAATAAAAAAGTGGTTATTAAATGTGTGATGTTCTTAGCGGAGAAATCATAAAATATTGACAGACCCACGGTAGGGGCGAACTGTGTTCGCCCGCGGGCGTTCAAAGAACGCCCCTACGGATAAGCGAAATTAGATATGCAGAAAGCAAATAATTAACCCCGACAGATTTTAATGTCTGTCGGGGTTTGTTTATTCTGTTCGATAAATTGGAATTTGATGATTAGAATAATCCTCTGTTATATTTGAATTGCGCGTATAGGATAAAAACAAATCCAATCAAAACACCTACGCCTATTACCAATCCACTTACCGCTATACTTCCTAACGCTTGTATAACCGCACCTGCAATTATAGCCACACCGACAATAAGAGTTCCAAGACCTACGAACATACAGTATGCCTTTTGATTTTCCTTCGTGACCTTACGACGATTGTACCAATGGATTGAGCCGATATTTCCGCATATATTGAAGATACCGAGCAGTACGCAAATAACAC
>JAZQHC010000005.1:0-81810 GCA_045540335.1 Eubacteriales bacterium
TGTTTGCGTAAACGGTAACAACGCTTGCGACGAAGAAGCAGCTCTTGATAACGAAATCGATATCACTTGGTTCAACTAATAGATATCGTATAAATTTCTACGATAAAGCCCGTGTGTTTCAAACACACGGGCTTTTTTATTGGTTATAGACCCCACCTGCAGGTGGTTAGATAGAGGCTTATGCCGATTAGTAATTCCGCCGCTGCGATAGGCTCCTTCCGGGCGGAGCTGTCGAGCGAATGCAGACTGAAGTACAGTTCGTAATGATAAAATTCAGCAAAACGGGACTGTAACGCAGGCTCCTTTCACCGCGTTACGGTCCCCCTTACTTCTCGGAGGAAGGCTTTAAATTTCCACATCTGTGGCGGCAAGGCGCTGTTTGCAAGTGCCAAATGCTTCGGTGGGCTTAAGCCCCGCCGGCAACACGCCCTTATAGGGTTGGGCAAGCCCCCGGCTTAGCCGCCGGTTATGACTATTTTTGATAATCCGCCAAAATCAGCTAATGGTTAAGTTTAATTTTGGGTTTAGGTAATGTATGATGCTTTTTATAAAAGAATATGCCGCCCGAAAAATTTAAGCGGCATATCAAACAAAAAGCTATTATTTTATATAATGATAAATTCCAATATTAAAACTATACCGCAGCAGGTGATAGCTACGCGGAAAAGATCAAAGCCCAAATATGCAACTATTATACCGCCGATAAGCGCCGCCGCGCCTGCGTATGGGCTTTGTGTTGCGTGCAGTATTGCGGGAAACGTCATTACGGCGAGCGTTACGTATGGAACGTAATAAAGAAAAGATTTTATAAAAGTATTCGTTATTTCTTTTCGGATAAGCGTAAGGGGCAATACGCGGATAGCGTACGTAACTGCGAACATTATAAGAATGTATATGTAAATGTTGTGTGTCATTGTGCGCCCTGCCTTTCATCATCTTTTTTAGGAAACAGAATGGCGGCAACAGTCGAAATTACAACTGTAAGAAGGATCGTTCGCGTGCCTTCTGTTAAATTAGATATAACGGGGGCGTACGTTGCGGCAAGGCTGAATACGAAAGATACTGCAATGATAAGTGCCACGGTTTTGCTTTGCTTCGCCTGCGGAATTATTACTGCCAAAAACATACCGAATAAAGCCACGCTAAACGCACTTACAAATCTTTCGGGCAGCAAATTGCCTGCAATTATGCCTATCATAGTGCCGATTGCCCACGGCGGCGCGGCGGTAACGGCAGCACCGAAGCTGTAATAAGGATTTAAATATCCCGGGCGTGCGATGGCAATGCCGAATAATTCGTCTGTAAGATGAAACGCCATCATCATTCTGTGTAAAAGAGATGTTTTAGGGTGCAAACGTTGGCTTTCTGCACAGCCCATCAGCAAATATCTGATATTTGCCACAAGTGTGGCAAGCGCTATTTCAAAATAGGCGGCATCAGATGCGATTACGGTAAAGCCTGCGTATTCGCCTGCAGAGGCACTGCACAAGAAGCTTGCCAATAAGCCTTGAAATGCGGAAAGCCCTGCGTTTCTTGCCGCTATACCTAATGAAAACGAAACTGCCAAATATCCAAGGCCGATGGGAATACCGTCCATCATTCCGCGCTTGAAAGAAGATCTGTTATTTTTAAACCCCGAAGAGCACATTATATCGCCTTTCTTTTTGTAATGAAAGTATTATACAACACAAAAAGAATAATGTAAAGGCAAAAAGACCGAATTTTACATTAAAAATGTCGAAAAAAGCTTTTATTGCTTGCAAAAATAAAAAAACAGGCTGTGAAATACGTTGCCCGCATTCTGCATCCTGTTTTGATATTGGCAGTATTTGAAAGGTGTAAATTGTCTGGCGTTGCTTCTAAACACAGAACCGTTGCCGGAAATTTACCGTTTGCAAACTTATTATCTGATGTTGTTTTTTAAACGAAGGTTATCCGCAATCATCGCGATAAATTCGCTGTTAGTAGGCTTTCCGCGGTTGTTTTGTATGGTGTATCCGAAATAGGAATTAAGCACGTCAACATCGCCCCTGTCCCACGCTACTTCTATTGCGTGGCGAATCGCACGTTCTACCCGTGACGGCGTCGTTTGGTACATTTTTGCTACCTCGGGATACAGTACCTTTGTTACGGAATTGATAACGGTATTATCTTTGATGGACATAAGTATAGCGCAACGCAGATATTGGTATCCCTTGATATGTGCCGGAACGCCTATTTCGTGTATTATTTTTGTGATTTGCGTTTCCATGGCGTTATCGTTTGATTGCGAACGGAAAAATTCGCCGTTTTCCGTTTTCATAGAATACAATCTTCGCATTCTGTCGATAAGAACGTTAAAATCTACGGGCTTCGTCATACAATATGCCGCGCCTGCTTCGTCTGCTTCGATATATACGTTTTGGTTGTTGATAACCGAAAGAATTATAAATTCGGGTAAATTATCTGCCCCTAAACGGCTTTTCGCTTCTCTTATCAGGTGTGGTCCGTCGATACGGGGAAGCCACATGTCGCACAATACGAAATCATACCCGTTGTATTTGATTTTTTCGAGGGCATCCTCTCCGTTAGAGGATTCGTCGATAATGCAATTTACGCTTTTCTTTAAATTTTCACGGCACAGCATTCTGAATTCAAGGTTTGCATCCGCTACAAGAACCTTTACTTTTATTTCCATTATAATTTCCTTTCTGTAAGTTATTGTTTATTACACGAATATATTACCATAAATTGGTAAAATTTGCAATACCATTTATAACTTAAATTTTACCAAAATTTGGTAATATGCTTTGTGCATTGCGCCGAAAAAAATAAGAAAAAAGAATTAAAACCGCGAATAAAAACGAAAGATTATTCTTCGCACGCTGCCTTTGCGGAAATTATGCTTTTAATGGCTTTTAAATCAAATTTTGCCTTTCGGGTGTAGGTATAAATACCGTTTTGTTCTTGCTCGACGTCGGTTAATTGCGTATAACAAAACGCGCACAGATTTTCGTTTTTAAGCAGTACGGATACAAGCCCCTCAAGGCGTTGCATAAACTCTTCCATTGTTTTGGGTGCGTTGCCGTAGCCCCATGCATCATCTTCGGAACGATTTTCCCAATACGACGTTCCGCCAAATTCGGAAACAAAGCAAAGCTTGTCTGTATATGGCACGCCGAAAGCATCTTTTCCCATCGGGTCGGTTATGTTGGCGTTTAATTTTTCGGGGTCTTGCTCGTAGGTGTGGCAATCAAGCATATCACATACGCCGTCAACGTGTGTCCAGCCGCTGCAATCTATAAATATGCGTGTGTTGTCTATTGATTTTGTAATATTATAAAGCGTTTTTACAAATTCTGCATCTTGGTTGTGCTGCGTTTCATTTAATGGGCACCAGCCGATAATACACGGGTGGTTGTAATCGCGGTTTAATATTTCTACCCATTCGTTTATAAAGCCCTTCCAGCCTTCAGGGCGCGATATATCAAGGCCCCAGTTTGCATGCTCGCCCCAAACAAGGTATCCCATTTTATCACAATGATAGAGAAAACGCGGTTCGAAAACCTTTTGGTGAAGCCTTGCACCGTTAAAGCCGCAATCAAGCGAAAGCTGTATGTCGTTTTTTAAATCGCTTTCGCAAGGGGCAGTAAAAATGCCGTTGGGATAAAAGCCTTGGTCAAGCACGAACCTTCCGAATATGCTTTTTTTGTTAAGGTACAGGCGGTGGTCGTTATAGGCCACGCTTCTTATGCCGAAATAGCTTTTGATCTTATCTTCTCCCAGAGATATCTGCACGGTGTAAAGATTGGGATTTTGTGTATCCCACAATTTTGGCGATTCTATTTTAATAATGGCAGATGCGGTATTACCGTTTACGACGGCACTTACTTCGCCAACGGGATCGTTTTCAAAATAAACGCGCACGTTCAAGTCTTTTCCGTGTGAATTAACGGCAGAAGCATTGATAATAACGTTTCCGCTTATATCGGGGGTGAATTTTACAGCTTCAACGTAGCTTTTTGGAACGGATTCAAGAAAAACCGTTTGCCAGATGCCCGTTGTACGTGTGTAAAAGCACCCAAATGAGCCAAAGCGCGGGCTTTGCTTGCCGCATGGCTGATTGCCGCTTCTTGTATCGTCATATGCGCATACCGTTATAATATTTGTACCCGAATGTAACAGATCACCGATTACAGCCTTTATCGGCGTAAAACCGCCGAAATGCTCTTTGCAAAACGTGCCGTTTACCCATATCTTTGTATGGTAATCACACGCACCGATGGTAAGAATAACGTTGCCCTTTAAAAAATCCTCGTCTAAAACGACAGTTTTTTTGTACCATACGCAAGCCATAAAATCTTTATTTTGCACGACTGAAAGCTCGCTTTCGGGGCAAAAGGGAACTATTATTTTTCCGCTTAACGTATTTTTGTTTTGCAAGCCGCGTTCTTCGCCGCTTTGCGAATTGTCGATTTCAAAATCCCATTCGCCGTTAAGATTTATCCAATTTTCTCTTTCAAATTGAGGATTGGGGTGTTCCGGTCTTGGAATACACATATTTGACCCTTCCTTTCATATAAAGGCTTTATTTGTATTGAAATTTTTTTGCGTTTGGGGTATAATAATATATCAAGAATGCTTCAATCGCATACAATCTGCCATTGCACAGTTGTGAAAAACGCGCCTGAAACGGAATATCTTATCGTTTGCGCGCGTGTAATGTACGCGGTTGGTTAACAGTATTGCGAATATACCGGTGCCGATATCAACGAAAAGGGAATTACCCGTGAATCCAAGGTGCCCGAAAGAACCAACCTTAAAAAGATCGCCGCACGGCGCCATTACCCCGCGTGAAAGATAAAATCCCAAGCCCCTGTCTTCTACGGGAATATTCGGCGTGTGGTTTTGAATTGCTTTTTCGAACATTGGCGGCGTTATTATCCGTTTGCCCTTGTATTCGCCGCCGCGCGCAAGCATTGTTGCGAATTTACATACGTCGTCAATACAGGAAAAAACGCCTGCATTGCCGGAAATACCGCCCGCAAAACGCGCGTTTTCATCGTGAACGACGCCTTCGATATACTTTCCTTGCGTTGGTGAATATTCTTCACACACACATTCAAGATCCCACAGCTTGGGGTTTTCTTTAGGTGTATATCCCGTTTTTGACATATTAAGCGGCTCGAAAACGTATTTTTCCGCAAGTGCGTCAAGCCGCATACCCGTTATTTTTTGCAGTATTTCGCCCAAAACGATAAAGCCCATGCAAGAATATTCAACCCTTTCTCCCGTAGGGTAAAAAAGCGGTTGCTGTAAAATGGTATCAACTATTTCGTCGGGTGTTCGGCACATGTTATATAATTGAAAATGCGGATGTATTCCGCTTGAATGCGTAAGCAAGCTGCGTATTGTTATATCCCTTTTGTCTTGCGGTGCGCTTATAAATCTGCCTATCGTATCATCAAGGCACATTTCGCCTTCTTCAATAAGGCGCAGTGCTACGGGCGTCGTTGCAAGTATTTTCGAAAGCGACGCCATATCGAAAAGCGTATTTTCCGTTACAAGGGGTGCGTTTGGCGGTATTTTGCCATCAAATACACCGTTTGGCTGTTCGTTGCCAAGGATAACGCGCCTGTAACCCTTTACGCCTTTAAGATATATTCTGTCTTTATCGCCCACGGCGTACGCCGCGCAGGGAAAGATGCGCTCGTCTATGGCGCGTTGGATAAGCTGTTCTGTTTTTTCGAAATAATTCATTTTACGGCCGGTTCCTTTCTTATATGCCGTTATATCGGAGATTTGTATGATTTGTAATTTATGTCCGCGTAATTGCGGAATCAACAGAGAAGAAAAACGCGGGTATTGCGGCGCGCCCGAATCTGCAAAGATTGCGCGTGCCTCGCTTCATATGTGGGAAGAGCCGCCCATTAGCGGTAAAAACGGCTCGGGCGCGGTGTTTTTCTCGCACTGTAATTTGAAATGCGTGTTTTGTCAAAACCATAGAATAAGTGCAGACGGTATCGGCAAAGAAGTAACGCCGTACACTTTGGCTGAAATATTTATGCGATTGCAGGAAAACGGGGCGGAAAATATAAATCTGGTTTCTGCAACGCCGTACGTACTTTCCGTTATTAAGGCGTTGGATACGTGTAAGGATAAGCTTTCAATACCGATAATATGGAATACGGGCGGATATGAAAGTGCGGAAACACTTGATATGCTGAACGGATACGTAGATATCTACTTGCCTGATATAAAGTTTATTTCACGCGAGCTTGCAAAAAAATATCTTAACGCACCGGATTACCCCGAATATGCGATAAACGCACTTGAAAAGATGCTTTTGCAGGTAGGAAAAGAAGCTTATAAAGAAAACGGAATGATGAAAAGCGGCGTTATAGTAAGGCATCTTGTTATGCCGTCGCATAAGGATGAATCTATAAAAATATTAAATTTTTTAGCCGAAAAATTCGGTACAGATGCGTATTCTTTAAGCCTTATGCGCCAATATTACCCATGCCACAAGGCAAAAAATATGCCCGAAATAAACCGAAAGCTTACTACCTATGAATACGATAAGGTACAAGAAGAAGCACAACGGCTTGGCTTTCACGGCTTTTCGCAAGAAAAAGAATCCGCCGATGAAAAATACACCCCTGAATTTGATCTTTCAGGTGTTCTTTAAGCATACTAATAACCGAATGGACGTTTTTTTTAGTCCATTCGGTTTTGATGTTTAAGGTTGTTCGTCTTCTTCGTCGGGCAGATATTCAAGTATGTCGCCCGGTTGGCACTGAAGCTCTCTGCATATAGCCTCCAACGTGGAAAAGCGTATGGCCTTGGCTTTATTTGTTTTTAAAATAGAAAGATTTGCCTGCGTAATGCCTACCTTTGCGGCAAGCGTGCCGGAAGACATTTTTCTTTTTGCCAGCATTATATCAACGTTAACTACGATCGCCATTATGCCACCTCATATAGTCAGATCGTTTTCGGATTTGATCTCTACCGCTTCACAAAAGAGATTCTTTATAACGCGGATAACAAGCCCGAAAATAACCGCAGCAACGCTTATCATAAAGGAAAGCAAAATAAAGTACGTCAATACGAAAAATACAACGGCGGTTGCAAAGCAGCACCATGATATATACCGCAGGTATTTTACGTTTTTGGGGTCGAACACAACGTCCTTTTTTATATTGGATAACAACCTGTCAAGCGCACAGCACGCAGCAAAAACAAACACCGCCGCACAGTACAGTGCAACAGTCAACGGTATGCGTATATGCTGCGAGGTTTCTGCCACAAGCGTTCCGCAATATACCTTTACGGCAAACGGAATACAAACGGCAAAAATAACGTCAATAACGGTCATGGCCCTTACAAGCGCGTGCGAAAGCATCATTGATTTGTATTTTGTCCAGAAATTCTTCATATCAGTTTTCGGCAATGTCTTTCTTGTATATTTCTTTCGTTACGTTTGTTGCCTTTATTTGGTCGATTATTGCTTTTATGGTGGTATCCAGCTTGCCGCCTTCGGTATAATCCGCGTGGGCAATATAGCTTACCCTGCCTTGCTTAAGCAGGTCAACCGCTTGCGCTTTCTTTTCTTGATATACCGCAACAGAGTGGCCGCCGTTTGTTTTTACAAGCTTCATACACGGTACGTCGGAAAGCCCGTCGCCTATGTATATCATGTTGGAAAACGAAATACGCTTCGCTTCGTCGGGCGTCGATTCATTCAAGCCGGAATGGTCTGTAACGTCAAGCACGCCCTTGTTTATGCGGTAAACAAACTGCGTTTTACTTGTGTAGTTTACTGCCATTGAAGGCCATACCGCTTCGCCGCTTTCGTTATAGAAAAATTCAGCAGCGTAGATCTTCGTAAAATATTTAGCTATGGGTGTACCCTCGATGATCTCTTTCAAGCCCGAGGAAATAACATAGTGCTCTATCTGCACGCCGTTTTCTTCACCGTATTCGTTTATGCGGTTGAACCATTCTTCGACACCGTCGAACAAAACAACGTATTTACCGTGTTTTCTAAACTCCTCACGCGTAAGGCGAAGCCCGTGCTGTTTTGATTGATGTACCATAAAATACATATAGGCAAGAATGCTGTCCATATCGTTGGCACATACCAATTCGTTGCATTTATTCCAGAAATCCTCTGCGCGCATACCTATTCCCGGAATAAAGGCGTATTCCTGCATATCACGCGGAGAAAGCGTTTTATCAAAATCGTACATTATAGCCACAATTGGTTTCATAATAACCTCCGGATAGTTAGTATATTTGGATTTTACCACAATTTTTTATTATATTCAAGTAGTATTTTGTATTTAATATATAAAATAATTGTTTAATATAAGAAAATAATGGGAAATTTTTAGTTTTTGGATTTTCGGTGATAAAATCGTTAACAATGTCCGAAAAAATAATAATAATTAGCCTTTTCACTTGACAATCCCTGCGAAATTTACTATAATTATTATTGGGGATTCCTCGTTATTTTTGGGGTCCTTATAAAAACGATGTTAAACAGAAGGGTAATTTTATGGAATACAGAAGGATCAATAAAGGTGTATTTTCTTTGGTGTTGTGTGTTGTTGTGCTGTTGGCAGTTTGCGTTTTTGCCGCTTCCTGCGGTAATAACAGCGTAGATCTTAATTCTGCAAGCGAAGCACCGTGGACTTTCCCGCCGGATGAAGATGACGACAAGCAAACGAAGGAAGAACAAACGAAAGTATTTTACGGTTCTGACAATGTTATAGACTTCGGGCAGTTTGATACAAACGCGGTAACGAACGTTACAGTTTCAGACAGCGATGCACCGCATGAAGATGAAACGCACGAACACGTTGTTTCCGAGTTTGACGGTTATCACGATTTCCCCGGTGAAGAATTTGATCCCGATGCATACGAAACGCTGGAATTGTTGGAATCATACACGATACCTGCGCCTAAAAAATAATACGTATGCCCATTTACAGAATAGCAGATCTTAACGTAAGATATTCACCGAAGGGCGAAGCGTTGATGCGCTTGTCACAGCCGTATCTTGCCGAAAATACAGAATACGTGGATATCGAGGCAGATGTAACGGAACAAGATTTGCATGATGAAAGAAAAAGGTCGCCCAATGCCAGAGAAGAGGCGATAGAATATACCGCAATATACAGAAAAATCTGTACGCAGATATTAAATTACAATGCTTTTTTGCTTCACTCCTCAGCCGTCGTGTTAGACGGGCAGGCGTACGCCTTTACCGCGCCAAGCGGTACGGGTAAATCTACGCACACGTCGCTATGGCTTCGCCATTTTGGGCACGACCGCGCGTTTATCATAAACGACGATAAGCCGATCGTGCGCTTTATAAACGGCGAATATATTATATACGGCACACCGTGGAGTGGGAAGACAAATACCAATAAAAACGCATCTGCCCCCCTAAAAGCAGTGTGCTTCGTGCACAGGGCAGAAAGCAATCTTATAAAGCGCACCTCTGCACAGGCAGCGTTGACACCTTTGTTAAATCAAGTTTACCGCCCCTATGAAGAGGGGTATTCTATGAAGCTGTTTGACGAGTTGGACAGATTCTTAAACACAGTTGATTTTTACGACTTGTATTGCAATATATCCACCAATGCGGCGCAAATCGCGTACGAAGGAATGAAAGGTTGAAAAAGAATGTTTGTTAAAGCAAAGCCGGGCTTTGTACTTCGTGAAATAGGGCAGACCTATATCATAGTTCCCGTAGGTGCAGAGGCACAGAAATTTAACGGAATAATCAAGCTGAATAAAACGGGAAAATTTTTGTGGGAAGCAATATCCCAAGGCATAGATGTTGAGGATCTTGTTGCTAATATGCTGCAAGAGTACGATATTTCCGAAGAAGTTGTAAGGGGCGACGTAGAAAGCTTTATCGAAAAAGCTAAAAATGCAAATCTTGCAGAGGTAATCGGATAACGGCGCCGGTATAATATCAAAATAACACGAAAGTAATATTTAACAGAGGAAATATGCTAAACGGTAAATTAGTGGATTTTCATACACACATACTTCCGAAGATCGACGACGGCCCGAGAGAGGCAGAGGTAAGCGTTAAAATGCTGAACGCTTTGTATAAGCAGGGCGTGGAATACTGTGTGTTAACACCCCACTATCTTCACGAAAAGGAATCGGCTGAAAGGTTTGTACAACGCAGGGCTGCTGCGTACGAAAGGCTTCAGCCGTTTAAAGAACAAATAAAAATGCCCAATATCGCACTTGGGGCAGAGGTGTATTTGTGCAAAGGCGTGTCAGATGAAGATCTGCGTCCGCTTTGCATGGGAAAATCAAACGTGCTTATGGTGGAATTTCCGGCAACGAAATTTCAGTATTGGATGATAGACGAGCTGGAAAGGATCGCCTTCAACCAGAATATAGACGTTATGATTGCACATGTTGACAGGCTGTTGAACGTATTCAAAAAAGAAGAGTTAGAGCAGATATTGGGTTTTGACAATTTTATTTTCCAGTTAAATACCGAGGCACTTTATTCGTTTGGCACGCGTATAAGCTTTATGGCGTACTACGGCGACGGTATGCCCTTGGTATTGGGAAGCGATGCTCACGATATGGAGCTTCGCGCGCCGGATATGGCAAAAGGGGTAAGAAAATTAACGTCGTTTCCGTTTGGAAAAAAAATAAAAACTTCCGTGTTTGAAACGGGGAAAAACGTTGCCGAAGCCGTTTTTTTCGGTGAAGAACAGGAAAAAAAAGAAGGATAAAAATGGAATTAAGTCAAATATGCGAGGTTTTCGGTATTAAGGGGCAAATAAAAGATTCTTTTGCCATTAAAACGGGAAACATAAACAAAACTTACAAGGTAACCGTCGCTGCCGAAGACGGTGATGCGGAATATATCGTTCAGGATATAAATAAATTCGTTTTTAAAGATCCCCATAAGATCATGGCGAATATAGATGCTGTTACAAGGCACATAGCATCAAAATTCAACGGTGTGCCCGACAGAAATGTGCTTGAGTTTTTAAAGACCGCAACGGGGGAAAACTACGTTATCGACGATGAAGATAGGTTTTTACGTTCGTACAAATTTATCCCGCGTTCTGTAACGTATGACGTGTTTGACGATGTTCGTATTTTGAAAAATGCAGGCAGTGCATTCGGCAAATTTCAAATGCAGCTTTCTGATTTTGATGCCTCGTCGCTTCATGAAATAATACCTGATTTTCACAATACCGAATCGCGCTATAATGCGCTTGAAAAATCGGCAAATGCCGATTGCTGCAACAGAAAACAAATATGCAAAGACGTGCTTGATTTCCTTATGGAAAAGCGCAAAATTGCACAATCACTTACAGAAAAGCTTAAATCCGGCACGCTGCCGTTAAGGGTAACGCACAACGATACGAAATGCAATAACGTTTTGTTTGATATCGAAACGGGCGAACCGCTTGCGGTTATAGATCTTGATACCGTAATGCCCGGGCTTACCGCGTACGATTTCGGTGATGCGGTGCGTTCTGCCGCAAGTACAAGCACGGAAGATGAAAAGGATCTTTCAAAGGTAGGGCTTGACCTTGTAAAATACGAGGCGTTCGCCGCGGGCTTTGTTCCTCAGGTTGCCCAATCTTTAACCGATGAAGAGGTGCAAACGCTGTATCTCGGCCCGATCGTAATGGCGTTAGAGCTTTCTGCAAGGTTTTTAACGGATTATCTCGACGGTGACCGTTACTTTAAATGTAATTATGAAAATCATAATCTCGATAGGGCAAGATGCCAGGCGGCACTTGCGCGCGATATGCTTGAAAAGGTCGAAGATTCGAAAAAAATTATAGAAAAATATGCAAGATAACGAAAAAATAACGGAAGCGCCTCTTGAAGATGAGGGGCTTTTGAAAAAAAAGAAAAAATCAAAAGCTCGCCGCGTAATCAAAATCGTGGTTCTTGTGCTTTTGCTTGCTATACTGTTTGTTCTTGTTGCGGCGATAGCTGCCGTTGTCAAAATACACAACGATTTTTACGACGACAGTATTGCCATAGTAACGAGAAACGAAGAGTATAACCCCGATATAAACAATCCCGAAGGGCTTGTTAACGGTACCGTAAACGAAGACGAAATATTGCCCGAGGGCTGGGAAGAAATCGAAGGCGGCGTAACAACAGCCCCCCCGCAAGAAGATAACCCTGCCCCCGATCTTGAAACTGCACCCCCTGCCGTTAATAATAATCCGAGCAGCGGAAACAGTGGAAATAGCGGAAACAGTGGAAGCAGTGGAAGCAGCGGAAGCAGTGGGAATAGCGGAAGCAGCGGCTCGTCGGGCGGCGGCGCTTATACGGGCGGATACGCAACGAATTACGTAGGCTCTATTCCAATTTATAAGAAAAACCAAATAGACCCTAACGTTGTAAATATAGTTGTAGTAGGCCGCGATAAGGATTCGTATTACGGCAGGGCAGACTCTGCAATAATAGTTTCATACAACAAAAAAACTAACGACGTAAAAATTATTTCGTTAATGAGGGACTGTTACGTTCCCATCGAGGGCAGAAACTGGAATAAGCTTGGCCACGCGCTTGCATACGGCGGTATGGGCTTGTATATTAACACCGTAAACGACGTACTGAAGCTTGATATACAAAACTATATAGTGCTTGATTTCGGCGGTCTTGAAAGTATCGTAAATTCCATCGGCGGTATAGACGTTAACCTTACTGCTGCCGAGGTTAAGTATTACAAAGAAAAAATAGGCCTGTATTTTCAAGTGGGTACAAACCACATGAACGGTTACGAGGCCTTGATGCACGCCAGAAACAGAAGTCTTTCCGGGGCTGATTTTGAAAGAACGCGCCGCCAGCGCGATGTTGTTTACGCCATATATCAAAAGGCGTTTTCTCTCGGCTTGACGGAGTGTATAGAGGTTGCAACCTCCATGTCTAAATATCTGAAAATGAATATTCCGCTTACGACCTGTATAGAGGTTATAGCATCGGTTTTCGAAGCGGGCGGGGTTGATATGGAAATGTCGTCAATGCCGTTTGCGGGAACGTGGAAATACGGCTATGCAAAGCCGCCGGGATATAAAGGGTATATGAGTGTCGTAACTATCGACATCAGCAAAAACCGCGAACAAATAAGAAACTTTATATACGGCTGATCTACTTTTTAAAAAAATTGAATATGCGAATCCTTACACGGTTCAGATTTACAAGAAAGCGAATGCACAATGTATTCGCTTTTCTTTTTTTATTCGTTTTTTCGCTGTGTATATACTTAACCACACCAATCATCTCGGCGTGCGAAAAAAAACCGTCAGACTTAACGTGCGCATCACCGATCATAAAAAAGCCTTTTTTTGTAACCTTGCTTATTCTGTGTAAAACGGGGGTGTTAAAACGATATACGAAAACGATATCGCCTTTTTTTAGATGTGCAATATCAGCCTTTTCGATAAAAACGGTATCTATGCCCTCTGTAAGAAACGGTCGCATGCTTCTGCCGGTAACACAAAGCGGAAAAACGCCGCCCTCTTCAACGATGGCTTTTATTTCGGGCACAAGCTGTTCCGATGTAAAAATACGTTTATTGAATTGCAAATCGTCACCTCCGATACTGTAATTATAGCTTTCAACGGTGAAGAATTACAGACGTCTGTTGTAAATATATTGTATCCTTTGTTTTTAACGAAGAAAATGTGCCTTTTTTATATTAATTAAAATAAAATTATTGATTTTTATTATAGCGTGTGATATAATAAATCAGATATGTTATACCATTAAGTTTTGGGGTAAAAATGTATAAAAAAATCATTAAAAGGTTGATAGACATCGTCGTGTCTTTCACGGCTATATGTGTGCTTTTGCCCGTGTATATCATCGTTGGCGTTATAGTTTTTGCAGATCTTGGATTTCCCGTTATTTTCAAGCAAAAACGCCCGGGAAAAGACAACCGCCTTTTTACAATATACAAATTCCGTACGATGAAAAACGAATACGACGGGGAAAGAAGGCTTTCCCATTCCGAAAGAATAACTAAAACGGGCAGGCTTTTACGCAGAACGTATTTTGACGAGATACCTGAATTTTTCTGCGTTCTTTCCGGAAGGATGAGTCTTATCGGCCCCCGCCCGCAGTTGGTAGAGGATATGGTGTTTTATTCAAAAGAAACAATGGTGCGCCAATCCGTTCTTCCGGGTATAACGGGTCTTGCCCAATCAAAGGGTGCAGATGCCCTCGGTTGGGATGAAAAGTTTAAGTACGACATACAGTATGCAAAAAATATCACCTTTAAAAACGATATGAAGATCGTTTTTGACACTTTTCGTATGCTGCTTTCGAAAAAAAATTCGTTTGACAGCAGCGATGATGAAGGTAATTACGGCGATATGCTTTTGAAAAACGGAAGAATATCGCAAGAACGGTATGAAGAATTGTTAAAATATGCAAAAACGTTGTATTGACAGGGAATATTCGGTTTTCATCTGCGTGTGCGCATCCGACACGGCAGAGGGCTTTCGAAAAGCGTATGAAAGCATCGTTAATCAAACGCCTGCGCCGTCACAGGTGGTGATCTGTGCGGATAATATAACAGGCACGCTTTTACAAGCGGTTGAAGATACGAAGCCTTATACGGATGTCGTGTACGTAAATTCAAAGGGCGATCACGCCGTTGCCCGTGCGGCGGCATTGCGCGCGTGCCGATACGAAGCAGTCGGCGTTATGGATGCAGACGACATAGCCCTGGCGGGAAGATTTGAAGTATTGCTTGATATTCTGCAATATGCAGACGTGGCAGGCGGCGATATAAGAGAGTTTTCAAAGCAAAACGGCGCGCCGTTATCAACGCGGTGCGTTCCCGTAAGTGACGGCGAAATAAAACAATATATGAAAAAACGCTGTCCATTCAATCATATGACGGTGATGTACAGAAAAAGCGCCGTTGAAAAATGCGGCGGATACCTTTCAATGTTTTGTAACGAGGATTATTACCTTTGGATAAGAATGGCTGAAAAGGGGTGTACCTTTGCAAACTCGGGAAAGGTACTGTGCCTTGCGGGGGTGGGCGATTCCTCTTACGAAAGGCGCGGCGGTAAAGAATATTTTCAAAGCGAAAAGGCCGTTCAAAAATATATGCTTCAGCACGGAATGATATCAAAATTACGGTATGGCTTTAATTTGGCAATCAGATTCGTTGTGCAAAGAATCATGACGGCGAAAGTAAGACAATTATTTTATCGTATGTTTTTAAGAAAGAAACGGTAAGCGAATATATGTACGAACGTATTTTTAAAAGATTTTTTGATTTTTCAGCAGCGTTGCTTATGTTGGCAGTGCTTATAATACCAATGCTTGCAGTGGCTGTTTTGGTTAGGGTGAAGCTTGGGTCTCCCGTGTTATTCAGGCAAAAACGCCCCGGCAAAAACGAAAAAATATTCATGCTGTACAAGTTCCGCACCATGACTGATAAAAAAGACGAAAACGGAAACCTTTTGCCCGACGGCGAAAGGCTGACCAAATTCGGGAAATTTTTAAGAAGCACCAGTATCGACGAATTGCCTGAATTGATAAATATTCTCAAAGGGGATATGAGCTTTGTCGGTCCGCGCCCGCTGCTTGTAAAATATCTTCCCAGATATAACGAAAGGCAAAGGCACAGGCACGATGTACGTCCCGGCTTAACGGGGCTTGCACAAGCAATGGGAAGAAATACCGTCAGCTGGGAAGAAAAATTTGAATACGACGTTACATATGCAGAAAATATCACGTTTATGCTTGATATAAAAATAATTTTTAAAACCGCAATATCCGTCTTGAAAAGAGAGGGGATATCATCAGGCACAGACGCTACAATGGAAGAATTTATGGGAAGCGAACAACCTGTAAAGGAGAAGCTTGATATATGAAAATAGCCGTGCTTTCAAACGATGCCGGCGGCCTTTTTAGATTTCGCTTTAAGCTGATCAAAGAAATGATAGACCGCGGCCACAGCGTGGTAATAATCAATCCGCACGACAGTAAGGATATACAAAGATTTGCCGATATCGGATGCAAGCTTTACGATATTAAAATAGACAGAAGGGGTATAAACCCGTTTAAGGATATCGGATTTTTGCTTAACTGTGCAAAAATATTAAAAAAAGAATCGCCCGACAAGGTTATTACATACACGATAAAGCCCAATATATATTGCGGGCTTGCGTGCCGATTTTTGAAAAAAGACTATTACGTTAACGTAACGGGGCTTGGTACTGCCTTTCAAAACGACGGTATTTTAAAAAAGATAACCGTTATGCTGTATAAAGCAGCGCTTAAAAAGGTAAGCTGCGTTTTCTTTGAAAACCCGGGCAGCAAGGATATCTTCGTTTCTTTGAATATAGTTAAAGAAGAAAAAACCAAGGTCTTACGCGGTGCGGGTGTTGATATACAGCATTTTAAATTTACGGAATATCCTATGGCAGATACGCCGCTTAACTTCCTGTTCATAGGAAGGGTGATGAAGGAAAAAGGCGTTGAAGAATTGTTTTACTGCGTTAAAAAGCTTAAAGGCGAGTACGGTGACAGCATTTCCTTTACTTTCGTCGGTGCGTATGAAGAAAACTACGAAGAAAAAATAAAAGAATTAGTCGATAACGGTGCGATAATTTACGACGGCGTTCAGCCCGACGTAAGGCCGTATTTTGAAAAAGCGTGGTGCTTCGTATTGCCCTCTTACCACGAGGGAATGGCAAACACGATATTGGAAAGCGGTGCCATGGGCAGACCCGTTATCACAACGCGTATCAACGGCTGTATGGAAGGCGTTTTAGATGGGCAAACAGGTTATCTTTGCGAAGTTAAAAGCGCTGAAGATCTGTACGACAAAATGAAGAAATTTATACTGCTGCCGTATGAAGAAAAAAAGCAGCTTGGTGCTTGCTCTTACGATTATATAACGGCAAATTTCGATAAAACAGAAGTGGTAAAGGAAACGTTAAGCAGGATTTTGTGATGAGTTGTTTTTTTAGCGTCATAATACCGGTATATAACACCGAAAAATATTTGAATCAATGCGTTACAAGTATTCTTACACAAACCTTTGAAGATTTGCAGGTGATTCTGGTGGACGACGGATCTACCGACAATAGCCCCAAAATATGTGACGAGCTTGCCGCAAAAGATCCGCGTGTGTCTGTCGTTCACAAGCAAAACGGCGGTCTGTCTTCTGCAAGGAATGCAGGCATTCGTGCATCAAAGGGCGAATACGTAATGTTTTTAGACAGCGACGATTATTTTACAAGCAACGCGTGTGCTTTAAAGCTTTATACCGAATTAAAAAACGATCCGTGCGACGTACTGTTGTTCAAATCGTTGAAATACTATGAAGAAAAAGATTCTTACGTTGATTACTACGGCGATTACGATCTTAAGTATTTCCAAAAACGCGATCCCAACGAAGTGTTTTACTATATGGTTAAGGAGCATAAGCAATTTGCCTGCGCGTGCAATAGGGCAATAAAAAGAGATATCTTTTCAAACGGCGATCTGTTTTTTGAAGAGGGTGTAACGGCAGAGGATATTGAATGGTCTGTAAAGCTGTTTAAGAAAATAAAAAGTGCCAACGCCGTAAACGAAAATGTTCACGTATATCGTCAAGGTGTATCTACGTCTATTACGGCGTCGCTTTCACCTAAAAAATTCGAAAGCTTAAGCGGAATAGTTACAAGGCTGATAGAAGAGTATGAAGATAAAAACGATGCGTTTTCTTTAAACGTAAAAAGATTTATGGCGTTCGAATATGCAATACTGCTGTTAAACACGTCGTGCCTTGATAATTATGCAGAATACAAGCATTTGACAAAATACGATCATATATTCAAATACAGTACAGATAAGAAAACGAAAATAACGAAGCTGATATATAAAGTGTTTGGCTTCAACGGCTTGATGCGGATATTCCGCATAAAGAGGAGAATAAAGTGAGTGCGCCTTTACTAACGGTATTTACGCCTACGTATAACAGAAAAAACATATTAAGCCGATGCTATAACAGCTTGTTAAAGCAAAGTAATAAGTCGTTTATATGGCTTATAATAGATGATGGCTCGACCGACGGTACGGAAGATTTGGTACGTGCCTGGCAACAGGCCGACAACGGGTTTGAAATAAGATACGTTTACAAGGAAAACGGCGGTCTTCATACGGGATATAACAAGGCTATCGAATGTGCCGATACGGAGTTGATGATGTGCATCGATTCCGACGATTACGTAGAAGACGGCGCAATAGAAAATGTGCTTTCGTTTTGGCAAAAAAACAAAAACGAAAAGTATGCCGGCATAGTGGCACTTGACAGATATGAAAACGGTGATATCATAGGCGATCCGCTTCCCGATCAAAAAAGCGTTAACCTTATAGATCTGCTGTGCGGAAAATATAATATAAACAACGGCGACAGGCAAAACGTGGTACGAACTGCGCTTTATAAAATGGTTGCCCCGATGGCAAGCTTTGAAGGGGAAAAAAACTTCAATCCGCACTATATGCATCTTCAGATCAGCAAAGAATACGATTTTCTTGTAATGAACCGGCCGGTGCGCGTAGTACAATACGAAGAAAACGGAATGACTGCCAATATATTCAAGCAGTACCTTAACAGCCCGAAAAGCTTTGCACAAACAAGGCGCTTGTATATGTCTTTCAAAGGTACACCGCTGAAATTTAAGCTTAAAACGGCGATGCACTACGTATCAAGCTGTATAATCGGCAAGGATATGAAGAATTTGTTGAATATACAAAATAAGCATATCGTTATTCTGATGATCCCGTTTGGAATTTTACTCAGTTTATATATAAACTATAAAGGTGCAAAAAAATAATATTGGAAATGATATAAATGATACCGAAAAAAATACACTATTGCTGGTTTGGCGGCAAGGAAAAGCCAAAAAGCGTGCTTAAATGTATCGACAGTTGGCGGAAATACTGCCCCGACTATGAGATAATAGAGTGGAACGAGGATAATTTTGACGTCAATGCACACCCGTTTACAAAAGAAGCCTTTGAAATCAAAAAGTGGGCGTTCGTTTCGGATTATGCAAGATTATATGTCGTATATAACCATGGCGGGATATATCTTGATACAGACGTTCAGTTGATAAAAAGCTTGGATATATTTTTACAAAATGAAATTTATCTTGGCTTTGAGGATGAAAATTACGTAGCTACGGGCTTAGGCTTCGGTGCAATAAAGGGCCATCCGTTTTTAATGGAAAATATGAAAGCCTACGATAACGAGGCTTTAATGGATGAAAACGGCAAATTTACAGCCATAAGCTGCCCTGTATATACAACGAAGCTTCTTATGGATAAGGGTATGCGTAAGAATTGTGAAAAAATTCAGAGCGTAGGCGGTATAACAGTTTATCCGAAGGATTACTTTTGCCCGTACGATTATACTACCGGCGTTATGAATATTACGGAAAATTCACATTCGATACACCTGTATTCAATGACTTGGATAAACAAAACGCAGGTTTTTAAAAGTAAGATAACGCGGGTATTTCACAGATTTTTCGGAAAAAATGTTTTTCACAAACGGTAAAGAGGACGGTTAAATGGTTACTGTTTTTACCCCTGCATACAACGCGCAAAAAACCATAGGCAGGCTGTATGAAAGCCTTAAAAGGCAAACCGAGAAAGATCTTCAATGGGTGGTAGTAAACGACGGATCTACCGATAATACGGAAAAGCTGATAAATTCCTACATTGACGAGAATATCTTGAATATAAAATACGGCAGCTTTGAAAATCAAGGCAAGTATTCGGCGTATAATAAAGGGCTTGATCTTGCGGATGGGGAATATTTCATATGCGTAGATGCAGACGATTATATTCCCGATGATACTATACATCGTATTGCCTGCCAAATGGATTTCATAAAAGACGATGATCGGTGCTGCGGTATAGTCGCACTGAAGGAAATAATAGGGCAAAGCGATATTCAGTATTTTCCCAAGGATAACGAGATCTTATCTTTGAAAAAGATAGAATTTGAATATAAAACCGCCGGCGAAAAAACATACGTTTTCAAAACCGAATATGCAAAAGAGGCAAGATTTATCGACATACTTCCGGAAAAATTTTTCCCTGAATTATTCATATACGATATGCTGGGCGAAAAATATACATTTATGGCAGTAAACGAAGTGTTTACCGTTTGCGAATATCAGCCCGAGGGATATACGAGCAATTACCGCAAGCTTATGTTGAATAACCCTACCGGGTTTGCATATTTGTATAAGCAGCGTATGCTTTTTTCCGAAGCTTTTTTACAAAAAGCCGGTATGGCAATGCGGTACAATGCTTTTCAGCTTATGTCAAAAAATTCTAAAAAACCGCGCGGCGGCTGTCCCTTTTTAAGGGGATTGATGCTTTTGCCTTCGCTTGCGCTTATATTCAGGTACAAATATCTTTAATCGAAAGGAGGAAAGACGGCATGACGCACGACAATACGAATAAGCCGCAAAACGCTGTAAAGTCAAAATATATAAAAAATCATACTATTTCGGCTAATAAAACCTTTACAAATCCGTTTGCAGGGGCAAAAAAAGAAAAAACGCAGCAAAAGAAGGATACATTTATTCCGTCAAAGCAGCCTGCCTCCAGGTATATTAAAGATACGAAAAGTAAATCAAAATGGTTTAATATTGATATAAACAACCCATTGGTGTGCTTTGCCGTTTGCACCGGCTCGTTCGGCATCTATATTTTGGCAAGCAGCGGCCTTGGGATATCGTCGGGGTTTGACTTTTTAAACGTTTTTTGTGCTTTTTTACTTCCGGTGATACTGTATTTTTCTCGTAACAACGTGTATTTTTCAGACCGCATGAGGCCCGTATATTTGGCAATAGAAATATTTGCCGTTGCAATATTTATATCTTATACGAAAAACCTTGCCTATTTATCGATGTTTAAAATGCTGGTATATGTTACCATACCGCTTACGACTTCGTATTTAGGGTATAACGATAAGGCGTTAAAATGGATATCTTATGCCAATATTGCTATAAGTATAGCGTTGGTGGTGGATTTTTCAGCGGGCGGTATCACGGGTGGCTGGAACCCCAATATCGTGGGCCTGTACTCTCTTTACGGAATTGCATGGATAGTTTTTACAGGTAAGGAAAGAAAGCGCGAGCATCTTATAATGGATGTTATAATATTCTCGGCGTCGTTTACGCAATTAGCTTTAACGAACTGCCGTTCTGCCATGTTGGGATTGGCCGTTCTTGTAGTGTTCCACTATTTTATTCCGGTAAAGTTGTTTTTAAACAAAGTCTTTTACAGGGCGATGTATATAGTAATTATGGTGTTCCCGATCGTTGTGGTTCAGGGTATGCTGTGGTTGTATGAAAGCGAATTTGCCCACGAGCTTGATAAATGGATAATGGAAAAAACAGACAAGTCGCTGTTTTCCGGCAGAGAAGGCATTTGGGCGATGATGTATGAACACTACATGAAGGATTTCTTTTTTGGAAACGGTGCGGATTACAAAAACAACTCGCACAGTATATACATGCTTCTTATGGTTACGATAGGAATAGTTGGTGTTATAACGTTTTTGTGGATATTTTTCAAGTTTTTCGAATTTATGCACGCGCATATAGAAGATCACATAGTAAGGGCAAGCTTGGTTGCCTTTTTGGCAGTATATATAACCCACGCGTTTGAGCCTACCATCATCGTGCCGTACCCGATGAACGTGGTTTATTATATGATATTGGCCGTCGGCGTTGGCAGGGCTTGTATATTGGATAAAAAACGAAAAGAAAAATTGTTGCAAGAGGTATCGCAGAATGTACAGCGTGATAGTGCCGATATATAATTCCGAAGCGCATCTTCGCAGGTGCCTTGATTCAATAATAAATCAAACCAACCGCGATTTTGAATTGATACTTGTAAACGACGGCTCAAAGGATAAAAGCGGTGAAATATGTAAAGAATACGCTGAAAAAGACAATAGGGTCGTTTATATAGAAACGGAAAATAAAGGCGTCAGCAGTGCAAGAAATACAGGAATCAATAATGCAAAAGGCGATTATATAGGCTTTGTTGACAGCGACGACGAAGTGTTTGCCGATATGTACGACGTTCTTTTGAAAAACGCACGCGAGCATAATGCCCAGATAGTAATATGCGATGCACTTACTGTTTACGAAAACGGAATGAAGGATATAGATACGTTGCCCGTCTTTTCATGTAACAGTACCGTCTTAAGGGGCGATATAACGGTTGATCAAATATCGTATATGGCAGGTGCGGCGTGGCGGTGTATATACAAGCGCGAGCTGCTGAAGGATGAAAGCGTACGCTTTCCGTTGGGAATAAAGCTGTCCGAGGACAGAATATTCAATATACTCGCCATGGGTAAGGCAGAAAAAATATATTATATAAAAAAGCCGTTTTATCTGCGTTACATGATCAATGGCAGCGCCGTTAATAAATACTATAACAACTATCTTGATATCGTCGTAAACGCACATAAGAAAACTACGGAAGCGTTGGAATATTGCGGATTTTCAAAAGAGTTTTTCGATGCATATAAAATGCACGTGGCGTACGGGGCGTTATCTGCCGTTTATAATGAATTTCACCCAAATTGTAAAAATAAATTAAATCAAAAAATTAAAAACGTAAAAGCTGTTTGCTTTGATGATTACGTGCAAAACAATTTTCCATCGTCGGTAGGCGATAAAAAATTAAAATTGATACAGCGAAAGAAAGTATATACGCTTGTATTTTTATGCCAATTAAGAAAGATATTAAAAAAATAAACGTTTTCGATAAACGGGGTTGAATATGAAAAAGAAAAAAATACTTTTTGTAACACAGCACCTTGCGTGCGGCGGTGTTGAAAAAGCTCTTCTTAATTTAATAGATCGTATCGATCCTGAAAAATATGAAATAGATCTGATGCTGATGAGGAGAAAAGGCGTTTGGGAGTATAAAATTCCCAAGCACGTGAACGTTTTTTACGTAACGAGGTATCTTTTCAGATTTTTCATTTTCTACGAATGCTACAGACGCCATAAAACAAGCAGCTCGTCTATCTTTGAAAAGATATATAAGAAGATAAAATTCGGCAAAAAATACGACGTTGCGTTTGATTTTTACGGCTATAACGCATTGCCCGTTTTTATTACCGCTTACGCCGTAAGGGCTGATAAAAAGGCAACGTGGTTGCACTGTACAAGCATGGTAAATAAAGACATTACATATTCACAAAATTGCTATGCCGAGTTTGATAGGGTTTTTGGCGTATCTAAAGCGTGTTGTGATAAATTCGAAAAGCATTTTCCGCAATATGCAGAAAAGGTCCGTCTTTTATACAATATCAACCAAACCTCTGAAATTGTAGAAAAATCAAAAGAAAACGTAGAATTGTCACCACTTTTCAATATTGTTACCGTTGGCAGAATGGCAGAACAAAAGGGCTACGACATAGCAGTAAAAGCAGCAGCCTGCTTAAAGGAAAAGGGGTATAGCTTTAAATGGTATTTCGTAGGCGATGGGGCAGAAAGAAAAAATATAGAATCCTTGATATCCAAAAACGACCTGGGGGATTACATTGTAATAGCAGGATATACGGATAATCCGTATAAATATATAAGCAGGGCAGATATATATGTTCAGCCTTCAAGGTGGGAAGGGTATTGCCTTACAATACTTGAGGCAAGAGTTCTTAAAAAGCCTATAATATGCTCTGATCTTGAGGTTTTGAAAGAACAGATACATCACGGGGTAAACGGGTTAATGTTTAAAAATGAAGACCACGTTGATCTGTGTGCTCGGCTGGAATCGGTTATATCCAACGAATATTCGTTTGTTGAAGATTCGACCGAGGAAGAATTAAGCTGCGTTAGCGAAGCGGAAAAAATATATGAATTCATCGAAGGGTCGGTCGAATAAAGCAGCTTTGGCTGAAGACCGAGTTTGAAAACGAAAATATATATGAAACAAAAACTTCTGTTTATGACGTACTATCTGGATTGCGGCGGCGTTGAAAGGGCGCTTATCAACCTTTTAAAGTCGCTGGATCCGCAAAAATATGAAATCGACCTGCTTCTTGTAAGAAAAACGGGGGCAGAGATCGGCAGAGTTCCCGAATACGTCAACGTAATTTCATTAGAGCCTACCGACGACCAGCTGGATATTATGGAAAGCTATCCCGTTCCTGCAAGTAAGCGTCTTATTGCATCAGGGCGCGTATTTGCCGCTGCATCGCTTCTGCTAAAATATGCCGCTACGTGCATCAAAAACGGAAAAAACTGCTATTCTCCGTATGAAATAGTATATGGAAAATATAAGCTTGACAAAGAATACGATGCGGCGTTTGATTTCCACGGATATAACAGCTTTCCCACGTATTTCATATCAAAAAGAGTTTCTGCAAAATATAAAGCAACGTGGCTGCACTGTACAAGCTTTATTCACGAACGTCTTGTTTCGATGAAAAAATATTTGTACGCATACGATAGGGTGTATGGCGTATCGTTGGAGTGCTGTAATAAGTTTTCAAAATATATCCCCGATATGGCAGATAGGGTAAGGCTGTTTTATAATATCAACGATGTGGAAGCTATCCAAAAAAAAGCGAAAGACGACGTATGTATGCCGAACGACACGGTGAATTTGGTAACCGTCGGCCGTATATCTACCCAAAAAGGATACGACATTGCCGTGAATGCGGCGCATGAGCTGAAAAAAAGAAATATCAATTTTAAGTGGTATTTCGTCGGCGACGGGGCGGAACGAAATAAAATTGAATCTTTGATAGAAGAAAAAAACGTTTCAGACCGTATAGTTATGGTTGGCTATACCGACAACCCGTATAAATACATCGGAAAATGCGATATATACGTTCAGCCCTCTAAATGGGAAGGGTATTGCCTTACATTACTTGAAGCAAGGGTTTTGAAAAAAACGATAATTTGCTCGGATCTGCCCGTGCTTCAAGAGCAGATAAAAGACGGTATCAACGGTGCAGTATTTAAAAGCGAAGACTGTAACGATCTGTGCGATAAAATAGAAGCCGTTATCAAAGGCGGGGCGTCTTTTGAAGAGGGCGCAACACCCGAAGAATTAAGCTATAAAAGCGAAGTGCTTAAATTATACGATTTTGTAAACGGGGTAGATAAATGAATCGGCTGGTAACTGTAATAATACCTGTATATAAAACCGAAAAATACCTCAACGCGTGCGTAGAATCGGTGTGCAGGTCTGATCATAAAGATTTGCAGATAATTCTTGTTGACGACGGTTCTCCCGATGCGTGCCCCGAAATGTGCGACGCACTTGCCAAATGTGATGGCAGAATAACCGTAATACATAAAGAAAACGGCGGCTTATCATCTGCAAGAAACGCGGCGCTCGATATAGCAAAAGGTCAGTACGTAACCTTTATCGACAGCGATGATATCATAAAAAAAGATATGATATCGAATATGCTTGAAATAATTGAGAAGGAATCTTGCCAGATAGTCAAATTAGGTATGGTAATGACGCTTGACGAAAGCTATCAGGGAATAACGGCAGATTATACGGTAGTAGATAAAAAGCAAGCGTTGCAGAGGATATTTACAGATCCCCCGTCTATCGTAACCATATGCGGAAAGCTGTACCGTACGGAATTGTTTGATGCGTTGAGATTTCCGGAAGGGATAATAAACGAGGACGAGTTTTTAACACCGAGGCTGTTTTACCGATCCACAAGAATAGCACTATGTGAAACTACCGGATATCTGTATATGCAACGCCCGGGCGACAGTATTATGCGAAGCGGCTTTTCAACTAAAAAAATGGACATCTTAGATATAGCAAAGGATAGAATAAGCTTGTTTGAAAAATGGGGATATAACGATCTTGCCGCATTGGCAGAAAGGGATTATTTCGTTCATTTGCTGTTGTTGCGCGATAAGACGAAAAATACGGAATTTAAACACGAATACAAAGAGATAATACGACGCATTAAAACTGTAAGGTTTTGCCGCTTAAGCTTTGGTCAAAAGCTTAGGTATATTCTTTTGAGATTGAAAATATATGATTTCGTCGTAAGATGAGGTGAAAATGGAAGAAAGCTTGATATCGGTTATAATACCGGTTTACAACGTCGAAGAATATTTGACTGCGTGTGTTGAATCAGTAATAAATTCAGACTATAAAAACCTGCAAATAATACTTGTTGACGATGGCTCGCCCGATAATTGCCCGCAAATGTGTGATGAATTTGCTAAAAAAGATAAAAGGGTAATGGTCGTTCATAAGGAAAACGGCGGCTTATCCTCGGCGAGAAACGCAGGGCTTGACGTCGCAGAAGGAAAGTACGTTACCTTCGTTGACAGCGACGACGTTATAACAAGTGATATGATATCGTATATGCATACCATTGCCGTAAAGGAAAATTGTGATATAGTGCAGATGGGGCTGTGCGTCGTGCACGAGGGAAAAGAATATCAGGTAAACACATCACCGGAATATTCGGTTATTACCCCAAAGCAAGCTATACATAACATATACAAGGGGTGCTACGTAAACGCCACGGTAAAGCTGTACGAAAGGCGGCTGTTTGATGACGGTATGCGCTTTCCCAACGTTCTTCACGAGGATGCGTATATAACGCCAAGGTTGTTTTATAAAAGCAGATCTGTGGCGGTCAGCGAAAAGCACGGATATATGTACATACAAAGGCAGGGCAGCATAATGCACAGATCTACCGATCTTGCAAGACTTTCGGTGCTTGATATTTTAGACGACCGCGTTAAGCTGTTTAAATCGTGGGGATACGAAAAGCTTGCAATCGAAGCATTGAATAACTATTTTGGGTATTTGCTTGGCTGGTACAAAAAATTAAAGCAAAATAATTATAAAAAAGAATTAAAGGGTGTCAAGCGAAGAATAAAAAAATGCAAATCAAGCGACCTTTGGTTGGAAAACCGTTTGCGTTGCTGGGCAATGAGGTTCGGCGTTTTTGATATTGCTGATAAGTATTTACAGAAAAGGGGATTATAAGATATGAACGAACAAAGATGGACTACCGTTATCAAACCTAAAACCGGTTGGTTTGATATCGACGTAAAAAATCTGTGGCAATACAGGGATTTGGTAAAGCTGTTTGTAAGGCGGTCTTTCATTGCAGTATACAAGCAAACGATACTTGGTCCTGCGTGGGCTTTGATACAGCCGTTGTTTTCAACGGTAATACATACGCTTATATTCGGTACATTGGCGGGATTGGCACCGGGCGGCGTTCCTTCGTTTTTGTTTTTTATGCTTGGTAACTTAACGTGGGGATATTTTTCAAGCTGCCTTGGAGGAACGTCGGGGACGTTTACGGGAAATGCAGGTATTTTCGGAAAAGTATATTTTCCGCGCTTGATAATGCCTATTACTACCGTAGTTTCAAACCTGATATCCTTCGGAATACAGTTTGTAATGTTTATAGGATTTTTTATCTATTACATGATAACAACTACCGGTATTCATCCAAACGCGTTTATTCTTATGACGCCCTTGTTGCTTTTGCATATGGCGCTTCTCGGATTGGGAATAGGTATTATTTGTTCGTCTTTAACGACTAAATACCGCGATTTAAATATGCTTATAGGCTTTGGCGTGTCGCTTTGGATGTATCTTACGCCTGTTACTTACGACTATCATATTGTAGGTGAAAAATGGTATGCACTTTATATGTGCAACCCTATGACGCCTATTATAAACACAATGCGCTATGCATATCTCGGCATAGGTGAATTTGAACTGCCGTACTACCTTCTTAGCTGGGGAGTAACGCTTGTTTTGCTGTTTTTCGGTGTGCTGTTATTTTCACGCGTTGAAAAAACGTTTATGGATACGGTTTGATACGGAGGTTTTAGAATAATGAGTGAAGAAATTGCTATAAGAATACAAAATGTTTCAAAGCAGTACCGTCTTGGCGCTATCGGCGGCGGAACGCTGAAGGGTGATCTGCAAACCTGGATGGCAAAGATGCGCGGAAAAGAAGATCCCAACAGCAAGATCGGCGCTACCGTATATGCAAAAAACGAAAAATTTATGGCACTGCAGGATATCAACCTTGAAATCAGAAAAGGCGAGGCAGTAGGTATTATCGGGCATAACGGCGCAGGCAAATCAACGCTTTTGAAGCTGCTTACAAGGGTAACTGCCCCCACCGCGGGTGAGATATATATTGATGGGCGCATAGCCAGTATGCTTGAAGTAGGTACAGGCTTCCACCCTGAGCTTTCGGGGCGCGATAACGTGTATCTCAACGGTGCGATTTTGGGTATGTCAAAAAAAGAGGTAACGGAACGCTTTGACGAGATAGTAGAGTTTTCAGAGGTTGCGCAGTTTATTGATACCCCCGTTAAAAGGTATTCTTCGGGTATGTACGTAAAGCTTGCCTTTGCCGTTGCGGCACACCTTAATTCGGAAATTATGATAATGGACGAGGTGCTTGCAGTAGGTGATGTTAATTTTCAGCGAAAATGCATTGACAAAATGAGCAATGCGGCACACGTCGAAGGAAAAACAGTTCTGTACGTAAGCCATAATATGGAAACCATACGCAGATTGTGCACAAGAGTTATCGTATTGGAAAAGGGAAGAATAATATACGACGGAGAAGTTGAAAAGGCTATAGAGCTGTACGTTGGCAAGCGCGAGGACAGTAAGCCTAAAATGGACTATACCAATTACACAAGAGATGATAAAAATGATGGCGTGGCAGTATTTTTGGAATCTGCGGAATTTCTCGGCAAGGAAAAATGCACGTTTGAACCTGGCGAAAAAGCTAGGATAGAGTACAAATTCCTTGCGCGCACAGATATAGATAATCTTTCTATAAGGTTTGAGCTGAAGGGAACTGATGATACGCCCGTAGGTACATTCTTTTCCGATGACATTATTTCATGCAAAAAAAATGAGCGTTATACTTTGGTTTTGGAATACGATATGTCAAATATTGCACCCGGTAAATACAAAACTTATATTACGCTGTATGTAAGGACCAAGATAGGCAACGGCATAGATCTTGACTGGATTCCCGGATTTTCGTTTGAAATATTGAATGATATGAATAATCTTGAATGGACGTATAATTGGGGAAGATTTATATTGCCTACCCCTAAATGTATTTTAAAACAATGAAGAAAAAAATACTGTTTTTTCACTGGAATTGTATTGTCGGCGGCGAAGCAAGAACTTTAATCGATATCGCGTCTGCTATTGATAAAGAAAAATATGATGTTTCGGTAATGCTGATGCACGCCGGCGGCGGTATGTATAAAGAGGCGGAAAAAAAGCTTAACATCGTTCCGCTGTTCCAATCATTTCATGTTCCGAATAACAGAGCTTGTCAAAAGCTGCGCAGTATGGTGATAAATTTTGTCGAAAAAAAAAGACAAAAATATCCGAAGCTGTATCACCGTTTAGCTATAGGAAAGAAATACGACTTGGAGATTGCATTTTCTTTTGAAAATGCAGAAAACGTGATAATAAATTCCAGTAATAAAAAATCAAAGAAAATGGCATGGATACACTGCGATTTTTTGAAAGATTCCGGTTTGATAAATTATCACAAACAGTATGATAAAAATGAAAAATACTACGGTAAAATTGATAAATACGTATGTGTATCCAAAAGTGCCGAAAACAGCTTTAAGCAGGTTTTTGGCGATAAATACGATACGGTTGTAAAATATAACCCTGTTGATAGGGCAAAAATATTAAAGCAATCGTACGAAGAAGTATCAAAATACGATATAAGCGAAAAAGAAAATATTATATGTACAGTTGGCCGTATATCTTTTGAAAAGGGCTACGACAGGCTTGTACGGATCCATGCTGAATTGTTAAGAAAGGGTATCAACAATACGCTGTTTATAATTGGACACGGCTCTGAATCTGACGAAAAAAAGCTGAAGGAAATAATCGCACAAGAAGGTGTGCAGCAGTCCGTAATATTGACAGGGTATGACAGTAATCCCCATAAATATGTCGCAAAATCGAAATTTTTTGTATGTTCTTCTTATACCGAAGGGTTATCAATGGTTAGTGCCGAGGCGTTGGCACTTGGAATACCGGTGGTAGCTTCGTGCCCGTCGGTAGGCGAATTATTTGGAAACGAGCAATGTGGAATAATATCCGATGTTAATGACGATTCGTTAATGGCGGCAATGGAAAAAATGCTTACAGACGAAGAATTTTATGATTCTTGTAAAAAAGCCGCAGAAAGGCGCGCACCGTATTTTGATATGCAGTACACAATTTCTGCAATAGAGAATGTATTTGACGAATTATTGGAGGGGAAATGATACCGAAAATTATCCATTATTGTTGGTTTGGCCGCGGTAAAATGACTTCGCTGATGAAAAAATGTATTCGCAGTTGGAAGAAATACTGTCCTGGTTATAAAATTATGTTCTGGAACGAGGACAGCTTTGATATTGATTCCGTTCCGTTTGTTAAGCAAGCGTATGAAAATAAAAAATTTGCTTTTGTTTCCGATTACGTAAGATTGCATGCTTTGTATAATTACGGCGGTGTGTATCTTGATACAGATCAGGAGCTGATTAAGAATATTGATTGCTTTTTAAATTGCAAAGCCTTTATAGGCTTTTTGTACGACGATCAGCTTAATACAGGGCTGATAGGCTCTGAAAAACACGGCAGATTTATTGGCGACTTTTTGAATTATTACAAAGAACGTAATTTTATAATAGACGGCAAGATGGATCTTACGCCGAATACGGCGGTTGTTGCGCAGGTTTTGCGTGATTACGGAATAAAAGCCTCCGGAGAAAGAGAAAGCTTTGATATGCTGGAAATATATCCAAACGTCGTTTTTTCGCCGTTCGGTATTTACGAGCACAAGCATTATTCAAAAAACGAAACGTACGCGTTACATCACTGGGCGATGACCTGGCGAAGCAAGGAAGAAATTAAAAAAGCAAGAAAAAGACGTCTTCATTTAAGTAAGCATTATATGTTTTACGAAAAGCATATAAAATATCTTCCGCAAAAAACGATAAGAAAAATATTCGGAAATGATAATATAGAAAAAATCAAGGATAAATATCGTAAATGAGTGATGTTGCATTAAGTATTCTTACACCGATATATAATGTAAAAGACGATCTGCCGCGGATGATAGAATCAGTATTAGCACAGGAATATAAGGATTTCGAGCTTATTTTGTCAGATGACGGTTCAACCGACGGAAGCGGCGAGCTTTGCGATTATTACGCCGGGCTTGACGATAGAATAGTGGTTTTGCATTGTGAAAACGGCGGCGTAAGCGAGGCGCGAAACAGGGCACTGCGTGCCGCAAAGGGGCGGTATATAGGCTTTGTTGACAGCGACGATACAATACAACCGAATATGTTCAAGCGCCTTATGGAATTGGCAGATGAATACGATGCCGATATAGTTCAATGCAAGCACAACAGGGTTGACGGTGTGACAGGCGGCAGCAAATCTGTCCGCGTGGTAAACGGCAGGCAAATGCTTGATGAAATGCTTACAAAAGCCAGAAGCGGACATTACACGAATATCGTCGCTTTGTGGAGTAAGATATATAAATCCGAAATAATAACGGATATCGTTTTTCCCGTTGGAAGAACGTATGAAGACGAGGCGAAAATGCCGCAGATATTACTTCGTGCCGAAAAATTGGTCGAGGTTGACGAGATACTGTACCACTATATATTCCGAGGGTCAAGTATTATAGGCCATTCCACGTTTAAAAAACAGTGTGATAAAGCCATGGCGATACGCGAAAGAATAGATTACATCAAAACGGTTGATGAAAAATACTATTCGCCGACGGTAAGATCATATTATTTTCTTGTGCGCTCTTATCTTATAGAAAACGCAGGGATCGAAGCGTTGGACAAGCCGCAGTATAACGAGCATTTTATAGAGGTTCTGCTTAAAGATAAAAGGCTGTTAAAAAAACACATTAACGGATATGAAAGAATAAATTTATTCCTATTTTCTTTAAGAAGTAAAAAAATAAACAAGTGGCTTTTGGCGCAAGGGCTTGAGCCTATACAAAATTTTTTAAGAAAAATACGCAAATAGCCGTGTTGCATCAAATATTTGCAAAAAAAGCCTTGTAATTTTCATTTGTAAGTTTTATAATATAATTTCACTTAAATATTTCAAAACTGAAATAATGTTTGGAGATGATCTGATGAACGAAAAAAGGATATTTCTTTCCTCTCCTACAATGAACGGTACGGAGATGGATTATATCAACCGTGCATTTGCGGATAATAAGATCATTCCGATGGGCCCGAACGTTACCGAGTTTGAAGAACGCCTTTCGGGTTACGTAGGAAAAAAATATGCAGTTGGCTTGTGTTCCGGCACGGCGGCTATACATATGGCGCTTAAAATAGCGGGTGCAAAGCCGCAAGACGTGGTATTTTGCCAGTCTTTAACGTTTGCGGCAACCGCAAACCCTATAATGTATGAAAACTGTGTTCCGGTTTTTATAGATAGTGAAGCTGATACGTGGAATATGTGCCCGAAAGCGTTGGAAAAAGCCTTCGAAAAGTATCCGGCATGTAAATTTGTAATGCTTGTACATCTTTTCGGCAACCCCGCAAAGATAGATGAGATCAAAAAGATATGCAAAGAACACGGCGCTACTCTTATTGAAGATGCCGCAGAAGCACTTGGCGCGCGCTATAAGGGCCGCGCAGTCGGATGCGACGGGGATTACAGTATTGTATCGTTTAACGGCAACAAAATAATAACCACATCCGGCGGCGGTATGTTTTTAACGGATAGCGAGGAAGATGCAAAAAAGGTGTTGTTCTGGTCCACGCAGGCGCGTGATGCCGCGCCGTGGTATCAACACAGCGAGCTTGGGTATAATTACAGAATGTCTAACGTTACGGCAGGTATCGGGTGCGGCCAAATGAACACGCTTGACGAGTACGTTCTTAAAAAAAGACGCATTTTCGATATATATAAGTCAGAGTTGGAGGGCGTCGCCAATATGACGTTCCAACCTTGTGAAGAGCATTCGTATCCTTCCAGATGGCTTTCGGCGGCAGTTTCGGATATGGATTTTATGAAGATAGTAAACAGCCTTGCCGAGTTGAATATAGAAAGCCGCCCCGTATGGAAGCCGATGCATATGCAGCCGTATTATGAAAAATACGACAGTATATCCGCTGATGATAAAGGCTTTGTGTGCGAAAATCTTTTTAAACGCGGCATTTGCTTGCCCAGTGATATAAAAAATACAGATGAAGATATGGAAAAGATCATATCCTGCATCAAAAGAATATGCAAATAATCAGAAAGGTGGGATCTTATGAAAAGGATCTTGGCAGTAATTATCCTTTTGACAACATTGTTAACGTTGCCTACGTACGCTGTGTCTTTTAATAAAGATCAGGTAAACAAGGAAACACCCAAAAATTTGTCAAAAACACTTTCAGCAGCATCCGCGGTGGAGGTTACCACGGATACATTATTATATTCCGATAACGAGGATACGGTTGTACCTTCGCACGGCGGCATCACAAGGCTGATGGCGGCCGTAACGATAGAGGTGCAAAACAAACGAAATTCGATAATAAAGTCCGGCTTTACCGAAGACGTTTACGAGGGTTACCTTGCTTCGTTGCTTATAAAAGGCAGCGCAAACGCGGCAAAAGCCCTTGCGGTTGAGGTTTCCGGCAGTGAAGACGATTTTGTTGAATTGATGAACGTTACTGCGAAGCAGTTGGGTATGGCAAATTCAAAGTTTACCTCTGTTGACGGTGAAGAGCACAGAGAGGCTACGACAACCATCAACGATCTTATGATACTTGCCTACGAGGCGTACGGCCTTTCAGAAATCAAATCTATCCTTTCTTCAAATATTTACTATTCGACGGACGGAGAATCATCTTATTCGAGAGATTACAGTATAATCAACCCTTCACACAGAATGTACCTTCCCGAGGTTAATTTCTTTGCAACGGGCGAATTTGGTGATACGGGATACGTTTCCATTGCGGGTGCAATGGCACAAAACGGCAGAGAAATGATCGTTGTAACATACGAATCCGGAAGCTACAATTCCGATTACAGAAATAACTACGCTTTAGATATAAAGTATATATTAAGTACCTGCTTCGGTAAGTATTACCTGGCAGAGCTTGCAAGCGTTGCAAAAGCGGTCGTTCACGATATGGACGGTTTCCTTCTTGCAGACGGAACGCGTGTATATGCAAGTGTTGAAATCCCCGACGGTGAAGTTGAAAGAATAACGTTGCCGCTGTCTTACGGCGAGATCATTCTTGATAACTATACATCTTGCTCGATAGATCTTGCGCCGCTTCCCGCATCGGGCGAACTTGATAAGATGCTTACCACGGGCGTGCTTAAGTATAAAAATGATGAATTGCTTAACATATCGTTAAGAGTATATCGTATCGTTTTGGAAAACGGCCAGGAATACAGGTCTGACTATTCTTTGTACAGCGAAGAGGACGGCGCGCAAAGGGCTGCATCGCAGTACAAAAAGAACGACTGGGTATTTGTAAGCGGTCTTGTTTGCGGATGCGCAATAATCGCAGTAGTAGCCGCAGAATTTCTGAAACGCCGCTTGATGTAAGGAGGTGCTTGTTAAATGACTATAAGAGACGTAATTTTTACATTATGTAAACACATGAAGATAGTGGTTCTTTTCCCTGTAATATTCGTAACCCTGTATTCATTCTGGAACTACACAACGCAAGTACCGGTATATTCTACGAAGGCTGTTTTATATACGATAGACAAGGGTTCTACAAATATTAACGAGATTGCAACGGTTGAACGCTTGATGGTAAACTACCGTTTGCTTGCACAAACAAGCGAGGTAAGAGGGCTTGTTGAAAAATCACTTGGAAAGTCCATAGCGGGTACAAGCGTAAGCATCAGCATTGATACTACCAATCATACGATGACTGTAAGCACCAGCGATACAAACCCCGCAAGGGCGGCAAACGTTGCAAATGCTTATGCGGCAACCATAATTTCCTATCTTGACGACACGATGGATCTTACAAACATATCTTTTCTTGAGCCTGCAAGAGTTCCTTCTTCGCCTTCCGGCCCGTTAAGAGAAAAGCCGATAATGACGGTTGGCGCGCTGTCGATAGTTGCGGGCGTGGTATTCGTATTTATTCTTGAATACGCAAACACCACTATAAGAACACCCGAGGATATTTCCAAAAACTACAATCTGCCAATCCTTGCGGAAATCGGCAGATTTACGAAGGCTAAAAAGAAGTAAGGGGGCGAAGGTATGGATTTTAATATTTTAAGTGATTACAAAACCTTGGATGAAGACGTACTTGACGCGATAAAAACGCTGCGTACGAATATACAGTTTGCTTCCATCAGCCGTGAAATAAAAACGCTTGTTATGACAAGCTGTATTCCTAACGAGGGTAAAAGTACGATATCAACGTTTCTTGCCATAGCAATGGCAGAAACGGGTAAAAAAACATTGCTTGTAGAATGTGACTTGCGACATACCACGCTTCGTAAAAGAATGAAGATACCGCGCAATAACGGTATGGTAAACTATTTGCAAGGAAACGTTACCCTGGAAGAGGCAATTTCGATTACGGCACATGAAAACTTGTACTTTTTGGATGCCGAAACGAGAGTGCCGAACCCTGTTGAGGTTATATCCTCGCAATCGTTTGCGGATATGACGGCAAAGCTTCGCGAAATGTTCGATATAGTTATCTTTGATACACCGCCGGTAGGCACCTTTATTGACGCTGCGTTATTTGCCTCTATTTCAGATGCAACGATAGTTCTCGTAAGGCCGGGCGTTGTTGAAAAAAGATTGTTTAAAAAATGTATAGAACAGCTTGAAAAAGCAAATGCAAATATCATTGGCGTAATTCTTAACGGTATTGAACAGGTTCACGCAGGATATTACGGAAAGTACTACAACAGAAAGTATTATAAATACGTTAAAAGGAATTGACGAAAAGTAATGATAATAAAGGAGGGCGCATGACAAAGGAATTTTTGCTTTTCGTGCGCCTTTTTTCATCGGCTGCACGCGGCGTTTCGGTAGATGCGCAAACACAGGCGCAACTGATTTTTGATAACGGCGGGGAAAAGTGTATTGACGATAAGCTTGTAGATCGTATAATGATCATATCATCAAAGCACAAGGCATCTTCAATGACGGACGTTGCCTTGCAGGATATTTTTTCCCAAACAGACAGCAAGCAAGGGCAGCTTTGCTTAAAAAGGGTAAAAATGCAGATATTTTCTTCTGTTGCCGTTACAGACGGAATAAATCTTCTTATAACAAACCTGCAACGTAACGGTATAGACGTTTGCGTTTTAAAGGGAATGTCGCTTTCATGCCTGTATTCTATACCCGAATGCAGGGTGTCTTGCGATACGGATCTTTTGATAAATAAAGAACACGAGCAGGACGCGTACCGTATAATGAAAAGCATGGGCTACAACGTATCCCCAAGAACGGAATATTCGCACCACGCATCGTGCACCCACCCCGAGGTGGGGCTTGTAGAGCTTCATACCGATCTGTTTTTTGAAATGATAAATGACGTTATCTTTGATGAAACGGATATAAGCGAGGATATTGCCCAAAACAGAAAGGATTTTACCGTAAGCGGATATACGTTTAAAACGCTTGGTATAACCGAAAACCTTATTTACGTAACGATGCATATGATACAGCATTTTGTTCGTGCAGGTACAAGTATAAGGCAAATATGCGATATTCTGATGTATTGCAAGGAATATAAAGATCAAATTGATTGGGATTGGTATTTTTCCCTGCTTGAAAAGCTGTCGTATAGGGGGATATACGACGTTGTGATGTCTGTCGGGGTAAAGCATATGGGCTTTTGCAACGAAGAATTGCCCGCGTTCAATATGCTTGCAGACGATTTGTGCGAGAGCTTTATGTCTGATCTTGAGCAAGGCGGTTGGATAGGCAAAAACCGAGACGATTCGTTTGAAATCTTCCGTGCGTACGGCGGCATGCGTGCCCAAAATGCAGGTAAAAACACAAAAGAATATAAAAAATATTGGCGTAAATATCAATTTAACAGAATAATTAAATCCATATTTCCTAAAAAAGAGAGATTGTGTGCAAGATTTCCTTTTGCAAAAAATCCGCTTTTGCTGATTCCCGGGTGGTTTTGCTGGCTTTTTTACGGCTTGCAGGTGGCTAAAACGGGCGAATTAGGAACGAAAATGGCAGATTCTTCATTACAAGATACGCAAAATGCCAACAGGCTTGAATTGTTTGAAGACCTTGGCATTATACAAGGTAAGGAGTAGGTACGTGGAAAAAACTGATATAGAAAAGGTAATGGCAGAAAACGGCTTTTACGTTACCCACCCAAAGGGCACAAGTATGCTGCCCCTGATAAGGCAGGGCCACGCAACTGCCGTTATCGTACCGAAGGAAAAGCTTGAAAAGTATGATGTTGCACTGTATAAAAGAAAAAACGGTACGTACGTGCTTCACCGCGTAGTGAAGATAAAAAACGGTGCGTACGTTTTTTGCGGCGACAATCAATGCTTTTACGAATACGGTATAACGCACGATATGGTTATAGGCGTTATGAAGGAATTGTGGCACGACGGCGTTCAAACTGATATTTCAAGCAAAGAGTACCGAAAAAAAATAAAAAAACACGTTCGCAATATACCTATCCGCCGTATAAAATCGGCAATTATACGCAGAATAAAAAAATTATTTAACGTTTGATTGGTTAACAGGTGGAAAAATGGCAACAAAATTTGTAAAAAGCACATCTTCAAAGCGCTATACGAAAACAAAGAATAAAAAATCTGTTTGGGGGACTGTCGGCAGGGTGCTTTTCAAGGTAATGACGCTGATAATGGTAGTTGTATTGTTGGCTGCCTTTGCTGTTTACAGTATAGGTACGACTGTTGCCTACGGCCCAAGCGAAAGTATAAGAGATATGCTTGTTTTGTCTGCCCTTCAAGCAAGTGCAACGAAATGGGCGCCGGGCTTGTTTTTAGACGATGCAACCGTTCAGGATATATTGAATAAAAGTAAAGAACGCGTTATAGAAGAAGTGGATTTCGACGAGATCTCAACCCCTGATGATCAGCAGCAAGGCGGCAACAGCAATAACGATGCAGTTGACGCATGGGTAGAAAACGAAGATGGCATAATGCTTGATATAATCGTACAAAATACGTTCAAAGCGTACGTTATGCTGGTAAAAGATCCTTCTCGCGTTTATACGGGGGTTTCTTCTAAAAATTTCGCAAATTCGCTGCGCGGGGAAAGAATATACATAGAGGCTGAAAAGCAAGGTGCGGTTGCCGCTATCAACGCAGGCGAATTTGAAGACAGCGGCGGAACGGGCAACGGCGCAAGGCCGATGGGCATTACCGTTTCTGAAGGGAAAATCGTTTGGGACGACGGCTTGAAAAGAACGTTTATCGGGTTTGACGTTGAAGACAGACTTGTTGTAAAAGAGGGAATGACCGCAGAAGAAGCCAAAGCACTTCTTGTGCGCGACGGCGTATCTTTTCAAAAGGGAAACGTTCTTATTGAAACGATAGAAGGGGCTACAATAGCCCATACGGGCAGCGGCGATCTTGGCGTTGCACAACGCACGGCAATAGGCCAGCGTGAAGACGGTACCGTTATTATGATCGTTACAGATGGCAGAACGGCAAACTCCCTCGGGGCAACGCGCGACGATATAATAGACCTTATGCTTAAATACGGTGCGGTTTGCGCAGGTATGCTGGATGGCGGCTCGTCTGCGATGATGTATTATGCAAATTATATCGAAAAATATAACGTAGATGAAAGCGAGCTGGACGAATATCAGCAGCTTGGTCTTGTTAACAAATACAAGGCCTTTACCAACCCCAGAAGGCTTCCAACGTTCTTCATGGTAAGGGGGGAATAATACGATGGCAAAAAAGAAACCGGGCATAATCAGAAGGGTTTTCGGCGGGCCTTGGTCGATAATATTTTACGCACTTCTTTGTGTGCTTATATTCGTCGTATTGATGGCAGTTAATCAAATCAATACAAGGCTTGTGCCGTATCTTGCGGATTACGAGGAAAATTTGCCGAAATATACGGTGCAGTCTGTATTTGAACAGTATTTTTTAAACCCTGATTTCGACGTTTTGACAGAAATGGCGCAATGCAAGGTTGAAGGCTTCAATACAGAGAATGACTTGAAGGATTATTTCATACAAAAAACAAACGGTAAAGAAATAAGCTACGTTTACATCGCAGGCAGCGATAAAATGAAAGTAAACGTAAAAGCAAACGGGGAAAAATTTGCATCATTTGCTATAAAAAAATCGCAACAGAAAAGCGAACACGGCTTCGATATGTACGAGCTTGATTACGTAAAGCTGTTTTACGAGGCTGCAAATTCCGTTAAAATAAAAATACCGTTTAACTACACGGTAAAGGTAAACGGCGTAACGCTTGGGGAAGAGTATAAAACAAAAACGAATATAACCGATGATTTAAGGGATACAATTCCCGAAGGTACGTATAAGTTTTCGTACGACGAATACACAGTTACCGATATGATAGCAAAGCCCGTACCGACTGCCTTTGACAGTAATGGAAATGAAAAAATCCTCGCCTACGACGAGGAAAACAAAATATACACGGCAGATTTTGAATACAGCGAAGAATTGCAGTCTGCCCACAGCGCCTTCGTTTTAAAAGCGGTAGAAACGTACGCGGCAAGAATACAGAACGCCTCTTCTATGGATGAAGTAAAAAAGTATTTCGAAATCGGTACACCCACGTACAACAGAATTAAGGATAACCCGGGCAGCTTCGTGTGGGAATACGATTCGTACGATTTCGAAAACGAATACACGGGCAGCTTTTACGCATACAGCGAAGATACGTTTTCGTGCGTTGTAAAGATGACGCAGGTCATGCACAAATCCAACGCGGCAGACTACCGCGAAAATATAAACGTAACTATTTATTTAAGACGTAACGGCAACGGGGCGTTTATGATATACGACCTTGTTACCAACCTTTAAGGAGGGGAAAAGTAATGTCTATCGCACTTATACCGGGCACGTTTGACCCGATAACCGTAGGTCATGAAGATTTGATACAGCGCGCATCCATGCTGTTTGACGAGGTGGTAGTGTGTGTGTTTTCCAATTCTTCTAAAAAAACGATGTTTACAATAGATGAAAGGTATGAATTTGTTTGTGCCACAGTTGAAAAGTACAGAAACGTTCGTGCCGATATGTGCTGCGGGCTTTTGGCAGATTATGCGCTTGAACATCGGTGCGACTGCATTTTGAAGGGCGCACGCAACTGCGTGGATTTCGATTACGAGCATTCAATGGCGTGCATAAACAGAGAGCTTGCCCCCGTTGTTGAAACCGTAATATTACCCTCGAAAGGCGAGCTTTTGCATATAAGCTCTACCATGGTACGAGAGTTGATAAAGTACGGAAAGGACTTTACGCCGTTTGTTCCATCCGCGGTAGCGAATTTGATATAAAAATTTGTGCAATTTTACTATCTTGATTTTTTGATAAAAGTATGTTATAATCTGTATGGAGAAATGAAGTGGTTTTCGAAAGGCAGGGGAGTAAAATGGGAAGCACGGAAATATTGTCTTACAAGATAGGGGATAACGTTATTTACAAGAATAACGGTATTTGCCGCATTGCAGACATAAAAACTATGAATTTCACAGGTGGGGACAAGCTTTATTACGTGCTTGAGCCTGTTTATTCGAAGGGATCACATACATACGTTCCAACGGATTTGCAAGGGATAAGTGCCTCTATGCGACCATTGTTGGAAAAATCACAGATAGATTCGGTTATACGCGATTCTTTAACGGCAGAATTACCTTGGCACAGTGAAACTAAACAGCGGGCTGTTCTTCTTAACGACGTAGTTTCCACTTTAGACAGGGTTAAGATTCTTGCCGTTTTTCTGCGTTTACAAGCATATAAGGCAGAGCTTGAGGGTAACCGTAAAAAAATGTACGCAAGCGATCTTAAGTTGCTTATGCAAACGGAAAAAATGATAAGGGACGAATTTGCCTTTGTTCTCGGCATAGCGAGGGAAGATGTTATTCCCTACGTTATGGCGCAGATTTCACAATAAACGGCGTTCTTTTAAACGATAAATTAAACGGTGCGGTATTCGGCGTCATAAATGCATACAGATCGTCGGCGCGTATTTCCTTTTCAAATTCGCGTGCGGCGTAGTTTGCAGGCTTTGTGATGATTTCGATGTTGGTGCGCCGTTTTTTAGTTTTTGAAAGAAATTCCATACCTGCTTGGTTGCACGCAAGCAGCTGTGTAAACGTTGGGCAAGATGTAATATCGCCGCTTGTAATATCAAGGCACACGCTTATTACAGCGCGCTTTATACGCGATATCGTATATCTTTTCGTGCTTGCTTTAGAAATCAAATCATCATACGAAGATGCGGTTTTTGCGCAATTTACTATCATTTCGTATAATCCGCCGCCGCAGTCTGCGTAATTATTTTTTTTGCTTTCGCGAAGAAGGTACAGTATAATATTTTCTGCATTTTTTATTTCGGCAGGAAAACAGCCGTTTTGTAAAGCGGCTTTGTATATATCGTGCGTTTGTGCGGGAATATGATCGAAAAATTCCGCCTTGTGCGCGTTTTTTCTTAAATACGATGCGCTTACAAAATCGTGCGCGGTGCTTTCGCTGTTGTGCGGTGCGCCGGCGCGTTTTACGGTTAAAGGGGTAATATTAGGCGCAAAGCGTTTTATCGCGCGTATATATTCGATGCCTAAAATGTTGTTTGGCCGGGTAAGAATATCTGCGTTGCCGTAAAGGCGTTCGTATATTTCGCTGCGTTGGCGTGCAAGACCCTTGCTTTTTTCCGCATCGGATATGGCAGTTTTAAATTCACTGCTTGAAAGCCTTTCTGCACATATCAAAAGGGAAGAGATATCCCCCGTTTCAGAACCGAAAAGCAAAGCACACCTTCCGTCGGGGCATACGGCGTTGGCTATCTGCAAAGCGCCGCGTGCAAAAACCTCTGCACAAGCGCAAGAATATACACACGGAAGCGACAATACAAGATCTGCCCCGCATAATACGGCAGATTTTGCCCTTTCGTATTTATCTATAACGGCACATTCGCCGCGCTGGGTAAAATTTCCGCTTAAAATACAAACTACGGGCGCGCCGTTTGATATTTCTTTTGCCTTTGATATAAGGTATTCGTGCCCGCGGTGAAACGGATCAAATTCGCAAACGATAAATATTGCTTCGTATTCCATAATAAACCCCTTTTTGATGAAAAAATGCGGAAAATATATTTCTTTTTTTGTGTATTTGCTATTGAAAAATCACTAATGTTGGTGTATAATTATTATATATTGTATTTTTAAATAAATCAAGTCAGAGAAATAGGAGAGAAAAATGAACGTACTTGTTGTAAACGCAGGCTCTTCAAGCTTGAAGTATCAGCTTTTTGATACAACCACAAACGAAGTTCTTGCGAAAGGTATTTGCGAAAGAATCGCTACCGAAACCGCAAAGGGCGTAGGCGCAGAAGGAAAGATCGAACACAAAAAAAGTGACGGTACAAAAATCGTTAAAGAAATTCCCATGCCCAACCACGCAGTTGCAACACAAATACTTGTTGACACACTTACAGACCCCGAAATCGGCGTTATCAAGGATATGAGTGAGATTGAAGCCGTAGGGCACAGAATAGTGCACGGCGGCGCATACTTCTCTGAAAGCGTTATCGTTACAGATGACGTAATTAAGAAGTTGGAGCTTTGTAAGGATCTTGCACCTCTTCACACAGTACCCCACCTTATGGGTATTGCAGGCTGCACGGCAGTTATGCCCAATACACCCCAAGTTCTCGTTTTTGATACGGCATTCCACCAAACGATGCCTGAAGAGGTTTATTACTACCCCATTCCTTACGAAATGTATGAAAAGTATCAGATCCGCCGTTACGGTGCACACGGTACCTCCCACAGATACGTTGCAGGTGAAATGCAAAAGATCATGGGCAAAACAGAAGGCACAAAGATCGTTACCTGCCACTTGGGCAACGGTTCTTCGATTACTGCCGTTAAAGACGGTAAAGTGCTTGACACAAGCATGGGCTTCACCCCGCTTGACGGCCTTATCATGGGTACACGCTGCGGCGCTATCGACCCTGCAATAGTTCCCTTTATAATGGAAAAAGAAGGCTTCACACCCGCACAAATGAATGAATTTATGAATAAAAAGTGCGGTTTCCTTGGCGTTTCGGGCATTTCCTCCGATAGCCGCGATATCGAAAAAGCAGCAGACGAGGGCAACGCAAGGGCAATTCTTACAACTAAGATACTTGCATACCAAATCAGAAAGTTTATCGGTTCTTACGCAGCAGCGATGGACGGATTGGATGCAGTTGTATTCACAGCAGGTCTTGGCGAAAACAACCCCGACCTTCGCGCACGCGTATGTAACGAGCTTACAAGCCTCGGCATAAAGATAGATGCAGATGTTAACGCAAAGGCACATCACCAGTCCAATACTATCAAGCTTTCTACGGATGATTCTAAGGTTCTGGTATATCTCATTCCTACGAATGAAGAAAAGGTTATCGCATCCGATACTGAAAGACTTGTTAAAGAAATGGCAAAATAATTACATACCTTTAAAGCGGTATAACTGTCGGGGTGCTTGAAGCGCCCCGATATTTTTTTACAATAATATCCCCCTTTTTCGGTTATTAACACTTGCAGAAAGGGGATTTTTATATTATACTGCAAAAGTATTGGATAACAGAGTGAATATATGTTAAGTTTTTTTCAGTATGTTAATTGTATCGCCATTGACAAAGAATGTACGATTTGCTAAAATAAATAAAAATATTACTCGGAGTTTTTATATGAAAAAAATATTATGCCTTATAATTATTCTTGCAACGCTTCTTTCTGCTTGCTCGAATATAAAACAAGGAAAAACAGAACAAATATGCACCTACGATGGGGAAAAGACCCTTTCGTATATGACAGAGCTTGATAAAAACGGCAGCTTCGCCTTTTTATACGTAGATGAAAAAACGGGCGGATATACCGTTTATTCCGCACAGATGAACGGTGAAAATGAAAAGCTGCTTTATACCGCAAAAGAAAATGCGTATATATACGAATTATATGCAGATGAAAATATTATAGCTTTTTATGAAAGAACGCTTTATTCCAACAACGACGAAAGGTGCGCCCTTAAGGTGATAAACGCCGAAACCGGCGAGGTACGCACGCCGTACGAAAAGGTTATAGTATATTCGAAGGACGATATACAATCACGCTTTTTATCAGTTGAAAACAAAAACGTGTATTATGTTACGGCGTCGTACGCATTAAAGGAAACGCGTGTGATGAAATATACCTTTGGGGAAGAATCTCCCGTAGAGGTTACAACCTTACCGTTTACCGAAAACGAATTTACATTTAACCATTCTATAACCTGTGCTTCTGAAAGCGGCGGAAAAATAGCAATGGCGTGCGTTGAAAAATATACTGCTTATATCGCAATAGCAGATGCAAAAACAGGTGTTGTGGAAAAGAAAAAAACGCTTCCGTCTAATGTCGGTGTTGTTTATTGCACCGCGTACGACAGCGAATCGGGAATAATTGCGCTTTATTATTCTACCGTATCCGAAAAAGGCGAGCACGTGTGCGACAGCGTGGGCTTTATTTCTACACTTGACGAGGCGATAACCACCGTTTATCAATTTGAAAGCGGCGGATACGCCTGCAGAGAAACTGTAACGCTTAAAAACGGCGTTCTTGCCTTCAACGTACAAAACGGTGATACCTCGGCCGGTGATTCGCTTACTAAAGCGGGCGAGATCTATTCAGGATATGCGTTTGATGTGGAAAGCAAAAAAGGTATTTTGTTTGAAAAAAGCTTTAAAACTTGGGTAAACGGTGAATACATATATAATCTTCAAATAGACGACGGCGGCGAAAAAGCATACCTTGTAAAAACACCCTTGGCAGACCTTTGATGGTATAAATACGCATAAATCGGTTAAAAGGCGTGATACTTCGTTAAAAGTATCACGCCTTCATCTGTTTTGGGTAAAGAATATCACTTTGAATACAAAAAAAGAGGGAATTTAGTGGGCGTATAACGCCACTTGTTCCCTCTGTTTTTTGATTATATCTGTATAAATTACGTGCGTTTTTTCGATGTAATAAATTTGATAACCAATAATAACGCAACCATCATCACAATGGATATTGCCAACGATATCCACATATTTTGAATGAATGCTGCTATTATAAAAGAAACGAATGATACGCAAGCCACGGTTATTGCGTAGGGTATTTGCGTATAAACGTGCTGAACATGGTCGCACCTTGCACCCGCAGAGGACATTATCGTCGTATCTGAAATAGGCGAACAATGGTCGCCGCATACTGCGCCTGCCAGACAAGCTGACATACCTATATACATCAATTCGTTTGTAGCGGGGAATATAGACGTAACTATCGGTATAAGTATTCCAAACGTACCCCACGAAGTACCCGTTGCAAACGCAAGCAGGCAAGCCACGACGAATATTATTGCAGGCAGGAAGTATTGAAGGGTACCTGCGTTTTCAAGCGATGCTTTTACAAAGGTTGCAATATCAAGCTCGCCCGTAATATTCTTTAAAGCAGTAGCAAACGTTAATATCAATATAGCGGGCACCATTGCGCAAAAGCCCTTGGGAATACATTCTGTAAATTCCTTGAAGGTGATTATTCTTCTTGCAAGGTAATAAACCACTATTACGATAAGTGCCAATATACTGCCCCAAGGTAAACCAACGGTTGCATCCGTATCAGCAAATGAAGTAACGAAATCACTGTTTTGAAGAATACCGCCAATATATACAAGCCCGAAAATAGAGAATGCTACAAGAATAATAACCGGTATTATAAGGTCGAATACCCTGCCTTTTTCGTTGCCCTGAAGATCGTTCTGCGGGGCGTCGATATCGGCACGCGAAAGATCAACAAGTGCTTCTTCTGCTTTTTTCATTGCGCCGTAATCAAATTTCAACAACGTGATCGCAACGATAAATACAAGCGTTAATATAGAATAAAAGTTGTAAGGAATGGATTTTATAAATAATTCCAAGCCTGAAAATCCCGTTCCCTCTGCATATTGCGAAACAGCCGCCGCCCATGATGAAACGGGCGCTATCATACAAACGGGTGCAGCCGTTGCATCAATAAGATACGCCAGCTTCGCGCGCGAGATCTTATGGCTGTCAGTTACGGGAAGCATTACAGAACCAACCGTAAGACAGTTGAAATAGTCGTCGATAAATATCAAAACACCCAAGCAAAACGTAGCCAAGGAAGCACCCGTTTTTGATTTGATGTTTTTCTTTGCCCATCTGCCGAAAGCAAGCGAGCCGCCCGCTTTATTCATCAAGGCAACCATAGTACCCAAAATTACAAGAAAAACGAAAATACCTGCCGTTTCGCTTACGGCTGTTATTATACCGCCGCTTACGATCATATCTACTGCGGGTAAAAACTTTGTTCCCGTTGCCATAAATCCGCCTACGACGATACCAATAAACAAAGAAGAATAAACCTCCTTCGTTATCAATGCCAGCGCTATGGCAACCACGGGGGGAAGTACTGCCCACGGCGTTGCCGCCAGGGTTCCTTGCGATGCGAATATAAGTGCCGCCGTTGTCATTACGATAACTAAGGCAAGCACTATCGCCTTTATTATTTTAATAAATGTTTTCATAATTAAATCTTATCCGCTGCTATCCTTATTCTTTTTTGGTATTCGTTAAGGGCGAAGCATTCTGCGTATTCAAACCTGCCCTCTAACCCTCTTACGCGTTTTAAAGCGCAGTAATATTCTTTGTATTTAAAGTCCTTGCTGTTTACTGCAAACCAATGCGTGTCGATTGCTTTTTTCCACAGCTCGAAACCTTCTTTTGTTACTTCAAGGTAAGTGTGCGGAACAAATTGGTCGGAATCTTCCCAGTTTTCCGCCATTAAAGGGCCTGAAGCATAGTGTGCGGGTAATTCACGTTCTACACTTTTTAAACCCGCTAAAAATTGTGCCTCGCGCACAAGGTTGCTGCATTTAATGTGGTCGCGGTGCATTGAATATTTCCAATGCGTTAAAAGCCTTGCAGGCTTGTATTTTCTTATTATGTCGCAAAGCATAAAGCGCGCTTCGTCATCATCCTTTAATTCGCCGTCTGCATAGGGCAAAACTACCGCTTCGCCGCCAAGCATTTCTGCGAATGCCTTTGCTTCTGCCAGCTTTTGTTCTCTGTATTCCGCTACGGATATATGCGGCGGATTGCCTCTTTCGCCGCCTGTTGCACCTACGGTAACTATCTTCCAGCCTTGAAGGGCAAGCGTTGCCAATGTGCCGCCGCATGTCAATTCGGCATCGCCGATATGACCGCCGATTGCCATTATACACTTATTTTCCATTATGTATTTTCCTTTCTTGCTTTTACAGCTTTTATTATCAAAACGACGGTATAAGCTGCCGCCGTTCCTAAAAGAATGCCTGAAAAATCTATGTGCATATCCGTTACAGACGCACTTCTTCCTTCTGAAAACAGTTGAAGCGTTTCATCTGAAAACGACGTTAACAATCCGAAAAACACCCCGTCGCGGATACGCTTTTGGTTTAAAATACAGTACGCCGCACATTCTGTGCCAAGCAAAGTAAATTCTGCCAGATGTGCTATTTTTCTTACGTCTATGCACGAAAGAAAGCCCTTGTGCAGTATAAACGAAAGCTTGTCATCTACCCAGCCGCTTTGAACAGACGATTCCTCTGCCGTTTTTAATGATGCTGAAAATATAAACAGAACCGTAACGGCTATTATCGCAAGCAAAACGTATTTTTTGAAAAACGAACGGTTAAGCATTGGCTTCTTGCGTTTTTTTGATAGGTACAATGCTTTCGATGGCTGCCCTTACGTTGGTTTGGTCGTGTGCGGCACGGCGAAGCACTTCAAGCTTTTTGAAAAATTCGTCTGTGTCGAAGTTTACGGGGCTTCCGATAAATATCAGCTCGTCTTCCGTTGCTTTTATGCCTTCCTCGTCCATAAGAACCTCTTCGTACAATTTTTCACCGGGGCGAAGACCTGTAAATTCAATATTGATATCTACGTACGGCGCTCTTCCGGAAAGCCTTATAAGGTTTTCGGCAAGATCAAGTATTTTTACGGGCTTACCCATATCAAGTATAAATATTTCACCGCCGCGGGCAAAAGCGCCTGCCCTTAATACAAGGCTTACCGCTTCGGGTATCGTCATAAAATATCTTATTATACCCGGGTGTGTAACGGTTACGGGGCCGCCTTCGGCAATTTGTCTTTTAAAAAGCGGTATAACGCTTCCGTTAGATCCAAGTACGTTTCCGAATCTTACTGCAACAAATTCCGTTTTAGATATTCTATCGTACGATTGCACTATCATTTCACAGATGCGTTTCGTTGCACCCATTACGTTTGTGGGGTTAACGGCTTTGTCCGTAGAGATCATAACGAATCTGCTGACACCGTGCTTGTTTGATGCACGCACGGTGTTTAACGTGCCGAACACGTTGTTTTTCACCGCCTCTTCGGGGGATGTTTCCATTAAAGGAACGTGCTTGTGTGCAGCCGCGTGAAATACTATTTCGGGCTTGTATTTTTCAAAAATGCTGTCTATTTTATCTTCATCTCTTACAGATGCTATAAGCACTACCATGTCAAGATCTGGTATTTCGTGCAGTAATTCCATCTGTATGTCGTACGCGTTGTTTTCATAAATATCAACGAGAATCAATCTTTTTGGCGAATGCGATGCTATTTGCCTGCACAGCTCGCTTCCGATAGAGCCGCCGCCCCCCGTTACCAAAACCGTTTTTCCCTTGATATAGCCGATTATTTCTTCCACGTCGGTAGTTACGGGATCGCGCCCGAGAAGATCCACAACGTCAACGTTTACAAGTGCGTCTGCGCTGACCTCGTTATTAACCAGCTGTGATATACCGGGCAGCATTTTCATCGGGCAGTTTAAGGTTTTGCATATGTTAAGTATATCTGCCTTTTCTGCGCTTGAAGCAGAGGGAATAGCAAATATTATTTCGTTTATCTGATATTTTTCTGCTGCAGAAACTATCTTATCCCTTCCGCCGACGATGGTAATGCCGCACATCATGCTGCCTATTTTTTTGTGGTCGTCGTCGATTATACAAACTACCTTGCGTTTTTTTTGCAAAGCACTGCCGTTTATTTCGCGCAAAAGCATATTTGCCGCATCGCCTGCGCCGATCATCATAACGCGGCGTATATCACGCTTGTGATGTACGCCTATGCTTATTCTGTTGCGTATTACGCGGTATGCAACCCTTCCGCCTACCGCCGCAAAGCAAAACAGAATATAGCTTATAATATAGCACGAGCGCGGAAGCGCACAGTCCGTTATTATACGTAAAACGGTATTTATGACACTTGCAATAAAGCTTGCTATTATTATAAGACAATATTCGTGCACGCTTGCAAATTGCCAAAGGCTTTGGTAAAGGTGCATTACTGCAAATACCGCCACGGTTACAAGTGCCGCAAAGGGCATATATTTAACAAGATTTACTGCAAAATGCGTGGTAAGCGTTACCGTGTTAAAATCAAATCGCATCATCAAAGCCAAAAATTCGGCAATAGCAATGGATACAACATCGAAAAGAACGAGAATGGCCATTCGAATGCTCTTCGTTGTGTTAAAATACTTCATTTTATGATCCTTAAATTTGCGTTTTATTGCGCCTTTAACCATGAAAACCGGCGCAAATAGATATTCATTTTATAAGATTAAGGTCAATTTTCATTTTCAGGATTCTTCTTACTGCGCTGTCCAATACGTTTTGTGAAACCGTTCCGTCTTTTACGGCTTCAAGCACACATTTATAACCGTCTTCATATTTAGAAGTGATTATCATATCGTTTCCGCACAGAAGCGCACGCACGCAGGGGTCTTTACCTTCGGTAAATTCCCTTATCGCACTCATCGTTAAGGAATCGGTTACTATAACCCCGTCGTACCCCAACTTGTTGCGAAGATATTCGTGGACAGGATAGGAAAGCGAGGACGGATAGTCTTTATCAAAACACGCCACTATATTGTGCGATACCATAACTGAATCTGCCCCTGCATTTATACCTGCTATAAAAGGCAGTATGTCTTGACTTTCAAATACAGAAAGCTCGCGTCCGTCGTAAGACATGCCCTTGTGTGTATCTGAATTTCCGCCGTAGCCGGGGAAGTGCTTCAATGACGAGCCAAGCCCCTGTTCCTTCATAACGCTTGTTACGATCTGTACGAATTTTGCGGTATCCTCGGGGGATACACCGAAAACGCGATGGCTGATATACGCGCTTTCATCGGGGGTATAATCGCATACGGGTGCAAGATTCATATTTACGCCAAGGGAAAGAAGCAATTTACATTTGCGATACGTTTCTTCCCTTACGCCTTCCCAACCGCCGCAACGGAAAAGATCGCGCGGGGACTTAAACGGTTCTTCACCGAACTGGGGAAATTTACTTACGCGCAAAACGTTGCCGCCCTCTTCATCTGCGGAGATGATAAGCGGTATTTTTGACGTTTCTTGATATTTGCCTATCATTTCTTTTACTTCATCGGGCGAGAAGGTTTCAAAATCCCTTGCGAACATTACAAAGCCGCCAAGGTGGTACTGCTTTATTTTTTCAACTGCCGCTTCACCCGTGGGGCAATGCGCCAAAAACAGTTGGCCTACCTTTTCTTCGTCTGACATTGCGGAAATGATGGAATTTATTTTTGATTCAGTTTCAATTTTTGTCATAATAACCTCTATTTCACAAGAATACTCGTAATTTAAATAAATTATACCATATAAATTCATTAAAATCAACATTTTTTTATTTACAATGACATTTTTTTGTGATATAATTACATGATTTTTGAGAAAGCGGGTGTTTACAAGGCAATGGGTAAAGCGATAGCGGCTATTTCCACACCATATGGCAGAGGGGCTATATCTGTTATACGTCTTACGGGCGATGGGTGTATTGATATTGCAAGTAAGGTTTTTCGCCCGAAAGGCAAAAAAACACTTTACGACTGCGCGTGCAACACCGCCGTTTACGGTGATATATATGCAAACGGCAACGTTGTTGACGACGGTATAGCCGTTTGCTTCAAAGCACCCAGATCCTACACGGGCGAGGATAGCGTGGAAATATCCTGCCACGGCGGGATACTTGTAACGCGAACGGTGCTTACAGCTTTGCTTGAGGCAGGCGCTGTACCTGCATCTGCAGGGGAATTTACAAAACGTGCATACGCAAACGGCAAGCTGCGTTTGTCGCAGGCAGAGGCAATAATGGATATCATTGATGCCAAAACTCCGTCTGCGTTGCGAATTGCCAACAACGGCGGAAGGGGCGCGCTTTCTAAAAAAGCAGAGGAAATTTATAACGATATAAAATTTCTTCTGGCAAGCATTTATGCGTATATAGATTATCCCGATGAGGATCTTACAGATGTTACGGTTGAAGAAATGAAGCTGCGCCTTTCCTCGCTGATGCAAACGCTGCACAACTTGGAAAGATCGTACAAAACGGGCAAAATACTGAAGGACGGTATAGACGTTGCAATATGCGGCAAGCCAAACGCCGGTAAATCCTCTGTTTTAAATATGTTCACAGGCGAGCAAACTGCCATAGTTACCGATATAGAGGGTACGACGCGCGATGTTATAACCTCTCGCGTCGTTTGCGGCGATATCGTTTTGAATCTTGCCGATACGGCGGGGATACGCCAAACAGACGATACGGTAGAAAGCATCGGCGTAAAGCGCGCACTTGATGAAATGCTGAAGGCGCAGCTTGTGCTTGCTGTGTTTGATATTTCGGGCGAGTTTACACAGCAGGATAAAGACATTATTTCAAAAATGAACGACGTGCCTTGTGTAAAGATCGCGTTGCTTAATAAGTCCGACAAAGGGTACGTATGCCAACAAGCGGTACGGGAAATATCCGAAAGCTTTGAATATACGGTAAATATCAGTGCTTTAACAGGCGACGGTAAGGAAGAGCTTCAACAATTGATATCAAATCTGTTTACCGACGGTAAAATAGATTACGATGCAGTATATCTTACCAATGAAAGACAATATTCAGAGGTGATGGCGTGTCTGCGTGCAGTATCCTCTGCGCTTGGTGCACTTGAAAACGGAATGACGCAGGACATAGCCGCCTTCGATCTTGAAGATGCACTTTCTGCAATATCCCGCCTTGACGGGCGTCAGATAACAGACGATGTGGTAAACGAAATATTCGGTAAATTCTGCGTTGGAAAATAATTTTGAAGGAAGGAATTATATATGAAAGCAGGCGTTGTGGGTCTGGGGCTTATAGGCGGTTCGTTTGCCAAAGCCATGAAAGAAAAAGAAGATATAACGGTGTTTGGCGAGGATATAAACGAAACTTCGTTTCTTGCCGCAAAAATGACCGGTGCCGTTGACGGACGATTGACAAACGAAACGATACCCGAATGCGACATTATTATAGTATGTCTGTATCCTGAAGATACTGCCGAATATATAACGAAAATTGCACCGCTTGTAAGAAAAGACGCAGTTGTTATAGATACGTGCGGTGTTAAAAGGTGCGTTTGTGACAAAGTAATACCTGTTGCAGAAAAATATGGCTTTACGTTTATCGGCGGCCACCCCATGGCAGGAACGCAGTTTTCGGGCTTTGCACACAGTAAGCCTACGCTTTTTAAGGGTGCTTCGATGATAATTTGCCCTGCAAACGCGCCGTTGCAAACGACGGAGGATATAAAGCAGTTTCTGCTGTCGCTTGGCTTTGCCGGCGTGGTGTTCTGCACGCCCGACTTTCACGATAGTCAGATAGCGTTTACCTCACAGCTTGCACACGTTGTTTCAAACGCGTACATCAAAAGTCCTGCCGCGCAAGAGCATAAGGGCTTTTCCGCAGGCAGCTACAAAGACCTTACGAGGGTTGCCAGATTAAACCCCGCTATGTGGAGTGAGTTGTTTTTTGAAAACAAAGAATACATTTGCCGCGAAATAGACGGTATAATAAGCGAGCTTGAAAAATACAGCGCCGCGATAAAAAAAGACGACAGGCAGGCTTTGCAAGAGCTTCTTGCAGACGGTGTTGCCAAAAAGCTTTCTGCCGACAGCAGAACTAAATAAAAAATCTTTTAAGGATAGTATATGAAAGAAATAAAAGTAAAGTCATTAAAGCCTTATTCCGTTTTGATAGACCGCGGAATAATGGAAAAAACCTCGCAACTGTGTGCAGACCTTTTAGACGGTAAAAAGGTTGCCGTTATAACAGACGACGTTGTTGATGGGCTGTACTTTGAAAAAATAAATATAAAAAACGCATATAAATTCGTTTTTCCGAACGGCGAAGAATCAAAAAATGTAAATACGCTGTCTGATATTTTGGAATTTCTTGCCGAAAACAACTTCACCAGAAGTGATATTATCGTTGCCTTGGGCGGCGGCGTGGTAGGCGATATTGCAGGCTTTGCCGCGGCAGTTTATATGCGCGGTATAGATTATATCCAGATACCAACCACCTTGCTTGCAATGGTTGACAGCAGCGTTGGCGGCAAATGCGCCGCAGACCTTAAAGCGGGTAAAAATCTTGCAGGTGCGTTTCACCAGCCCAAAAGGGTAATATGCGACGTTAACGCATTGCAAACCTTACCAAGCGATATGTACAAGGCAGGTATGGCAGAGGTTATCAAATATGCGGCGTTGGCAAAAATAGACCTTACAAGGGATATACTTGACGTAGTTGGGGATTGCGTTGCCGTGAAGGCGGATATCGTAAACGAAGACGAATTTGATACGGGCAGGCGTCAATTGCTTAATTTCGGCCATACGGTCGCACACGGCATAGAAGCACTGTCTGATTATACTGTACCGCACGGCTTTGCCGTTGCCGGCGGCATGGGGATAATTGCAAGGGCCTGTGTGAAGCACGGCTTCTGCACACAGCAAACGGCAGATGAAATAATAAGCCTTTTGGATAAAAACGGATTGCCGACGAATACGGATTTTTCGTATAAAGATATTGCCGCCATTGCCATGCGCGATAAGAAAGCAAAGGGGCAAACGCTTACCTTGGTGCTTGTGCGCGAAATGGGCGAGTGTTTTTTGTATAACATAGATAAAAAGGACTTTGCGGATTTCATATCCGTATAAAAGAATGAAAATAATAATACAACCTAAAAAAATACACGGCACTATTCAGGCAGTGCCGTCTAAATCGCACGCGCACAGGGCGCTTATATGCGCGGCACTGTGCGAAAAGGGCGACGATACTGTTATCAATATATCATCCTGCGGGGAGGATATTGATGCTACGATATCGGTTTTAAAAGCCTTGGGCGTGTGCCGAATAACGGAAAACGGCAGCGTTACCGTACACCCTACGGGTGCGTGTGTAAACGGCAACGAGGTTAACTGCCGCGAAAGCGGTTCTACGTTAAGATTTATGCTTCCCGTTATTGCGGCACTTGGCGCAAAGGTAAATGTAAACGGCTACGGCCGTTTACCGTATAGGCCGATAGGCGAGCTTCTTGGGCAGCTTCGCGCACACGGGGGCGAATTTTCTGCAGAAAAATTACCGTTGGATACAAGCGGCAAGCTTGAAGGCGGCGATTACTATTTCGATGGCAACATAAGCTCGCAATACATAACGGGCGTATTGCTTGCCGCACCGTTAACAGGGCAAGAATGCAGAATACATATAAACGGAAGGCTGCAGTCAAAGCCGTACGTTGACCTTACCGTAAAGGTAATGCGCGATTTCGGCATCAACGTTCAATTCGAAGAAAACGTTTTTACGGTGCAAAAGGGCACGTACAGATCGCCTAGAAGCTACGCGGTAGAGGGCGACTGGTCAAACGCGGCGTTCTGGCTTTGCATGGGCGTGGGCGTTAGCGGCTTGCAGGCGCAGTCGTTTCAAGGTGATTGTGCCATGATAGATATACTTCGCAGCGCAGGGGCAGACGTGAAGTGTGAAAGCGGCGTTATTTATCCGCATTTTTCAAGATTGAACGGATTCACCATGAATGCGGAAAATACGCCCGATATCGTTCCGCCGCTGGCAGTAGCCGCGGCAACTGCAAACGGTACTACCGTTATTACCGGTGCGGAAAGATTGAAAATAAAAGAAAGCGACCGTTTGAAATCCGTTTACGATATGCTTTGTGCCCTCGGCGCAGATTGTGAATTGAAGGATGACGGATTCGTTATCCACGGTAAAAAAATGCTTAAAGGCGGCGTTGTAGATGCGTGTAACGACCACCGTATTGCAATGTCTGCCGCGGTGGCATCAGCGCATTGCGAAAGTGCAGTTACCGTTATCGGGGCAGAGGCTGTAAGTAAATCATACCGCGATTTTTGGGTAGATCTTGAAAAATTAGGGGGTGCGACAGATGAAATTCGGTGAAAATCTTCAGCTTGAAATTTACGGCGCATCACATTTCGAACAGCTTGACGTTATTCTTAAAAACATTCCTCAAGGCCATAAAATAGATATGGATGAGGTGCTTGGATTTATGGCACGCCGCGCACCGGGAAAAGACCCGTACTCTACCCCAAGGCTTGAAAAGGACCTGCCTATAATAACGCAGGGGATTGAAAACGGCGTTACTACGGGCGAGGATATCATAGCGTATATCAAAAACGAAAACCGCCATTCAACAGATTATTCTTCCATCAGATATACCCCGCGCCCCGGCCATGCGGATTATACCGCGTTTTTAAAGTACGGTAAGGATTACGACCCCGTAGGCGGCGGTGCATTTTCGGGAAGAATGACCGCACCGTTGTGCTTTGCGGGTGCAGTTTGTATGCAAATATTGAAAAAGCAAGGCGTTTCAATATCTGCGCGTGCAATTATGATAGGCGGCGTTACCGAAAGCGAGGTTGCCATGAAGGAACGTATTCTTCAAGCAAAAGCACAGGGCGACAGCGTGGGCGGTATCGTTGAATGTACGGTTAAAGGCTTTAAAGGCGGTATCGGCGGCCCTATGTGGGAAGGTATCGAGTGTAAGATATCCCAATGCGTATTCGGTATTCCTGCCGTAAAGGGCATTCAATTTGGCGCGGGGTTTGAAAGTGCGTCAATGACGGGCAGCGAAAATAACGATGCATTTATATGCAAAAACGGAAAAATATCAACCGAAACCAATAATTGCGGCGGTATTCTCGGCGGTATAAGTACGGGTGGCGATATTGTGTTTACAACCGCATTCAAGCCAACGCCTTCTATCGGCGTGGTGCAGAAAACGGTAGATATTCGAACTAATGAACAGGTGCAGATAACCGTTCCCGGTAGGCACGACCCGTGCGTGGTATTGCGCGCCGTTCCATGTGTTGAGGCCGCGTGCGCGGTTGCACTGCTTGACATGGCATTGTAAAATTTGTGCATTTTGCCTTATACCTGACGATATATTGCGCTTTTTTGAAAAAGTTGTATAAAAAAGAAAAAATATTCAAAAAACTATTGACATTATACATTTTGGGTGTATAATAACGGTATAATTATTCATTGTGAATGAATATTCAAATTGTTTAAAATTATTGATCATAAAAGGAGAATTTTTAAAATGGCAAAGAAAGAAATCAAAAAAATCGCGCTTGCATATTCAGGCGGTCTTGACACATCAATCATCATTCCGTGGCTGAAGGAAACGTATCCCGGATGCGAGGTTATTGCTATATCTGCAGACGTAGGCCAAGGTACAGAGCTTGACGGCCTTGAAGAAAAAGCAATCAAAACGGGTGCTTCCAAGCTTTACATTGAAGACCTTAAAGAAGAATTTATCACAGATTACATATATCCTACGATGAAAGCGGGCGCAGTATATGAAGGCGAATACCTTCTCGGCACGTCTTTTGCACGTCCTATCATCGCAAAGAGGATAGTAGAAATAGCAAAAGCAGAGGGCTGCGACTCTATCTGCCACGGCTGCACGGGTAAGGGTAACGACCAGGTTCGTTTCGAGCTTACTATCAAAGCTTTTGCACCTGAAATGAATATTATTGCGCCTTGGCGCGTTTGGGATATCAAATCCCGTGATGAAGAGATCGATTATGCAGAAGCGCATAACGTTCCGCTTAAGATCAACCGCGAAACAAACTACTCTAAAGATAAAAACCTTTGGCATCTTTCACACGAAGGGCTTGACCTTGAAAATCCCGCAAACGAACCCCAATACAACAAACCCGGCTTCCTTGAATTGGGTATCTCGCCCGAACAAGCACCCGACGAACCTACGTACGTAACGCTTGATTTCGAAAAGGGTATCCCCACCGCGTTGAACGGCGAAAAGCTTTCCCCCGTTGCAATGCTTGAAAAATTGAATAAGCTTGGCGGCGAAAACGGCATCGGTTTGGTTGATATCGTTGAAAACCGTCTTGTAGGTATGAAGAGCAGGGGCGTTTACGAAACACCCGGCGGAACTATCCTTTACCGCGCACACAAGGTTTTGGAAACACTTACGCTTGACCGCGAAACTACTCACTATAAAGAGCTTATTGCGGCTAAATATGCAGAAATCGTTTACTACGGCCAATGGTTTACACCCTTGCGTGAAGCACTTGATGCATTCGTAGAAGAAACACAGAAAACCGTTACGGGTACTGTAAAGCTTAAGCTTTATAAAGGCAACCTTATCAATGCAGGCGTTACTTCGCCGTATTCCTTGTACGATGAAGAGATTGCAACCTTCGACGAAGACGAAGTTTATAACCAATACGATGCAGAAGGCTTCATAAACTTGTTTGGTTTGCCCTTAAAAGTTAAAGCAATGGTTGACAAAAAGAATAAATAAGATGTATAATATATTTATAGATGGTTCTGTAGGTACGACGGGGTTGCGAATCGCATCCCGTCTTGCCGAAAGAAGCGACATAAACCTTATAACTATCCCCGAAGAGTTAAGGAAAAACAACGACGCCCGCGCAGAAAGAATAAACGCATCAGACGTTACGTTTCTGTGCTTGCCGGATGCCGCCGCTAAAGAAGCGGTAGCGCTTTGTACAAGCCCGCACACGGTTATAATTGATGCTTCAACGGCACACCGTACGGCAGAAGGCTGGGCGTACGGCTTTCCCGAGCTTGGCGAGGATTTTAAACAAAAAATCATAAACGGTAAAAGAATAGCAAATCCCGGTTGCCATGCATCAGGCTTCGTATCTATCGTTTACCCCTTGGTCAAGGGTGGATTTATACCTAAAGATTATCCGTTATGCTGCCATTCGATAACAGGGTATAGCGGCGGCGGAAAGGGAATGATAGCATCATATGAGGATACCCAAAGAGAAGAAAAGTATTCTTCGCCCGCACAATACGCGCTTTCGGCACATCACAAGCATTTGCCCGAAATGCAGGCTATTTGCGGTTTGCAGGCAGCGCCTTGCTTTAACCCTATCGTGGGCGATTTTTACAGCGGTATGGCAGTTACCGTTCCGTTGCATAAGGCACTTATGTCCAAAAAAGCAACGGTTGAAGAATTGCATAAATATTTTTCGGAATATTACGGTGATTCAAAATTGATATCCGTTATGCCCCTTTGCGAAAAAGGCACAGAAGACGGATTTTTATACGCAAACGCGTTATCAGGCAAAGACAGTATGCAGTTGATAATAAGCGGATGCGACGACCGACCGCAGATATGCGCGCTTTTCTGCAATCTTGGCAAAGGCGCATCGGGTGCGGCGATACAAAATATGAACCTCGTTTTGGGAACGGATGAATGTTCCGGCTTGGTTCTGTAAGAAAGTGAGAATCCACATGAAATATATATCCGGCGGCGTTTGCGCCGCCACCGGCTTCAAAGCTGCCGGAATACATTGCGGAATAAGAAAAAACAAAGATAAAAAAGATCTCGCGTTGATCGTAAGCGACGTGAAAGCATCTGCCGCGGCAGTTTACACGCAAAACCTTGTAAAGGGTGCACCTATCAAGGTTACTAAGAAAAATCTTTCAAACGGTGTTGCACAGGCTGTTATATGCAACAGCGGCAACGCCAATACCTGTAACGCAGACGGCGTGCAGATCGCAGAAAAAATGTGCGAAATGACGCAGCAGTACACGGGTATTCCAAGCGAAGACGTTATAGTTGCCTCAACGGGCGTTATCGGACAGCCCCTGTCAACAGAGCCTATGGAAAAAGCAATGCCCGAGCTTACAAGCCTTCTTTCCGAAAACGGCAGTACAGATGCCGCGCACGCTATCATGACGACTGACGTTGCGCTTAAAGAAGTTGCGGTAGAATTTGAAATAGACGGTAAAGTATGCCATATGGGCGGCATTGCAAAGGGATCAGGTATGATACACCCCAACATGGCAACCATGCTGGTGTTCGTTACAACAGACGTTGCAATATCCCCCGAAATGCTTCAAAAGGCACTTTCTGCCGATGTATGCGACAGCTTTAATATGATAAGCGTAGATGGCGATACTTCGACAAACGATATGCTTTGCATTATGGCAAACGGTAAGGCGGGCAATGCCCCCATTACCGAACAAAATGCAAGCTATACCGTATTTGCAAAAGCGCTTGCCGCAGTTACGAAAAAGTTGTGCCGCGCCATAGCTAAAGACGGTGAAGGTGCAACAAAATTGATAGAATGTATCGTTGCGACCGCGCCCGATAGGGATTGTGCAAGAGGTGTTGCAAAATCCGTTATTTGCTCGTCGTTGGTAAAGGCGGCAATGTTCGGTGCGGATGCTAACTGGGGGCGCGTTCTTTGCGCTATCGGTTATAGCGGCCAACCGGTTGACGTTGATAAAACAGACGTTTACTTTGCTTCGCGCAAGGGCGAGATCGCCGTTTGTAAAGACGGCGCAGGCGTTCCCTTTGATGAAGATATTGCTAAGATCATTCTTTCGGAAGATGAAATACAGATATACGTTTGCCTTAACATGGGCATGGGTAATGCGACCGCATGGGGTTGCGACCTTACGTACGATTACGTTAAGATAAACGGAGATTACAGAACATAATGGATATAAATAACACCCAAAGGGCAGAGGTGCTTATCACCGCACTGCCCTATATAAAGGAATACTATAATAAAACCGTCGTTATAAAATACGGCGGTAACGCAATGATAAACGAAGATCTTAAAAAAGCCGTTATGGGCGATATAGTTTTGCTTTCGCTTATCGGCGTTAGGGTAGTGCTTGTGCACGGCGGCGGCCCTGAAATAACCGAAACGTTAAACAAAATGAATATGGAAAGCCGCTTTGTAAACGGTTTGCGCGTTACCGATGCGCCTACGGCACAGGTAGTGCAAATGGTTCTGGCAGGTAAAATAAACAAAAGCCTTGTTAACCTTATAGAAAATACGGGCGGTAAATCCATAGGTCTTTCGGGTATAGACGGGCATATGCTTCACGCAAAGCCCATCAGCGAAGAGCTTGGTTTTGCAGGCGAAATAACAGACGTGAATATAGACCCCATAAAAGACGTGCTTGATAAGGGCTATATTCCCGTAGTTTCGACCATCGGCTGCGATACCGAAGGAAACGTGTATAATATAAATGCGGATACGGCAGCTTCAAAAATCGCATCTGCACTTAAAGCAACCAGCCTTGTTTCTATGACTGATATAAGCGGTATATTGAGGGATAAAGACGACCCCTCCTCACTTATACCCGTTATAAAAGCTTCAGAGGCGGATAAATTGTACGAGGAAGGCATAATTTCCGGCGGTATGATACCGAAGGTGCAATGCTGCGTTGATGCTGTGAAAAGCGGCGTTGAAAAGGTTTTCGTTATCGACGGCAGGGTGCCGCATTCAATAATCGTTGAAATGCTTACCGACGAAGGTATGGGAACGATGTTTGTTTAAGAAGGAAAAACAAATGAACATTATAGAAAATGATAAACAATACATAGCCGCAACATACGGCAGATTTCCCGTTGTTTTTGATAAAGCAAAGGGAAGCACCGTTTACGATGTTGACGGCAAAGAATATATAGATATGGGCGCAGGCATTGCTACGACTGCCTTTGGCCATTGTGATGAAGAATACGTTAACGCCGTTACAGAACAGCTTAACAGTTACGCGCACGCATCGAATCTTTACTATACAACACCTCAGGTACGTTTGGCACAGCTTTTGTGCGAAAAAACGGGCATGAAAAAGGTGTTTTTTGCCAATTCAGGCGCAGAAGCCAACGAAGGAATGATAAAGGCGGCAAGAAAATATTCCTTCGATAAATACGGCAAAGACAGAAATAAGATCATTACGTTAAGAAACTCTTTCCACGGCAGAACGGTAACGACGCTTTCAGCTACGGGCCAAGACGTTTTTCACAACTATTTCTTCCCGTTTACCGAGGGGTTTGATTTTGCCCCCGCAAACGATATAGAAACAACTAAGGCGCTTTTGACTGATGATGTTTGTGCTGTTATGGTAGAGCTTGTTCAAGGCGAGGGCGGCGTTTTACCCCTTGATAAGGAATACGTAAACGAAATATATAAGCTTTGCGCGGAAAAAGATATACTTTTCTGCGTAGATGAGGTTCAAACGGGCAACGGCAGATGCGGTGCCCTTTACGCATATATGCGGTTTGATATCATGCCTGATATAATTTCAACTGCAAAGGGCCTTGGCGGCGGCTTGCCGATAGGTGCTGTTTTGCTTGGGCAAAAGGTTGAAAATACGCTTGGTGCTTCTACGCACGGCTCTACCTTTGGTGGAAACCCCGTGTGCGCGGCAGGTGCGTATAACGTAATATCCAGAATAGACGATAAGCTTCTTGAAGACGTTGTGAAAAAAGGCGATTATATCGTATCACGTCTTAAGGAGTGCAGAAATACAGAATCGGTAAGCGGTATGGGGCTTCTTATAGGCGTGAAAACCGCCAAGGATTCTAAACAGCTTTGCCTTGATTGCATTGCAGACGGGGTTCTTCCACTCACCGCAAAAGACAAACTGCGCTTGACACCTCCCTTGAATATCTCGATGGAGGATCTGGCAAAGGCGATGGATATCATTTGTAAAAATATAGATAAGTAAAGGAAAACCGAATATGAAACATTTACTTAAACTTTCCGATCTTACACCTGAAGAGTTTATGCAGATACTTGATCTTGCCGATAAACTTAAGTACGAGCGTAAGAACGGTATTCCACACAAGCTTCTTAAAGATAAAACGCTTGGTATGATCTTCCGCAAATCCTCTACCAGAACGAGGGTATCGTTTGAGGTTGGTATGTACGAGCTTGGCGGTCAGGGGTTGTTTCTTTCCTCTAACGATCTGCAGATAGGCAGGGGCGAAGATACGGCAGATACCATACGCGTGCTTTCCAGATATCTTGACGGTATTATGATAAGAACCTTCGACCAAAGCGAGGTTGAAGAAATGGCTGCCGTTGGATCTATTCCGATAATAAACGGTCTTACAGACTATGCGCATCCTTGCCAGGTTCTTGCAGACCTTATGACCATAAGAGAATATAAAGGCGAGCTTAAGGGCAAAAAGCTGACGTTTATCGGTGACGGTAACAATATGGCAAATTCCCTTATAGTCGGCGGTATCAAATGCGGTATGGAGGTTGCGATCGCTTGCCCTGAAAGCTACAAGCCCGATGCCGATATAATCAAATGGGCAGAAGAAAACGGCAAGTTTACCTGCACGCCCGATATAATGAAGGCTGCCGCAGGGGCAGATGTTCTTTATACAGATGTTTGGGCTTCAATGGGGCAGGAAGGCGAAGCGGCGAAGCGCCGTGTTGCTTTCGAAGGCTACCAGATCAATGCGGACGTTTGTAACGCCGCAAACGAGGGGGTTATGGTTCTTCACTGCTTGCCTGCACATAAAGGCGAAGAAATTACGGCAGACGTTTTCGAAGCGCATGCAAACGAAATTTTTGACGAGGCTGAAAACCGCTTGCACGCACAAAAGGCAGTTATGGTCCTGCTGATGCAGTAAAACTCCGAAAGAAAGGGTTTGATATATATGAAAAAAGGTTATCTTGCGCTTGAAAACGGCAAAATATTTGAAGGTAATTTCGTAACGGATACGGTAACGTCGTCAGGTAAGGTTGTTTTTACAACGGGCGTTGTTGGGTATAACAACACGTTGAACGACCCGTGTAACCTCGGGCTGATAGTAGTACAAACATTTCCGCTGATAGGCGTATGCGGTATAATTCCCGGTATGAAGGGGCAGAAAGTGTATCCTTCTGCATATATCGTTACCGAAATAGTAGAAGAGCCTTCAAACCATAATTGCCAGGGTAAATTGTCCGATTATCTTAACGACAACGGCGTTTGCTGTCTTTGCGGCGTCGATACAAGAGAGCTTACGCGCACTTTAAGAGATGAAGGCGCGATGTACGGTGCAATTGCCGCAGATAAAGATGAAGCATTAAAGCTTGCAAAATCATATAAACCCGTATGTTCTGTAGGTGCAGTATATGAAAACGAGGGTGTAACTACCTTTAAAGCAAAAGCACCGCAGTACAACGTTGCCGTAATAAATTACGGCGCACAGAGGGATCTTTCCCAAAGGCTTATTGACAGGCGCTGCAACGTAACGGTGTATCCTTACGACGTTTCCGCACAGGAAATACTTGTGCAGGGATACGACGGCGTCGTTCTTTCAGACGGCCCCGGCAACCCCGCCGAATACACCGCACAAATAGAAGAAATCAAAAAAATCATGGGCAATGTGCCGATATTCGCTTGCGGATTAGGGCATCAGCTTTTGGCTATTGCCAACGGCGCACAAACGGCTGCAAATAAAACGGGGCACAGGGGGGCAAACCTTCCCGTGCGCGATCTTGCAGGTGAAAAAACATATATTACAACACAAAATCACGGCTATACGGTAAAGGCAGAATCGATAGATACGGCAAAAGCGGCAATATCGTTTGTAAACGCCAACGATAACGACGTAGAGGGTATCAAATACACGGCACACCCGTCGTTCTCGGTTCAGTTTATACCGCAAGAAATATCTGCACCTGCAGATACGGCATTTGTTTACGATACATTCGTTTCAATGCTGGGCAACAGATAAACTAAATTTTGTTGCCCACGGCATTAACGGGCAACTTTCGCAAAAAGCGAAACACAGCCGATTTTAAAAGAAAGCGAAGGTCATAAATATGCCAAAGGATTTAAGTATAAAGAAGGTTCTTGTTATCGGTTCGGGTCCTATTGTTATCGGTCAGGCCGCAGAATTTGACTATGCAGGCGCGCAGGCGTGCCGCGTATTGAAATCCGAAGGGGTAGAAGCGGTTTTGGTAAACTGCAACCCTGCCACGATCATGACGGATTTTTCAATGGCAAACGAGATATATCTTGAACCGTTGAATACCGAAACAATAAAAAGAATAATTTTAAAAGAAAAACCCGACAGCTTGCTTGCAGGCTTGGGCGGCCAAACGGGCCTTACCATAGCAATGCAGCTGTATAAGGAAGGGTTTCTTCAAAAACATAACGTGCGCTTGATAGGTACGAATGCAGACGCTATCATCCGCGCGGAAGACAGACAGCGCTTCAAGGATACGATGGACGAGATAAATCAGCCCTGTATCCCCTCGGACACTACGCACAACCTTGAAGAGGCTGTGCAAATAGCAAACCGTATCGGTTACCCCGTTATTATCCGCCCTGCCTTTACACTTGGCGGTGCAGGCGGCGGCGTTGCTTATAATGAAGAGCAGCTTCGCATTACTGCATCTAATGGATTAAATATGTCACCGATACATCAAATTCTTGTTGAAAAATATATCTTCGGATATAAGGAAGTGGAATTTGAGGTTATGCGCGACGGCGCAGGAAACGTTATTACAGTATGTTCTATGGAAAACGTCGATCCTGTCGGCGTGCATACCGGCGACAGTATAGTTGTTGCACCTGCACTTTCCCTTACCGATAAAGAATATACCATGTTAAGCACTGCGGCACTGAATATTATTGCCGCGTTGAAGATAGAGGGCGGCTGTAACTGCCAGTTCGCACTTGATCCGTACAGCGACGACTACTTCGTTATCGAGGTTAACCCCAGGGTTTCACGTTCGTCTGCTTTGGCAAGTAAGGCAACCGGTTACCCCATTGCAAAGGTTACGTCGAAAATTGCGCTTGGCTACACGCTTGACGAAATTCCCAACGACGTTACGGGTATAACCTGCGCTTGCTTCGAGCCTACGGTTGACTACGTTGTTTTAAAAATGCCCAAATGGCCCTTTGATAAATTCCCGTATGCTTCCAGAAAGCTGGGCACGCAAATGAAGGCGACGGGCGAAGTAATGGCTATCGGCGACAGCTTTGAATCTGCTTTGATGAAGGCGGTACGCGGTGCAGAGCTTTCGTTGGATACGCTTCATTTGCCGACGCTTGACGAATGCGCCGATATCAAAGCAAAGCTTAACGATATCGACGACGTAAGGATATTTGCCGTTTACGAGGCACTTCGCCGCGGCGTATCCGTTGATGAAATAAACGATATTACTAAAATAGACAAGTTTTTTATAAATAAAATAAAACGACTTGTAGAATACGAAAAAGCAATATCCGATGCGAAAGATTTCGATAAGGATATGTATCTTACGGGTAAACGCTTAGGTTATACCGATAAAGCACTTGCAAGAATAGCCAATAAACCCATAGGTGAAAAGCTGTACCCCGTTTACAAAACGGTTGATACGTGCGCCGGCGAATTTGCGGCAAAAACGCCCTATTTCTATTCGGTTTACGGCAAAGCGTGCGAAGCTCGTCCGAAGGCACAAACGGGAAGGGAAAAGATAATAGTTTTGGGCTCAGGACCTATTCGTATCGGTCAGGGTATAGAATTCGACTATTCTTCCGTTCACTGCGCAAAAACCTTGCGCGCACTTGGATACGAGGTTATAATAATCAATAACAACCCCGAAACCGTTTCTACAGACTTCGACGTTTCAGACAGGCTTTATTTCGAGCCGCTTTCACCTGAGGACGTAATGGGCGTTATCGAAGTGGAAAAGCCTATCGGCGTTGTGGTTGCATTCGGCGGACAAACGGCTATAAAGCTTGTAAAATTTCTTAGTGATTCGGGCATCAGAATACTTGGTACTTCTGCCGAAGGTATCGACCTTGCGGAAGACCGCGAAAAATTCGATGCTTTGCTTAATTCACACGGAATCAAACGCCCGAAGGGCTTGGGCGTTATGACGATGGAAGAAGCTCTTCAAGCGGCAAATTCCATAAAATATCCCGTTTTGCTTCGCCCGTCGTACGTTATAGGCGGTCAGAATATGACTATTGCATATACAGACGAGGACGTAAGACAGTATATGGAGCTTATTCTTTCCCACGATATTGAAAACCCCGTTCTTATTGACAAATATATGTGCGGAACAGAGCTTGAGGTAGATGTTATTTCCGACGGAGAAGACGTTCTTATCCCGGGTATTATGGAGCATATTGAACGCGCAGGCGTTCACAGCGGCGACTCGATAGCTATATATCCGCCGCAAAGCATTTCTGATAAGCTGATACACAGAATAATCGAATGCTCAACCTTGCTTTCGAAATCCTTGGGCACGAAGGGGCTTGTAAATATACAATACCTTATTTACGAAGGCGAGCTTTACGTTATCGAGGTAAACCCCAGGGCATCACGTACCATACCGTACATCAGTAAGGTAACGGGTATTCCCATGGTTGATATTGCTTCGCGCGTAATGCTTGGGGCAACCCTTAAAGAGCTTGGCTACGAAAGCGGGCTTTATAAAATACCGCCGTACGTTGCGGTAAAGGTTCCCGTATTCTCGTTTGAAAAACTGTCTGACGTTAACTCTTCCCTCGGGCCTGAAATGAAATCAACCGGCGAAGTTCTCGGCGTTGGTAAAAACCTTACCGAGGCATTGTTTAAGGGTATGGTTTCCGCAGGCTTCAGAATGGATATCCGCAAGGGTGACGGCGTTTACATAACGGTTGGCGATAATGACAAGTTTGAAATAGTAAAGCTTGCTAAAAAATATGCCGACCTTGGCTTGAATATATATGCTACAAAAGGCACGGCGGCGGCTATTTCCGCGCTTGGCGGCATTGAAGTCGGCATTATCGGCAACGGTGCGGAAAATACGATACTTGAAAATGCAACTCGCCTGCTTGATGAAGGTAAAATAAAGCTGATAGTTTATACCGGCGCAAAAACGAAACGCGCGCAGGAGGATTATATCGACTTGCACAGAAGGGCACTTCTTGCAGGCGTAGCTTGTATGACCTCGCTTGATACGGCAAACGCACTGGCAGATATCGTAGCATCTCGCTTTACGCTTCATAATACAGAGCTTGTTGATATCAACCATATGAGGACAGAACGCAAAAAGCTTCACTTTTCAAAGCTGCAGGCGTGCGGCAACGATTATCTGTTCTTTGATAACACAAGCGGTGAAATAACGTGCCCTGAATCACTTACTATTTCCGTATGTGACAGAAACTACGGTGTAGGTGCAGACGGTATAGTGCTTATTGAAAAATCGCGCAAGGCAGATGCGAAGATACGTATTTTCAATAAAGACGGAAGCGAAGGTAAAATGGCGGGCAACAGCGTAAGATGCGTTGCAAAATATCTTTACGATAACGGTATTACCGATAAGGAAGAGCTTGATATAGAAACTGAAAGCGGCATCAAGCATTTGAAGCTGTATATTTACGGCGGCTTGGTTCGTTCTGTAAGCGGCGATATGGGTCAGGTGTCTTTGAAGGTTGAAGACGTACCCACCACTCTTGAAGGGGAAGCTGTTATCAACCGTGAGGTTACCGTTGGTGAAGAACAATACAGTATCACCTGCGTTTCGGTAGGAAATCCGCACTGCGTAGTATTCTGCGACAGCGTTGACGCCGTAAACGTAGAAGAGGTAGGCCCGACATTTGAAAACTGCGAATACTTCCCTGAAAGGGTAAATACCGAATTTGTAAGGGTGGTAAACAGAAATACGTTAAAAATGCGCGTATGGGAAAGGGGCAACGGTGAAACGCTTGCCTGCGGTACAGGCGCGTGCGCTGCGGCAGTAGCGGCTGTTGTAAACGGCTATTGCGAAGAAAATTCCGATATAACGGTAAAGCTTCGCGGCGGCGACCTTATAGTTAATTACTCTAACGGCAGGGTAACTCTTACCGGCGCGGTAGAAGCCGTGTTTGACGGTACTATTACAATGTAATAAAATTATTTGCCCCAAAAAGGCTGAAAAACGGAGATGCTTCATTACGAAGCATCTCCGTTTTTGTATTTATATGTAAGACGTACGGCTACGTATAATGATACGAAATTAAGCTTTTTAAACCAGGTAGAATTATTTGGCTATACAAAGGTCGATATCAACCTTAAATATTTTATCCTCACACGTTAGCTTTACTTCACCGTCGTATTTTTTTGCCGTTTTTTGAAGGGAATACAATCCGTACCCGTGAAGCGAACGATCAGTTTTTGTTGTTTTTAGGGTGTTATTTTTGATTACGGCATTCTCTAAAACGGGATTTGATATTGAAATAAAGCAAAATCCGCTGTTGCATTGCGAAAGCACGGTAATTTCCTTTTTTAATTCACGCGGCATTTTTTCACAGGCATCAAGTGCGTTATCTATCGTGTTTCCGAAAATAACGCAAAGGTCCACAGGCGAAAGTGATTGCGAAACAAATCCGTTGAATATGATGCTTGCGTTGATCTTTTCTGCGTGAAGTTGCTTTTCTGCCAAAATTGCATCAACGATGCCGTTGCCGGAATCGTATTTTGCCAAGTCTGCGGCAGAATACAAGTTGTTTTCACCGTTTTGCAGAATTTCAAGTGCAGAATCGTTGTCGTTATCCTGCAAGCATTTTGTAAGGCCGATTTTTATATTTTTAAAATCATGCCTGAACCTTCGCAATTCGTAATTTGATCTTGCTAAAGCACTGTAATGCTCTGCTTGGGCTTGAAGCGCGCGCTCGAACAATTCGTTTTGATGGCGCAAATGCGAATTGGTAAGCGTCGTTATAAGTAAAACGGGGAATATGCTGCACAAAAACACCGCCAAAAATATCAGCGATAACCGCATTGCAATGCCCCACAAAGAGAATTCATCAAGCAAGGGGTTTGAAGCCATTAAGCTTGTAACGCAAGAGCTTATTACCAACGATATCACCGTAAATATCTTTATTTTAGGCGGAACAGACGATAAAATACTTTTAATAAACGACGATACTTTTGTGTTAAAGCAACAAACACACGCTATTGCAAGCATTATCAAATACACGGCAAATTCAGTATAGGTATATGCATAGCCTTCAAGGCGTACTATGCAGCTGACGGTTATCATCAATATCAGCTCGATACAGTATATCATCATATATTCGCCTAAAACCGATATAAGCTTTAAATTTTTGCAGCTGAATTTTGCAGCCAGTATTTGAAATGGGTGCGAAATTGCGTATATTACCAAAAATATTTCCCTTGGAAAAATAAAACCCGAAATAAGCAATGGGCAATATATAAGTGCGGATAAAAGTAAACATAGCCTTACGTTAAGCTTTTTATCCATTATTTTTACGGAAGATAACAAAACCATGCCAAACAAGAAGAATGATTCGATCGTAGCAAGCAGTTCTTTCATTATGCCCTCAAATAAAAAGTTTTTATAAATTCCCGATATGATCGTTTGAAATTTGCAACGTGGTTTCTGCCTATTTGCGCCTTTTCCCCGTTTGATAACGATATTTCGTTGTTTGATATCTTATCTATGTGGTACATATTTATCGCATACGATCTGTGTATGCGGTAAAAGCAGTAATGCGGTAAAGCGTCAAGCACCGCAGACATCGTTTTCGAGCTGCGAAACGTTCCGCTTCGGGTGCGTATGGTGCAGTATTTTCCGTCGCTTTCAAGGTATATTATATTTTTTGAATGAATTATTTTTTGCCCGTCTGATTCGTTTATTATTATCGGCGCAAGCGTTTTCTCTCTGCTTATGTATGAATTAAGTGCCGAATGCAATTCCTCAATGGAAATCGGCTTTTTAAAAAAGCGGTACGGGTTAACTTCAAAGCAATCGAATACGAAATCGGGAAAATTAGTTACGAAAATTATACTGCACGTGCAATTTCTTTTTCGCAGATCGCGTGCGGTCTGCATTCCGTCAAGATCAGGCATTTGGTAGTCTAAAAATACGATATCAAACGCCATGTCCGAATTGATAAGATCCTTGCCGGATGAAAATTCGTACATATCGATCTGAATACGTTTTGTTTTTTTATATTCTGCGATACTGTTGCGCAACTCGTTTCTGAAAACGGCTTCATCATCGCATATTGCTATTTGCATAAACACACCACTCCGTTTTTTATACAGTACACTCCAACCCTAATATAAATTCCCCTGCGGCTTTGGTAACATGGTGCCAACAAAACAAAGGGGGAAGAAAAAATGTCTGAAGCATTGCTTGATCTTCTTAGATGGATATTTGGTTTTTAAGAGCGAATCGGGTTGATCTATTTTAAAATAAAATCGGGTTGTAACCTTTGGGTAACAACCCAATTTTATTTTTGCAAACAGATTACTTTGTTTGCCGTATTTATACGATAATTTTAATGTAAAGTTATAAATTAGATGTTAAAATGCAGTTACTATTTTATTTAATTTATCGCATAATGTGCCGTTAACTCTTGTTTTTTGACCGTTTACTCCATTTCTACTTGAATTAAGTGTAAAATTATGTAAAATAATAACAATAATTGATTTTAAAGTTGTATTTAGTATTTTCGCAGACTTTTTGGCTTTCTCTTCATTGGTCTTACAAGTCTTTCGATTGGCTTATAAGATAAAGGCATGGCTTGTGCGGGTTATCCCCCTGATGTCCCGCACACCATGTCTTTTTATTTTATTTTTGCAGGTACTTGAAAAAAATAAATCGGCGTGTTACAATGTATCGTAAAATCGTTATGATCATCATTTTGGGGGTAATATGAAGACGAAGATATTATCTGTCGCTTCTGATTTTTTGTACGTAACAATTGCCGGCATCATCGTCGCGTTTGCATATTTCTTCTTTCAAAACAGCAACGGCTTTTCGCCGGGCGGTGTTGGCGGTCTTGCTACGATAACATACCATTTGTTGGATTATAAGGTTAATTGGGGCTTGCTGATGACGGCATTCAACCTTCCGATATTTGTTTTGGTAAGTATATTTATCAATCGCAAGCTTGGTTTTTACCTTATACATTACCTTATTACGCAGTCTTTAACGGTTGAATTACTTGGTGCATTCGGTGCAGTACCGTACAGCGCATCAAACAACGGCGAGGATTTTGAAATAGTGTTTGCCTGTATTGCTACGGGCATTATCTCGGGCTTTGCCTTTTCTATGATGTTGCGGCGCTTTGGTGCGGCAGGGGGAACGTACGCCATATCAGCCCTGATAAAAAAATGGCGGCCCGAAACCAATATTGCATACGTGTCGTTTATTATGGACGGCAGCGTTGTTCTTATCGCGTTTTTCGTTTACGGTATGAAGATAACGCCGTGTATGTGTACGTTTATCAACTTGTTTATCGCAAACGTCGTGGTGGATCATCTGCTTGCGGGCGCAAAGGTTGGGTACAAGTTTGAAATAATCACCGACCGCCCTGAAGAGCTTTCGGAAGAGCTTATAAAGGAATTAAAGCACGGCGTAACGGAAATACGCGTGTTGGGCGCATATTCACATACGGAAAAATATATGCTTGTTTGCATTATACGCAAGCGGCAGGTTGGCAATATGATGAAGATAATACGCAAATATCCCGGAACGTTTGCAAATTTCGCCAAGGTAAACGAAGTATTCGGCAGATTTAAACAGTAGAATATAAAATAGCGGTTAAATAAGTTTAAATTGTGCCGTTGCTTGATTGACAACGGGGATGTTTTTTGATATAATGAAGTTTACAAAATAAATATCAATTTTTCTGATCTATGAAAGGCATAAATATAAATGAATATTATTGAGAATTTGGAGTCGGAAGTCAGATCCTATTGCAGAAGCTTTCCGTGCACCTTCGTTAAATCGAAGGGGTGCTTCATGTACGATGAAGACGGAAACGAGTATCTGGACTTTTTTGCAGGTGCGGGCGCACTTAATTACGGCCATAATAACGACGCTTTGAAAAATAAGATAGTTGAATACATACAAAACGATGGTATAATGCACGGCCTTGATATGACTACGGCGGCAAAAAAAGAATTTTTGGAAAAGTTTAACGAAACTATTTTAAAGCCGCGCGATCTTGATTATAAGGTTATGTTTTGCGGCCCTACGGGTACAAACGCGGTTGAATCTGCGTTGAAGCTTGCCAGAAAATATACCAAAAGAACGACTGTTTTTGCATTTTCGGGCGCGTTTCACGGTATGACGCTTGGCAGCCTTGCGGTTACAAGCAACAGCGCAAAAAGGGCAGGTGCTGCAGTTGGGCTTGATAACGTTGTTTTTATGCCGTATCCGTTCGGCTTTAATGCAACGTTTGATACTATCGGTTATATTGAAAATATCCTTACAGACGACCATTCAGGCGTGGAAAAGCCTGCTGCTATTATCGTTGAAACCGTTCAGGCAGAGGGCGGTATAGTAGTTGCCGAAATAGAATGGCTGCAGCGTTTAAGAAAGCTGTGTACAGAACACGGCATACTTCTTATCTGCGACGATATACAGATCGGCTGCGGAAGAACGGGCACGTTTTTCTCGTTTGAAAGGGCGGGCATCGTTCCGGATATGGTTACGCTTTCAAAATCCATAAGCGGCTTCGGCTTGCCTATGGCGCTTATGCTTATGAAGCGAGAGCTTGATATATGGCACCCGGGCGAGCATAACGGTACGTTCCGCGGTAATCAGCTTGCTTTTGTGGGCGCAAAAGAGGCGTTGAACTACTATGATAATTGGATATTGATGGAAAGTGTTAAAAAACACGAAAATACGGTAAACAAGTTTTTCGAAGAAAATATAAAGCCTATCGATCAAAGAATACAGCATAGGGGTATCGGCTTGATACACGGGTTTGATTTTTCCCTTATCGGAAAGGGCATAGCATCTGCCATAGCAAGGGAATGTCTTAAAAACGGCTTGATTATAGAAACCGCAGGCAGGGAAGACAGCGTGCTTAAGCTGTTGCCGCCGCTTGTTATCACCGATAGCGAGCTGCTTCAAGGCTTGAATGCTATTTTAAAATCAACAAAAACCGTTCTTGGTGCAGAATAATATATAAATAAAGGTATAAAGAATCCCGCCTTGTTACCAAGGCGGGATCGCTTTTTTAATTATAAAATCATAGCGCTGATTGATAAATCAAGAAAATCTTCGAACACGAATTCGTAGCTTTGCGCGGATAGCTTGAATTTATTTTTCACTATCGGTGAAGATATTCTTATGTTTACAGCATTGCTTTGGGCGTCGTATTTTTGCACGTATGTCCAATCGTTCAATTCGATTGCTTTTGATAAGAACAAGCCGGCAAAGCCGCAGGATTTTATATTTTCAATTTCGTAAACGTTTTTAATCGTTATTTCAAAAACGTAATCGTTTATCGTGCGGTCTATTCTGAAGGATAGCGTATCACTTGCACACGACAAAAATACCGTAATCATGCAGATAACTGCCGTTGCCATGCTTATGCCCATGTTGTTTGCGCGTTGCGAACATGAAAAATCAAAATCGACGTTCATTTTTTCAGGCATCGCCTGCTTGAAACGAAAAACAGAATATTCTGCCATTTTATAAACTTCGTCGATTGAAAGGGAAGAACGCGTCATATCGGAAAACGTGCGCGATATTACCATAAGTGAATTCAACCCGTGAAGCGCGGATGCATTTTCGTAAGAATCCCCCTTTGATTCCAATCGCTTTTTTTCGATTATGTAACGTGCGTACAAAAGTGTGTCAATGCTGTAACCCATTGGCGCAAAATATATCGTAATATGTTTGCTTGAAGGACTGCTTTGGCAAACGCAGGATAAAAATTCTTCATTTTCGATTGTTAAAACGGCAGTATAGGGAAATTCGTTATTATCAGCCCTGTTCAATGCAAGGGCAGAAAGCTGCATACCGTTTTTAATGCCTGTATATTGCAAGCATTGATCGTTGTATTCGATTACTTTAAATTGAAGATCCGTGATTACACATGGTAACTCTGTTTGTGCACAATGTTCTGAAAATATAGCAAGCTGTTCCATAATTAAACCGTAATAATGTAAGTTTATTTTTTTGTTTTGATTCGTTTTTCCGATTGATGGCTTTTTTCCTGTACGGTGATATCAATACCGTCTTGCTTCATTTTTTCTGTTTCAAGATAAATGGCCTTCAGTTGTTTTCCGCCGGGCAAAAATTTTCTTTCTTGGCGCAGATATCCGTTTTGAAGCATCTTCGTCATCGTTTCGCGAAGCTCTTCCTCGTCAACGTTATACTGTTGGGCAACCGCCTGCATAGTTGACAAAAATGTCATATAACGTCGCGGGCCTTTCGGCTTTTTTTGCCCTGCCATATAGTCTGCAACCATTGCCATGCGGGTGTTTTCTATATCTTTTTCAGATGGGATCTCTATATATTTAGTTGCCGCGTTTTTAAGCATACCCGACAAACAATCCCGCACGGCGTAAACTATCACTTCTTTTTTACATACGTTGGTTAAAAACTTTACAACGGACGTAAAGTGCCCGTCGCCCGTGAAGATTATAAAAGTATCAATGTTTTTTGATGACATTGCGTGTTGATATATGCTGTCAAGCATGATGAAATCCGTAAAGTCTTTTTTATAATGCTGGCTTGTATTCTGCGTTTCTATTACGTTATTTGTAACCTGTCGTATTTTAGGTATTTCATATCGCATTCCGGGGTTCGAAAAATCCCCGAAAAAGAACATATCAACCACGTTGTACCTGCTGTCAAGCTCTGTTTTCCATGATCTTACGTCAGGGTGTGCGGCAAAGTTTTTGTAAATAGAAACGTGCCAATGCTCGTAATCCACGAAAACCAACGCGTTGTGCTTTGTACGGCTTTTGAATAAGTTTAAAAATCCGATGGTGCATTTCCTCCTTTCCGATTTCCCTCAACGGTGATTATACCATTTTGCATTTGCTTTGTCAAGACGGGCGTTATTGCGAAGAGTATATCTGCTTTACCCTTTGTACTACCTCGTCTTCTCTTAAACGGTCCGATGCGTACGCCGCACGCAAAAGCTCGTGCGGAATGTATTCGTCGTATTTTTCAAATAAAGGCACTTCTGAAGGGGATACAAGCGCTGCCTTGTCGAAGCCGTTTTTACAAATGGCGTATATGCCGTTTATAAGCTCGCGAGGCGAGTTACCCTCGTATTTAAAGGTAATATAACAGCAGCCCTCAAATTCAATATTTGAAATGCGTAATTCACTTGCGTGCTTTGCCAACAGCTTGCGAAACGTTCTGAAGCTTCGCGTGCCAAGCCACGGAAAAATGCAGTACGTCATGCCGCCAAGCGGAATAACGTATTTTTGGTGCATGCCTGCGTTTTTTGCAACGTGCCGTGCGATATCAAGGCGGCGGCGTGCGTTAGGCTTTAAATACGGATATTCTTTATCCTCACAAAGCACTTGGTGCATGCGTTCAAGTATTCGTGTGTGTATTTCGCCGCTTTCGCCGGGCCAAGTAACCTCCATTTTTCCTTTAACGCTTTTTACGTATATCAGCTTTCTTGCAATGTCAAGCTCGGTTACCTCCCACACCCTTCCGGCAAGGGCAAAGCGGTCGCCTATCGGCGGCGGAGTGGTTATAGTGCCGATTTCATCTGATTCGCACCTTACGGAAAAGTTTTCCGAATCCTTGAATACTGCATAAAATTTAAAGCTGTTTACTATTTTTTCACCCGCAAGACCGACTATAAGGGTTTTTTCTTCTGTCATCTGCAGATAATCGTTTTTAATCATACTTATAAGAAGCGTTTTATATTCTTCTTTTGTTACGTTTTCAAACGGCGGCAACGATAAAACGCGGTTCGCAAGCTGTTTTGCGGTTAATTCGCCCGTTGAAAACAGTATGGAAAGCGTCTGCTGAAACAAAAGTGAAAACGGCATAAGCTTTTCGCTTGGCGGTTCTATAAAGCGTTCTTCTATATACAGTTGAATTATTGCAACGGCACGTATCAATTCCCACGGGATAAGCTGTACCAAAGGCGCTTCGGGCAGTGGATTTTCTTCCCTGAACACCATAAACATTTCAGGCGGTGCACCCCTTCTTCCGCTTCTGCCGAGGCGTTGAAGAAAGCTGCTTACGCTGTTTGGCGAATCTATTTGAACGATGCGCTCTAACCTGCCGATATCAACGCCCAATTCCAAGGTAACCGTTGCGCAGGTTACGGCGTTGTATTCGTCTTTCTTCATTTTAAATTCTGCTTCCTCACGTAAGGATGCAGAAAGATTTCCGTGATGTATTAAAAATATATCCGGCTCGTGCCTGTTTTCGGCAATTTGGCGCAAAGTTGCGGTAATGTACTCCGTTTGCTCGCGCGAGTTGGAAAAAACAAGACTTTTTTTGCTTTTTACACAATCGTAAACGTATTCGTACCCTGCATCTATTTGTGCGCGTGCAGATGGCAGCTCGTCGCGTTTTTCTTCCAAAATATCTTGTGCATCTGCGTTTGAAAAGGCTTTGTGGTGACTTGTTTGATCAAACCTTTCGTTTTGTATATAAAAATGCTCTAAAGCAAGCCGCCACGAAGTTTTGCCTTCTTCTGCAATGGGGCAGGCACAATTTCTGTGCGATCCGCCGCAAAGCCATTTTTTTGCTATTTCAACGTCGCCGACGGTTGCGGAAAGCCCTATTCTGCGAACGTCTTTACCTATTATTCGGGATATTCTGTTTAATTGGCATATTATTTGATTGCCCCTGTCTGTTCCCGTTAAAATGTGTATTTCGTCGATAACTATAAAACGAAGATCGCAGAATAATCTGACGATATCGTTGCTTCTGTTCATCAGCATGCTTTCAAGCGATTCGGGGGTTATTTGTAAAATCCCCTTGGGATTTTTTAATAATTTGTTTTTATGTGAAGCGGGTACGTCGCCGTGCCAATGAAAAACGGGAATATCGCACTCGTCAAGAATCTCGTCAAGTCTTAAAAATTGGTCGTTTATAAGGCTTTTCAACGGGGCAATATACAATACCCCGATGCTTTGCGGAACATCTTCTGCCATCATGGAAATAATGGGGAAAAACGCCGCCTCCGTCTTACCGGACGCCGTAGAAGAGGTGATAAGAAGGTTGTCTTCGCTTTCAAATAAAACCTTCGCTGCTGAAAGTTGTACACCGCGCAAGGAAGCCCAATTATTTTTATAAATATAGTCTTGTATGAACGGCGAAAATCTGTAAAAAACGTCAGACATGGATCATCCCCCTTTGATTAAGCGATTTTGCTTTAAATTTTATTATACCATTCCTTTATTGCCGTGTCAATCTAAAAAAGATGAAAAAATATCCGCTTTGTTTTTTACCAATGCTAAAATTATGCGATCTAAAAGAACGGTGATATACGGTTTAACTTTTTATGATGAGAAATCGGATACTTTTAACGTTAATTTTTTTACTTTGTGAATACTTTAATGCTGAACTTTATTATAAGTGTTAAAGTTTGAAAACATTTGTGCAAAAGGCACAAAATGATATAAAATATCACTTGACATTTGGTCAAAAGGTGTGTATTATAGTGTAAGAAAATGTATTCTTAATATACTTATTTATTTATATTGCTTTTGCTGATATTCGGAAAGGGGTTTTAAAATGAAAAAATCGTTTAACAGGCTTCTTGCGGTCGTATGCATTGGTGCGATGGCGGCAGTTGCCTTTTTGCAAAGCTTTACGTACAACCTTCAAGCGGCATCATATTATTTCACGGGGCAAGATTCAAACGTTACTACCGATCTTATATATGATGGGGTAGATACGGGTGTTGATCTTACCCGTGTGCATCTCGGCAGCGGCGGCTCGTCGGGGTATGGTGCGAACAGATATATAAATATCGTCGAAGGAAATATAACTTCAAACCCCAAAATATCAATAGAAGTTTTGAATAGCGGCACGGGCGTTTCAGGCTCTGCGCCGTTAACCTCGGTCGTTGCGGAATATAACGAGGGCGACAATAAAATAATCGCTGCAGTAAACGGCGACTGGATGAGCAGCACCAGCGGCGACCTTGGCATATCTACCACGCGCAGTTATAGGGTATCGTTCAGCGCGATGCTTACCGATGGCGAAATATGGTGCAGCCAGATGTCCTCGCAGGAATTAAATGCAGACTACTACACGTTTGGCGTAACCTCCGAAGACGAGGTAGTTATAGGTAAGCTTACCGTTAAAACCACTATCAGCAATGTAAGCAAAGGCAAAACCATATCGGCAGACGGCATAAACAGGGCACCTGCCAGCGGTGCTATCTACGTGTATAATAACAGGCTTGGAACGTCTAACTACGTTCCGTCAGACGCGTACGAAGTGATTATAGATACTTCCTCCAATAAATTTATGAACGGCGGAACAGTTACGGGCAAGGTAGTTGGTATATATGCAAGCGGCACAACTTCGCGTGCATCTTTAACGGACGGAAGGGTAGTTATCACCGCAAGGGGCTCGTCGAAAATATCGACACTTAAAAATTCCTTTTCAATAGGCGATACTGTTAATATAACCACCTCGCTTTACGATTCCATGGGCAATAACGATTTGTGGGCAAGATGCGAAGAGGCAATAGGCGGTCAAAGTCTTGTAATGAAAAACGGCGCGATAAATAACAATCTTGGTTCTAATACAAGCCAGTATCCGTCTAATATACTTGGCTATAAGGCAGACGGTACAGTTATGATGGCAATGGTTACTGCCGATTCAAACGGTAGGTACGTAGGGCTTCAATTTAACAGAATACCGCAGTTTTGCAAGGATATCGGCTTTGATACGTGTATCTTGCTTGACGGCGGCGGCTCTACCACTATGGTAACTATTGACGGTGGCTCTTATGTTGAAAGGGCTTGCTATTCCGATGGGTCGATTCGTTCAACGTGGAATTCCGTTGCGTTTGTTTATGCAAATACCCTTGGAAATACCGTTTATGATGCTGAATATTACAGGGGCGCGCATAGCGATTTAAATGCTGCCTATCCAAATAACGATACGGGGCTGTATAATCACTTTAATCAAAATGGTATTACAGAGGGAAGGCAGGCAAGTGCCATATTCAGCGTTAAATATTACGCGGAAAACAACTCCGACTTAAAAAATGCCTTCGGTACGGATTACAAGGCGGCGATGGATCATTTTTATCATTTTGGATATAAAGAGCCTCGCAATACTGCACCCTGCGAAGATATAGGAACGGATTTTTATGCAAATATTCTTCTTTCCTATGCGCCGAATATTGCCGTCGGTGCATCCGAAGACGGTAATGTGCATACGGTTCAAAAAAGCGATGCATCAGCTATTTGGAAGTTTACCCGAGATTCAAACGGAACATATACGATAACCAACGCATCGCAGCATAAAGTGCTTGATGTTTTCGCAGGGCAGTATTTTTCGGGCGCTAACATTGCGCTATACGAATCCAATAATACCAATGCACAAAAATGGTTTATATATAAAAGTATAGATGGAAATTATATACTCCGTTCAAAATGCTCGCCTTCGTGCGTTATGGATGTAAACGGCGCTGCGTCTTCCGCCGGCGCAAATATTCAGAACTATACGTATAACAGCTCAAACGCACAAGAATTTAACATAGTGATACTGTTTAAGCAAAGCGATTGCGAATTTGAATTTTCAAATTCTTCAGATTACGAATTTGGCGAATATAATTCTCAACTTTCTATTGAAGGCGTTTCTGCAGGTACAACGCCGGATGATTTTAAAGCACAGTTTTTACACGATTGTACCGTTTATAATACTAAAAACGAAATAATTACCTCCGGCAGAGTTTGCTCGGGCTATACGGCTAAAAAAATTATTAACGGCGTGCAGGTAGCAAGCGCAATTATCATAGTAGAGGGTGACTACAACGGCGACGGTATTGCCGGGACAAAGGACCTTATAAAAATCAAAAAACAAATTTCAGGCGGTGACGTTATCGGGTATCAACAAGCAGTTGATTTTAATAATAACGGCGAAGTAGATAAAGAAGACCTTAAAGCCCTCGCTGCCCTTATGGGATAGGATGAATAAAGCACGTTAATACAAATTTGTATCAGCGTGCTTTTTTATTTAATTAAACGGCTGTTTGTCTTTGTTGCATCTTTTTCCAGCTTATAAAGCCGTATATATCATTAAAAAGAAATGCGGCAAAGCAAACCACAACTGACACGTATCGTAAATCGGTGTGGCTTGCCAAAACCCAAAGGATTATTAAAACAACGTCGTTTGCGGCGTATGCCAATGCAAAAAAAGGGCTTCTGCGGAACGTAAGATACGCGGCAATAAAGCTTGTACTTACAGATAAAGTGCTTGGTATAATATTTGACGTGTGGAAATATTCTAAAATAAAGTAAAATATTACCGTTAATACTACGGTTAATAACCACATAAAAAGGTTTTCTTTTTGGCTTATGCTATTTACTTTTACTTCTGATTTGTTGCCGTTATATGGGTTTTTCAACCATGCAACAAGGGCAATAATTGCCATGGGCATTGTCATGCCTATATACGTTATCATTTCTCCGTAATATGCAAATGTGTAAGAAATCATACCGTATAATATGCTGAAAACTACCATCAGCAGTTGGCCGAACGGATTTCCTTTGGCGTTGAATATCAACGAAGTTACTCCTATAACAGATGATATTAACGTTAAATAGTTTTCTTTATCAAATATCAAAAACGAAAAGACAATGCAAAAAACAGATATCCCCCATAACGCCGTTTCGAATTTTGAAAAATAATTCTTCTTCATAAATCCTCCTAAAAAAATAAACATCCGTAAAACACATCTTCTAAGACCTAACGATGTGTAAACGGATGCTTTTTGCATCTCACTACCCGGTGGCAGTTTTAAAGTATCTGCATTATATCATAAATATTTGTAGCTGCATAGATAATTGTATTAACAAACGTGAATTTTTATATCAATACGCAGGCGAAGGATAATAATGGATTTTATAGTAATATAAATACATTATATCTTCACATTTTTTGAAAAAAAGTAAAAATAAGGGGCAGCCGAAAGCATGCCCCTTGGCACCCGCAACGGGAATCGAACCCATAACTAACCCTTAGGAGGGGTTTATTATATCCATTTAACTATGCAGGCTTAAATATACGGCTATTATGATACCATATTTAAGTGGAAAAATCAATAGTTTTTCAGAAAAAAACTTTTGCGCACACTATTTTCTTTTTTCTGAATTTTTATCAAAAAAGGCTTGACAAAATCGAAAACTTGTGGTATATTGTAGGTCCGGTCGCAAGGCTGGCGCAAAAAGTTGTTTTGAAACTCCGAAAAAAATTGATAAAACTTCAAAAAAAGGGTTGACAAATCGAATTTTTTGTGGTATCATAGTCAAGCTGTCAACGAAACGACAGTTTAACTCGGTCTTTGAAAATTGAATAACAGACGAGATAAGAAGCGAAGTATAAAGCAAAATGCAAAGAATATTAAGCGAAAGAAAATCTCGACAATTCCTTTTAGAATCACATAAGTGAGATATCCGGACACGACGGATATCA
>JAZQHC010000006.1:0-18377 GCA_045540335.1 Eubacteriales bacterium
TTCATATAGCTTTTCTACAAACTGATAGAAAAGATCTTCAACTACATCTGTAAGCTTTTCGCTTAAAAATCTTTTTACCGTTGCTACACTCGGTACAGGTTCTCCGTTCAAAAGCCACATAAAGCGTATATCTGTTTTGCAAGCTTTTACGATTTCACGTGATGAGAATTTCCTCTCCATATATGCAAACAATACTATTTCAAACAGTGTTATGGGATTGAGCTTTCTCCATTTTCTTATATACACTTCGAACAGCTTGTCATAACACAAATTATCGCATATTTCAGCAACGGTGAATACAAAATCTTCTTTTGAAATACAAATTTCTAAATCTAAAAGTACTTTTTAACAAAGAAACTTTATACGATTTAGTAAGTTATCGTTCCTTGCATTGTCTTTATGATTTACACAGTTCCAATTTCGTAAAAATATCTAACAAGAATTTAAATATCGATGTTGTATCAACTCTGATGCCACGGACAATAAATTTTGTGCATATACATTATTGATTTTTGCATTATAAGCATATCTATGATATTGGTTTTAAACTTTTTTATACTTATCAGCAGTTTTTTGATTGAAATTTTTTGCCGTGTATGATATAATACCTTTGAATATTATATCTTTAGGGAGAAAACGATGTTCCGAGAACTTGTAAGAAAAAATAAGAAAATTACAAATAAAGAATGTATAGATCTTCTTATAAACGAAAAAAGGGGAATATTATCTGTAAACGGCGACAACGGATATCCATACGCTATGCCGATGAACCATTTTTATAATCTTAACGACGGATGTATATACTTTCATTGCGGAAAAATCGGGCACAGGCTTGATTCTTTGAAGCGTTCTGATAAAGTGTCGTTTTGTGTTTGCGAAAAGGGAACGCGCAAAGAAGGAAATTGGGCGTACGATGTTCGCAGTGTTATAGTTTTCGGTCGTATGGAAATAATAGATGATATTGAAAAAGTGATATACATCAGTACAGAATTAAGCTATAAATTTACACATGATGATGAATATATTAAAAACGAGATCGATCGATTTGCAAAAGGTACGTTATTATTAAAGCTAACCCCTGAACATATTTGCGGAAAACAAGTTAATGAATCTTGATATAATAACAAAGCAAATTTATATTAAGGGAAAGGTAAAATAATGCGTAAGATAAAATGGTGTATAGTGATGTTTTTTGTTTTTATTTCTATTTGCGGTATATCTTCATGCCAAAACGAAGCTAATGAACAACCGCTAACGTATCAGCAAATAACTGCAGAAGAAGCGAAAAATATAATGGATAGCGAAAGGGATTATGTTATTGTTGATGCACGTACCGAGTCGGAATTTTCAGAAGGACATATCAAAAACGCAATTCTTATCCCTGAATATGAGATCGCCCAAAGAGCAGAGAAGGATCTGCCTGATAAAAATGTGCTTATTCTCGTTTATTGCCGCAGCGGAAGAAGAAGTAAGATAGCATCAGCAGAGCTTGTAAGGCTTGGCTACACAAATGTGAAAGAATTTGGTGGAATTATTGATTGGCCGTACGAAATCGTAAAATAACTGTATCTTTAGGGTGGCGATTTGCCATATACTTCGTTGCAAATTAAAAAGAAAAAGTGGCTGGTTGCAATAATCAGCCACTTTTTAAAGTATATTTTCAATTGATAAATTCAAATGCTAATGGAGATTTTACGAAATTTAAAAGATCCTTTTTCAAGCTGATGCCTATCCAGCATTTCATATATACGGACGTTTTAGTACAGAACGGTAAAACGACGATGTTGTGTGATGCAAACAGTTGCGTGCTTTTATACGCCGTATCAGCGTAAACATTTGTTAAAAAGATCGGGATATTTAATTCTGAAGCTTTTTTGCAAAATGATTTTAAATACGGGCTTTCGGTGTTCAACGTGCCCGAATGATACGGGCAAAGTATTACCGCTTTGTAATTTGTTAATGGGTAGTTAAACGTATCGTTTGGATAACTTGATATCATAAGAATGTCAGGCTGTTCGCATAATTCTGTTTTTTGTGCGGTAAAAGGTGTTTTTAAAATACAATTATCATTTTTATAAACGTTTCCGTTTTTCACGAATGCAAACGGTTCTTTGTTGATACATATTATATCGTCGCTTGCTTCAGGATGGGAAGAAATACGCGTTGGAATGTGTATATCCGCAGAAGTGCTTCCGGCGTTTTTATAACTTACAAAAACACCGCTTGCAATGCGGCTTTTAATAAAAGCTACCGCAGCACCAAAGTTTTCAACCCCGTTAGAGCGTTTATCTTCAAGAGGGAAGTTTGCAGAAACGACCATTATTGGGATATTACTGTCAGAAAACATAAACTCAAGTGCTGAAGAGGTGTATTGCAACGTATCTGTTCCGTGGGTTATGATTATTCCGTCGTAATTCTTGTTTAAATTTTCTTCTGCTGTGTTGAAAAGTAGGTTTAATTCTTTATGGGATAAATTTTCGCTTAATATGGTGTATGGAGAAGAAAAAGAAAATAAAGTTTCTTTATCGCCTGATATTTCTCGGTATTTGTTTATTAAAGTGTATTTTGTTTCAGATGATGTATCAATCCATCCGTTTTGAACGGTACTTCCGATAGTGCCGCCTGTAAATATAACTAAAATATTCATAATTCAATTTACCTTTTTATGCCTAAATATCTGTTTGTTTTGTTACGGTATTTTAAGTATTCATTTTTAAAGGTATCCGATAAAAACTTTTCTTCCACATATATTATTTGTGTATGAAATGCAAAAATAGTAAAAATGGATACTGCACATAAAACCCAATTGAAAAACATAAATAAAATTCCTATGTAAACACAATAAAAACCTAAAAATGCCGGGTTTCTGCTTATTGAAAAAATGCCGTTTGTAACGAGTGATGTTTTATCTGTTTTGCAAACACCTGCACGCCAATTATCGCGCATTGTTATTACCGCGGAAATAAATATTATAACTCCCAGTGCTGATATTGCCGCGCCAAATATGCAAAAAGGCAGTGGCAGGTACGATATGTTCAGTAAAATACAGTATATCTCTAAAATAAGTATTACAATGGAAAATATTTTTACTGTACATTCTACGTATTTTTCTATCCCCGTTTTGTTTTTACCCAGTTGGTTTGTCGTTATGCCGTTTTTTCTTTGAACGAGCATTTTAGTAAAGTAGCACCCGTAAAATAGAATCAATATACAAAAAGCAAATATTTGAAAAAACAATATTATCCCTCCTTATAACTGCTTACAGTATCAAAAGAATTTTTAAGAAAGTATTGAGAAGGGAATTATTCAGCAACTACTTCGTAATCCTTTTTCATTCCGTGCGAACCGAATATTTGCCATTTTCCCGCCCCAAGTCTTTGAATGATCATTTTTCTTTCCAAGGCGCAAAGCTTCGGATCGGTATCAACAGACGTCATAAGTATTGGTGCGTATTTGTTGTATTCTGCCTGTAATTCTGTAAGGGCTGAAAGGTTGATATAAATATCACCCGTAAATGCTACAGAATGTGCATAGTCTATCAATACTGTTTCCCCCGGAAGATGTCCGCCTGCACCCTCGTAAACCTCGAAATGCATTTCGCCAAAATCAAAGAATCCTACTTGGCACAACAATTCTTTTTGATCTTCTTTTCTTCCGAAAATAGGGCAAAGCTTTTTGGGGTCGGGTGCGTGATAATCTGTTAAGGTTTTGCATATATCAATATACGGCTTATGAATAGGATTTTGTTCGCGATAACCGTTTTTTCCCTCATACTCTAATTTCAAGCATTTTGCGGTGTTATAACTTGTATATATTTTATCGAACATCGGTAACAATCCGCAATGGTCAACATCGGCATGGGTAATGAATATCTGTTTTGATATTTTATCAAAATCAGGTATTAAATTGTGGAAAATATTGTTCATTTCATCTGCGTAAAGTGCATAACCGCAATCGATAAATAAATAGTCGCTAAAGCTTTTAAGTATGATCGTATTACTTCCGCAAGGCGGTTCTATAAGGATAACCTCTGTATTATCGGTAATACGGTGGCGTGTTATCCTTGCGGAAAATGCGTTTTTGCGGCAAGCGGCAAGCAATTCGGCAAAACGTCTTATACTGTCAAACGTTTTGTAAGGTGAAAGCCCTTTTTCATCCAACGTTTGCATAGCAAGATTTGTACTTACAAGCAAATCGTTTTTTACAATAGGCGGCAAGCCCAACGTTTGCGATAATCCGGATACGAATGAATTGTAGAAAATGCTGTTGTCATATATTTTTTCAGTATGATTGTAGTCAATAACCCGTACGCGGCATAAACGCTCTGCCTGCGAAATAAATTCCGATATTTTATTTGAATCATCTACGAATAATCCCATTTTAAAGCGCTGATAATCCGTGCCGTCAACCTGCGAACTGATATAGGATATATTAAAGCTGAATTCGTTTATCAATGCAAGTATATCTGTAACGCTTCCGGGAATATCCTTTAAAAGAAATTCCAAAAGAACGATGTTTTCATTTCCGTTGCTGTTTTGTAAATATCCGATTTCATTTAAAAGCTTGTCAGCTTGGCGAAGATTTTCTTCCTCACCTTCTGCATCTATAAAAAGCGTATGTGAATCTATTGCTTTGTTATAGCTTACTCTTGTTATGTTTATGTTTAAGGAAGCAAAGCATTTGCTTGCTTTTAAAAAAGCGCCTATATGGTCTGGCATTGTTGTTATATATGTTTTTTTCACTATCTTCACCTTTATCCATGCAATTAAAATTAACTCGATTTTGAATGTTGATGATATTATATACTTTTACGCAAAGTTTTTCAACAGTTAAAACGAAGATTTTGTTTTTTATCGAACACAAATAGACATTTGTACATTCAATTTAAATAAAAATACCGTTACGAATGCTTTAAAACTGCATTGTAACAGTATTTATGGTTTCTTAAATTTAAAATGCAAATTCTGTTATTTTTCCATTTTTTCGAGTATTCTTTTTATTTTTACACGAAGAAATAAACCAAATCCCCACACAAACCAACCGCATACCAATGCAATGATTTCCGCTTTTGTACCTGTTAAATACCTTACTAATGTTATAGAAATGACTATGCCTATCAAAATCAATATTTCTGTAAATATACCAAGAGTTTGCAACTGCGATTTAGTGCCGAGAAGGTTTAAAGCGGTTTTTTCCGTGCAATCGTTTCTTTCTTCAACGGTCATTCTTTTGCCGTATAACAGCTCTGATACTTGAATATCCAAAGCAGCACATAAAGGTTCGTATAAAGAAAGGTCGGGCATGGTTTTGCCGGTTTCCCATCTTGAAACAGACCTGTCGCTTACATCAAGCATTTCTGCAAGCTGTGCTTGCGTTAGTTCTTTTTCTTTTCTGCATTGAGAAATAAATTTTCCTATTGTCACGTTATCCATTAGTAAACACCTCCACCTTTTATGCTTTAAAAATATCATAATATACGAAAAAAGTACACGACAAAAAGCGAGAATTACCGTTAAATCGCTGTTTTTTAAAAAAATATAAGGTTTGATGCTTTTTCGGTATTCGCTGTGCGTCAAATAATAAACATTCTTGCAACGGTAAGTAAAAAATCATACAGTCCGTGCCCAAATGATACACCTATATAACCGCAGTTTTTTATCTTGTATTTTGAAAATCCGAAAACAAGGCCAATGCCGAATGTAAATATCACTTGCACTATATTTCCGTTGATTAAATGGAATAAGCCGAATAAAAAAGCGGAAATAACCACGCCTATCCATTTATGATTTTCGAAGAAGCTTGTAAATGTATCTTGCAGGTAAACTCGGAATATAAGTTCTTCAACAGGTCCGATAACTAACATAAAAAACAAAAAATCGTGCAATAAAATAAAAAGGGAAAAATCTGTATGATCTCCAATCAATGAGAATCCGCATAAAGCGGGAATCAGCGCAATACACGTAAAAAGAATAAGTGCAATTGCAGCACCGGTTAAATATTGATATTTGTTTTTAAAATCAATTTTAAAATCAATTTTAGTAAGCTTTACCGAAATCAAAGCAATAGCGCCGTTTATCAGATTAATGCATACCTTGGCTGCAATTTTTATGTAAAAGTTGTCTATGCCCTTCAAAAAATAAGAAAGAAATGTTACAACGGTTATACATAAAATAGAGAGACATAAAGTCAATATGTTTTTTTTACTTTTTTTCATTTTGTCGATTTCCAATCAGTTCTTAATTCTAAGGTATATTCGATTTTCGAAAAATCTGTTTTTATGATGCTGTACAGATGTTTTTGGTGCATATATATCATTTTTATCGTATCAAAAATTCTGTTTTGCGGCAATAATGAAGCATCGCCTTGCGGCAATATGAAGCACTCGCTTGCGCTCGCATGAAGCAGCGGCGTTGCCGCCATGAAGCTGACGAAAAGGTACGAAGACCTGATTCATTTTGATGTATTGCGCCAAACTTCCGATTTTAAGTTAAGTTGGAAGAAAAAAGTTGAAAAAAATCCCCAAGGACAAGTCCTTGGGGAAGTGGCTGCGGAAGAAGGATTTGAACCCTCACATACAGAGTCAGAGTCTGCTGTGCTACCCTTACACAATTCCGCAATGTCTTTAAACGACATCGATAATTATAACAGAAGTTTCTCTGTTTGTCAACACCTAAAACGAAATTTTTTTATTTTTTTTCCTTCTTTTATTTTTTGCCCAAAAATATATAATGTAAATGTTTTTAAAATGTAAAATTGAATAAAACTATTGCATTTTTGAAAAACATATGATACAATCGCCGTTAGATGTTTTCTTTCTTTTTCCCAAAAACTCGACACGGAAAACAATTTTTTTCTTTGCGGTGATTCTAAAGGGGAAAGAAAGCGTCTTTTATCTTTTAAAAATTTTTACCCTGTAAGGAGTATTTATGTGGAATGGAAAAAAATGTTTTAATCGAGCTGAAAAATATCGCTAAATCCTTTGACGGCGAGCCTGTGCTTAAAGGCATAAATCTTGACATTCACGATAAAGAATTTGTAACTCTGCTTGGCCCTTCAGGCTGCGGAAAAACAACTACTTTGCGTATTATCGGCGGTTTTGAATCACCAGATTCGGGTGATGTGTTTTTTGACGGCAAATTGATAAACGACGTACCGCCGTATAAAAGAAATGTTAATACTGTCTTTCAAAGATATGCGTTATTTCCTCATTTAAATGTTTTTGAAAATATTGCCTTCGGATTAAGACTTAAAAAGAAATCAGATAAAGAAATTGCCGAAAAAGTAAAAGAAATGCTCAAGCTTGTAAACCTCAAGGGTTTCGAAAGGCGCAGCGTTACAACTCTTTCAGGCGGTCAGCAGCAGCGTGTTGCCATTGCGCGTGCACTTGTAAACGATCCTGAAATACTTTTGCTTGATGAACCGTTGGGCGCACTTGACCTTAAGCTTCGTAAGGATATGCAAAACGAACTTAAAAATATACAGGTTAAAACCGGTATAACGTTCATCTATGTTACACACGATCAGGAAGAGGCACTTTCCATGTCTGATACCGTAGTTGTTATGAATGACGGCGAAATACTTCAAATAGGTACACCACAAGATATATATAACGAACCTGTAAACGCTTTTGTTGCGGATTTTATAGGCGAATCAAACTTGATATTCGGTACGATGATCGAAGACTATAAGGTTCGTTTTTCGGGTCATACGTTTGTCTGCCTTGATAAAGGCTTCGATAAGAACGAGCCTGTAGATATCGTTGTTCGCCCTGAAGACGTTGATATAGTTCCTATTGAAAAGGGCATGCTGTGCGGAACGGTTTCAAACGTTACGTTTATGGGTGTCCACTATGAAATAATAGTTGACATAGATAACTATAAGTGGATGATCCAAACTACCGATTATTGCGGTGTTGGCGAAAAGATCGGCTTGTATATCGAGCCTGATGCTATCCACGTTATGAAAAAGTCTGAATACTCGCATATGGTAGGCGATTATTCATCGTATAGTGAAGAGCACGAGCATCTTTCCGATATAATTGAGGAGGAAGCCTGATGACGGGGAACGCAAAATCACGCCAAAAGATGCTTGCCGCATCAAGTAAAAGCACGATAGAACGTTCATGGCTGGCGCGCCTTGCCGCATACCCACATATGGTGTGGTCTGCGTTGTTTATAGTGGCACCGCTTATGTTCGTGGCATATTTCGCATTTACTGATTCAAACGGAAATTTTACGTTTGAAAATATTCAAAATCTGACAAACTACGGTGAAACTTTCGTACTTTCGGTGTTTTTTTCACTTATTGCTACTGTTGTTTGTCTTTTGATTGGATATCCGCTTGCCTATTTTCTGGCAAGATTAAACCCTAAAAGGCAAAAATTGTTCGTTTTGCTTTTGATGCTTCCTATGTGGATCAGCTTGTTGATAAGAACGTATTCGCTTATGGCGTTGCTTGATAACGGCGGTATTATAAGTACTTTTCTTGTAAGCTTAGGCTTTGAAAAGCTTTCGTTTATAGGTACGGGCGGTGCGGTTATTCTCGGTATGGTATATGATTATCTGCCGTATATGGTTTTGCCTATTTACACAACTATTTCCAAAATAGATAACCGTTATATAGAGGCTGCAAGCGATCTTGGTTGTAACAGTTTTCAAACGATGAAGAACGTGGTATTTCCTTTGTCTGTACCGGGTATTATTTCCGGTATAACAATGGTGTTCGTACCTTCCATATCAACGTTCTATATTTCACAAAAATTGGGCGGCGGCTCTTTCGATCTTATAGGTGACACGATCGAGCGTCAGTTCCAAAACAAATTAACATATCATACAGGCGCTGCTATATCGCTTGTAATGATGGTTCTTATATTGATCTCTCTTGCTGTTATGAATAAATTTTCGGATAACGACGGGGGTGATATAATTGTTTAATAAGACTAAAAGCGTATTTTCAGGCATATATATTTTTATTGTTATGCTGTTGTTGTATGCCCCTATTCTTGTTTTAATAGTTTTTTCATTTAACGAATCGGGGAATTTAGGTTCTTTTTCGGGCCTTTCTTTAAAATGGTATAAGGAACTGTTTCGAGATTCAACTGCTTTCACGGCACTGAAAAACACGCTTATGCTTGCCGTGGAATCTTCTGCGCTGGCAACCGTTATAGGTACTTTTGCCGCACTCGGCATTCACAGAATGCAGAATAAATTTGCAAAAACAACTGTAACCATGGTGACGAATATTCCCATGATGAATCCCGATATAGTTACAGGCGTTTCGATGATGCTGTTTTTTGTGGCGATAGCGGCGATATTCAATTTTCCGAATGCTTTGGGAAGTGCAACTATGCTTATAGCGCATACAACATTTAACCTGCCGTACGTTATATTATCTGTGCTTCCTCGTTTTAAGCAAATGGATAATTCACTTACCGAAGCGGCGTTAGACCTTGGCTGTACCCCCGCAAAAGCATTTTTTAAGGTAGAGCTTCCGTTTATAGTACCCGGAATAATTTCGGGGGCAATGCTTGGGTTCACCCTTTCGCTTGACGACTTCGTAATAAGCCATTTTGTAAGCTCGCCTGATTTCCAAACTCTTCCGCTTTATATCTATAACCAAACCGCGCATAACGTAAAATTCAGTATGTATGCGTTGTGCTCGTTAATTATTGCAGTTATATTGTTGTTGATGCTTGCTATCAATTTCATTGGCGCAAGGTCAGACGAAAAAAATACGTTTGCCAAAAATATAAAATCCGAAAAACGTAAATTGGCAAGCCACTAAACGATATTTTGAAAGGAAATAAAATGAAAAAGATATTTTCTCTTATTATATTATCTGCGATGATGGTTGCTTCTGCAGCTTCATTCGCATCGTGCGGTGAAAACACAGGCGCCGAAAATACGCTTTACGTTTACAACTGGGGCGAGTATATATCCGACGGTTCAGACGGCACGATGGATGTCAACGCAGAATTCGAAAAATGGTACGAAGAAACTTACGGTAAAAAGATTACTGTAAATTACTCGACTTATTCTTCTAACGAAGATATGTACGCTAAATTAAGCAGCGGTGCTGTTTCTTATGACGTTGTTATTCCGTCTGACTACATGATAGAGCGTATGATCAAAGAAGATATGCTTGTTGAATTGAATCTTAAAAATATCCCCAACGCCCAATACATTGATGAAAAATTTACGGGCGAGGGCGCATATTATGACCCGCAAGGCAAATATTCCGTGCCTTATACTTACGGTATGGTAGGCATCATATATAACACAAAAGATATCCCTGCGGATGAACCCACGATTGGAAGCTGGGAATTGATGTGGAATGAAAAATACAGCGGAAACATTCTTCAATTTAATAACTCGCGTGATGCTTTTGGTACGGCACAGTATTATCTTGGCTTGGATGTAAACGATTCAAATGCAGAAAGCTGGCAAAAAGCGTATGAAAAGCTTTTGGCGCAGAAGCCCATTGTTCAAGGCTACGTTATGGATGAAATATTCAATAAAATGTCCTCCGGGTCTGCAGCGGTTGCTACTTATTACGCAGGTGACTTCTTAACAATGTATGCCGATAATAACGATTTGGCTTTCTATTATCCGAAAGAGGGAACTAATATATTCGTGGATGCTATGTGTATCCCCAAATGCACGCGCAATCAAGAGCTTGCAGAGCTTTATATAAACTTCATGCTTGAAGAAAGAATTGCAGTTGCTAATGCCGAATATATATGCTATGCAAGCCCTCATACCTTGGTAGCGCAAAATGAAGGTTACCTTGAAACCATGGCAGAGGTTCATCCCGACGCGATGGATATTCTGTATAACAGCGCACAATCTATTCCTACGCAGTATTATAAAAATTTGACCGAAGAGCAATTAAGTCTGTTAAACTCCCTTTGGGATGATCTTAAAATAGAAAGTTCTATCGGTACGTCTGTTTACGTTATAGCAGGTGCGATAATAGTAGTTTTGGCGGTTGCTTTGGCATATAACGCTGCCAAAAAAGCTAAAAATAAAAAAATGTGGGAACAAACAGAAGAGTAATAAAAAACTGTAATAAACGATAAAGGTCATCGCAAATAATCGCGATGACCTTTATTTATTGTTGTGTTTATTATTCGTATATCAAAATAAAATCGTACACGTCCTGTCCGCCGTTCATCATGATGATCTCGCCGTCAGGGCAAAGGGCTTGCAGCTCTGATTTAAGACGTTCAGCTTCGCTTTTTGTAGCGGTATTACCGCTGATGACAATTATAATATCACATTCGTCGGCGTCTAAAGCTTCAGACATTTTAATAGCTGCATCTACCTTATCAGCAGTAGCAGAAAGAATGTCGTGGCCTTGTATTCCTATGTAATCGTCTGTGTGCACCTCGATTCCGCTCATATTAGCATCGCGAACGGCACGGCTTACCATGCCCGTGCGTACACCCTCCATCGCATCGCGGAGGCTTTGCATAACCTCGTCTGTATCGTCTGATGTAGTGTCGATCATTCCCAAAGCGGAATAACCGTCGCCGATCGTCTTACATTCTAAAACGCGTACCTCTGCTTCTTTATAAAGCTCCGCTGCTTGATTTGCGGCAAGGATAACATTTCCGTTGTTCGGTAACACTATTATCGTGCGTGCGTTAACTTGCCTGAATGCGGTTATAAAATCCTCTGCCGAGGGGTTCATAGATTGACCCCCTTCAACGATATAGTCTGCGCCTAAAGCACGAAACGCTTCTTTTATGCCATCGCCGGTTGCAACGGCAACTATTCCGTAACGCTTTGGCGGTAGCTTAATTTGTTGCTTGTTTTCTTCCTCTTCTTTTTCTTGTGCTTCTTTTTCAACGATTCCCGAATTGTGCTGTAAAGACATATTTTCAATTTTTACGGTAAGAAATTCGCCAAATTTACGGCAAAATTCCAACACCAAACCGGGGTGCAGTGTGTGAACGTGTGCTTTTACTATGGAATCTGTTTTAAAAATAACAACAGAATCACCCAAAGTGGTAAGATAGTCTTTTATAACTGTTTCGTCAAATCCCTCCGGGTTAACCTTGCTGCATTGCAGTCTTAATAAAAATTCGGTGCAATATCCGTACTCCATCACGTCGTTTTCAGTAAAGGAATCAAAAGATATATCAGGTGTTTTTGCAACGTCTGCTTGCTTTTCAACAGTATTTGATGCAAATTTTTCGCCCTTTATTGCCTTCATCATACCGTCTGCAATGTATAAAAGGCCTGCGCCGCCGCTGTCAACAACGCCTGCTTCCTTCAATACGGGAAGCTTTTCAGGTGTGCGTTCCAGCGAGGCTTTTAATTCTTTTGTAAAGGTTGCAAAAAATTCTTCCAAGGTGCTGTTTTTCTTAAGGGTAGCCGCCGCCCTTACGGTTGCTTCTCTGCAAACTGTAAGAATTGTGCCTTCTATGGGCTTCATTACGGCAGAGTAGGATTGGCGAACGCCTTCCATTAAAGCATCTGCGAAGCCGCGCGCGTCTGTTGCTTTCTTTTTGTCAAAGCCGCGTGCTATGCCTTCAAAAAATTTAGAAAGAATAACGCCGGAGTTTCCGCGCGCAGAAAGCAACATTCCTTTTGCCACTACACCTGCAACGTTAAACAGATAGGCGTTTGATAAATCGCCCGTAATGTTATCAAGTGCAGTTGCACCGCCCCTGATCGTCATACACATATTTTCACCCGTGTCACCGTCCGGAACGGGGAACACGTTTAAATCGTTTACTATTCTTGCATTTGAACGAAGATTTTCATATCCACCTTTAACCATATTTGCATAAAGCTCTGCGGTAAGTTGTAAATTGGCCATAAAATCACCGTACCTTTCTTTAAATCAAACTAAATTTATTTTTTTGCTTGACTTTTGACATACGTATATATTATAATTCATATAAGGTTTTTAAACAAGTGCTATTTTTGTACAAAGTGAATAGTTTTTGTTCACATTTATAAAATAATCTGGCTTGTTTATCATAATAAAATTGTAAAAAGGGGAAAAATATGAACTATAAAGAGGAATTTTTAGAAATATATAATAATTCTATAAAAAGGGAAGGGGCAGATAAAATGCTTGATTATTTGCTCAAATCCGATTTTTTTACTGCACCTGCAAGCACGCGTTTTCATTTGTCTTGCGAGGGTGGGTTGTGCCAACACAGTATAAATGTGTATAAATGCCTTACGGACTATATGGCACGCCCGCGAGTTAAAGAGGTTTACGGTATGAACTATTCGGATGAAACGATAGCCATAGTATCTTTATTGCATGACGTTTGCAAAATAAACTGTTATGCGCAAAGCTTTCGCAACGTTAAGGATGATCACGGTGTGTGGCAAAAAGTGCCGTGCTATGAATTTGCCGATAAGCTTCCGTACGGCCACGGCGAAAAATCGGTTTATATCATAAACGGTTATATGCGTCTTTCGCGTGAAGAAGCGTTTGCGATCCGCTATCATATGGGATTTTCCACAACGGACGATGTACGCAACGTAGGTGCGGCGTACGAAATGTTTCCGCTTGCCCCTGCGTTAAGCTTTGCGGATATGGAAGCAACGTACTATGTTGAAAAAGAAAAATAATATTACATGCCCAAGTTTTTTTTAAGCTTGGGCATGTATATCTTTTGCAAAACTTTATATTTTTATATCAAATTTTGTGTGGCAGCAAGGGCAGTTAACCGAATGATTTCCGCATTTTTTTGGAAGCCTTAAAGTGTTTTTACAGTTCGGGCATTTACGGTAAACATGCGTGTTTCTATCTTTAAAGCGATTTTTTAATTGCAGAAAAAAGCTTTTAAATTTGCCGCAATACGAAAGAAAAATCCTGTTTTCCTTTTGTCTTTTTGAAAGATTTTTCGAAAGGATTCTAAAGATCGCATATCCCATCAGTAAAAATGTTATTAAAGATAAAATTTCAGATCTCATAAATAAATTTAACATCAACAGAAAAATGCATAAAAAATACGTTGCGCGACAAAGCGAATCGTACCCGTTTCGTTGATACATAAACTCGACAACACGACGAAAAAAGGAATTATTTTTCATTTAAATTTCCTCTCGAAAAATTATTTTACTGATAAAATTGTACCACGTTAATAATGTAAAATCCACAAGAAAAATAATTTTTCGATTATAATTTTTGTAAAACAAGTGTTAAAAAAATGTATAATTTTGTGCAACAAAAGTTGAAGTTGCGCAGTTTTGAAAGTCGCAGAGTATATTTTTTTTATATATTACTTGACAATCTGAGTGTCTTATGGTATAGTGTATCTGTATAATAGTATGTACATGGAATCTGTGGACTTTTTAAGGCTCTTTGTACTTGTTTTTGACAAAATGAAGGGATTTTTCGATATGGACGAAAAGAAAAAGAATGATATTGAATATTTCACCATCGATGTTGCACACGTTGTTAAGTGCTTGCTTCGAAGGGTGTGGGTTATAATTCTGGCAGGTATTTTAGGTGCTACTGCGGCATTTTCATATGCTTCATTCGCTATTGCACCAAAGTATTCAACCTCTATAATGCTTTACGTAAACAACAGCGCGTTTTCACTTGGCGGTGCCGAATTCAGTATTTCTTCATCAGAAATCAGTGCTGCACGAAGCCTTGTTAAAACTTATATAGTAATGCTTCAAAACCGTACGACCTTGAACGAGGTTATTGAAAAATCGGGTGTTTCGTATTCTTACGGCGAGCTTTACGATATGATCGAAGCTACCGCCGCAAGTAATACAGAGGTTTTGAAAGTAACCGTTACTTCAGAAGACCCATACGAGGCGGCTATCATAGCAAACTGCATTGCAGAGGTATTGCCCCGCAGAATTTCAGAAATAATCGAAGGCGCTTCGATGGAAGTTGTTGATTCTGCGTATGTAAATCTCGGCAAGGTTTCGCCAAATATCGCAAAGTACACGGCAGTTGGCTTGTTTGCCGGTGCGTTTCTCGCAGCAGCCGTTCTTGTAATCTTTGCAATCACAGACAATACAGTTCACAACGAAGAATATATACTCCGCACTTACGAGCATCCCGTTTTGGCAAAAGTTCCCGATTTGTTGGATTCCGGTTCAAAACGTTACGGATATCAGTACTATCGTAAGAATTCATCTAACAAGGGGGCGCAATAATGGGTATCTTCAGAAAAAGCAAATCTCCGAGTCAGTTGAATGCCGGTGAAATCAGAAAAACACTTCACAAAAATCTACAATTTACCGCAACAGAACAGTATAAGCTACTTCGTACAAACTTAGCTTTTACACTTCCTGCAGATGTTAAATGTCCTATAATCGGCGTTACAAGCGCTGTTAGGGGCGAAGGCAAAAGCACAACCGCTATCAACCTTTCCTACGTTCTTGCAGAAAGCGGAAATAAAGTTCTCTTGATGGATGGTGACCTTCGAATTCCCAGTGTAGCTAAAAAAATGGAGTTAGATAATAATTCCGGTATTACCGACATATTGATGGGTAGCGGCGCACAGCTTTCGAATTATAAGTCATCAATATTAGATAATTGGTATATACTTCCTTCGGGCGCACTTCCGCCTAACCCTTCAGAGCTTCTTTCCTCCAAGCGAATGGAAAACGTTCTGAATGATTTGTCTGAAAAGTTTAATTATATTGTAATAGACCTTCCGCCCGTTAACATAGTTTCAGATACTATCGCGATATCTAAGTTTATAACCGGTATGGTAGTAGTTATCAGGGAGGATTACACTGAAAAAAGCGAGCTTGATGCTTGTTTCAGACAGTTGAAGCTTTCCAATGTAAAAGTATTGGGATGCGTTCTTAACGAATCCAAGAATGGAAGCGGTTCTTATAAGCGTTACAAGTATAAGAAGTATTATAAATACTATAAGGACTACACAAGCAAATCTTAAAGTATAAGCTATGATTGATTTCCACAGCCATATTCTCCCACAAATAGACGATGGAAGCAGTTCTGTTGAAGAAAGCATTTCAATGTTAAAAATGCTTGGCATACAGGGGGTAGATACGGTGGTTGCAACACCGCACTTTTCCCCGAATACGGAGTCTGTATCTGATTTTTTAAATCGCCGCGAAGCTTCGTTCAATTTGCTGGCAGAGCACACCGCGGCAGATATTCCGCAGATTCTGCCGGGGGCAGAGGTTTCGTATTACGAAGGGATAAGCCGACTTGCAGACATCAAGCATTTAATGGTTGGAAAAAGCAGATTGATGCTTTTGGAAATGCCATTATCCACGTGGACAGAATATAAATTAAAAGAATTGGTTGAACTTTCTTGTGTTTGCGGCGTAACGTTAGTGCTGGCGCATATAGAAAGATATCTGCCGTATCAAAATAAGAAAATACTTAACTATCTGCTTGATAACGGTATTCTTTTTCAAATAAACGCTTCGTTTATTACTGATTTTTCTACAAAGAAAAAAGCAATTTCAATGTTGAAAAACGGCATGGCGCATTTTATCGGGTCAGATTGCCACAATCTCAGTGTACGAGCACCAAAAATTGGTGATGCGTTCGAAGTTGTCCGAAAAAAAATAGGGCACGGCTTTTTGGAACAGTTTGACGAAGATATACGTTCCTATTTATTTGTTTAATTTTATTGGTACATATATTTCATTATGAAAGGGAAATTACAATGAAAAAATTATTGACTATTTGTTTAACGGTTGTTATGGCAGTTACACTTTCTGTTTCTGCATTTGCAACATCCAACGGCGGTTTTGTTTCCAGTCCATCCGGAAACCCTGCCCCCGAATTGATCGAGTATTATAATTCCGATGCGGATTGTAATGCAAAATTGATCGTTACACCCTATTCCAAGCGTACCGAATTGTCCGATGACAAACTTGCTTTGATTGAAGAAGCATACAAGCAAATAAAGAAAACGACTAATCTTGTTGATATCTTTTCAGAACTTAAAGATCTGGCAGGAAAGTTGGGCATCTCAACCAATGGTCTTGCAGTAAGCGATTTGTTTGATATCAGCTATTATGATTGCGTTTCGCATGGTGCACACGACAGCAGCTTCTTTATCAAAGTTAAAGGCGATATGTTCAAACACTTTGTTGGTTTGATGTGCTTAACGGAAAATGGTTGGAAGCTTGTTCCCGATGCAACACTTGACGAAACAGGTGAATATCTCTCTTTCACAACTTCTGATCTTTCTATTTTCGCGGTAGTTGTTGATACCTCTGCTAATCCTCCCCAAACAGGCGAAACGGGCGTTTGGGTATATCTTGCCGGTATGATCGTTTCTGCAGTTACGATCTGCGTGATCCTCGGTGTTGATAAGAAAAAGAGAGCAGCGTAATTTTCTTCCGTTTGAAAGAGGGATAAAAGTTGGAAAAAAATAAAAGCACCGGTAGCAATATCACAAGGATAGCGATAGTAATCCTGGCAATTATCTTTTTTCTGTCGGCTGTACTTTTTGCAATCAGTATGTGGGAAAAACGGCACGGCACTTATCCCGATCTTGGTGATGTAGGGCTTTCCTCCACGTTGGAATACGAGGGAGAGGAATACATGTTGAAAGACAATATCGAAACTTTCTTGGTGTTAGGTCTTGATAAGTTTGAAGGAAGTATTTCCAACGATTCTTATAATAATGACCGTCAAGCAGACTTTATGATACTTTTCGTTTTTAATAATGACGATAAGACTTGCAGCGCCATTCACATAAACAGAGATTCGATGGTAGAGATCAATGTTCTCGGCGTAGCCGGTGAGAAAATTGGTACAGTAAAAAAGCAAATTGCACTTTCTCACACATACGGCGCAGGAAATGAAGTAAGCTGCAGAAACGCGGCAGACGCCGTTTCTAAATTGCTGATGAACACCAAGATCAATCACTATATATCCGTAACGATGGATGCAGTGCCTGCGTTCAATGATTTTGTAGGCGGTGTAGAGGTTACGGTGTTAGATGATTTTACGGGTACGGATAATTCGCTTGTAAAAGGTGAAAATGTTACCCTTAACGGCCAGCAGGCTTTAACGTACGTTAGAAGCAGATACGGCCTTGATGACAGCACTAACAGCAACAGAATGAAACGCCAAAGACAATATCTTGAGGCACTTTATTCTAAAACGCTTGCTTCTGCTGAAAAAAGCGAAGATTTCATAGTTGAAGCTTCTTTGCTTATTTCCGATTATATAGTATCGGATTGTACTGTAAATCGCTTGCAAATGCTTTTTGAAAAGTTTATTTCTTACGATTTTACAGAAATAACTTATCTTGAAGGCGAAACTAAAATGGGTGAAAAGTATATAGAGTTTTACCCGGCAGAAGAGTCTGTAAAGAAAGTAGTAATTGATTCTTTTTATAAAGTAAAAGAAGACAATTAAAGTTTTTAACTAATAAAAGTCAATATTTATTA
>JAZQHC010000007.1:0-25787 GCA_045540335.1 Eubacteriales bacterium
CATGTTAACATTGGTACAATAGGCCACGTTGACCATGGCAAAACAACACTTACCGCTGCTATCACAAAGACACTTTCTTTGGGTAACGGCAACATCGAGTTCATGGCTTATGACCAGATCGATAATGCTCCCGAAGAAAGAGCAAGAGGTATCACAATCAACACAAGACACGTTGAGTATGAAACCGAAACTCGTCACTACGCACACGTTGACTGCCCCGGACACGCTGACTATGTTAAAAACATGATCACAGGTGCAGCTCAGATGGACGGTGCTATCCTCGTTGTTGCAGGTACAGACGGTCCTATGCAGCAAACACGTGAACACATCCTTCTCGCTCGTCAGGTTGGCGTTCCTGCAATCGTTGTATTCATGAACAAGTGCGACCTCGTTGACGACCCTGAACTTCTCGACCTCGTTGAAATGGAAATTCGTGAACTTCTTAACGAATATGATTTCCCGGGCGACGATACACCTATCATCAGAGGTTCTGCAAGAGATGCTCTTGAATCTACATCTACAGATGCATCCAGCGCTGAATATGCTCCTATTTTCGAACTTATGAAGGAAGTTGACTCCTTCATTCCTACACCTGACAGAATGTCCGACATGCCCTTCCTTATGCCTGTCGAAGACGTATTCTCCATCACAGGTCGTGGTACAGTTGCTACAGGTAGAGTTGAAAGAGGTATCGTAAACATGTCCGATACTGTTGAAATCGTTGGTCTTTCTGATGAAAAGAGAACAACGGTTGTTACAGGCGTTGAAATGTTCAGAAAGCTTCTTGATTCTGCACAAGCTGGTGATAACATCGGTCTTCTTCTTCGTGGTATCCAGAAGAATGAAATCGAAAGAGGTCAGGTTATCTGCAAACCCGGTTCTATCCAACCTCACACAAAATTCGTAGGACAGGTTTACGTTCTTACCGAAAAAGAAGGCGGCCGTCAAAAGCCCTTCTTCCCCGGTTACAGACCCCAGTTCTACTTCAGAACAACTGACGTTACAGGCGTTATCGGTCTTCCCGCTGACGTTGAAATGTGCCGCCCCGGCGATAACGTTGATATGACAGTTGAACTTATCACACCTATCGCTATTGAAAAGGGTCTTCGTTTTGCTATCCGTGAAGGTGGTAGAACAGTTGGTTCGGGCGTTGTTTCCGAAATCATCGCGTAATTAAATTTATTTAATTAAATAGTACAATTATTTTCGGGGGATGTAAGGCATTGTGCCGACATCAGGTGAAATTCCAAACCGGCGGTAAAGCCCGCCAACACACTTCGTGTGCCGAACAGGTGAAATTCCTGTGCCGACGGTAAAGTCCGGATGGTAGAAGATAATGTACCTGTCTGTGTATAATTATGCCTTTTGGGCATTGTACAGTGACGTAAGCGTACCCCTCGGCATATAATTGCCGAGGGGCGTTTTATTTACACGGGCAGCCTTCCCCCACATGAAAGGGTAAATATGAAAAATAAAAATTCTGTTTTGAAGCTTACAACTACGGCAATGCTTGGCGCGCTTGCCTCGATACTTATGATGCTTGAATTTTCTACGCCGTTTATTCCTTCGTTTATCAAATTCGATTTTTCTGAATTGCCGGGCGTTTTTGCCGCTATTGCCGTTTCCCCATGGTCGGGCGTTACGGTTTGCCTTATTAAAAACGCTGTTCACTTGCCTTTTACCACTACGGGATGCATAGGTGAGGTTGCAAACTTTTTGTTGGGCGCAACGTTTGTGCTTGTAACCGGATACGTTTATAAATTTCTTAAAGATAAAAAATTTGCTTTGGTAATATCCGGTACGTTGGGCTCGCTGGCTATGGCAATTATAAGCTTGCCGATTAACTATTACGTTACTTATCCCGTATATATGAAAATGATGCCCATAGAAGCTATTTTGGGCTTGTATATGGAATTGAATAAAAATGCAGATTCCCTGTGGGATGCGCTTTTAATGTTTAATTTTCCATTTAACTTTGTGAAATGCATGGTGTGCGTTCTGATAGCCACTTTGTTATATAAATCCGTAAAGCCGCTGTTTGCTAAATTCCAAACTAAATAATTTACAAATAGTATATTGTAATAGGCAACATTATTCTTTATAATAAAATGAAATATGTTGTATTAAGGGGTTATTTGTGAGTACTTGGCTTAAATATTTAACAGTATTCGCCCTTTCAATGGTTCCTATTTCGGAATTAAGGGGCGCTATCCCTTTGGGGATGCTTGCGTATGAATTTGATTGGTACGTATGTTACATTATGTGCTGTATAGGTAATTTTTTGCCTGTACCGTTTATATTGTTGCTTATCAAAAAGGTAATTGCCTGGTTTCATACAACCAAACGTTTTAAAAAGCTTGCGTTGTGGCTTGAAGAAAAGGTTGAAAAGAATAAAGATAAGGTTAACAGCTACGGTATGTTCGGCTTGATACTGTTCGTCGGCACTCCTTTGCCGATGACGGGCGCGTGGACAGGCGCTTTGGTTGCCGCAGTAACGGGTATGGATACGAAAAGGGCTATCATATCGTGCATTTGCGGTATTTTGATAGCCGGTGTAATTATTACTTTGATATGTTCAGGCGCGCTGTCTTTCTTAGGCTGGATGCTTGGAGATAAACTTAATGTTGCTTAATTGAAATAAAATAAAGGCTTGGTCTTGAAAATGAGAGAATTTTTTACATCTGAATCAGTAACGGAAGGGCATCCCGATAAAATATGCGACGGCGTATCAGACGCCGTACTTGATGCCATTTTGGCAAAAGACCCTAATTCCCGCGTGGCGTGCGAATGTACCGCAACGACGGGTTTGTTGATGGTTATGGGCGAAATAACGACGAATGCAATTATCGACGTTCAAACCATTGCAAGGGAAAAGATAAGAGAAATCGGTTACACAAGGGCAAAATACGGCTTCGACTGTGACACTTGCGCTATAATAAACTGCATACACGAGCAATCTGCAGATATAGCCCTCGGTGTTGATAAGGCTTACGAGGCAAAACAAGGCGAAATGACAGACGGTATGGACATCGGCGCAGGCGACCAAGGTATGGTGTTTGGCTTTGCGTGTAACGAAACGGAAGAATTGATGCCGTTGCCGATATCTTTGGCGCACAAGCTTGCAAAAAAGCTTACGCAAGTGCGTAAAGATGGTACGCTTCCTTACCTCAGGCCCGACGGCAAAACGCAGGTTACGGTTGAATATGACGACGGTAAGCCCGTAAGAATAGATGCGATCGTTGTTTCTTCCCAGCACGATGAAAATACATCGGTTGAACAGATAAAGCAAGACGTTATAAAATATATAATTATTCCTACGATCCCCGAAGGTCTGATAGATGAAGATACGAAAATATACGTTAACCCCACGGGCAGATTTGTTATCGGCGGTCCGCAGGGCGACAGCGGCCTTACGGGCAGAAAAATAATCGTAGATACATACGGCGGATATTCGCGCCACGGCGGCGGTGCTTTTTCAGGTAAAGACCCAACAAAGGTAGATAGAAGTGCTGCTTATGCCGCAAGATACGTTGCAAAAAATATAGTTGCAGCAGGTCTTTGCGACAAATGCGAGGTTCAAATAGCGTATGCAATAGGCGTTGCAAAGCCCTTGTCGGTTTTAATAGAAACCTTCGATACTGCCAAGGTTGATGAAGAAAAGATATATAACGCAGTTATGAAGTCGTTTGATTTCCGCCCTGCGGCTATCATTAAAAAATTCGATTTAAGAAGACCGATATATTCCGCTTTATCTGCATACGGCCATATGGGCCGGGAAGACGTTGGTGCGCCTTGGGAAGAAAGAGATTTGGCGCAGGTACTTAAAAATTTAATTTAACCATTTGCAAAACAAGAACATATATTTATATCAAAATTTTATTTTGGAGAAATATATGTTCTGTTCTGTTATATGCCGCATATTTATATCCGTGTTCTGCACATACGGTATATTTTGCGCTTGCATTGAATTTATGAATCTTATCGGAAGGAGGCGCTTTGTTGATGGAAGAAAATATGGAAGCCGTAGAAGGTACGGTAGAACAGGTTATATACCAAAACACGGAAAACGGATACAGTGTGGCGGAAATATCCGTAGGCGAAGCGGAATTTCTTACGATAGTGGGGATATTGCCGTATATCGCAGAAGGCGAAACCATAAGGGCGTACGGTAATTTTACCGTTCACCCGCAGTTTGGGCGGCAATTTAAGGTAGAGTTTTACGAAAAACAGCTTCCCTCAACTGAGGGAACGATTTTGAAGTATCTTTCTTCCCGCTCGATCAAAGGGATCGGTGCGGCAATGGCAAGAAAGATAGTAGATAGATTCGGCACGGAAACGTTTGATATAATCGAAAATCACCCCGAATGGCTTACTGATATAAAAGGTATATCCGAAGCCAAGGCGGAACAGATAAGCGAGGATTTTAAACGTCAATTCGGTATAAGAACCGTTATGGCGTTTTGCAGTGAATATTTTTCACCTTCAACCTCGGTAAGAATATACAAGCGGTGGGGCAGCTCTGCGGTAGATGTGATAAAACAGAATCCGTATGTGCTGTGCGATGAAATATTCGGTATTACCTTTTCTGATTGCGACCGTATTGCAAAAGACCAAGGCATGAAAAAGGATTCTTCCCAAAGGGTAGAAGCGGCAATTAAATACATTTTGCTTCATAATGCAAACCAAAACGGGCATACATACGTTCCGCAGGAAAAATTGCTGGTTGCGGCAGAACAGCTTCTTCACGCCGAAAAGGAGGAGCTTTCGGATATACTTGACGAGCTGGCGCAAAACGGTGCAGTTTACAAAAAACGCGTAGGCGGAAGAAAATGTATTTATCTTAAAAAATTTTATGAAGCAGAAGAATATATTTGCGAAAAATTAAAGCTGCTTGAAGAAAAAAATATGTCCTTCGGGATAAACGATATTAACCGTACTGTTGATTCCATACAAATTACCGAAGGTATAAAATACGCCCCCATGCAAAGAGAGGCGATATGCCTTGCGGTTACAAGCTCTGTAATGGTGTTGACGGGCGGTCCGGGTACGGGTAAAACAACTGTAATTAAGGCAGTTATAAGAATATTTGAAAGTATGGGGTATAAGGTTGCACTGGCAGCACCTACGGGCAGGGCAGCCAAAAGAATGAGCGAGGCAACAAGCCGCGAAGCAAAAACGATACACCGCCTGCTTGAAATGGAATACAACGACGGTGTAGAGCCTAAATTTATCAGATGCGATAAAAATTTGCTTGATGAGAACGTTATAATTATAGATGAAGCTTCTATGATAGACGTGTTGCTTGCACAAGCGTTGTTAAAGGCGGTCAAGCCGGGCGCAAAGCTGATATTGATAGGCGATTTTGACCAGCTGCCGTCTGTCGGCGCGGGTAACGTGCTGAAGGATATCATATCAAGCGAAAGGTTTAATACCATTCAGTTAACGGAAATATTCCGCCAAGCGGAAATGAGCTTGATAATTACCAACGCCCACGCAATAAACAAAGGTAAATATCCGGATCTTACTACTAAAACGAACGATTTTTTCTTTATCCCCCGCCCTGATGACGAGGCTACCGCATATACCGTTGCGCAGCTTTGCAAAAGCAGATTGCCGAAGGCATACGGTGCAGATATCGTAAGGCAGATACAGGTTATTACCCCATCGCGAAAGGGCAATTCGGGAACGGAGCTGTTGAACGAGCGCCTTCAAGCGGCGCTTAATCCGCCGTCACGCGATAAAAGAGAAAAAAAGATACGCCACACCGTTTACCGTGAAGGTGATAAGGTGATGCAGATAAAAAATAATTATAATATCGAGTGGTATAAGGACGATAAAGAGGGAATAGGCATTTTTAACGGCGATATCGGAACTATTATAGATATAAATCCCTCAGCAGAAACGGTTACCATAAATTTCGATGAACGGATAGCCACGTACGATTTTACAATGATGGACGAGGTAGAGCATGGCTACGCCATAACCGTACATAAAAGCCAAGGCAGCGAATATCCCGTTGTTATCATACCGATATACGGTTATTCAGGTAAGCTTTTAACGAGAAACCTTTTATATACTGCGGTTACAAGGGCGCAGAAAATGGTAGTTCTCGTAGGAGATGAAGAGGTGGTAAAGCGCATGGTGGATAATAACAGGCAAATGCTGCGCTACACTTCCCTTGGGGAGATGCTTTCTGTTTATGATCAAGATTAAAGAGAGGGTAACGTCAATAGGGCAATTTTGGCGCGACCTTATGTTTCCGCCTAAATGCTGCCATTGCGGACGTTTGCTTGAACCGGATGATAAAAGCGCCGCTTTGTGCGAGGATTGCCTTAAAAAATGGGATATAGAAAAAGATTTTTTATGTGAAATATGCGGCGAAACGGCACAATTTTGCAGATGCTGCCGCGTAATGAGTAAAAGCGGATTGGTTCGCTCGTATTCTTCGTGCATAATGTACGATACGGAAATATCCAAAAGCGTTGTTACCGCGCTTAAATATAAAGGCTATCCAAGGGTAATGCAATTTTGTGCAAACGAAATATTGAATAATATTTATTCGTCGTACGATATTGATTTTTCAAACAGCGTTATTTTGTATCCGCAAAGGGCTAAAAAATCTGTTAAAAAATACGGCTTCGACCACGCTGAAATACTTGCAGATCTCGTGGGGAAAGCCACAAATATCCCCGTTTACAAAGGGGTGCGCCACAAGGGCGGTACAAATCAAAAAACGCTTGATCTGGCAAGCAGGGGTAAAAACGCCTTTGCAAATTTGTATATTGATGAAAAAGGCAAGGATATCGGTGCTTTAAAGGGCAAAACCGCCATAGTTATAGATGATGTGATCACCACGGGTGCAACGGGCATTTGCATTGCCGCACTTGCACATAATAAGGGTGCAGAAAAGGTTAAAATATTTTCGCTTGCCCGAACACCGAGAAAAAAACAAAGAATTTTGTAAAATTTATTCAAACCATTGAATTATACGGTATGATATTGTATAATTGCTTATCAAGATAAATTAGGAACAGATATGAATAAAAAAATTGCTATTGATATAGGTACTTCCTCGGTGCTTATATACGTTAAAGGGCAGGGCATCGTTCTGCAAGAGCCTTCGATAATCACGGTTGATAATGTTACAAACCGCGTGATAAAGGCAGGGCGCGATTCGAAAGAAATGATAGGAAGAACGCCGGATAACGTTTCAAGCGTGTATCCGATATGCGACGGGGTAATAAACCGTTATACGCACGCTATCGTTATGCTTAAACGCTTTTTAAAAAGAAGCTGCGGAAATCTTGTAATCCGCCCCGATATTACTATATGCGTTCCGTGTAAAATATCAGATGTTGAAGAAATGGCGTTTAAAGATGCCGCATCTGAATTGGGCGCAAAAAACGTATATTTTATCGACTCGCCGCTTGCTTGCGCCATCGGCGCAGGGATCGACGTTATGTCGCCCGAGGGAAATATGATAATAGATATCGGCGGCGGTACTACGAACGTAGCCGTATTATCCCTTGGCGGAACGGTAGAGGACGAGTGTGTAAAATGCGGCGGTGAAGATTTTAACGATGCAATTATTAAATACGTTAAAAACCGCCACGGCGTTATAATAAGCGACAGTGCCGCAGAAGAGGCCAAAATGAAGATAGGCACGGTTTGGCCAAGCGGGCAGATGTACAGGGTTAACGTAAAGGGCAGAAATATACTTACTTCAACCCCTGCAATGGTAACCTTAACTACTGCCGATATGGCAGAAGCGTTTGAAGAACCTATGACTAAAATAGCAGAAGCAGTTTGCGCGGTAATAGAAAGAACCCCGCCGGAGCTTGTTGCCGATATAGCCAAAAAGGGAATATATCTTGCAGGCGGTACAAGCCAGCTTCACGGTATGAACAGGCTGATATCTTCCGTTACGGGAATGACGGTAAAGCTTGTGGAAAAGCCCGTTTCATGCGCGGTTTTGGGTGCGGGCAAGGCAGACGAGCTTGATCTTACCCCCCACACGCCTAAACGCAGATTTCAATAATATATTAAATCGGAATTGTACTGTCAGTTCCGATTTTTTTATTTAGTGCAGCAGTATATTTAATAATTTGTATAAAAATATTTCCAATATAAACCGTTGTGGAATATTTGACTAAAAGTGTTTAAAATATATCAATACAAGTTGCGGAAAAATAAGGTGGTATTGTTTATTTTTTTTTGGTATTATAAATGAAAAGCCGTATTTTTTTATCTAATCATGAATTAGAATTTATCAGGGGGTATATTATGCGACTGCCTGAATTAGACGTCGATTACAGAAAATTCAGACTTAATAAATTAAAAAGCAAAGAATTCTCGCACTTGCTGATGGTGATATATTGGCCGTTGTTCGGCTTGGCGTTTTCGGCGGTGGAAAGATCGTTAAAGGTTAAAAGGTATTACGCTGTTTATTCCCCTATTGACGATTATATACCGTTTTGCGAAATATTTTTACTGCCGTATTTGTGGTGGTTTATATTTATGGCGGGCTTGCTTATATATCAGCTTTTTTACGACGTAGATGCGTTTAAACGCTGTATGAAGTACATAATGTTTACATATACGGTTACCTTGGTGATATACGTCCTTTTTCCGAATTGCCAGCAGCTGCGGCCCGACACGTTTGAAAGGGATAACGTGTTAACGCGGTTTATGCAGGCATATTACGATTACGATACCAATACCAATGTTTGCCCATCGCTGCACGTTATCGGATCGCTTGCGATAATGTCGGGCGGTCTTTATACGAAAACCTTGCAAAAACGTGCGTGGAAGATATATTTCGTAGTAACGGCGGTGCTGATATGCATTTCAACTGTTTTTGTAAAACAGCACTCTGTTATAGATATTTTTGCAGCCCTTCCGCTGTGTGCGCTGGCGCATTATCTTTTCTTTGCAAAGAAAAAGATAAATGCACCAAAAAACAGAAAATCAGAAATTAAAGTATAGATGTGGAGATTATGCGATGTTAGAATTAAACAATATTAAGAAGCACTATCCCGTAGGCGATGGTGTGGTTCAGGCGCTTAAGGGGATAAGCGTGCGCTTCCGCAAAAACGAATTTGTTTCAATACTCGGCCCTTCCGGGTGCGGAAAAACGACGATGCTTAACATTATAGGCGGGCTGGATAGCTATACAGACGGCGACCTTATTATAAACGGCGTATCTACTAAAGAATTTAAAGATAGGGATTGGGATGCGTACCGCAATCACTCTATCGGTTTTGTATTTCAATCGTATAACCTTATCCCGCATCAGACGGTTTTACAAAACGTAGAATTGGCACTTTCGCTTTCGGGCGTGCCGAAGCAGGAAAGACGCCAAAGGGCAAAGGACGCTTTAAAACGTGTAGGTCTTGAAACCCAGTATGATAAAAAGCCCGGCGAAATGTCGGGTGGGCAGATGCAAAGGGTGGCAATAGCAAGGGCTATTGTAAATAACCCCGATATCATCCTTGCTGACGAACCGACAGGCGCGCTTGATACGGAAACAAGTATTCAGGTAATGGAGATATTGAAGGAAATATCGAAAGACCGACTTGTTGTAATGGTAACGCACAACCCCGAGCTTGCCGAAAAATATTCAACCCGTATAATACGTATGCTTGACGGCGAGCTTACAAGCGATACAATGCCCGTTGAAGAAGCACCCGTATATGAAACCCCCGCAAAGGATAAAAAATCGAAAAAAGAAAAAAAGCCGTCGCTTTCTTTCGGTACTTCATTTGCTTTGTCGCTTAAAAACCTTTTCACCAAAAAAGGAAGAACGGCACTTACATCCTTTGCAGGAAGCATAGGCATCATCGGTATTGCCTTGATACTTGCAGTCTCGCAGGGAACTACGGCGTATATTAACGACGTTCAAGAGGATACACTTTCCTCGTATCCCATTGTGCTTCAGTCGCAGCATATGGATCTTGGTACGGTTATGGAAACGTTTCTTGGTACTGCCCAGTCGGCAGAAAAGCATGAAAACGACGCAATATACCAAAAATCCATGATGTACGATATGATGAATGCGCTTAATAATATGGAAGCATCGGAAAACGATCTTGCGGCGTTTAAAGCTTATATTGAAGCAGAGCAGAAAAAAGATAAAGACGAATCAAAGTTTAACAACGTTTTAAGCGGCGTTCAGTATTCATATGCGCTTAATATGCTGATATACACCAAAAGCGCCGACGGCAATATCATTCTTTCAGATACAAACGCATTGATGAACGAAATGATGATGGAATTTTTCGGTGCGGATATGTCGCAAATGATGAATATGTCAAGTTCTTCCGAGGGGCTTATGTCCATGGGGGGAATGTCTTCAACGGTAACCCTTTGGCAAGAAATGCTTCCCGGGGATAACGGCGCACCGGTAAATGACATAATCAAAAGCCAGTACGACTGCATCTACGGTGATTGGCCTGATGCGTATAACGAGGTAGTTTTGGTTGTGGATTCCAACAACGAGCTTGACGATTTTACCCTTTACGCACTTGGCTTAAAGCCAAAGGCAGATTTAGATGCCATAGCTGATGCCGCAATAAACGGAACACAGATAAATATTAAAGACCAAAAATGGTCCTACGAGGAAATCTGCGCAAGGGAATACCGTACCGTATTTAACGCAGATTGCTATACCTACGACAGTCAGACGGGCACTTACACCGATTTAAGAAAAACAGATGCAGGCTTGCGCTACCTTTATAATAACGGCACGGCACTTAAGGTAACGGGAATAATACGCCCTTCCGAAGATGCAGTTGCTTCAATGCTGACAGGCTCGATAGGATACACGCACCTTCTTACGGAATACGTTATAGAAAACGCGAAAAATTCCGAAGCGATCAAAGCGCAGAAAGAAACGCCCGAAACGGATATTTTCACCAATTTACCGTTTAAATCTGCCGCAGGCGAAATGACAAACCAAGAAAAAACGGCAGAATTTAAAGAATATATCGCATCGTTAGACGAAGCCGGTAAAGCAAAAGCGTATATAGAAATTAAGTCCATTCCTACTGATGAAGTTATAAACGCCGCACTTGAACAAGTATTCTCCACAATGACGCAAGAGGATATTAAAAACGCAATAGTAACGGCACTTACGCTTCAAATGGGCATGGGTGAAGACGACATTAAAAATTATATACAGGCAATGTCTGAAGAGGATATAAAAGAAATATTTACCGAAATGATGACAGAGCAGATAAAACAGCAAACCGCATCAAAGGTGCAGGCAGAATTATCGCAAATACCTGCCGCACAGCTTGCTGCGCTGCTTGAGATGGAAATGGCATCATATACGGAAGAGCAATGCGCCCTTTACCACGATGAGATATTGCAATTTTCAGATTCCACGTATGAAGAAAATCTTGAATCGCTTGGCTGTCTTGACCTTTCAAAGCCTGCGGCTATAAGCCTTTTTGCTTCAAGCTTTGCGGATAAAGACGTTATAGAAGAGGTTATAGCCGATTACAACGAAAACGTTGACGACCTTTCTAAAATACGCTATACGGATTACGTTGGGCTTATAATGTCCTCTGTTACTACCATAATAGATGCAATAACGTACGTGCTTATTGCGTTTGTTGCAGTATCGCTTATCGTATCTTCTATAATGATAGGTGTTATAACGCTTATCTCCGTTCAGGAAAGAACAAAGGAAATAGGCATACTTCGCGCAATAGGCGCATCAAAGAAAAACGTTTCAAGTATGTTCAATGCAGAAACCGTAATAATAGGATTTACTTCAGGCCTTTTAGGCGTTGTGGTAACGTATCTTTTGTGCATACCGATAAATATAATCCTGCACGAGGTTACGGGAATACCGAATCTTTCGGCACAGCTTCCCATAGCTGCCGCTGTAATACTTGTTGTTATAAGCGTTATGCTTACGCTTATTTCCGGTATTATACCTTCAAGAAGTGCCGCAAAGAAAGACCCTGTTGTTGCGCTGCGTTCCGAATAAACGGTAATATAAAACGCCTATGAGTTTGTCATAGGCGTTTTTGATAGGTGTTTTTGCTTTATATATTATTTTTTAAAACGAAGCTTCGTAATAGTAAAAGCTTTTGCATATTTTTTCGGTGTAATAACGGTTGCCGCCGTCGCTGTCCGTGCTGACGTAGCCGTTTTCATACGGGATAAGCTTGTTTGAAGGCGACCACGAGCAATATGTACACGGTGTATCTGAAAATGAATAGTAAAAGCCCAAATCTTTACCTGATATTGAAATACCGCTTGTTGTACAAAGAAACTGTACCACATCGTCTGATCTTTGTACGGATTTTATCTGTGAAAATGGAATATCTCCGTTTGTTTCTTGGGCGAAGCTTTCCAGCTTTTCGGCGTTTTCGATTACAAAATCGAATATTTCTTTTTTATCCATACCGTATTTTTTAAAGCTGCACGCACAAAGAATAGTGCAAGCGATTAAAACGATACTTAAATAAACACGTTTCTTTTTTATCATTTGGTATTTTTATATTCATTCTTTTATAAAAGCGGTAACCCTGTCGTTAACGTTTTGCTGCAGATTGCGGTAGAAAAACTGCCAATCGTACAAGTGGTAAACCCCGCTTGGGAAAATGTCTGATGCAGGGTACTGTGCTTTATCTACATCTGTTACTTTTAACGCGCCGCGTTCTGTATCAATATACGCGCCTGTAAATTCGGATACTTCAGATTCGATATCGCCGGCTGCATTTGTAAAGCAAGCACCGAGATTAAGCGATTTGTCTGCCCGGGTTCCGTCTGTTTTCCAGTTAAGCGGATTTATACTTACTGTTTTCGTGCCGCTTGGAATCATAAGCGAATCGTTTATTCCTTCTTCCTCGGTGTTAAAGGAAACTATAACGCCGGTATCGAATTGCCCTGTTGCGCATTTTAAATGCGGGTATTGTGCAAGCTCTTCTTCTGTTACGCCCCAGCCGATGGCGTAGCAGGCAACAAGCAAAGCGTTTGTCGTTTCGTTTTTAAAGCAATCCTTCAAAAGGCGTATGCACATATCGGCCCCCTGTGAAAAGCCTGCAAGCACTATCGGTCTGCCGTTGTTGTAGTTTGACATATAGTATTCAAACGCGGTTTTTACATCTTCATATGCGGTTTTAAGATATTTCTCTCTTTCAGAGGGGGAAAGGCTGTAAACGGAAATCGAAGCCTGCTGATAAAACGGTGCAAAAAAACGACAGGTTTCGTTGTAAATGCCCATTTCCATGTTGGTTACGCCTACGAAGCTTTCCCTTGCTTTTATGTCTGTCATCGGCATGTTAAAAGAACCCTCGCTTGATGCATAGGCAGTAGGTGCGATAAAGAAAACGTCTGCAAGCTTTTGGTCGTCTTCAACATTCAGATACGTCCAATTTTCAAGCTTGGAATAGTCTGTCGGTTTCGTTTCTTCCCTTGAACAGCCTGATAATAACGATGAAAGTATGATAATCACTGTTAAAGTAAACGGTAAAATTCTTTTGTTTATCATATTGATCCTCCCTTTATATAACGGTGGTTTTATTTTATCATACGTATGTGTATAAATCAAGCAGAAAAGAAAAAAAGCACGGTGAACGTTTGGTGTAAACGTTTAACCGTGCTTTATACTGTTTTTTTAAGTTATATTTCTTCTACCGCGGTACGTTCTACCTTCAGTAAACGCTTGTATCCTTCGATATATTTGTTAAACCCTTCAACGTCCTGCGCATCGGGCGCAACCGTTACACCCTTGACATTTTTAAATACGCGGTTGGCAAGATAATCCTCAAGCGATTCGCCGTTTGATTTGTTTGCACAATATGCGGCAAGAAGTGCCATGCCGTAAGGGCCGCCCTCGCCTGCGGTAGTCATGCAAGAAATAGGTGCGTTGCATGCGGCAGCCATATATTTTTGCCCAACAAGCGGCGTTTTAAATAATCCGCCGTGCCCTGTAAGAGAGTCTATTGCCACGTTTTCCCCTTCAAGAATGTTCATACCCAATTTGAGCGTTGCCATCGTTGAATAAAGCGTTGCGCGGAAAAAGTTTGCAAGTGTAAATTTACTGTCTGCTTTGCGGACAACCATTGGGCGCCCACAGTCGAAGTGCGTTACCCCCTCACCTGCAAGGTAATTGCATACGAGAACGCCGCCGCAATCCGGGTCGCCCTTTAAAGATTCCTCGTACAGCTTCGTGAATGCTTCCCCTTGCGTTGGATTTGCGCCAAGCAGCTCTGCTGCCCGGGTGAATAAAGATACCCAAGCGTTTGAATCTGCCGTGCAGTTGTTACCGTGAACCATTGCAACGTCTTTACCGCCCGGGGTAGATACAACGTCTATTTCTTCATATACGTTTTTAAGCGGTTTTTCCAGTACTACCATAGAGAATATGGACGTACCGGCCGATATGTTTCCTGTTTTTGGTGCAACGGCGTTCGTTGCGACCATGCCCGTGCCAGCATCACCCTCGGGCGGTGCAAAGGGAATACCTGCGGGTAATATACCGTCAAGCAGCATTGCCCCTTTTTTTGTAAGATACCCTGCATTTTCCCCCGCAAGAAGAATGTCGGGCAAAACGTCTGAAATATCCCACGAAATACCCTTTGCTTTTATCAGCTGATTAAAGCTTTTTATCATATCCGCGTCGTAACGGTTGGTTTTACTGTCTATCGGAAACATGCCCGATGCTTCGCCTATACCAACGGCGTTTACGCCTGTAAGCATATAATGTATATAGCCCGCCAATGATGTAACGTGTGCTATTTTGGAAATATGCTCTTCGTTATTCAATATTGCTTGATATATATGCGCAATAGTCCATCTTTGCGGGATATTAAAATTGAATCTTTCGCCAAGCTCTCTTGCCGCTTGCCCCGTTATTGTGTTTTGCCATGTTCTGAAAGGCACAAGCAGATTCCAATCCTTATCAAAAACAAGATATCCGTGCATCATACCCGAAAGACCCATGTACGATATATCGTTTTTGTTTTTTAATTTTGATAATGCGTCTTTAAACCCCGCCCAAGCCTTATTTATATCGTATGTCCAAATGCCGTTTTCAAAAGAACTAGCCCAAGTATGATCGCCGCTATCGACGGGCGTGTGACCGCCGTCGATAATTACCGCCTTGATCCTTGTAGAACCAAATTCTACGCCGAGAAATTTTTTATTCGTATTTTCCATACCGATCCAATATAATCACCCAAGCTTTTGGATGAACCTTTCTGCCTCTCCAAGTATTCGCTTATATTGGGAATTCCAGAAGAAGCGGCACGCCTCTTCGTATTTAAGCCATCTGCATTCAGACATTACGCTTTCAAAAACAACGTTTGAATCTCTTGCCTGTGCCAAAAACAATACGACCGTTTTTTTACACGGTGCGGCAAGCCTGTACGTTACCGACTGCCTGAAATTTTTATGCGGTTTAAGCCGTTGGCCTATTTCTTCAAACACCTCTCGTTTTGCGGTTTGAATTTCCGTTTCGCACATTTCCATATGTCCTTTCGGAAAACTCCACGTGCGTGAACGCTTTTGGAATAACAACAGATATTCTATCCCTTGCGGCGTTTTTCTGTAAACGATCATTCCCGCGGATTTCTGATACAGGGCGTCTATCGTTACGCCGTAATATTTTTCACGGAAGTGAACGGCCTCTTCTATTCTTGCCTGATTAACGAAAACACCAACCGGCGCAACAACAAGCCTGTCGCCGCAGTCGCCGCCTCGGTGGATTATGCCTATAACAGTACCCGTGAAGGTTGAAACCGTTGTTTTAACACCAAGAATATACGCACGCATGGGCTGCCCGTCAACTGCCGTTTCGTTTCTTACCGTGCCGTAATTTATCGGATAAACTATCGTTTTTCTGGTGGGATGGTGGCTGCCTATCGGGCGCGTTACATCAACGGTTACCGTTTTGCCAAGATATTTGCGCGTGCTGTTTTTGCGCGTTATATCGCGCACGTATTCTGATTTTGCAATGCAATACCCTTCGGCATCGTTTTTAAATTTAAGTGCGTGCTTTTCTTTTATGGCTTCGTATTCTTTTATATGCGCCGTATCTGTGGTAAGATATTTTTTAAAGTTAAGAAAGCCAAGCCAACGCTCGTCCATGTATTCTACGAAAAATACGTTATGCGTTATAACGGCGTTTTCAAAATCGCCCATTTCAAAAAGAATTTTACGCGAATTTTCTGTTTCGCGCACACGGCGCAAGCCTGCCTTTTCCAACTCGTGCTTAAATTTGTTTACGTCTTCAAGAAAACGTACGCCGACTGCTATATCTATTATCGGGCGTGCCTTTAATCCCGGCACAGCCGTTGAACCGATATGCTGTATATCCACGGCAAACGTGCCAAGAATGCTTTTTAAAAGAGATATCGTTTCGGCAGCGGTATGCTGCCACGCTTCGTCTGTGCTGCACAAAGATACCGTACCGTATTTTAGACCTAACATTTGCCGCACCCCATTTCATCTTAATAATATGAAATTATAACATAAAAACGGCTCTTTGTCAATCAGTATCATACCATATTGTCGGCTTTTGAAAACGGATTTTATTCTTTTTTCGTAAATATATGTTTGTTAATCAATTTGTACTTGACAATGTCGTTTATGGAAAGTATAATTTTATTGTTAACTTTTAAATATGCGATTTTTCTTCCTTGCATGATATTGTCGGTAAATACGGTATTTCGTGCAAAATATTACCCAAAAAGGAGATAAAATGCCAAAATACAGATTACTTTCACCGTACGGTAAAGCACCGTACGTTGATAAAAAATCAACTCCCGCGCCGCAATTAAACCAAGAATTCGACGATCTGCATCAAGCACAAAAAGCGGCAGACGGTTTGCGCCAATACGGTTATATCGTATATGATGACGAAGGGAATGCCGCGTATAATCCCTGCGGTACGCTTTTGGCTGCAAAAATACTTTATCACGCAAAGATAAACGCAGACCACGCAAGGGATGAAGGCTATAAGTACGGCGACGCTTCTGCGAATCCTGCGTTGGATAAAACGGAAAAGGTCGTTTCGTGCGACAGATTTACTGCGTGGACGTTGTACGACGCAGGTGTAAACACCGATAATCAACCGCCTACAAAGGGTTATACGATGTACACCACGAATAATTTCGAACAGTTTTTGATACAACAGAATTTCACGAAAATAACAGATAAATCAGAGGTTCAGGCGGGTGATATAATGTTTACGGGGTATTCGTTCAACATTCCCGTTCCTGATGATTGGAAAGCATCCCCGAAGCATACGTTTATCTGCGCGGGAAAAGCCACGCGTGACAATTATTACAGATACGATGCAGGGTCAGACCAAAGGCTGCAGTCAACGCAGCCGTCGGTAGAGGTGTTGTCTTACACCGATAACGTATTCAGATACGCTTACAGAGTACCTAAAGAAACAGAATAAATTATAGGTGGTAAATTATGAAAAAAAGAATCATTGCTTTGCTTGCCGTGGCGTGTATATTCTTCACTGCCTGTGCTTCAACCGATTCGGCTGATACAACTGCAGGCAACGGCGCAACACAAGCAACGAATGAAACGCAACAGCCCGAAGAAGAAAAAAACGATAGTAAAACAACGTACTATATCGGCACGCCGTATAAAAGCGACGGATTAAAGCTTAGCGGCGATTTTGAATCGCTTGATACTGCAAAGGCTGAAACGGATAAGGTAGTTCAGCTTGGCCGTGTTTTATACGACAATGAAAAAAATATCGTGTATAATCCCGCAGGCTCGTTAACGGCGGCAAGAATTTTGTATCAGGCTAAAAAAGTTGCCGATTATATGCGTGATAACGGTTATACATACGACCACGCAATGAAAAACCCCGCCATGACCTGGCAAGACCCTGATTGTGAAAAGGTTGCATCTTGCGATAGATTTGTAGCGTGGGCACTTTACGACGTTGGATATACAAAACGTCAGCCTACTGCGTACGGCGTATGCCTTGACCAGCTTGACGATTTTGTGAAAGCACGCAGGTTTACCAAAATAACGGATAAAACCGCACTTTTACCGGGCGATATAGTTTTCGTGGGTGATAACGACGGCACGGAAAGCAATACGCACGTTTTTATCCACGCAGGATATGCAACAAGAAGTAACTGTTACAGATATGATGCCGGCAGCGCAGACAGAATCAGGTGCGACGGCTCGTACGCTTCGTATTTTAAATCCGGCCAGCCCTTCTGCCAACCGCTGGAATTATCTGCCTCGGCTACGTTTAAATTCGCATATCGCGCCCCCTCTGATGATATAGAATTTCCCAACGGATACGCCGAATAATTGAATATTGCTTAATAATATTGTTTGTTAAGTAAATCATGCAGTTTAAAACGACACCTTTCTATTGTAGGGTGCCGTTTTTATTTTTATACAAATATCACGATGTTATTTCATGCGTGCAAAAAATACCGTAACGGGAAAATAAAAGTATATTTTTTCCAAAAATGATTACTAATTTGTGCAAAGTGCATAAAAAAATCAAAAAAAATTCTACCCATCCGTCTTTTTAAATAAATGCAAACCTCTTGAATAAGTAATGTTATTATTGTATAATAATGGTATAATCAAAAGGAGAGGGAATTATTTGTAAGTATATCTTGCAATTTCCCAATTACATCGTAACTCCGCGAAGAAAGGCATGGTCACTTAAAATGTCCAATAATATCCGCAATGTGTGCCTTATAGGCCATTCATCACACGGCAAAACCTCCGTTGCAGAGGGTATGCTTTATTTTACAAAAGCGACGAATCGCTTGGGAAAAGTCAGCGAAGGAAATACCGTGCTTGATTACGATGCCGAAGAAAAGAAAAGGGGTTTTTCAATAAATTTGGCTGTTGCCCCCATTGATTGGAAGGGTAAAAAAATAAACGTAATAGATACCCCCGGATATCTTGATTTCTGCGGCGAAGTTGTTCAAGGCTTGCGCGTTGCAGGCAGTGCCGTTATAGTAGTAGATGGTAAGGCAGGCGTTGAAGTAGGAACAGAGCTTGCATGGGAAAAGGTTGTTGAAAACAAAGTTCCCAGGGCGTTCTTTATAAATAAATTTGACGATGATGAGTGCCGCTTTGCAAGGGCATTCAAGGAATTAAGGGATACGTTCGGCGTATCCGTTTGTCCTGTGCTTATTCCGTTGATAGACGGCGAAAAGGTTACGGGCTTTATAGATTTGATAGATATGTGCGTAACGGTATTCGATAAAGAAGGTAAGCATACAGAATCTGCTATTCCGCCGGATTATGCACCCGTTGCACACTCTTACCGCAATATGCTTTACGAATCCATTGCTGAAACAAGCGAAGAATTGATGGATAAGTACTGTGCGGGCGATCCTATCTCGCGTGAAGAGGCTATTCAGGCTATACACATCGGTTTCGTCGGCAGAACCATCGCCCCCGTTATTTGCGGTGCTGCAACCAAACTTTGGGGTATTGATACGTTGATGGACAATATTATTGAATATTTCCCGTCGCCCTTTGCAAGGGATAAAGAAAAGGTTGTTAAAGACGGTGAAGTTATTAGCTGCGAAATATCCCCCGATAATCCTACTGCGGCATTTGTATTTAAAACCGTGGCAGACCCATTCGTCGGTAAAATGTCATACTTCAAGGTTATGAGTGGCGTGTTAAAGCGCGACGACGTGCTTACGAATCCCGAAACGGGTGTTAGTGAAAAATTCGCCCATATCTACGTTGTAAAGGGCAAAGAGCTTAAAGAGGTTGACTCGCTTTATACCGGTGATATAGGTGTAACCACAAAGCTGTCGGGTGTTAATACAAACGATACATTCTCTGCAGATGCAAACGCTTATCCGTACAGAAAGATCAAATACGACGAGCCTTATCTTCGTATTGCGGTATCACCCAAGGCGAAAGGCGATGAAGATAAAATATCCCAGGGCGTTTCACGCCTGCTGGAGGAGGATAAAACGCTTTCCTTCGTTAACGATGCAGAAACAAAGCAGCTGATACTTTCCGGTATTGGGGATATCCATATCGACGTTACGATAGCAAAGCTTAAATCGCGTTACGGCGTTTCGGTAGATATTTCCGAGCCGCGTATTGCATACCGCGAAGCTATCAAAAAGAATGTTGATTGTGAAGGTAAACATAAAAAGCAATCGGGCGGCCACGGTCAGTACGGCCACGTTAAGATCAGGTTTGCACCCGGCGAAGGCGAAGGCCTTGAATTTACCGAATCATGCGTTGGCGGCTCCGTTCCAAAAAACTTCCACCCTGCGGTTATAAAAGGTTTGGAAGAAGCAATGCAAAAGGGCGTTCTTGCGGGATTCCCGATGGTAAGCCTTAAGGCTGATTTGTACGACGGTTCTTACCATGATGTTGACTCGTCTGAAATGTCCTTCAAATTGGCGGCAAGTATCGCGTATAAAGAAGGTATGAAAAAGGCAAATCCCATCATTCTCGAACCCGTGGGCGATCTTAAGGTTACCGTTCCCGATGCTATCGTGGGCGACGTATTAAGTACTATAATGAAACGCCGCGGCAGAGTTCTCGGTATGACGCATACCGGCAAAAAGGGATATCAGATGGTAGAAGCGGAAGTTCCCATGGCAGAGCTTGCAGATTACACAACAGCACTTCGCGCTATGTCACAGGGCAGGGGCAGCTTTACACTTTCCTTCCTGCGTTACGAGGAAGCACCGGCACCCGTTGCACAAAAAATAATAGAAGACGAAGCAAAGAGAAACGAAGAATAAAACAGTTTTGGGAGAGGCTTATAAAGCCTCTCCCTTTTTTTGCGGATAAAAATAGTAAAACGCAGTTTTTGAGGATGTTTATATAAATTTTAAAATAATCATACAATTTTTGCGCTATGTGTGATATAATATAAAAAAAACAGAAAGGCAGTTTTTTATCATGAAAGTGTGCGTAAGTACTTACAGTTTTGGCAAATACATAAAAGAAAAGGATTTTGGTATTTTCGGTGCGATAGATTTTGCAGCGGAAAATGGGTTTGACGGTATAGAAATCGTTGACGGTATGCACGAAGATTGCGGAAATTTCGATTTGGCAAAAAAAGTTGCCGAATATTGCGAAAAAAAGAATATACAAGTTGCATCGTTCTGTACGGGGGCAGATTTTCTGTACGGCAGCGGCGGCGATCTTGATGCAGAAATACAACGCGTTTGCCGCATAGTAGATCTTGCGGCTGCATACGGCGCAAAAACGTTCCGCCACGATGTTGCGTACGGTTGCGGCGCAAATCCCGAATACAGACTTTATGCCAACGCTATACCGCGACTTGCAAAGGCTTGTTTGGAAATATCAAAATATGCAGAAAAATTGGGAATAACGACAACAACGGAAAACCACGGCTTTTACTCGCAAGACAGCTCGCGCGTTTCCGCGTTGATTTCCGCAGTTGGGTATGAAAATTTCGGTGCGCTTGTTGATATAGGTAACTTTATGTGTGCTGATGAAGATCCTAACGTTGCAGTCGGTGTAATGGCGCCGTATTGCAAAATGGTACACGCAAAGGATTTCTATTTTAAATCCGGTACAGAGATAGATCCCGGAAACGGTTGGTTCAAAAGCAGGGGCAACAACTATTTGCGCGGCGCAATAATCGGTCACGGCAATGCACGATCGGCACAAAGTCTGTCAATTTTGAAAAAAAGCGGATACGACGGATATATTTCTGTTGAATTTGAAGGTAAAGAGGATAATCTCGTTGGTATCAAGGAAGGCTTTGCTAACGTAAAACGTTTTTGGGATATGTTCTGATGGAAAAAGAAAAAAAGATTTCTGTAAAAAAAATCGTTGGTCTTATAATCGTTGCTATTTGCCTTTTAACGGTAATTATTTCTGCATTTACCCAGTGTGATGGTGCAAAAGACCGCGCCAATACGCTTGTTTACTCTTACGATCCGTTTAAGTACAAAAGCGACGTTGGGTATTACGTGCCGCAAGAAGGGGAGGATATTTTTGATGATGAAGAATATCTTGCCAAAAACCGTTATATAACGGTTGATTATCAAGGCACTAAAATAACCTATACCGACGACGATATAGATACCGCGCAGCTTTCCGTTCAAATGCTAAAACGGTATTTCGACGCTGCCATTCAAGGTGACGGGGCAACCTTGAATACGTTATTTACGAACTATTATTTCGAAAATCTCGGCAGTACGATAGAAAAATACGAAGAAAAATTTCTTCAGCAAAAAATATATAATATTGAAATATTTCTTCATTCAGGCCCTACCACGATAACCTCGGTATCGGGCAATATCACACGTGAAATATTTCAGATTTCGTATTATATAATGGATAATAACGGCGCTTTCAGGCCCGATCTGCCCGATCCCGAAAACGGTACAATACCACTGTTTTTCGAGGTTCTTACCCAAAATAACGAAGCAAAAATAAACCAAATTTTTATATATTCGGAATAAAACAATAATTAAAGGCAACAATCTTCTTAAAGGAGGTTGTTGCCTTGACTGTTTTTGATATAATGCCCGTTTTGTGGCTTGGTTCGTCTTTTTTGTTTTGTTTATTTTACCTTTTTGGTAAAGTGGATTTTTCGCTTTGTGCATTCTGCGGGGCGATGCTTTCGTTTGTTTGCGCGCTTTTCGGTATTACCATCTATATTCAAAGCGCCGTATTTTTAGGTGTTACCTTTTTCGTGCTTGTGCTTTCGCTTATTGCACAAGCTTATTATCGGAAAAAAAGCACCGAAGAATATGTTGCCGTTGCACTGACTGATATCACCGCACGCGGCGGATACGTAAAATGCCGCGGAAATATATTTTGCGTTAAAAGCCGCGATGCCTATATTAAATACCGCAAAGGTGACGTATTTTTGCTGAAGATAAAAGACGGGCACGCTGTAATGTGGGCAAAATACGGATAATTAAAGCGAAATTTCCTTCTTCTGCTCTGCAGAATCGTATATACCCTGCATAATGCGTGCAGTTATTTCAGCCTTGTCTATGTACGAGCTGATGTGTTCGCCGCTTTGAATGCAGTTGATAAATTCGTCGATTTCCTTTTGGAACATATTGTACGTGTCAAATTCGGGCTTTTCTGTGGTAAGCTTGCCGTTTGTAACGGTAAACAACTGAAAATCCGCACCGTAATTAAGGCGTATGCCGCCCTTCGTTCCTATAAAATCAATAAACATTTCGGGAATGAAAATGTTTTGCGCCCAAGAGCCGTTTAACGTTAAAGTAGGACCTTCGGTACGAACAAATCCGGTTACGAATTCTTCAACGTCGTATTTACCATTGTAATCAGGCGGGCCTGCCCACATATTTTCAAATACGTAACCGCGCATGTCGGTTGCAAGTTTGCTGTAAGTCTGCGCAGAAACGGTTAATGGCTTCGGGTCGTTCATGCAGTACATTACCAAGTCAAGATAGTGGACGCCCCAGTCTATAAGAACGCCGCCGCCGGAAATTTCTTTGGTGGTAAACATACCGCCCAAGCCGGGGATAGAGCGTGGCGCACGGAAAGAAATGTAAATGTGATATACATCGCCCAAAATACCTTCCGATATAATAGAACGTATTTTGTTTACTGCGCCGTTAAAACGGTTAACAACGCCGATATTCAGTATTTTACCCGTCTCGTGTGCGATTTTTTGCATTTGCTGTACTTCAGCAAGCGTTTTTGCGGCAGGCTTTTCGCAAAGTACGTTTTTGCCCGCTTTAAGAAAATCAATAGTTATAGTGGGGTGTACGTTGTTTGGCGTACATACCGATACGGCATCAAGTTCGTCATCGTTTAATATTTCGCGATAGTCATATACAGCGATTCCGCCGTGAAGGGCAACCTGTTCGTCTGCCCTTTCGGGAATAATGTCGCAAAAATATTTGATATTAACGTTTTCGTTTGCAAGGTACGACGGTATGTGTGCGTTTTTTGCAATCGTACCGCATCCGATAACGGCAACGTTTATTTTTTTCATATGTAATATCCTTTCGTAATATGCTGAATACAGTATATTATACATTTATCTTTTTTTCAATACTTTTTTTAAAAAAATGCCATAAAATATTTTTTGCCGATAAAATTCAGTTTTTTTAAAAAAGCTATTGACAAAACAGAAAAGATGTGATATTATATTACCGTTGCGAGGATGAATGCCTTGCATCATACAATTTGATAGTTGCTGGTGTGGCTCAATGGCAGAGCAGCTGATTTGTAATCAGCAGGTTGTTGGTTCGACTCCGATCACCAGCTCCAGGGGGAATTCCCGAGCGGCCAAAGGGGGCAGACTGTAAATCTGTTGTGCATTCACTTCGGTGGTCCGAATCCACCTTCCCCCACCAACAAAAAACGCACTTTTGTCTTTTGACAAGGGTGCGTTTTTTGAATGAAGCGGGCCTGTGGCGCATGAAAAATGAAGCAGGGCATCGCCCTATGAAGTGTGCCTTACGGCACATGAGGATGCACGGGCGCGATTCGCTTCATGTTTGCGAAGCAAACGCTTCATGGCAACGGCAACTTGTTGCAGTTGCCGCTTCATATTGCCAGCGGCAATGCTTCATTGACAAACGGAGATAAATATGATATATTTATACCAAAAGAGGTGATGTTATGAGAAACGATAAATTATCTGTCCAATCTATGGATTTTGCAGTTCAAATCATAAATCTTGTAAAATCGCTTAAAGAAAAAAGAGAATCCATAATATCCAATCAAATCGGCAGAAGCGGCACCTCTATTGGAGCAAACATTCGTGAGGCTCAATACGCTAAAAATGTGAAAGCGTTATCCTGGTCACTGAATCAGGAAACCGCCGAATGGTTTGCCCACCGCTTCGGCGAGAACGGAACGGTCTACGAAGCACAGACCGACAAAAAGCATATATACGCATATTTCAGCGGAAGGAACGAATCCGAGGTGATCGTCGATTCTTCCTATCTGACAAACATTACGGAGGTACAGGATCTGTCCTCCGATTTTTTATTATCACAAGAATAACGGAGGTAACGAAATGACCATATACCAAGAAGAAATGCAGCGAAAGGCACAGCACTACGGATGCATCACCAGTTATGACGAAGCGGATCAGCTCATTCTCATCTCGCACAAAGGAGTCCATCTGACCGCAATCAACCCCGAAGGATTTATGTTCTACAACGGCAAGGATCTCACCGATCCCGAATCCCGTGAGGTATTCTCCCACCTTACGGACGATGCTGAAACCGTTCGAGAGTATGTCGGCCTCTACGAGTCAGCCCCACAGATGAAACCGAAGGACGTGCAGAACTACCGTAAGTTATCTGAGTACGGCGACGTGGTGTTCGCCGGAATGTACAGTCAAAAGCACGGCTTCATGTTCTGTAGCTGGCGGCAATCAGACGGCGGCAAATACGTTGCTCACGGCGACTACTCTCCCGACTATCTCGTCTCCAAAGAGAACTTCGCCGTCCGTGCCGGACTCGTCGATGACAATAAGCTGTTCACCAAAGAAGAAGCCGAGGAACTGTTCAAGTGTGCAGCCTTCGCAAGAGATAACTGCGAATCGCTGACCTACGAACAGGATCGAGGTCTCATGGAGCTGATGGAAAAGCTCCAAACGGCGTATCCACACCTAAAGGATAATCCGCCCACCTTCGATGACGGCGAAAACCCGATATTAAATATGTAAGAAATATATAGCCCACGGTTTTGAACACCAAACAAAACCGTGGGCTTTTTCTGTTTACAGAGAAAGGAGTCCCACACGGATGTATTTCAGTGACTACCCCTCCGACCGATATTACGAGCGAATGATGGTCGGCATTCCTAACTTC
>JAZQHC010000008.1:0-67643 GCA_045540335.1 Eubacteriales bacterium
AGCGAGGAGCAACCGTAGAACGCACCACTGCCAATGCTCGTAACGCTGTTGGGGATAATAGTTATGCTCGTAAGCGAGTCGCAATTGTGGAACGCATTAGAGCCAATGCTCGTAACGGGCTTGCCATTGTATGTAGATGGAATAACTATGTCTGCGTCTGTACAGGAGCCGATTCCGTCAACAGAGTAGCTTTTGCCGTCATATTCAAGAGTGAATGAAAGACCTTCGCTTGGGTTCCTTGCACCGCAAGCGGTGCAAGCGCCGTTTGCGTAGCTGTGTCCCTTGGCGGCGATCTCGGTCTGCTTTACAGTAACAGTGCCGCAAACGGAGCATTTCTTGCCGTCGGAGAGTCCTTTTTCGGTACAGGTTGCGGCTTTTCCGCTAACCGTGACCTCGGTATGACCTTTTGCGGCGATCTCGGTCTGCTTTACGGTAACAGTGCCGCAGACGGAGCATTTTTTGCCATCGGAGAGTCCCTTTTCGGTGCAAGTTGCCGCTTTTCCGCTGACCTTGACCTCGGTATGTCCCTTGGCGGGAATGGTTTTCTTTTCGCTCTTTCCGCACTCGCACGCGCGTTTTTGAGTACCCGACTTAGTGCAAGTGGGAGCTTCCACCGTTTTCCACGCGCCGTAGCTGTGAACGTGGGGCGCGGTGGTCTCGGGAGTTTGCGTACTTTCAGGCGCCTTTGTGGTCTCGGGAACCTTTGTAGTTTCAGGAGCCTTTGTAGTCTCGGGTGCTGCCGTTGTTTCGTCGGGAGCTGCCGTAGTTTCGTCGGGTGCTGCAGTTGTTTCATCTGACGGTATGGTTGTTTCATTGGGTGAAACAGTAGTTTCGTAGGACGGTAAAGTGGTATCCGTCGCGGTTGTGTCTGCTGCCGTTGTGTCAGCCGCAGTTGTATCTGCCGCGGTAGTATCTGCCGCCGTGGTGTTGGCTGCTGTGGTGTCCGCTGCCGTTGTGTCAGCCGCGGTAGTATCTGCCGCCGTTGTGTCGGGTGCGCTCGTGACGGGTGCGCTCGCGTCAGGCGCGGTGGTCGTCTCGCCCTCGCCGTCGTCACACGCCACAAAGCATGAGGCGCACATGAGAAGCGCAAGGATGAGAGCTAAAAGTTTGGTCGCTGTTTTCATTTTTTCCTCCTTAGAAAAGATAAAATATTAATAAATACTATATAAATATACTATATAAATAATATTTGCGGACGTTATAACACCATGCGGTGTTATTTGTCAACACCCTACGGTGTTTTTTGTATAATGAATTTAAAAACAGCGGAGTGGGGAAATGTTTGTTTATCGCAGAGTTCGAGACCTGCGCGAGGATCACGACAAAACGCAAAAGCAGATAGCGGCTTACCTCAATATGCAGCTTACGGTTTACCAGCGGTACGAGCGCGGCGAGCGCGAGCTACCTCTGTGGGCGGCAATAAAGCTCGCGAAACTTTACGGCGTTACCCTTGACTACCTTGTAGGGTGAGAATAAAATGGATGGGAGAGCCATCCGTTTTTCTTTTATTTGACAAATGAATCCTTTTGTGCTATATTATATATAAAGGGGGTGGGGGGATGCTCAAAAAGGCGTATCTTGAGATAACGAACGTCTGCAATATGGATTGCAGCTTTTGCCACAAAACCGCGCGGGAGAAGCGCGTCATGAGCGAGGCGGAGTTTGAGTTTCTCACCGACCGCTTGCACGGCAGAGCGGAGCAACTTTATTTTCACCTTATGGGTGAGCCGACGCTCCATCCGCTACTAGCGAAATTCGTGCGCCGTGCGCGGGAAAAGGGCTTTTTGCCCATCATTACGACCAATGGCACGCTTCTTGGGAAGGTGGGGGATGCTCTTATCGCCGCCGCGCCATACAAGGTGAGCATTTCGCTTCACGCGCCTGCCGCAAACGCCGCGTTTGCCGATGCGGCGTATCTCGACAACTGCATTTCCTTTGCCCGCCGTGCCGCTGAGAGTGGTGCGTACGTTGCGCTTCGCCTTTGGAATCTCGGAGGTGATGGGGAGGGGGAGAACGCCGCTATCCTTGAGCGTCTACGCGCCGAATTTGACGGTGAGTGGACAAATATCCGCGGCGGCGCGAGTCAGCGGCTTGCTACGCGTCTCTTTCTTGAATGGGGCGAGCATTTTGATTGGCCCGATCTTCATGCGCTTGAGGCGAACGAGGACGCCGATGCGTTTTGCTACGGCTTGCGCGATCAGATAGGCGTGCTTTGCGACGGTACGGTAGTGCCGTGCTGTCTTGATTCGGACGGTGTTTTGGCACTTGGAAATCTTTTTGAGAGCGACCTTTCGGATATTCTTTGTGCGCCTCGTGCAAAAAATATATACGACGGATTTTCGCGTCGGCGTGCCGCAGAGAGCTTTTGCCGCAAATGCGGCTACGCTCGGCGTTTCTGTCGAAAATAAATTTAATACACAGGAGTTTTTCATGAAAGCTAATATTTTTTTCAGAGTTATCGCATTTCTTGTCGCTGTTGTGATGCTTTGCCTTTCCGTGTGCCTGTGCGCCGCGGCAAAAAAGGAAGATCTGCCCGATGCCGCAGAATGCATTGCCGCCGCCGTGGACAAGTGTCAGCCGGAAGTTGACCTTCACAAGTTTGCTTTAAGCCCCGATGAGCTTGTTGAAGCCATGAGCTTGGTAGCGTACGATCATCCCGAATTTTTCTTCGTAGAGGAAACATGGCAGTATTACCCCGATAAAAATGGCAATGTGGACCGACTGGTGCTGGAGTATACATACAGCGTTTCCGATATCCCCGCCAAGCGCGCGGAGTACGAGGTGCTTTTTGCTGATTTTATGAAAGAATGCGCGGTGGACAAAACCTACAGTGATTTTGAGTGCGTGCTCGCGGTGCATGACACCATGGCGGCTCTTTATTCATACGATACGGATTTTGTTTTGGATACCGCTTACGATATTCTAAAGACGGGCAGAGGAGTGTGCGAGTCGTACTCTTTGCTGTTTTTGGAGGCAATGAGATATTGCGGCATTGACTGCATCATTGCTCTTAATTCGTCTGAACATCATTGTTGGAATATGGTAAAGCTCGGCGGAGAATGGTACCATGTAGACGTTACTTGGGACGATCCCGTTACCGAGGTGAGCGGAGTTGTAAACCACAATTATTTTCTCGTAAACGACCAAGAGCTTGCCGTGCTTAACGTTGATGGCGGCACTCATACATCATGGGAACCGAAGCTGCAGGCGAAGGGCAGTTCATACAGCATCGAAACGCTTCACTCGCAAAAATATCCATTTTACCGTATAGACGGGAAATGGTATAGCTTTGATAAGGAAAATGCCAAGCTCTGCACGTATAAACTATCAGACTTTTCTCCTAAATGCGTATATACCATAGATGATGTTTGGTATGTGGTTGGAAACAAGAACAACTATTGGGAAGGATGCTTCTCCGGCTTTGGCGTTTACAAGGGAAGATTGTATTTTAATACCCCTACAACGATTGTGAGTGTTAACATAAAAGGTGAGAATAAGAAAATCGAACATTTTTTGACTATTGACGGTAAAAATATATACGATATGGAGATCATAGGCAATGAGCTTGTGTACTATATTGCCAATTCACCCAATGACCCCAAAACTGCCGTCCGCGTGAAAATTCCCGATGGATTGAATGGTGATGAGGTCAGCGAAACCACTAAACCCGAGACAACGAAAGCGCCCGAGACGACGAAAGCACCCGAAACAACGAAAGCGCCCGAAACAACGAAAGCGCCCGAAACAACGAAAGCACCCGAGACCACGAAGGCACCCGAGACCACGAAGGCGCCCGAGACCACAAAGGCACCCGAGACAACGAAAGCGCCAGAGACAACAAAGACGCCCGAGACGAGTGTTTCTGATACTACCGCCGATAATGGCATGGTAAACGATACAACGCCTGCCCAAATTTCGGATGATGGTTGTAATTCGGCACTTTCTATCAGCATAGTTCCCGCAATTGCAGCGGCTGTTGCATTGGCTGTTAAACGCAAAGAAGAATAAATTTATGACAATAGTAAAAAGGGGCTGTCTCAGTTAGATGCAGAAGTTGCGATTTTGGCGTCGTCGGCGTACGAGGGTACGCGTGATGGCAAAATCGCGGCTAAAAAATACGTATAAAAATCGAAATCCGTGAGGATTTCTACCTAAAAAGATCGCTTTCTTCATCCTTTTGGACGAAAAAAACGGTCTTTTTTTCTTCACTTATTTTTGTATTTTTGTTCTGCGCTAAATGAGACAGCCCCTTTTGGTCTATTATACGCTTTACTCCAAGATATATTAAATAGCCGAGAACGTATCCCAATGAATTCAGAATCAAATCATCAACGTCGCTTACTCTGTCGAAAAACGGAAGCTGTAATATCTCAATAGTCAGCGAAAATCCTGCGCCCGCGGCTATCGCCTTCGCGTGCGTGTCCAGCTTTTTATATACGATGGGATAAACGATTCCCACGGGAACGAACATCAAGGTATTGCCCACAAGGTTTAATACGGCTTCGCTCATTATCTCGTAATCGAACAGATGAACGAACGGGAGCAGATTTATCCTGAACGGCAATATTTTTTCTGCGTCAAAAAGCAAAGGCTGTATTTGTCCGTTCACTTTCCCGAAAGGGCAGAACGTGAATCTCAGAATTACAACTATGCATATATACACAAGTAGTAGCTGTAATTCGCGCCGCCAACTTGCGCGCTTGTTTTTTGCCCACGTGAGCGCTCTGACAATGCACCACATCACGCTTATAATAGCAAACATAGTTCCGTATGATATCGCAATCATTTTTTGGTTTCCTCCCCATATAACTCGATGATAAAAGCAAACGCCCCGTGAGTGGGCGTTTGCTTTTTACGGCTTTATCTCTTATTTGTTTTTGAGCGCTTTATGTGCAAATAGCACAACAAAGGATACAAACGAGAGTACTGCGCTGACCTTGTGAATATTCGGATATTGTCATTATAGCACATTTTAAGGAAAAATCAAGTGTAATTTGAGCCAAAAGGGGGCTTCGTATAAGTTAATTTGCGTCACTATCGTAATTTAGTCGATTTTTAGCATCCCTATACATAAGAGTAACACACGGCATGTTCGATGTGTGTACATAGGCAAGTCGGAGTATAGCGATCACAAAAATAAAATCTTTTGGGTACAAAGCACAGTATTCTTTCTTAAAACCGTCCCGTTGGATTTTTTCAACTTCATCGAGCAGTCCTACGTGCCGCAGTTTTATGGTGGCGTTGATGATCGCATCCTCTGTCAAAGAGGTGACTTTTGAAAGCATTTGAGGCGAAAATGATGTTGCATTCTCTCCTTCTGAGATCCATTTTTCATAAATAGCTTTCAAAACCTTACGCGCGTTTTTATCACCCAATACAGATAATAGTTCTCCTGCTTTATCAAGGTCAAAAAGCAATGAGGAATCTGAATCACCGTAACTGCGATCGATGAAGGAAAGGGCGTCGGAGAGAAAAACAGAACCGTGTTCGGGCTCGCCTTCATCTATAGCGTATGCGCATTTTGGCAGCGGGAAGTCAAAATCTGTTTTTAATGATTCAATTCGTTTATTGAGTTTTTCGTTGGTCAAAATTTTTTTATCGCCATGATAAAACGTAAATTGAGCTTTAGCAAATAGAGAGATAAGAGCGTCGTAGCAAAGGTTGGGGAGCTCGGATAGCTTAACTACCTTCGGAGCGTCGGGAACTTCTTCAAAAAGCGAATTGATATCAACTCCAAGTGCCTTTGCCAAGTCCGGTAAGATTGATATATCGGGATTAGAAAGTTCATTTTCCCATTTAGATACTGATTGTGCCGTTACACCAATCCGTTCCGCTAACTGTTCCTGTGTGTATCCGCATAGCTTACGGTAATATGCAATGTTTTTATTCAAATTCATGGATTCAACCTCCTTCTCATCTTGCCTATAGTATACCATACAATAAAACAACTGTAAAGATATTATTTGGATAGCAAAAAAGAATTTTGCACAACTTGGGGTTGAATATTTTGCTCGACACAAACGGTGGCTGTTATTAAAAGGCGAAATGATGCCTGATTGCAGAAGCTTAATAATCATAAGCTGAAGAAGATCCGCTTCCATGAACTGCGCCACGACGCCGTAACGAAAGCAGACACCGGCGCGGCCATGAGTAAGGCGTTGGGGTGAGAGAGCATAAGGAAAGGGCTGACCATTGGTCAGCCCCCAACTTATGTTTGCCTTTTTCTGTATTCACCGAGCATCGCGCCGCCGATGATAAGTACCGCACCGATAATTTGTATCGGTAGCATTGTTTCTTTCAAGAAGATCACCGAGAACACTACCGCTGACAGTGGTTCAAGATATCCGCATATTGCAACCGTCTGCACAGGCAGCTTCCCGATAGACGAGAAATAAAAATAGCATCCGATGCCCGTATTCAGAAGTCCTAAAACAAGTATGGGAATAATACTCTGTGTGTCGATCTGCATACGGTAGCCTTGCTTGATACCGACAAAGATAGCAACTGTAATAAATGCCATAAAAAGCTGAAGCATCGAATTTTCAAGCCCCGTGATGTCATTCGCTTTCTTGTTAAACATTACCATCAGAGAATAGCATACCGCCGAGAGCAGACCGCAGGCAAGTCCCCATACGCTCACACCGTTCTCGAATGCCGTTCCGTTGACGAGGAAAATGCCGACAAGCACCACAAGAAAGCTGCATACCTTGATTCTTGTGAGCTTTTCTCCGAACAGTATAGGTGAGAGTATCATCACAATGACAGGTCCGCAGTAATAAGCGAGAGAAGCCAAGCTTACACCGATCTCGTCGTATGCTTCATACAAGAATATCCAACTCGTTCCCATCGCAATTCCCGATACGGTAAGGAATATGCTTTGCGTTTTGTACTTGTAAAACGTCAGCTTCTCCCTTGCAATAAAGAAAATAGCGATTAATAATAGGCTTCCGATCAACGTGCGCAAAAGTACGATCTCGTAGCTGCTCAGATGTATCAAACTTGCCACAATGCCGTTTGAGCCAAACAGCAACAGTGCAAAGATATATTTCAAATACGATGTTTTCATTTCTTACCTCTTGACATTTTCGTGATAATAGTATATCATATTATCATAAATTACACAAGCGAATATATCTCATATTCATCATTACAAAAACGCATAGATAAAGGGATGAAAATGGACACCAACGTACAAAAATATATGGCGTTTATCAAGACCGTGGAGTATGGCAGCTTTACAAAGGCGGCAGAGATACTCAATTATTCGCAATCGGCGGTAAGCCGCATGATAAACGATTTGGAAAAGGAATGGAACGTTACGCTTCTTGAACGCAACCGCACAGGCGTAAAGCTGACCTCTGACGGAATGAAGATATTGCCCATCGCGCAAAGCGTATGCCGAGAGTTTGAGCGTTTGCAGGAGCAGATCGACGAAATAAACGGACTTCAATCGGGGCTTATCCGCATCGGTACATTTTCGAGCGTGGCAACGCATTGGCTGCCGAATATCATCAAGGAATTTCAAAAGGACTATCCCAATATCGACTATGAGCTTTTACTCGGCGATTACACCGAGATAGAGGAATGGATCAAAACAGGGCGCGTTGATCTCGGCTTTCTCCGTCTGCCCACTGTCGATGAGTTTGAAACGGTATTCTTGGAGGAAGATAAGCTACTCGTGGTTATACCCGAGGATCATGCACTTGTCGATAAAGACAAATTCCCCGTAAAGGCATTGTGCGATTATCCCTTTATGCTTCTTGAAAAGGGAGCGAAAGCTGAGATTTCCGAGGTTTTTGAGAGAAACGGCATTACGCCTAACGTGCATTTTACAACGTGGGATGACTATGCGGTAATGTCTATGGTGGAGGGTGGTCTCGGAATAGCTATTCTTCCCGAGCTGATACTGCGTAGAATACCGTATAAAATCGTGGCAAAAGAACTTGACGTCCCTGCGTTCAGAAGGATAGGTGTGGCTTACCGAAGCACAAACGCACTCTCCATTGCTGCAAAGAAATTTATGGAGTATTTGAAATACAGATAATTGTTATTAGACTAACGATAAAGAAGTTAAAAGTGAACAGTGAATAGTGAAAAGTAAAAGCCTGAAACGTTTGTTTCAGGCTCTTTGGCGCAGAGGGAGGGATTCGAACCCTCGTGCTGTTTCCAGCAAACTGATTTCGAGTCAGCCCCGTTATGACCGCTTCGATACCTCTGCATATAAAGTTGTTTTTGAATTTTGCACGGCTTTTGCAAGGCCTAAAGTGAAATGCATTCATCCAAAATTCAAGAAAAATGAAGCATTTGAGAGATATTGCGAGAAAACGAGAGCTTTCGAGGGTTGCAGAGTGATAAGCTCGGCTACCTTTCGAGTCAGGCCCGTTATGTCCTGTTGCGGTGCCCGAAATTTTCTGCTCGCTGTTCGCATCTCAAAATTTCGACCGCTGCCACTCCTTTTTGCTCCCTTCATCCGCCACCGGCGGCGGTCGCAAACGTCCCCACTTCGATATTTGTGCATGTTTGATATATGTTAACACGCGACATAAATACAATCGACCGTTAATTAGTATATCACATATTGCTAAAAAAATCAATAGCTTTTTATAATTTATTTTTTTTATTTAAAATAATAACCTTTGTAAAACGAATAAGAAATTTTAATTTCTCTATTTTACAAAAACAAAGATCCCCTGCAAAATACAGAGGATCTTTATCAGATTAAATAAAATTGTTTAATTTAATTACATGCTATATTTTTTCTTGCTTACAAAAGCAACCGTAACGATAGAAAGTGTTGCAACGACAGCAATCAAAATTACAACGCTATCACCTGTAACGGGGTTATCTTCTTCCTCTAAATCAGCATCTGCAGGTACTTCATAGAAATTGAATGTATAGATATTGGTTTTTGTATCGTTGAAGCCATATGTTGTGAAGTTATAGTAATATTCAAGATATTGTGCATTGTCGTTATACTTTGCATTTACATTCTTGATATACCAACCGTTTTCAGCTTCTTCCAACGTCCATTCGCTATACGCGGAAGCTTTGCTTTCAAGTGCAAGGCTATTACCTGTTTCGCCGGCTGTAAGGTATTTACCGTTTGATTTAAGATAGAATACATTATCACCTTTATTTTCAACTGTAAATACTGCCATTCCCTTTTTCAAAGGCAAATTGTTATCTTTATCGGGCGTAGCTTCAACGCCAACGAGCTGATTGGAGTTTTTACCGCCTACTTCGCTACCGATAACGAGACTGCTATCAGGATAATAAACAACGTATTTGCTACCGTCATTCAATTTATCGGCAGGTTTCGCAACGACATTGCTTTCATCCTTATCTGAATCGGTTTCGGGAACGACAGTTGTAACGTCGCCTTCTGCTTCGGGTGTTGTAGTTACATCTGTTTCGGGTGTTGTAGTTACATCTGCTTCGGGGGCAGTTGTTTCGTCATCTGCAACATTGTCACCGGGAATAACAAGTTCCAGCGGGAACTGGGAAATTCTTGTGTTTTCTGCAGTAATGAAAGACGACTTGGAAGCACTTGTTGTTTCGAAAGTGTTATATGTACCGAGATAGTAATCTGTATCAGCCAAAGTAGTTTCCCAAGCAAATGTTTCTGCATTGTATGTATATACGCAAGAAGGCGTATCATCATATTTTACAGAAATCTTGTTTGATTCATTTTCATATACTTCAATATATTTTTTGGCACCTTCAATTTCTGTATAGAAACGATAGCCGCCTTCAACTTCTTCTGCATAGAAGTCAAGAGCTTCTTCAAGCTCTGTAGTCATTGAAAAATATCTTCCGCTTACAACACCGTTAAGATAAAGATCTTTCTGAACGGCTGCCTGTTTAATATAGAATTTATAAGCAGTACCTGCAACAGGGGCAGAAATAATTTCTGTTTCTGTTGAATCGGGTGCTACTTCGGGAGCTGTTGTTATTTCTTCAGTATCAGGTGCGGTTGTTGCAGCATCTGTTTCAGGAGCTGCAGTTACAGCTTCTGTCGTCTGTTCGGGCGCAGGCACGTTTCCATCAAGCTTGTACAGATAGAAACCGGGAACATATCCACTACTACTATTACCGGTAAGCGTTGTATTTTTGTAAGAACGGAAGCCATCATTTTGTATATTATAGGCCAAGGTAGTTACATCATCGCCTGTTCCTGCAAACGTAAATACGCCGTCTGTTTCAGAAACTGCCCAATTGTATTCTGCATTCAAAATACCGTTTTGGTTACCTTCCTTAGGTGCAACGGTTTTGCCGTTTACATCAGTAAGCGTTACGCTTGAGCCCGAAACCGTAACAGTCCACAAAACATCTGTCAGAGAGATTGTAGATTCAACCTCTTCAACTGCGTATTTAACAGGATCGCTTGCAGAACCTGTTGCAAATGTTGCAGAAGCGGAACGAATCCAGCCGTTGTCAAACCATCTTAAAACAACGTTCGTGGTAGTTGCGATTACGTATTGACCGTTTACCAACTGATCAAAGCTTGTGATTTGCGTTGCTGTGGCAACAGTGTTGTCTGCCGATACCATAAAAGGTACGGAACTTACGAAAAGCACTGCGGCAATTAAAACAGCAAGAAGCCTTTTAATGCTTTTTTTGTTCATAAGAACCTCCAATAAATTTGTAACGGCAATTTCAGACCGTTTTGAGCATTATACCACAAATTATAATAATAATCAATAGCTTTAACGAATTTTATACCTCTTTTTTTAGAGCGAATCTCAATTTAAGCTACATAGTATTGTTATTACAAAAATATATATTTTCAGTCTTGCCAAAGTTAAAAAAATATGATATACTTAATTATGTATCGACACATAACACTTACAAAGGAATTTTTATGGCAAAACTGTATTTCAAATATGGTGCAATGGGTTCATCTAAAACCGCAAATGCACTGATAACTAAATTCAATTATGAAGAACGCGGCATGAAAGTTTGGCTTATCAAGCCGTCTATCGATGATCGTGACGGCAAAAACACCGTAAGATCAAGAATAGGACTTCAAGCACAGGCGGATTCTATATGCAAAGAGATAGATATATATGAAGAATTCAAAAAACAACGCGATTGCCACGTTATAATTGCTGATGAATGTCAATTTTTTACATCAAAACAGATTGATCAGCTAAGACAGATCGTAAATGATCTTAATATACCTGTTTTATGCTTTGGATTAAGAACAGATTTTTTAACTAACTTGTTTGAAGGCAGCCGCAGACTTTTTGAAGTAGCTGACTCGATAACGGAAATAAAAACTATTTGCTCATGTGGAAACAAGGCCATAGTAAACGCACGTATAAACGAATACGGAAAGGTAGTTACCGAGGGCGGCCAGATATTGATAGGCGGCAACGATTCATACGTTGCAATGTGCCATAGTTGTTGGATAAACACTATAAAAGAAAACTGCAAGTGAGGATAATATATGCCTAAATATGAAATTCTTTCTGAAGAAATAAGCCGTATCATAGAAGAAGAAAACAAAACATCATCGTTTAAGAACGTAGCTTTCAACAGTGATAACGTAATACGAAGACGGTCTGAAACAGACAAGGCTAACGTATGGCGCAAGCCTTTTGTAAGAGATATAGACAAAATAATGCACTGCCCTTACTTCAATCGTTATGCAGACAAAACGCAGGTTTTCTCGCTTTACAAAAACGATGATATTACGCGCCGAAACCTTCACGTGCAATTAGTTTCACGCATTGCGCGGACGATAGGTGCAACGCTTCATTTAAATTTAGACCTTATTGAAGCAATCGCTTTGGGGCATGATATGGGACACCCACCATTTGCGCATACCGGTGAATATTATCTTGATGAAATATACAATAAACACACCGGAAAGCATTTTTTACACAATATACAGTCAGTACGTGTTTTAGATAAAATATTTCCGTACAACATTTCGCTTCAAACGTTAAACGACATTGCGGCACACAACGGCGAGCTGGAGCTTGATGAATACGTTCCCGTTCCGTTGTTTGATTTTGACAAATTCGACGAAATAATGCTTCGCTGCACTGAAAGCACTGAATTTGCATCTCACATAATGCCCTGCACTCTTGAGGGGGCTGTTGTACGTATTTCAGATATAATAGCATATTTAGGTAAGGACAGGCAAGATGCAATACGCACGAATACCGTCTCTGAAGACGACTTTTTTGATGCTGAAATAGGCTCTATAAATGCAGAAATAATAAATAATCTTGTTGTTAACATTATAGAAAACAGTTACGGAAAAGATTATATTAAGCTTGATACAAAGCATTTTAAAGCACTTCGTAAACTAAAACAGGAAAACTACGAAAAAATATACAACAATGCAGCAAACGCCTCTCGGCTTGACCTTACCGTTAAACCCATGATGGAAAACATTTACGAACAACTGCTTGAAGATGTCAAGAATAACCGTAAGAATTCGCCAATATTTACGCATCATATTGCACAAGTCAACAGAACGTATTATCTGCATTCCACCCCTTATGAACAAACAGAGCCCAACCAGCTTGTTGTTGACTATATCGCCAGCATGACGGATGATTACTTTATAGAATTACACCAATTCTTATTTCCTAATTCTGATTACTCTGTCGTTTACCGCGGCTATTTTGACGATTAAATCGTTTTGGAGGAAGTAAAATGTTTGAAAAGATCATAAAAGAAATACGCGAGCACGAAAGAATAATAATACATCGCCACAAAAATCCTGACGGCGATGCTATGGGATCGCAAATTGGGTTAAAAAATCTTTTAAAAGATAATTTTCCGAATAAAGAAATTCTTTGCGTGGGAGACGATGCGGGCAGGTATTCATTCATGGACGACTGCAAAATGGACGACGTTTCCGACGAGCTTTATCAAGATGCGCTTGCAATAATTCTTGATACGTCTGCCTGTGCATTGATAAGTGATGACCGTTATAAAACCGCACACAGAACTGCAAGGATAGACCACCATATTTTTTGCGAAGAAATTGCAGACGTGGAAGTTACAAATACAAGTTATGAAAGCTGCTGCGGCCTTATAACCGAATTTGCATTAGAATGCGGACTGCACTTTTCGCCGCTTTCTGCAAAATCTCTTTTTACCGGTATGGTTACCGATTCAGGTAGATTTCGTTACGACGCCACTTCTCACAACACTTTCAGACTGGCTTCTGAATTGATGAAAGAAAGCTTTAACACTAACGAAATTTATTCAAATTTATACGCAGACGAATACGCTTATTTACGTTTGCGTGCACAATTTATTTTAAAAATACAGTTTACAGAATACCGCGTTGCATATATTTACACTACCGCTGAAGAGGCAGAAGACTACGGGGTTGACACGTTTACCATATCACGCGGAATGGTAAATACCATGAGCGATATAAAGGGTGTTGACATTTGGGTCAATTTCACCGAAACCGACAAGGGTATTTTGGTTGAAATACGCTCAAGCAAATTTAATATAAATCCTGTTGCAACAAAATACGGCGGCGGCGGTCACGCAAAGGCAAGCGGGGCGACACTTAAAAATAAAGAAGAAGCAATGATGCTTCTTGAAGATCTTAATGCTTACAACAAAACGGAGTAAAACATGAACGAAAATATTAGAATCATTCTTGATAAAATAAAGCAATATAACAGAATTATAATTTTCAGGCACTTTCGTCCCGATGGTGATGCAATCGGATCAACAAAGGGATTGGCTGAAATTTTAAAATTAACGTATCCCGAAAAAGAAATATACCTGCAAAATAATGATTTTTCGGAATATCTTTCATTTTTAGGAACAGAAGACGAGCCTTTACCCGATGAAATGTATGCCGATGCACTTGGTATAGTAATTGATACGGCAACAGCACAACGAATATCCAACCAGAGATTTTCCCTTTGCAAGGAATTAGTTAAGATAGATCACCACATTCCCGTAGAATCATACGCAGATTACGAATGGGTTGAAGATCTGCGATCTTCTTCCTGCGAGATGATTGCCGCTTTTTATGATTCTTTCAAAGACGAACTTAAAATGGACAAGCAGGCGGCGTACTACATTTACACAGGAATGGTTACAGACTCAGGTAGATTTCGTTTCAGAGACGTTTCCGGTGAAACGTTGCGTTTAGCAGGCGTCTTACTTAATTTCGGTTTTGACACAGAAATGCTTTATGCAAACCTTTATCTTCGAGAATTTGAAAGCTTTAAATTTGAAGCCCATGCACACAAAAAGATGAAGATATCCAAAAACGGCGTTGCTTCATTATACGTTACGCGTGCAATGCAAGAGCAGTTTAATTTATCAAGCGAAGATGCGAGCGCCTCCGTATCATATATGGATTCTATCAAGGGATCGCTTATTTGGATAGCATTTATTGAAAACGACGACGGTTCTACAAGGGTACGTTTGCGTTCCAGATTTGTTACTATAAACAACCTTGCTGAAAAATACAACGGCGGCGGTCACGCTTGTGCCGCAGGTGCAACGGTTTATTCTAAAAAAGAAGCCAATGCCCTTCTTAAAGAGGCTGATAAGCTTTTAAAAGAATATAAAGAAAACAACGTGGGGTGGATATGAAAATACTTATTACAAACGACGATGGATACGAGGCTTTAGGTATAAAGCTTCTCACCCTTTGGGCAAAAAAGCTTGGTGACGTAACAGTTGTTGCCCCCAAAACAGAACAAAGCGGCACAAGCCATGCAATTGATTTTATTAATCCTACCGAAATAAAAAAAGTACATTCAGAAGATGGTGTTACCGTATATTCTATGGATTCTACCCCGGCTGACTGCATTCGTTTTGGTGTTATTGGACTTAAAGAAAAATACGATCTTGTTCTTTCCGGCATAAATAACGGTGTAAACGTAGGTGGCGATATTGTATATTCTGGAACTATAGGTGCAATATTCGAAGCTGCAAAGCACAATATACCCGCAATTGCCTTTTCAACCTTTGTTGGAAATCAAGCGCACGCAGTAGAACACCTTGATTCTATATACAAATATATTTGCGATAACGGCTTGTTGGAAGAAAACCCTATATACAACGTGAATATTCCCAAGGAAATAAAAGGTATAAGAATTACCTATCAGGGTTCACAGTATTTTTCAGACGGATTCGTAAAAGTGGGCGAAGATATGTATTTACAAACCGGCGAAAAAATTCCCGATGAATATCCGAATGATCTTAATCGTGATACAGTTGCCATACACAGTGATTACATTTCTTTAACACCGTTACTCGTTACAAGAACAAATATGGAAGTGTACAAAAAGCGTTCCAAATAACTAAAAAACTGTTGTCTCTATTACAGAGGCAACAGTTTTTATAAATTATATAATACGTTTTCAGGCGTGAAAAAATTTCACGAGATCTACCTTAATTCTCTTCTAAAAAGTTTTTGCTTACCGTTGGGATATATGGCGTGGGGTTACAATTTGTTTTGCTTGACAACTTGCCGCCGCCGGTTACGTTGCCAAACATTTCGCCCCAACCGCCTTCGTAATTAAGATATTCTTGGAAATCATTATAATGATTATAAGTATAGAATAAATGCTTTTCGTTAATATCAATTATAAGATCTCCGTTGGCATCATATCTTGTATAAACTATACGTGCCGCACCGCGTGTTATTTTAGACCCATTGTTATATTCATACGGGGTGTATGCGGGATCGCAATCAGTGCCGGTAGTGCCTATATCAAGCTCGAAATAATCAATATCTCCGCCGCAACCGCTTATATCGGGCAACTCCGGCTCGTACGGATATTTCTTTGTGTTTCCTAAAAATTTAGAGTGGTTAACACGCAAATATTTTCCCCATGGGTGTGTTGCGGGCTTGCCGCCCTTTTGGCTAAGATAATTTGCGGGAATATCGCCAAAGGCGAATATATATGCAGCCACCTCTTCAAGAGTAACGTATGCCCCATCGCGAAATACGCGGTTTACTATTTTTCCTTCGGAATTTACTATATAATATGTATTTCTGTCTTCTGAATATTTTCCGCCGCTGTTTCTGATGTACGAACCGTTTTGCATGGGCCTATTTTCAGCAATCGAAGGCTTTTGGTCTTGCGAAGCTATCGAGCCGGACATCAAATAATGCTTCGTTCTGTAATAAGCATCTGATGCACTTACGGCAGGCTTGTAATTTGCATAGAATTCCGTTTTATCTACGTTAACGTATGGATCTTCTGTAAAAACGGGTTCTTCTTCTGTAAATTGAATCGTTTCTTTTTGAAAATCAGTTACTGTATCGGTAGATTTTATATTGGTTGTATCGCAGCCTGACACAAAAAGCAGAACTACTAAAATAAACGATAATAATCTCTTCATTTCATTGACCTTCCATTTTTTATCGAGATATATTATATACTATATTACTGCGAATATCAAGTATAAAAGCAAAACCTGCGCAAAATATTTTTAAAATTATTTAAATAATTCTTTTTCAAACATTTCCACAAGCATCATTATATGGCCGATATTTCCTTCACCTGCGTATTTTGTTGCATCAAAAAAATTATGATCCAAGGTTGACCAATACAATTCGTTCTCGTCCCCGCTGACATTTACGTATTTATTCAATTTACCAACGTAAATTTCAACGTAACAATCACCGTAGTGATACGTAAAATCCATCAAGTGAAAAAGTGTAATATCATTTAAAGTTATAGACGTTTCTTCCTTAAGCTCTCTATAAGCGGCATCTAATCCATCCTCACCCTTTTCTATTTTGCCGCCTACAAAATTTGATAATCCTTTATATGGGTCTTTCAATCTTTTGCACATAAGCATTTTATCTTTTCTTTCATCAAAAACTACGATGGCATTATAACCTTGCATAACAATTATTCTCCAAATCAAATATTCAGATTTTATGATAAACGTTTATATTATATCAAATCCGCAGAAGGCATATGCCCTCTGCGGATTTCGCTTTTATTCTGTTAACGCGCAAATTACTGAACTTCGTAGAAATTGTACGTGTAAATAGCTGTGTTAGTATTATTGAAGCCGTACGTCGTGAAGTTATAGTAATATTCAAGATATTGGGGGTTATCGTTATATTTAGCGTTTACGTTCTTGATATACCAGCCGTTTTCAGCTGTTTCAAGTACCCATTCGCTATATGCGGAAGCACTGCTTTCGATAGTAAGGCTATTACCTGTTTCGCCGGCTGTAAGATACTTGCCATCTACGATAAGGTAGAATACATCGCCTTCTTTATAATCTACTGTAAATACAGCCATTTTGTCTGTAACGGAAATTTTGCCGTCTGCAACAGCAGCGCTGACACCGGCAAGCTGGTTACTGTTTTTGCCTGCAATTTCAGTACCGATTACGAGAGTATCTGCAGCATAGTATATAACGTATTTTCCACCGTCTTTGATATCAGATGCAGAAGCAGCAGTACCTACTGTTTTATCATCTTCTTCGGGTGCTTCAACTTTACCTGTCGTTGTAGCAGCTTCTGTTTCTTCTTTATCGTCTGCGCCTTCATATGTAACAGCTTCTGTTGTAAGCTCCAACGGGAACTGAGCTGTTCTTGTGTTATCAGCATTGATGTAAGAAGTTTGCGAAGCACTTACAGTAATAAATTCGTTATATGTGCCAAGGTAGTATTCAGTGTTATTGAAGGTTGTTTCCCAAGCATATGTTGCTGTGTTGTAAGAATATACGCATTCTGCGGAATCAGCATATTTAACGGATGTTTTGCCTTCGTCGTTAGCATAGATTTCGATATATGCCTTTGCACCGTCGATTTTAGTATAGAACTTATAACCGCCGTCAACTACTTCAGCGAATACGTCGATAGCTTTGGAGAAATCTTCTGTCATTGTAAGATATCTGCCATCTACTTCACCGTTGATATAAAGAACTTGACCGGTTTTAGCTTGGATAAGATAGAATTTATATGCCTTATCTGCAACAGGTGCAGTTACAACAGTACCTGTAGTAACACCGGGATTTTCGGGTGCGGGATCTTCAGAGGGAGCAGTTGTAACAGCATCACTGTCAGAGGGTGCAACTGCTTCAAATTCAACTTCTTTTGTTGTAAGTTCCATCGGGAACTGAGAAATTCTTGTATTTTCTGCAGTGATATAAGATGTTTTGGAAGCACTTACTGTTTCGTAGTTGTTATACGTACCGAGATAGTATGCAACGCCGTCGATTTCTACTTCCCAAGCGTATGTTGCGCTGTTATATGTGTAAACACATTCAGAACTGTCTGCATATTGGATAGCAGCCTTACCTTCATCGTTAAGATAAGTGTCTATATATTTCTTTGCGCCGTCGATAGTTGTATAGAACTTGTAGCCGCTGCCTGATTCTTCAGCGTTGAAATCCAATGCAGAAGCAAAGTCGGTAGTCATTGTAAGATATCTGCCGCCGGAAATTCCGCCATCAAGGTAAAGAACCTTACCTGCAACGCCCTGCATAATATAAAGCTTGTATATCGTTCCTTCGGAAACTGATGCGCCGTATGCGGGAACGAGAAGCTTGAAAACAACGTTTGCGGTTTTACCTGCGGGGTCTGAAATGGTTGCAGTAAGCTCATAGTTAATATCTTCGGGTGTTTTTTCATCAACGTCGATAGTAACTTGTTTTTTAGCATCATCTGCTACTACTTTAACAGCTTCTGTATTTGAAGCCCAAGCAACAGTATATGCAACACCGTTATTCATAACCTGCGAAACAAGCGTAAAGTCTTTAGCTGTTTCGGGTGTTGTAAGATACTGCTTATACATGTTCTTCAAAAATGCAGCAGCTGATTCAACGTCATAAGCAGCGCCGGAATCAGCGTTTGTTGTATCTGCATCGTCTGAGCCGCCGCAAGACATAAGAGGCATTGCAACAAGCATCAAAGCAAGCAAAAGAGATAAAAATTTTTTCATAAATAATTCCTTCTTTCTGTTAATGAATCGTTACATCATTTAAAGAGAATATTTTTATTTGGTAAGAGCCGTTGAAATAATCAACAATTCCCTTTACATCGATAGTTTTGCCATCAAAATATGCAGGAAGAACAAGTTCGCCTTTTTCGTCCTTGAGAACCGTTGTACGCACTGAAATTGTTTTGCCGTTTGCTTTGCAAGTTAAAGTCATTGCGCCATCAGAATCACCATCGTTATCGGTAACGTAAATATCGTTAACGGTGAGGTTCTTCATACTGATAGAGGAAGACAACGCAAGCTCTGCATAAGAAACTTCTTTAAGCTGTTCTTCATCGTTATCAATAACCGTTACGGAAACTTTTCCGTCAACAAACGTTTCGGGGGTAGTTTCAACGTATGCAGCTTCAAATCCTTCGCCAAGCTTTTGGATATTATTGGGGTTAGTGGGGTCCATCATATCATATTTCAAATCTGAAACCTGATACGTTCCGCCTGCCTCATAAAATTGCATCGAGCCTACAATACGCACTTTATTACCGGGTTTAACAACGTTAAGACCGGAACCGTTCAACGAGAATCCATAATAAACCGAAATGCCGTGATACATATTGGTTTCATCATCAAATGCTTCAACGTAAACGCTTTGGCCGCTGTTTTTTGTAACAACGCCTTCGAATGCAACAGTCTTACCCGTATAAAGCGTCGGGTTTGCACGTAATTCTTTAAGCGTAAGTTCAATGGCAGATCCATAGTAAAAATCGGGGTCTTTTTCTTCTGAATATACATACAGCTTGTGTGCACGCGCCTGATCTATTGCAGACATGCACTGTGAACCATATATATTCTGCGAAGAATTGGAGGCAATCGCCAAACCTTCTTGCAATATTTCAAGGTTTAAATTGCGGTATTCTTCATTTTCAGCTGTTTTGTACCACACCCACATGAGATATCTTTCACCTGTGGAGTCAGCATTAAGCTGAGCAGTGTCACTTTCCAAAACGATTGAGGTTGCAGCCTCTAATTTTGATCTTGTGAAATTAGAAGCCTTTTTTCCCCACTCTTCTATTTGGCCGGTAGATTCCGGTGTGTTAATAGAAATATATCTTGCTTTAAGCACACCTGTTTCAAGAACATCCTTAGGAACAAAGAAGTGGGTAGTGTCACCATCTATAAACTGCTTCACCTTAACGTTTTCTATCTTGTAGGTAGAAGACGTCATATCAAGCTTTAATTGAGATACGTAATCTACGGTAGGCTGTAAAGCACCATCGGCTGATGTCGTATCAGATGTAACAGCATCTTTATCATTGCAGGAGGCAAAGCATCCTGCAATGATAGTAAGAATAATAACCGCGGATAAAAGTTTTTTAGAAATCTGCTTCATATACGATTACCAATAATTATGACATATATTCGCATTCAGCAACAGCGTCTTCGAATGCTTTTTTGATCATAGCATCTTTATCGGAAGCATTTTTGAATTCAACCATGCAGTACTGCATAAGCGCACCAACCTGGTCACGTGCTTCGGAAGAACCGTTGAACGCGGGAGATACATAGTATGCATCCTTCTGTTCAAGACATACCTTTGCAGAAAGAGCTGCTATATTGTCACCGCCGTTTGCACTCTTTATGAAGTCAGCATAGATAGCATTTTCAGAAACGGATTCAAGTACGGGAACGTAACCGGAAGCCATACCGAATTCAGCCTGGAATTCTACGCAGCTTGTAAGGTATTTTACAAACAACCAAGAAGCAACAACTTCCTGATCAGAACCCTTGAAGATACATACGGAAGGACCTTGGGAAATAACCTTCTTGTTATTAACGTCAGCTTGGGGAATGGTTGCTATGCCAACTTCAAACGGATAAGAACCGTCGTCGTTAGCTGTGGGGCGCTGGTGTGTAGCACCCGCGGAAGAACCGATAGACATATAAGATTTAGTACCTGTTTGTGCTACGAAAAGACCTGATGTGTATGCACCGTAGATCTCTTGTGTTGTTACGTAGCCTTTTTGATGCCATTCGGAGAATTTCTTAACGAAGTTTCTGTTTGTTTCATTATCAAACAAGAAGTGCTTGCCTTCTTCTGCACTTGTGTAGTCAGAATTCAACTGTTCGCACATTGTAATAAACCAGTTTGCCTCAGAGTCGTATCCAAGGGGAATGCAGTTAGGATCTATTGTAAGGATCTTTGCGCAAAGTGTTTCCAACTCATCCCATGTGGTAGGAACGGAAAGATTGTTTGCATCGAAGAAAGTCTTGTTGTAGTAAAGAACTTCTGTAGATTTGGAAAGGGGCAATGTGTACATTTTGCCATCACCGAACTCTTTACCTTCTGCATAGTATGCATCGATAAAGTCGTCGATCTGTTCCTGTGTGAAGCCAAGTGTTTCTTTGCTTCCGTCTGCTTTTGTAACTTCTGCTTTGCTTGCAATAAGATCGTCAAGCGTTACAACAGCACCTGCAAGGTTGTAAAGTGCTACGTGGTCGGGATAGCAGTAAGCGATGTTGGGCTGGTTGCCAACTGTAAGCTCTGTACTGATCTTATCGCGAACGTCATCATAGCCGCCTTCTTGCGAGTGAACAACTTTAATGTTCGGATACATTTCGTTGAATTTTGCAACGTACTTATCAAGTACTGTGCGGAGGTTTGCACCCATTGTGTGATAGAAAGTAATTTCAACTTCGCTACCGTCGTAGGTCAAGCCTTCTTCGAGAACAAAATCATCATTCTTCTTGTCATTATTACATCCAACAAGTGCAACGCAGTTGAGTGCAATAGCCAAGATCAAACATACTGCTGTGAGTATTTTTTTCATGTCGTTTTCCATCCTTTAATAAAATTATTGCTAAAAGCCCTTCCCCTTTCGGGGTCAAGCGACTAACCTTTGATACCGCTTCTTGAAACGCCCTTCATGATGTATTTTCTCAAGAATACAAACACTAAGAACAGCGGGAGTGATACGATGGCAACCGCTGCCATCTGAACGGGATAGTTGACCATATCGTCCACCGTGAAGTCTGCACCGCGCAAACCGTTCGTGATAAGAAGGTGGGCATCATCACTTGCAACGAGGTTAGGCCATACGTATGAGTTCCATGCACCCATCATTTTCAATATTGTAATTGAAATCAACGTGGGCAATGAAAGCGGAATCATAACCTTCCAAAGATATTTCAAATCGGAAGTACCGTCAACCTTCGCGGCGAGGTACAATTCATTTGGGATCTGCATGAAATTCTGTTTTAACAAATAAATGTAGAAAACGCTTACAAGAAATGGGATTATCAAAACTTTGTAAGTATTCATCCACCCCAAATTATTAACGGTTTGGTAGTTTGTGATCGTAAAAAGCTCGCCGGGGATCATCATCGTTGCAAGCAACGCCGCAAACAAAGCATTCTTGCCCTTAAATTCAAGACGGGCAAACGCAAACGCCGAAAGCACTGTAATAACAAGTGAAAGAAGCGTTGAAACAACACCTACATACACCGTATTTGTAAATAGCGTTCCAAGATTTGCAGTAGAAAATGCATCTACGTAGTTGTGCAATATGATCTGCTTCGGGAAAAGAGTGGGAACAGGAAGATTATATTCCGTAAGACTCTTAACCGAAGAAATAAGCATCCAATAAAACGGGAACAATACGATAAGGGCAATAATGCCAAGGAAGGCGTAAAGTGCGATCTGCACGAAAATCTTTTCAACTTTTTGGCCTGTTGAAACTTTTTGCATATCACGCTCTTGCATGATTTTTTGTGTATTCTTTTCTGCCATGTTACTCCCTCCTTATCAATAATGTGTTTTCTTTTTGCTGACAGACAGGTTAATCATAGTAACCACAAATATAATGCCAAACAAAATCAAAGCTGCTGCACTTGCGCGACCCTGGTGATTTTTGATAGAATCATAAATGTAACCTACCATTGTATTAAGTCTGCCATAGTCGCCTGCAGGACCCATCTTATCACCGAATATACCTACGATACTGGAATATTCTTTAAATCCGCCGATAAAGCCCGTGATAACAACGTATGCGATCATAGGGGAAAGCAACGGAACTGTGATTTTCGTAAACACGCGAACACGGGGTGTACTGTCGATCTTGGCAGCTTCGTAATACTGTTTGTTTACGCTTTGTAAGCCGCCCAAAAGGATCAATATTTTAAACGGAAGCGCGTTCCAAACGATATATATCGTCATAACTGCAATATTTGCAGCATACGTAGAACCTGCGTTTATCCAGTTTATAGGCTCGCCGCCGAATAATTGTATAAAGTTATTTATAATACCTACGGTTTCAATAACCTGCGTTTCTGCCGCAGTATTACCAACGATATTAAACATCGCCGCAAATACCATACCAATAGCAATCGAATTTGTTACGTAGGGTAAGAAAAATATCGTTTGCAAAAACTTTTGAAGAAACTTTATAGAGTTAAGACATACCGCAATAACAAGTGCGAGGAACGTTGATATCGGCACTGTCAAAACGCAAAGCAATAACGTATTTTTCATACAAGTTATAAAATCTTTATAACCTATTACCGTTTTGAAGTTTTTAATGCCGAAATCGAAATCTTTGCCGCCTGCGGCAGCAAGGCTGCTGTAATCCTCTGTGAAAGCCATTACAAGTGTATTAAATATGGGCCAAACGGTAAATACAAGCAGCAATATAATAGCGGGGGCTAAATATATCCACGCTTTCCATTGATGTTTACTATCAACCATATTCACTCACCTCAAAAACGGATTCTTTCTTCGGTAGCCGCATCAAATATAAGTACTTTATGCGGTTTAAGAGAATATTTGATATTTTCAGCCCCGATATTTATCTTCGCATCGGAATTGATTATTGCACGAACAAGGGGGTTTTGAGATGCTTCGTTTGTGCAAACAACACTCATATCCCTGCCCATAACCTCTACATTTGAAAGCTTGCATGTGAAAGCACCGTTATCATCGGGTATAAAGCCTTCAGGACGAATACCTACAACAACGTTACGGTCTTCAACACCCTTAACGTCAAGAACGGCTTCATTGCCGAGATAAAGCTTTTCGTTTTTAACAACACCCGTAAATACGTTTATAGGGGGTGTACCAAGGAATTTTGCAACGAAAAGATTCGTAGGATCTTCATAAATATCCTGCGGCTTACCAACCTGTTGAACAACACCTTTTTTCATTACAACGATAATATCGGAAATACTCATCGCTTCTTCCTGGTCGTGCGTTACGAATACGGTTGTAATTCCCGTTTCCTTTTGGATCCTTCTGATTTCCTCTCTCGTTTGCAAGCGCAAACGTGCATCAAGGTTAGAAAGCGGTTCGTCAAGAAGAAGAACCCTGGGCATTTTTACAAGCGCACGCGCAATAGCAACACGCTGCTGCTGACCACCCGAAAGCTCGTTGGGCTTTCTGTCCATCAAGTCGTCGATCTGTACAAGCTTGGCAGCCTGCAATGACCTTTCAAGCATATCAGCTTTCGACATTTTGTCTGCACCCTTAAGGTTTTGCAGCGGGAACATGATGTTCTGCCTAACAGTCATGTGGGGGTAAAGGGCATAGTTTTGGAAAACAAGACCGATGCCCCTGTTTTCAGGAGACAATTCTGTAACGTCTTCTTCCCCGAAGAAGATCTGCCCTCTTGAAGGTTTCTGCAACCCGCTTATCATGTAAAGCGTGGTACTTTTTCCGCAACCCGAAGGGCCGAGCAAACCAACCAACTTACCATCGGGAATCGTAAATGTAAAATTATCAACAGCAACAACATCGCCGCCGACTTTTTTGTTACGATTGGGGAAAACTTTTGTTAGATTTCGTAATTCGACTTTCATTTCATCTAACCTCCCTATAATAGTATATATTATGTTTTGAAATGAACAAATCAATAATCAGATCTTTCAACTTCTTCCCTATGAAGCTTGGATCTGTATTCAAACATCTCTTCTTCTGTATCAAATATCATCTGCGAAGCCATATCTACAACCACAGTATCAGAGAGTAAATCGTGAATTGAAGATGACGTTGCCGTAACACACATCATTATTATGTCAAGTGCGAAAATACCGATAATAACAAACGCACCTATTTCAAGCAAAACCGTGCCGAACAAAACCATCATAAATAAGAATACGGGCACCATAGTTTCTATTGTAAACTTACCCAGCACGGCGCGTATAAACAACACCACCGGGCTTATCTTCACGGCATTGGTGCGCATAACCGCAACGCCAAAAATCTTTTTACCCAACGTTTGACCGTTTTTAAAAATCAAGGGAATAACAAATTCCAATATCAAATTAGAAAACAATAATCCTAACGTTATCATCAATATAGCGTAATTAACCATAGCGCCGTACGTTGCAACAACCGCTTTATCGATATTCATTGCAGCATCGGCATCGTAATATTTTTTCTGTTCCTCTTCGGAAAGCAACTCAAACTCTTCGGTAGATATATCAAAATCAACGTCGTAAAGCTTTTCATACCTATCGTAATGTGCTATCATTTCATCGATATACCCATCATAGCCGATGATTGCCGAAATAAGTGTAATAATACCAACAGTTGCAACCACCATTATTATAAAATCGAAAAGCCACGCGGAAGCCCTTTTCCACAGGCTTGCCTTTTGCAAATCGCTGATCATAAACAAACCTTTCGTTAATGCGTATTTTGGCAAATACACACATTAAAGCAAACGTGCAAGTATAAACTTTCACAGTATCGTACAGAGTATATTATAACACAGAAAATTACAAAAAGCAACTGTTTTTTCTTCAAAATATCAAACAAAAAAATAATATTGGCAAAATATCGCATTGTAAAGCCGAATTTTTAGCATTTTTATAAAAAATATTACACCTTGTTTTTATTTTTTAAAAAAACGGTTCAGCAAATTCTCTTTAAAAATACCAAATTCTGTTTTTTTACTTGACATATCTACCGTTATTATGTATAATAGAAAATAAATATATTATATAGTGAAAGGAAAACTACAATGGCTGATATTAAAAACATTCTTTCAAAGTGTGATCACACACTTTTGGCACAAACCTCCACATGGGAGCAAATCAAAAAAATATGCGATGACGGTATAAAATACTCCACCGCTTCCGTTTGCATTCCGCCCTGCTTTGTAAAACAAGCAAAGGAATACGTAGGCGATAAGCTTCAAATCTGTACGGTTATCGGTTTTCCCAACGGCTACTGCACGACTGCCGTTAAGGTTTTTGAAACCAAAGATGCTATTGAAAACGGCGCAGACGAAATCGACATGGTTATAAACATCGGTGCTCTTCGCGAAAACAAGGATGATTATGTTTGCGAAGAAATTAAACAAATAAAAGCCGCTTGCAAGGATAAAATACTGAAGGTTATAATTGAAACTTGCTTGCTTACTGAAGATGAAAAGATTCGTATGTGCAAGATCGTTACGAAAGCAGGCGCTGATTACATTAAAACTTCCACAGGATTTTCAACTGCAGGCGCAACACTTGAAGACGTTAAGCTTATGTATGCAAACGTAGGTGAAGGCGTACTTGTTAAGGCTGCCGGCGGAATTTCCGGTATTGAAGATGCACAAGACTTTTTGGATGCGGGTGCTTCCCGTCTTGGAACAAGCCGAGTTGTTAAAGCAGTACAAGGATTGGAAGGATCCGGATATTGATATTTCTGTATCAGCCCGATTTTGATGAAAGGAAATGGAATTATGAATAAAACTCCCACATCGCACATTGCCGCCAACTACGGTGATTTTGCAGAAACCGTATTGATGCCGGGCGACCCTTTGCGTTCGAAATTCATAGCAGAAAACTATCTTACCGACGCCGTTCTTGTGAATAATATAAGGGGTGTCCAAGGTTATACAGGTTTTTATAAGGGTAAACGCGTATCTGTTATGGCTTCCGGTATGGGACAGCCCTCAATAGGCATATATTCGTATGAATTATACAATAACTACGACGTTGAAAATATCATACGCATCGGTTCGTGCGGAACATTCACACCGGATCTTCATGTAAAGGATATTATAATAGCAATGGGTGCTTGCACAAACGGCAATTACGCCATGCAGTACGATCTGCCCGGTACGTTTTGCCCTATTGCGGATTTTGCATTAGTAAGACGTGCAGTGGAAGAATGCGAAAAAGCAGGCGTAAACTTCCGCGTTGGAAACATCTTTTCTTCCGATATTTTTTACACGGACAATCAATCTGATATGAAATGGGCAAAAATGGGTGTTCTGGGTGTTGAAATGGAATCTGCTGCACTTTATTGCAATGCCGCAAGGGCAGGCAAAAAGGCACTTTGCATTTGCACGGTAAGCGACTCGTTTGTTAATCCGGACGAAAAAGCTACAGCAGAAGAAAGGCAAAGCTCTTTCACACAGATGATGGAAATAGCTTTGAATATAGCGTAAGTTAAGGAATTTCTTATGAATAAAAGAGTTTTTTTAATCGTATTGGATAGTGTAGGTATCGGCGAAATGCCCGATGCCTACCGTTGGAAAGACGAGGGCAGCAACACCCTTGGCGCAATACGAAAGCACGAAAATTTCAACTGCCCCAATCTTGAAAAATTAGGTCTTTTTAATATTGAAGGCGTTGGCGGCGGAGTTGACGCCCCCGTTGCTTCTTTTGCACGAATGAAAGAAGCATCTAACGGAAAAGATACAACGATAGGCCACTGGGAAATATCCGGCATATACTCTGAAAATCCCTTGCCAACGTACCCAAACGGTTTTCCTTCTTCTGTTATTGACGAATTTGAAAGAAAAACCGGCAGAGGCACACTGTGCAATTTACCTTATTCCGGTACAGACGTTATACGCGATTATGGCGAGGAACACATAAAAACGGGAAAATTGATAGTTTATACGTCTGCTGACAGCGTGTTTCAGATTGCCGCACACGAGGATGTCGTTCCGATAGAAAAGCTATACGAATATTGCCGGATAGCACGTGATATTCTTACAGGCGAGCACGGTGTCGGCCGTGTCATAGCGCGCCCGTTTGAGGGTACGCATCCCTTCAAACGCACACCCAGAAGACATGATTTTTCTCTTGTACCGCCAAGCGATTCCCTTCCTCTTATACTAAAGAATAAAGGTTTTGACAGCATATCCGTTGGAAAAATATACGATATTTTTGCCGGAATCGGTTTTACGGAAAGTCATCCCACGACAGGCAACAACGATGGAATTGAAAAAACGATCTCTATTATGGATCGCGATTTTAACGGTCTGTGCTTTATAAATCTTGTCGATTTTGACATGGTGTACGGTCACAGAAACGACGTAGCAGGATATGCAAACGCACTTTCCTACTTCGACAGCCGAATTCCCGAAATAATCGGCAAATTATCAGACGAAGATCTTTTGATAATCACGGCAGATCACGGGTGCGACCCCGCTGCCCCATCTACCGACCATTCACGCGAATATACGCCAATGCTGGCATACGGCAAAAAAATAAAGTACGGGGTAGATCTTAAAACAAGAAATACATTTGCAGATATAGGTGCAACCGTTCTTGATTGGTTTGACGTATCCGCTGATGGATTTTTCGGTACGTCGTTTTTGAAGGAGATTCTGAAATGACTGATAAAGAATTGATGCTTGCCGCATTGCAAGCACGGCAAAAATCATATTCGCCGTATTCCAATTTCAAAGTAGGCGCGGCGCTTTTGACAAAGGGCGGCGAAATATATACCGGATGCAATATAGAAAACGCCGCATATACGCCTACAAACTGTGCCGAGAGAACTGCCGTTTTCAAGGCAGTCAGTGAGGGAAAAACAGAATTTGATTCAATAGCTATCGTGGGCGGAAAGGGCGATACCTTAAACGATATTTGCGCGCCATGCGGTGTTTGCCGCCAAGTTTTGGCAGAATTTTGCACGGGCGATTTCAGAATCGTCATGGGTGCGCCTGACAACATAACCGTCTGCACGTTAGACGAGCTTTTACCATACTCTTTCGGTAAAAGCAACCTTGAACAGTAAAGGAGGACAGCGCTTATGCGTATGTTTGATATTATTCGTAAAAAAAGGGATGGCGGCACGCTTACCGATAAGGAGATATCTTGGTTTATAGACAACTACGTTGCGGGAAATATACCTGATTATCAGGCTTCTGCGCTGTGTATGGCAATATATTTTCAAGGTATGACGGTAGAAGAAACTGCCGCACTTACATTTGCTGTTCGTGATTCGGGCGAGAAGCTTAACTTTTCAGGCATAAACGGTCTTAGGGTGGATAAGCACTCTACGGGCGGTGTTGGTGATAAAACAAGCCTTGTTATTGCCCCCATCGTTGCCACTTTAGGTGTTAAGGTTGCCAAAATGAGCGGCAGAGGGCTTGGACACACGGGCGGCACGATAGACAAGCTGGAAGCAATCCCGGGATTCAGAACGGATATTCCGATAGACGAATTTGAAAAAATAGTTAACGAAGTGGGAATAGCAATAGTAGGACAAAATGCAACGCTTGCGCCCGCAGACAAGCTGCTTTACGGCTTGCGTGACGTTACAGCAACGATAGACAGCTTGCCCCTTATTGTTTCAAGTATAATGGGCAAAAAGCTTGCCGCAAACGATGACTGCATAGTTTTAGATGTAAAAACCGGTAGCGGTGCTTTTATGAAAACACCCGAAGCAAGCCGCGAGCTTGCAGAGCAAATGGTTAAGATCGGTAAGCTTGCGGGCAAAAAAATGTGCGCACTTATTACCGATATGGATACACCGCTTGGCTTCGGCATAGGAAATTCTATTGAAGTAACGGAAGCAATCGAGACACTGAAAGGAAAAGGCCCGAAGGATCTTACCGATCTTTGTATTGAATTAGCTGCAAGAATGCTGAATCTTGCAGAAAAAGGTACGATTGAAGAATGTAGAGCAAATGTAATACGTGTTATAGAAAACGGCGAAGCACTTGCAACGTTTGCAAAGATGGTTAAGGCACAAGGCGGCGACGAGGAGTGGATACTTAATTCCGATAAAATTCCGAAGGCGCATTACAGCATGCCTATTAAGTCAGAGCAAGCAGGATACATAACCGCTATTGACACAGAAGGATACGGAATCGCCAGCCTGCTTTTAGGCGCCGGCAGAAATACAAAGGAAGACGTTATTGTAAGCACTGCGGGAATTATTCTTTCTAAAAAATACGGTGACTATGTTGAAAAAGGTGATACCCTTGCTACGCTTTATGCAGAAGACGAAGCGCTTTTCGAACAGGCTAAAGCACGTTATTTGCAGGCCACCACAATAGGAAGTGAAAAGCCAAAACAAGTCCCCTTAATACTTGATATAGTTGAATAAAATTTTAAAAATGCCGCCAATTCGACGGTATTTTTAATTAAAAAAAAGATTCCGTTTCGAAACGGAATCTTTTTTATCTGTTTTTATAAAGAAAGATATTAGGATTTCCAATTTATAAATCCGTAGCTTTTAAGTATTTCAAAATACTTTGCAAGCCTTTCGTACAACGGATCGGCTTTTTCGGCAAACTGCGCTTTAACATCATCCCCTATGGAAAGTATGTTTTTTTCTCCGTCGATCTGTTGCCATACAAAGCTTCCAAACTCGTCCAGATGAACGTAACTTACCTTGGGCTTTTTGAAAAGCTTCTGCGCTATCCTATTAAAAACACCTTTATTTTCAATATTGATCGTTACAATTCCCTTTTCATCTTTATCCCATGTAAAGTTTTCTGCAACGTTGGGAATCTTTTCAAGATAATTTTCTTGCTTTTGCTGCTTTTTTTTCATTATTTTTTACTGCGTTTTTTAAACAATGAGAACTTAAGAACGATAAGTATCAAAACAGCGAATACGCCAAGACTTAATACGTTACCAACAGGCGTTGAAACGTTGATATAGCCCGAAAGGTTTATCGCCTTATCTAAACCGAATATAGCAAATACGGCAAGTAATACGCCGACAAGACCTTCACCTGCAATCATACCCGAGCAGAAAAGCACACCGTCGTTAATAATAGCAGTTTTTTCTTCTTTGGGCTTCTTCATTTTGTCAAGCGCAAGACGGATCAATCCACCAACCATTATGCACGCATTAAGATGAACGGGCAAATAAACGCCTATTGCAAACGGCAATACGGGAATACCAACAACCTCTACCGCTATACCTATAAACACGCCTACGATAACAAGACCCCATGGCAGATTGCCTTCCATAACGCCCTCTACGATCATTTTCATAAGCGTAGCCTGAGGTGCTGCAAGTTCATCAGTGCCGAAGCCCCATGCGGCATCAAGCAAGTAAAGCGTACCACCAATAGCAAGGGCAGAAGCAAGAACACCGATTATTTCCGCTATTTGTTGTTTTTTAGGTGTAGCACCCAAAAGATAGCCTGTTTTAAGGTCTTGCGATGTATCGCCGGATATAGCCGCTACGATACAAATGATAGAACCGATAGCAATAGCACTTTGCATGCCTGTTGCGCCTATTGTACCTGTATATTTAAGAACAAGTGTAGAAACAAGCAACGTTGCGATTGCCATACCGGAAACGGGGTTGTTACTGCTTCCTACAAGGCCAACCATACGTGAAGATACTGTTGCGAAGAAGAATCCGAATACAACCACGATAACTGCCCCGATAAGGCTAACGGGAATTGCAGGTACCAACCAAACAAGAAGTGTAAGTATAAGTATCGAAATAAGAACGATCTTCATGCTAAGGTCGCGTTCAGTGCGTTGCGTTCCGGAAGTAAATCCACTGTCTTTAACGCTTTTTACAGCACCTGTAAAAGTGCGGATAATAAGCGGAAGTGATTTAACCAAGCTGATAATACCGCCTGCAGCCAAAGCACCTGCGCCGATATAGCGTATATATGTGCCCCATATTGCACTTGCACCGCCGTCTGCAAACAACTCGTTTACCGTAACCGTGCCCGGGTACATTATCGTATCACCGCCGAAAAGCACAATGATAGGTATAAGAACAAGCCAGCTAAACAAACCGCCTGCAAACATATACGAAGATATTCTCGGGCCGCAAATGTACCCAACGCTCATAACCGCGGGGTATATCTGCGTTCCGATAGCACCTGCGAAGCCTTTAACAGCGAACGTGATTTCGCCGGCAACAAGCTTCAAGCCATCAATTATAAACTTAAAAACTGCCGCAATACCCATGCCTGCAAAAACGGTGGATGCATTTGCACCGCCGTTCTCACCTGCCAAAAGAACTTCTGCGCATGCTGCCCCTTCCGGATAAGGAAGAACGCCGTGTTCTTTTACTATGAGAGCATTTCTTAACGGAACCATAAAGAATACGCCTAAAAGGCCACCAAGAATAGCAATCAATGTAATTTGCAATACGTCGGGCTTTTCCATAACACCGTCTTTTGCCCAAAGAAACAGCGCGGGAAGTGTAAATATTGCACCTGCGGCAACAGATTCGCCTGCGGAGCCTGTCGTTTGCACGAAGTTACTTTCCAATATGGAGTTCTTACGCATCAATACACGTATAACCCCCATCGCAATAACTGCCGCAGGAATAGATGCAGAAACCGTCATACCTACACGCAAACCGAGATACGCATTTGCTGCGCCAAAGACGATTGAAAGCACTATACCCATAATAACAGATGTTACTGTCATTTCCGGTGTAATTTTATCTGCCGGAATATACGGCTTAAACTCTTTTTCGTTTTTCATATTTTTTCCCTTTGATCATGCCTTGCAGGTAAAAGTATATTTACCGGAAGGAACTACAAAGCCTTTCTTATATTTAACAACCTTTGCATCTCCTTGCAAAGCTGACTTTTCTGTATTTAAAGCAATATATGCTTTTGTATTAACGGGAACAGTAACCGTAAGGGTGTATCCCTCTTTCGTCTTTTGCCACGAAGATACTATCGTTCCGCTAATGCTTTCATACGTTACATTAACGTATTCAAGTCGGTCTGTAAAGCAAGGTTTTATATAAAACTCTCTGAATCCGGGTTTAGCCGGTCTTATACCACCCATGTATGCGTACATCCATTCACTTACAGAACCAAGTGAATAGTGGTTAAACGAGTTCATTCCCGCATCGCCGAATCCGTTTTCTTTGGTGTATGAATTCCATCGTTCCCAAATGGTAGTTGCACCGTTTTTGATAGAATATCCCCAAGAAGGATACGTGTCATTTAAAAGCAGGCGGTATGCAATGTCGCTGTAACCGCAATCGCAAAGAATGGGCAAAAGATAAGAAACACCGACAAATCCCGTAGAAAGGTGGTAATTCTTTCTTTCTATTGTACGCACAAGATGCTTTGCGGCACGCGCACGCTGACTGTCGGGGATAAGCTTCATTTTAAGCGCAAGCAAGTAGCAGCATTGCGTATCGCCCTTTATCATGCCATCATCGTCCATATACTCGTCACGCCAAGCAGTACTTATTTTTTCGAACATACGCGCATAATATACTTTTTCGTAATCTTTACCCAAAATATCGGATATTTTATACATAAGGTATGCGTCGTATGCAAAATAAGCAGTGGAAAGCACGTCTTTGGGCGTATCGTCATCTATAGAAAGCCAATCACCGTAACCAAAGTCCGGGCGGATAAGATCGTTTGTTGTGCCAAGCAAACATTTAAAGTATCTTTCCATAGAGTCGTAGTACTTATAAAGAATATCCTTATCGCCGTACATTGTATATACCGTATAAGGCATTATAAACATAACGTCGCCCCATGCGGCATTCGCATTGCCTACAAGATCGTTACCGACACCGTCACCCCATTTAACGTGAGGAACAACGTCTGTTACAGCGCCGTTGGGTTTTTGGGATTCAATAATATCCTCGCCATATTTATCGTAAAAGCCGTAGCAATCCATGTTATAGCACGCCGTACGGCAGAAAACTTGTGCATCCCCCGTCCAGCCCATGCGCTCGTCACGTTGGGGGCAGTCGGTAGGAACACCGACGAAATTGCCCATTTGACCCCACAAAGCGTTTGAAAACAGCTTGTTTACCATTGCATTTGAGGTTTCTATGTAGCCTGTGCGCTCGCAGGCAGAGTATATTACGCAGCCTGTTATATCTTCGATGGCAGGTTGATAGGAAAGGCCTGAAATTTCAATATATCTGAAGCCGTGGAACGTAAAGTACGGGTGATATACCTCACCGTTTTCATCGCCCTTCATTACATACGTATCCGTCTGCAAAGCAGAACGAAGATTCGTTGTGTAAAGCGTACCGTCAAGGTTAAGCATTTCGCCGAAGCGCAACGTTATTTTGTCGCCGGAATTGCCTTTGAATTTAATTTCTGCAACGCCAACCATGTTTTGACCCATATCTACGATATACAAGCCGTTTTTATCAACCGAAATGTCTATCGGGCTGATAGTTTTCATTACGCGCGTTTGCGGGCCGACAGCAGCCTTCAATCTGTTACCGCTTGTTCTCGGCGGAAAAACACCGATTATATTATTCCATTGTGAATCGTCATATCCGCAATCGCACCAGCCGTCTTTTTCGCATCTTGCATCGTAATACTCGCCTGTTTGGTTATCCGTGTACAGAATAGCACCCGTGCTTCCCTTCCAGTTATCATCAGTTACGATAACGTCTTGCGAGCCGTCTTCATAACAAATCGTAAGATTCATCATAAAGCCGAGAGGAGCATCGCCGTACTGTTTTCTGCCTACTATTGCAATATTACCCGAAAACCATCCGTCGCCAACGATAGCGCCAATTACGTTTTCACCCTGCTTGATAGCATCGGTAAGATCGTAATACTGATACTGCAAGCTTTTTGTATAATCCGTCCATTCGGGGGCAAGAACGTAATTTTCATCCTTTTTGCCGTTTACGTAAAGCTCGTAAACACCGTATGCAGTACCATATGCTTTTGCTGAAACAACGGGTTTATTTACCGTAAATGAACGGCGAAAATATGGGCAAGCATAGCCAATTTTATCTTTTTCGGGGCAATCAAGCTTTGGAGTTGCTTCTACGGGAATACCTATAAAACCGCACTTCCATTCAGAGGGAAGCAAGATACCCGTAGTAAACATGCCTATGGGGCTTTTCAATTTAGTCTTAGAGTTTTTTGAGCCTACAATAGCAAAAAATCTAAAATAATACGTGGTTTTAGACTGAAGCTCTTCCCCGTCGTATTTAATATCAATTATATCACTATCGTAAACAACGCCCGTATCCCACACGTCGCCATCTTGCGCAAGAAGCTTTTCTTTAGACGAGGAAACAATAAGCTTCCAACATTTCACCTTTGCACCATATTCTTCCCCTTCGATAGCGAAGGAAAAAGTAGGCGTTTCATTATCAATACAAAATGGCCTGTTTTTATATGCCGCTTCGTCGCAAAGCATATGTTCGCACATAATTTTGCTGATTTTCATAATATAATTCTCCTACCAACGTTATCATTTGCCATACAAGCAAAATTTCCTATTATGAAGAATACCATATAAATATTAAATAATATAAAACACAATGTTAATTACGCCAAAATACACAAAATAAGCCCCAAAAAACTTACGTTTTCGGGGCTGTATTTGATTTTCTGTAAATAATTTATTTAGTGCCGAATATTCTGTCGCCCGCATCGCCCAAGCCCGGAACGATATAAGCATTTTCATTAAGCTTTTCATCTATGCAACCAATATACAAATCTATATCCGGATGTGCTTTTGTTAAAGCTTCAACGCCTTCAGGCGCGGCAATCATACACATAAACTTTATAGTAGTGCAGCCCTTTGCCTTAACCAAGCTTACAGCCTCAACGGCGGAACCGCCCGTAGCAAGCATCGGATCGAGAATGAAAACAGAACGCTTGTCAACGCTTTCGGGAAGCTTGCAGTAATATCCGTGGGGCAAACGTGTAACTTCATCACGGTAAAGACCTATATGACCGACCTTAGCCGCCGGAACAAGACTTAAAATACCATCTACCATACCAAGGCCTGCCCTCAAAATAGGTACGATAGCAATTTTTTTGCCAGATATAGCAGGCGCCATTGTTTTGCAAATCGGCGTTTGAACCTCTACCGATTTAAGCGGAAGATCGCGGAATGCTTCGTATCCCATAAGCATTGCAATTTCTTTCGTAAGATTTCTGAATTCCATCGTTCCTGTATTTTTGTTACGAAGAATAGTTAATTTATGTTGAATAAGCGGATGGTCGCACACAAATATTTTGCCCATAATACACCTCAAAATCAAATCTTAAACTTCGAGAGTCATTATACCACAAAGCTTTTGTTTTTTCAAGTAGAAATACGATAAAATTAGATTTTATGATACTTTTCACCATTCCGTGCATTAAAATACCGAAAAAGTGAAATAATAAGCAAAACTAATTATATCAAGGCGAAAATCAGGAGAAACAAAAATGACGGTGATGTTTTTTCGATCTTTTATAACATATATTCTTCTTTTGCTTGTTTTGCGCCTTATGGGAAAAAGGCAAGTAGGTGAATTACAGCCTTCAGAGCTGGTTACAACGCTTTTACTTTCCGAAATTGCATCACAACCGATTACAGACGACAATATTCCTTTAGTTTACGGAATAGTGCCCGCTGTCGTCGTATTATCGTTCGAAGTGATATTATCATTTCTTATTACCAAAAGCGAAAAAATGAAAAGAATAATGACAGGAAACGTAAGTATTCTGATCGACAAGGGAAACTTAAACGTAAAGGAAATGCGTAATGCACGCATTTCCTTAGAAGAGCTTGCCTCTGAATTACGTTTAAAAAATGTTACCGACATATCTGACGTTCAATACGCTATTCTTGAAAAAAACGGCAAGCTATCCGTCGTTTTAAAATCGCAAAAGCAAGCATTGACACCAAGCGATATTAAAATCGAAACCGCAGAAAAAGGAATATCACACGCCCTTATAGTTGACGGCAAAATAAATTTCGAAAACATAAAAACATCCGGTAAAAGTAAAGATTTTATCGAATGTCAGCTTGCAAAACGAAATATAAACACAGTAGAAGAGGTCATGCTTTTTACATGCGACGATGCAGAAAACATAACCGTTATAAAGAAAGAGGAATAAATGAAATCTGTAATTATCTCTGCCGTTTTGTTATTAACAGTGTGTATCGGCATAACGGTATCATCTGTATATACGATAAAAGTAACCGATGATCTTGTAAATCTAACAAAAAATATTTCCCCCGAAAACTTCAGACAAGAAGATATTGAAAATATAAAATACGCTTGGGAAAAATCGCACGAAATATTTGTATGCTTGTATGATTACCGCGAAATAGAAAATATAGAAATATCGCTTATAAGACTGGAAAACTCTCTTTTAGGGAAAGATGCAACGCAAATTTTGATGAATAAAGAAGAATTTATACATTCGGTTGAAAGATTGGGCGAAATTTGTTCCGTAACATTCATGAACATAATATGAACTAACAATGTTTTTTTGTAAATAAACTTCTATAAGGGTTGACAAAAGTGATTTTTGGTGGTAAAATCGGGCAAACGTGTGGTTCAAACCACCAATACTTATTAGGAGGATTTAGTCTGATGAAGAAGTTTGTTGTTCTTATGCTTGCTGCAACACTCGCACTTTCTTTCGCTTCTTGCGGTGGCGATGCTGCTGATACAACAGCTGCAGGCACAGATGCTGCTACAGCTGCTGGTACAGCTGCTGCTACAGATGCTGCTACAGCTGCTGCTACAGATGCAGCTACAGATGCTGCTACAGATGCAGCTACTGTTGCTGATTCTGCTGAATAATTCGATTCAGAGTATTAGGTGTCGGCCATCCGACACTTACTCTGCCCTTTGGGCAGAATTCCGAAAGGCTTATAGCCCAACGAAAGATCTACCAACCGCACTCGGCATATGTAGCCGTTACGGTTGGTTTATTTTTTTCATAACGATAAAAATACGGTGTATTTTAATACACCGTATTTTTTATATTTTTTTATCAATAGTTTTCGCTTTTGATTTCAAAATACGCCTTGGGGTGTGCACATACGGGGCATACTTCAGGCGCACGGTTTCCTACGTGAATGTGGCCGCAATTACGGCATTTCCAAATCACTACATCGTCTTTAATAAATACCTTATCCGTATTAAGGTTTTCAAGAAACTTGCGGTATCTTTCTTCATGCTCTTTTTCTACCTTTGCAACGCCTTCAAAAAGTGCGGCAATATAATCAAAGCCTTCTGCTTTGGCTTCCTGCGCAAAAGTAGCATACATATCTACCCATTCGTAGTTTTCGCCTTCTGCCGCTGCCAAAAGGTTTTCAGCAGTTTTACCAACACCGCCGTTAAGAAGCTTGTACCACATTTTAGCGTGTTCTTTTTCATTATCTGCAGTTTCTGTAAATATTGCAGCAATCTGTTCATAACCTTCTTTTTTTGCAGCAGAAGCAAAATACGTATATTTGTTTCTTGCCATGCTTTCGCCAGCAAAAGCAGCTTGAAGATTAGCCTCTGTTTTCGTACCCTTGAGTTCTTTCATAATTTTACCCTCCATATAATATAAATTATTATCTGTACAGCATTTTAATGCCATTTACATTACAAATTCCAATATTTTCTGTCTAATGAACGTAAGCTTAACGCATGCGCCATATGATATTCATTTATCAGTTCGCTTTTATCTATATCTGCTATACTTCGCGCCACTCGCTGTATTCTGTCATAAGTTCTCGCGGAAAGTCCCATACGATCAAAAGCTTTTTTTAACAACAGCTTTGCAGGATCTGTTAAAATGCAAACTTCCCTTATTTGTGCAGAAGTCAACTGAGAATTCGAATTGATTCCTAATACACGGCATCTCTCGCTCGCAAACGCACGTGCTTGTATTACCCTTTCGCGTACGACAGCAGACGTATCGCCGCATCTATCGGAGGAAAGCTCTTCATACTTAACTTCCGGCATTTCCACCTGAATATCTATTCTATCCAACAGCGGACCTGAAATTTTGGAAAGATACTTTTTATGCTCTCCCTCTCCGCAAGTGCATTTTTTCGTTTTAGAGCCGAAGTAACCGCATTTGCAGGGATTCATCGCGCATACAAGCATAAACTTGCACGGATAAGTTAATTTGCCGTTTACGCGCGTTATTGTAACGTTTCCGTCTTCTAACGGCTGCCGAAGTACTTCAAGTGCTTCCCTACGGAATTCAGGCAATTCATCAAGAAACAAAACACCATTGTCAGCCAAAGATATTTCCCCGGGTAAAGGTATTCTTCCGCCACCTGATAACCCTATACTGGACATAGTATGGTGCGGTGAACGGAACGGTCTTTGTGTTATTAAAGATGTTTTTGCAGGTAAAATACCCGATACAGAATGTATTTTCGTGGTTTCTATTGCTTCTTCAAAGGACAACGGCGGAAGTATAGTGGGCAAACGCTTTGCCAACATACTTTTTCCCGAACCGGGCGGACCTATTAAAAGCACGTTGTGCGACCCAACTGCGGCAACTTCCAATGCACTTTTTGCCTTTTCTTGGCCTTTTACATCACTGAAATCAATTTCTGACGTAACAAAAGCAGACAAAAACTTTTCCTTATCAAATAATGCAGGTGATATTTTATCTTTCGTATTAAGATGTATTATAAGATCCTGCAAGGATTTAACCGGATAAATATTTACACCGCTTACCACAGCTGCTTCTGCGGCATTTTCTTCCGGAACGAATATTTCTGTTTTGCCGCTTTGCTTTGCGCACACGCACATCGGCAAAACGCCGCGTATTCCGCGAACATCACCCGAAAGTGACAATTCACCAATAAAGCAACACCTTTCAAGCTGGTTAAACGGCGTTATTATTTCGCACGATGCAAGTATTGCAACGGCAATCGCCAAATCGTAGGAAGATCCTTCCTTCTTTTTGTCGGCCGGTGCAAGGTTCACCGTTAAAAGCATTGATGGGAAAAGCAAACCGCTATTTGCCACTGCCGCTTTGATTCTTTCTTTGGATTCCTTTATAGAAGCGTCGGGCAAGCCGACTATTTCAAAACCCGGTATAGAATTAACACTGTTGCACTCTACCGTTACGGGATAACCGTCTATTCCTGTCAAGCCGGCAGTATATACCGATGCAAGCATTAGTACGCTTTGCCCCAATAAAGTAATTTGTCAGCAGGCTTACCGCAGCAGATACATTTGTCCGAACAAGGCTCTTGCCCGAAAGGCATACAACGAGAAGTTACGTCTGCCAATTCTTTCATTTTAAGCTCGCATTCAAGATCGCCGCACCACATAGCGCGTATAAAACCGGGTTTAGATTTAGCGGTTTCAATAAACGCATCCAATTCGGTTTCGGTATATGTCATTTCTTCGCGGCGTTTATACGCTTTTTCATACAATGCTTGAGAATATTTTGCCAATTCTTCAACAAGGGCATTTTCAACATTGTCAAGATCAACGAATATCTTTTCTCTGTTATCTCTGCGAACAAATACACATTGATTTTGTTCAATATCTTTAGGACCGATTTCGATTCTTATCGGCACACCCTTCATTTCATATTCGGCAAATTTCCATCCGGGGGAATTATCGCTATCGTCAAGCTTTACTCTTGCAACCGCAGAAAGCCTTTCTGCAAGCTGATTTGCTTTTTCCAAAACGCCTTCCTTGTGTTGCGCAATCGGTATGATAACCGTTTGAACGGGTGCAATAGCCGCAGGCAAAACAAGACCTGAATCATCACCGTGTGCCATTATTATTGCCCCAATCATTCTGGTTGATACACCCCAAGAGGTTTGATAACAAGGTTTAAGCTGATTATCTTTATCAAGATATTGTATTCCAAATGCTTTTGCAAAATCGCAGCCAAAGTTATGCGACGTACCGCCTTGAAGGGCTTTACCGTCGTGCATAAGCGCTTCTACCGTATATGTAGCTGCCGCACCTGCAAACTTTTCTTTATCAGTCTTTTTGCCCTTAACAACGGGTATAGAAAGCTGTTTTTCGTAAAAATCTGCATATATGTTAAGCATTTGAAGCGTTTCTTTTTCTGCATCTTCTGCCGTTGCGTGCATAGTGTGGCCTTCTTGCCACAAGAATTCTCTTGTACGAAGGAAGGGCCTTGTTGTTTTCTCCCATCTTACAACACTGCACCATTGATTGTAAAGCTTCGGAAGATCTCTGTATGATTTGATGATATCCTTATAGTGATCGCAGAAAAGCACTTCAGAAGTCGGGCGTACGCACATTCTTTCAGTTAATTTTTCGCCGCCGCCATGTGTTACCCAAGCAACCTCGGGGGCAAATCCTGCTATATGCGCCTTTTCTTTATTCAACAGAGATTCCGGAATAAACATAGGCATATATATATTTTCGTGACCTGTTTTTTTGAATTCGGCATCAAGCAATCTTTGTATATTTTCCCAAATTGCATATCCGTAAGGGCGAATTATAGTACAGCCCTTTACGCCCGAATAATCAACCAAATCGGCTTTTTTCACGATATCGGTGTACCATTTTGCAAAGTCAACATCCATTGCAGTTATTTGTTCAACAAACTTTTTTTCTTTAGCCATTTCTTCAATATCCTTTTATATTTATTGATGTTTAGAAAAGCAGTACTTTTCTATATAAATTACCAAAATACATTTTACTAAAACATTATATCATAATTAAATACATTTCGTAAACAATATTTATACGTATCAATAAATTCAAAATAAAACTGTGATGTTAACCACCACAGTTTTTAATATTACAGTATAATACAGATAAGACCGCCCGATCCTTCGTTAATTATCTTTTCTAAAGTTTCACACAAACGCATTCTTGCATCGTTTGGCATATGTGAAAGCTTTGTGTTAAGACCCTCATTAACAAGTTCGTACAGTGATTTTCCAAACATATTCGTTTCCCATATTTTCGTGGGATCTTCTTCAAATTCGCGCAGTAAAAACTTAACAAGATCTTCAGATTGCTGCTCTGTTCCCACTATGGGATTCACTTCTGTTTGTATATTTGCTTTTATCATATGAATAGAGGGGGCAGACGCACGCAATTTAACCCCGTAACCGCCCGGTTGCTTTACTATTACCGGTTCTTCCAAAGACAGATCTGATACGCCGGGGGTAACTATGCCGTACCCCGTATTCATCACTTGATCGTATGCATTTGCAACCTTATCAAATTTTTGTTTTGCAATTGATAATTCTTTTAACAGCTTTAATAATTCTTCATCTGACGTGATATCAAATCCAGTTTCGGCAGATACTATATTATAAAACAGACCTTCTGTTAGTTGCGCCGTTATTTTCGCCTTACCGCTTCCAAGATCAATATAATCTATCGTGGTATCTACAACATTTTCGTTTTCGGAAAGTTTAGAAAACACCGGGGCAATATCTTTTATTTTTTCCACTTTTTTTGCAAGCGTGCATATACTTGACTTTAATGATTCGTAAATTGGGTGCTCGTGCGAAAGAGCAGTTATATATTCGGGAACGTTTACTGATATTTCGCTTACCGGAAATTCCAACAATACCAGCTTTAAAATTTGCTTTATATCCTCGGCGTTCAGCTCTAAACAATTGATCAAGGCTACGGGGGCGGAATATTTTTCTTCCAGACTTACTGCTAAATCTATACTTTCTTGCGAATTCGGTTTTGCAGAATTAAGAATAATAACAAACGGCTTATTTATGTCTTTAAGCTCCGAAACAGTTCTTTCTTCGGCACTTACATAACTTTCTCGCGGTATTTCCCCAAACGTACCGTCGCAGGTTACAAGCATGCCTATGGTACAATGATCGGTTATTACTTTTTTCGTTCCCGTTTCTGCTGCAAGATCAAACGGAATAGGTTCTTCATTCCACGGGGTATGTACCATTCTTGGCTGACCGTTTTCTATATGCCCCAACGCTTCAGGTACGATGAAGCCGACGCAATCTATCATTTTTACCTTTAGCGCAGCATTATCGTCTAAGGTTATACTTACCGCTTCATCGGGGATAAATTTAGGTTCGGTTGTCATTACCGTTTTACCTGAAGATGATTGCGGAAGTTCGTCTTTTGTACGTTCCTTATCATAGTCACCCTTTATATTGGGTAACACAAGCGTTTCCATAAATCTCTTTATAAAAGTCGATTTTCCCGTTCTTACAGGCCCTACAACCCCTACGTAAATATCACCGTTGGTTCTTTGTGCTATATCCTTATATATTCCCTTCTCTGTCATTGCTTTCCTCCAGATATTTGTTTGTTATATATATATTGGCCGTTCGTCTGAAATATTCAAGAAAATGCAATTAAAAATCACAAATAAAAAACTTAATAAAATACCGTTGCATATAAATAATTCAGGTGTTATAATTACAAAAATGGAGGGATATTATGATAAGACGTGCAAAAAATACAGATATAGACAGAATCAATGCGCTTTTGTGCCAGGTACTTGAGGTTCACGCAGAAGCCCGCAAGGATATTTTTAAAAGCGGCGGAAAAAAATATACAAACGATCAGCTTTTGCAAATAATAGCAGACAACCAAAAGCCTATATTCGTTTATACAGATGAAAGCGATAAGGTTGTCGGTTATGCTTTTTGCGTATTCGTGCAACACGAAAACGATAATATTTTAACAAATATAAAAACGCTTTATATAGATGACCTTTGCGTAGATGAAAGCGAAAGAGGAAAGCATATCGGCAGATCTTTGTATGAATATGTAATAAATTACGCCAAAAATAATGGTTGCTATAATGTAACGCTAAATGTTTGGGCTGATAATAAAAAAGCCCTTGGATTTTACGAAAATTTAGGTCTTTCAAAGCAGAAAATAACAATGGAATACATAATTTAAATCAATATATAAAATAAAAAAGTATGTAATACTATCATTACATACTTTTTATTTTTAATCTTCAAATAACAACAAATTTCGACACATAAAGCGAAAATGCTATATGCTGTGATTATCTTAAGAAGCCGAGGCTGCGAATAATTGCGGGTTCTTTTGCTTTACCTGCGCAAATCTGGAAAAAGCAAATAAACTTCACTACGATCAAAACCAAAGACAATATAGCGTATGCTATCGGAACAATTATTGTCCAGCAAAGCAATACTGCACAAATACCACCGAGAATCGAAACTACTGTAAACTTCAAAGCTTGTCTTACGTGGAAAGCAGCATAGGGTGAAGTATTGCTTGCAAGCAAAGCAATGATTATACCTATAGCGCCCATAAGATATACAAGCATAGAAACTACCTTATTATCGGCAATATCTTTGGGATCGAATTCGGAAGTGTGATCGAAGTGATCAAAAGCGGGTGCATAGTTGTTGTATTGGGGTGCAGCCTGAAAATTGGGTTGTTGGGGGTTGGCAGCGAACTGCGTGCCGCAGTTGTTGCAGAAGCCCGCGTTATCATTTAATTGATTGTTGCAGTTAGGACATATTTTCATATCTATTTCTCCTTTTTTAACAATACTCCCCCTAAGGTAATCGCCGCAGGGGGAGTATTAAAATTAATCTAAATGATATTGGTAAAAATCAGTGTGTTCCCCTCTTCACATATGTTGTGTGAAGAAGTTCATGTGCCTTGTGTGATCCGGGCGCTTCGAAGAATTCTTCGTAAAGTGCTTTAACAACAGGGCTTTCATGTGATTTTCTAAGTGTGTTTGCAGCATCTGCATCGTACAATGCTTTTGCTCTCAAAGATTTAAGATCAACACTATTTCTTACTTCATCGCTTTGAACGGGCTGACCGCCGCCGTTGATACAACCGCCGGGGCAAGCCATAACCTCTACCATATGATAGTTCTTTTCGCCTGCAATGATCTGATCAATTACTTTTCTTGCATTAGCAAGACCTGAAGCAACTGCAACGTTCAATTCAAGGCCTGCAACAGTATATGTTGCTTCTTTGATGCCTTGTGTACCTCTTACCTCCTTGAAATCAACGGCGGTTGCCGTACCATCAAGTTTGTAAGCAGCTGTACGAAGTGCAGCTTCCATAACGCCACCCGTTGCGCCGAAGATAGCAGCGCCGCCCGTAGCGGTTTCGAAGGGGTTATCAAACTCTTCATCAGCAAGATCTGTAAAGTTGATACCCGCTTCTTTGATCATCTTACCAAGCTCTCTCGTTGTAAGTGCTACATCAACATCGTCGAATGCTTGTGTGCGCTGTTCTTCTCTCGTTACTTCAAATTTCTTTGCTGTACAAGGAATTACGCTGACAACGAAAAGCTTTTCGGGGTCGATATTGTTCTTTTGGCAATAGTAGCTCTTAAGAACCGCACCGAACATCTGTTGAGGAGATTTGCAGCTTGAAACGTGGGGTAAAAAGTCAGGATAGTAATGTTCGCAGAACTTAACCCAACCGGGGCAGCAAGACGTAAACAAAGGAAGTGTTTTCTTTTGAGTAATACGTTCAATCAATTCATTGGATTCTTCAAGAATCGTAAGGTCTGCCGTAACGTTCATATTGAAAACTTTATCTGTTCCAAGCTTACGAATGGCGGAAACCATTTTACCTTCAACATTTGTGCCTACAGGCATGCTGAAGCATTCGCCCAAAGTAGCACATATAGAAGGAGCTGTGAAGAATACAACTTCTTTTTCGGGATCTGCAATAGCTTCCCAAACTTTTTCTGTTTGACTCTTTTCAGAAAGCGCGCCGACAGGGCAAGCAACTATACACTGACCGCAGCCAACACAAGGAGATTCTGCAAGAGTTTTATCGAATGCACAACCAACGTGAACGTTAAATCCACGATTGATAGCACCGATACAAGAAACGCTTTGAAGATTTTTACAAGCCGCAACACAACGCATACAGTTAACGCACTTGTTGTTATCTCTTACTACATAAGGAGAAGAATTATCTATGGGATAATTTTTGCCTTCGCCTGTAAATTTATCTTCATCTACGCAATAATCGTGTGCGAGCTTTTGAAGTTCGCAGTTATCACTTCTGCTGCAAGACAGACATTTTTTCTTGTGGCTTGAAAGAATAAGTTCAAGCGTTGTCTTTCTCGAAGCCCTGATTTTAGGTGTGTTTGTAAGTACTTCCATACCTTCGGATACGGGATATACGCAAGCGGCAACAGGACCTCTTGCCCCCTTAACTTCAACCAAGCATATACGGCATGCGCCTATGCAGTTTACATCCTTAAGATAGCAAAGTGTGGGGATCGTAATATTAGCAGCTTTGGCAGCCTGAAGAATTGTTGAGCCAGCCGGAACTGCAACGGATACACCGTTTATTTTCAAATTTACCATTTCCATTACCGGATACCTCCTTATTTCTTCACAATCGCTTTGAACTTACAGCTTGATTCGCAAAGACCGCACTTAATGCACTTACTTTGATCGATTTCATGCGGTTGTTTAACTGTGCCGCTGATAGCAGCAACAGGACATTTTCTTGCACAAAGAGTACATCCCTTACAAAGATCCGTAACGATTTCGTATCTAAGCATACTCTTACATACGCCTGCCCTACATTTCTTATCAACGATATGTTCAACATATTCGTCTTTGAAATATTTGATAGTGGAAAGAACAGGGTTAGGTGCAGACTGACCAAGCGCACACAAGGATGCTGACTTCATGTGGTTGGCAAGCTCTTCAATCTTTTCAAGATCTTCCATTTCGCCGTTGCCTTCCGTGATCTTTTCAAGAAGCTGAATCAATCTCTTTGTACCTATACGGCAAGGAGTACATTTACCGCAGGATTCATCAACGGTAAAGTCAAGATAGAACTTGGAAATATCAACCATACATGTATCTTCATCCATGATGATAAGACCGCCGGAGCCCATCATAGAGCCAAGTGCCGTCAAATGCTCATAGTCAATGGGGGTATCAATATGTTCTGCAGGGATACATCCGCCGGAAGGACCGCCGGTTTGTGCAGCCTTGAATTTCTTGCCATTGGGGATGCCGCCGCCGATTCCTTCAACGATTTCGCGCAATGTTGTACCCATAGGTATTTCAACAAGACCTACGTTTGTGATCTTACCGCCAAGCGCGAATACCTTTGTACCCTTGGATGTTTCTGTACCCATGGAAGCATACCATGCAGAGCCTTTGCGAATGATCTTAGGTATATTGGAAAGTGTTTCAACGTTGTTAAGAACCGTAGGTTTGCCGAACAAACCTTTAACAGCCGGGAACGGAGGACGGGGGCGCGGCTCGCCTCTGTTGCCTTCGATAGAAGTCATCAAAGCTGTTTCTTCGCCGCATACGAACGCACCTGCGCCCAAACGGATCTCAATATCAAAGCAGAAATCAGTACCGAAAATATTATTTCCGAGGAAGCCTGCTTCTCTCGCTTGATTTATAGCAATATTAAGTCTTTCAACCGCAACAGGATATTCTGCACGAACGTAAACGTAACCTTGCTTTGCACCTATCGTATAGCCTGCAATTGCCATAGCTTCGATAATAGCGTGTGGGTCGCCTTCAAGGATCGAACGGTCCATAAATGCGCCGGGGTCGCCTTCGTCTGCATTACAGCATACATATTTAACATCACCGGGTGTTGCTTTTGCAAACGCCCATTTTTTACCCGTCGGGAATCCTGCACCGCCACGGCCTCTGATACCGGAAGCAAGCAACTCGTTTATAACATCATCAGGTGTCATTTGCGTAAGTACCTTCGCAAGCGCCTGATAGCCTTCTGTAGCTATGTATTCGTTGATGTTTTCAGGGTCTATAACACCGCAGTTTGCAAGAGCTATTCTCAACTGCTTTTTATAAAAGTTAGTTTCGTAAAGAGAAATAATAGATCCGTCTGAGTGAACGGTTTCTTGGTAAAGAAGATCTTTAGCAATATTTCCCTCTTTCAAATGTTCTTTAACTACTCTTCTTACAGATTCGGGGGTAGCCTGTGCGTAGAATGCACCTTCGGGATACACGATCATAATCGGGCCCAATGCGCACAAACCAAAGCATCCTGTTTTAACCACAAGAACCTCGTTTTCGATACCTTGCAGCTTAAGTTCATCTTCAAGTGCTGCGATTACCTTTTTACTGCCCGAAGAATTACAGCCTGTACCGCCGCAAACGAGAACCTGCTTGCGGTAACCGGTTTTCTTTGCAAGCTTTTCGCCTTCTTCTGCAACGATCTTTCTAACCTTTACGATATCTTCGTATTGGCTTTTAATTTGATTAAGTTGTTCGATAGTCATCAGTTATTCGCGCCCCCTTCAGCTTTTTTGTAGGATTCGAGAATTGCGGGAACCTGTTCGGGTGCTACTTTACCGTAAACATCCTCCCCAACAAGCATAACGGGCGCAAGTCCGCACGCGCCTACGCAGCGGCAAGCATCGATAGAAAACAAACCGTCTTCTGTGCAGCCGCCTGATTTGATACCAAGGCGAGCTTCAATAGCTTCAAGAACCTTGTCAGAGCCTTTAACATAGCAAGCAGTACCCAAGCATACGCTTATCTTGTGCTTGCCCTTAGGTGTAAGTGAAAACTGGGAGTAGAAGGTTGCAACACCGAAAACTTCGGAAAGAGATATTCCGAGGCCGTCTGCAATAATCGTTTGTACCTCGATCGGGAGATAACCGTATATGCCTTGTGCTTCTTGCAACACGGGCATAAGGCCACCTCTTTGGTCACGATGTTTGGCAATAACTTCGTTAAGTTGTGCCTCCTGCTCAGCAGTGCCTTTGAATGGGATCAGGGATTTTTCATTCATGACATAAACCTCCTTATGTTATAAATTGACATTTTCCGACCGCAAAAATGCCGCCTCGCGGAAGTGTAAACAACCGTTCGACGGAATAAGCAAAATTATATCGGAAATTCCGTAAACAGAGCATGCTTACGAGTCTCACACATTATGGCTACATTATACTACATAATTTAAATAAAGTCAAGCCTTTTACAATATTATTTACGATTTAATTTATATTTACAATAAAAGCGACAATATCGGCAATCCTTTAGTGTAGGATTGCCGATATTGGTATTTTTTTATTTTCTCCAAACCATTTTATCTACAACGCCGGTATAAGATTGAATGATCTTAACGACCTTGGAAGAAACGTTTTCTTCAACGTAATCGGGTACGGGTATTCCGTGGTCGCCGTTGGCGTTCATATTTACTGCAACATCAAGCGCTTGAAGAAGATTTTTTTCATCTATTCCCGCAAGAACGAAGCAAGCTTTGTCAAGTGCTTCGGGGCGTTCTGTGGAGGTTCTGATGCAAACAGCGGGAAAAGGCTTGCCGATCGAAGTGAAAAACGAGCTTTCTTCAGGCAAAGTTCCACTGTCGGAAACAACTGCAAAAGCGTTCATCTGCAATTTGTTATAATCCGAAAAGCCAAGCGGTTCGTGCCTTATAACGCGCCTATCAAGCATAAAATGCGATTCTTCAAGCCTTTTTTTGCTTCTCGGGTGGCACGAATAAAGAACGGGCATATCGTACTTTTCTGCCATTTTATTGATAGCGGAAAACAATGATGTGAAATTCTTTTCGGTATCTATATTCTCTTCCCTGTGTGCAGAAAGAAGGATATATTTTTTAGGTGTTAAAGAAAGCCTTTGAAGAATATCGCTGGCTTCAATTTTTTGCAGATTTTTTGCCAAAACCTCTGCCATAGGCGAGCCTGTAACATAGGTTCTCTCTTTAGGCAGGCCGCATTCGTGCAGGTATTTACGTGCATGCTCTGAATACGCGAGATTAACATCTGAAATAATGTCAACTATGCGGCGGTTCGTTTCTTCGGGAAGGCATTCATCCTTACATCTGTTACCGGCCTCCATGTGGAACACGGGAATGTGAAGCCTTTTGGCAGAAATAGCCGAAAGGCAGCTGTTCGTATCGCCAAGCACAAGAAGAGCATCGGGCTTTATTTGCCGCATCAGCTTATAAGAAGCATTTATGATATTACCTACCGTAGCACCAAGATCGTCGCCTACGGCATCCATATATACATCAGGTGAGCTTATTCCAAGATCATCGAAAAATATCCCGTTTAAATTATAATCATAGTTTTGCCCAGTATGCGCAAGAACACAGTCGAAATAGCATCGGCATTTTGTAATAACAGAAGAAAGGCGGATTATTTCAGGGCGTGTACCTACGATTATCAAAAGTTTTAATCTTCCGTCGTGCTTAAAATTTATATCGGAATAGTCAAGTTTTATATCCATGTCATTCACCTTCTTTACTATCAACGATTTCAAAAAACGTATCAGGCTTTTGGGGATCAAAATTTTCATTTGCCCACATTACGGTAACAAGCGGTTCTTTTTCGGAAAGGTTAATTATGTTATGCGTATATCCCGGAAGCATATGTACAGCCTTTATTTCTTCACCGCTGACTTCAAAATTAAGAACCTCATCACTTCCGATCTTCCTTTGCTGTATCAGCCCATGACCGCTTACGACAATGAAAAATTCCCATTTTGTATTATGCCAATGCTGGCCTTTTGTTATGCCCGGATTAGATATATTAACGCTGAATTGGCCGCATTTTTCCGTTTTTAATATTTCAGTAAAACTACCCCTGGGGTCTGTATTCATTTTCAATGGAAAAGCCACTTTTTCATACGGAAGATACGATAAATATGTTGAATACAATTTTTTCGCAAAGCTTCCGTTCGGTATTTCAGGCATAAGAAGCGTTGAAGGCTGAGAAGAAAAATCCTCAAGCAGATCTGCTATTTCACCTAAAGTAACCGTATGGGTTATGGGACAATATACAAATTCGCCGTTTTCACAATCAATAACATCAATGCCGCAAAAATTGCAACGGTGTACGACACCTGTAAGTGCATTAAGCATTTCGCAAACAAGGTCGTCAATATAAAGAAGCTGTAAAACCGTGCTTCTGTCGTTAACGGTTATCGGCAAGCCGTTTGCGGTATTATGGCAGAACGTTGCCACAGCGGAATTATAATTCGGTCTGCACCATTTGCCGAACAAATTCGGGAAACGATAAACGTAAACCGCGGCACCCGTTCTTTTGGAATATTCGAAAAAGATATCTTCTTCCGCTTTTTTGCTTTTTCCATATTCGCCGTTGGCATATCTTCCTACCAGAGAAGCTTGAATAGAGCTTGAAACCACGATTGGACACTTGTTGTCGTATTTTTCTAATTTTTCTATCAGTATTTCAGAAAAGCCGCGATTTCCCTTCATAAATTCTTCTTGATTTTGCGGACGGTTGACCCCCGCAAAATGAAATACGAAATCTGCATTTTCACAGTACGTATCAAGAACAGACGGATCGGTTTGAATATCGAATTGAAATATTTCTTCGATATGCAATTCGGGATGTGTTCTGTCTTTACCGTCCATTATATTCTGCAAGGCGCACACAAGATTTTTTCCTGCAAATCCATTTGCGCCGGTTACGAGAACCTTCATATTCAACCCCTCTTATTATCTTTAATTTCAAGGCCTACAAATTTCAATGCATCCCTGTATTCTCTCACCTTTTCGGCATCCACACAATCGACCTTGGCCTTTGCCGCGGCAATATTACCGCGTTTTCCAAGCAAAACAGCCCCCCAACGATACGCCCATACAAACGGCAAAAGATACTTGCGTTTCTTTAATATCGGATAGGCAAATTTCATTTCTGATGCAGGTGGAAATACAAGCTTTAAAAAAGCCTTGAATTTCGTGTTTTTATTTCCGCTTACAGCCTGGGAAACTATTCTGTTTTCAAATGTACCGTACGCCCCGGCGGAAACGATTACCTTCGTAATAAGATCAACAACCTCATTCGATTTTGCACCGTAAAACCAAACGTCTATAAGATTTAAAATATTGCCGTAAAAGTCTTCAAGACCCATTTCTGCCAAAACAGTCGTTACATATTTTTCATCATACGTTTGATTATTACGCAAAACGAACATATCCGTTATATGCTTAATACCAACGCCGCCATCTATATAATGTTTCGCAAGGTGTGCAAACACGTATATATAGTGTTCAACAGGCAAAAGATGGTATCTGTATTCGGCGTTTTCAACAGATTGTGCAAGCGCCCACGGATCTTCAAAATGCTTTGCAAGCCGATCGTGCCTTTCCGGCACAAGGCACTTGTGCATTTCTACGGTTATTTTACCTTTTTTGAATATAAATTCATGAACGCTTTCCTGCGTTTCTTCAAACCCAAGCGAAAGCATTATTCCGCTTATTTTATCATGATCATTTATATCAATAAGGATGTCGGCATCGCACATTTCACGCATATCCGCCTTGGGATACAGATCCTTCAAAATAACGCCTTTTAAAAGCATATGCTTAATGGCATTACTCTCAAGCGCATCGCATACAGCACCTATTTCGTAAGCTTGATTTTCGCATACGATAAGATTTTTACAACTACGTGAAAACATCGTTTTCATAACGGGATTTTGTATGTCTGCCCCACACAAAAGCGCCCCTTCGTAAATGATATTCGTAATCTGATGTTCTTTGGCAATTTTTATATATTGTTCGCTATAAAAATCTTCGGGCAAAACGCCGTTTTCCGTTTTCAAAGCGCATTTGATCAACGGAATAACGCCAAGCTGGATCAGATCATTCATTTGCGTATTTCCTTAAATTTTTCCAATTCAGATCTTATGTAATCAAGCGACAACAGCTTTTCTTTAACCTCTTCTACATCCAACATACGCGTATTGGAGGAGTTAAACTGTACAAGTAAATTACGGCTTGTATTACCTTTTTTAACGTATTTATCATAGTTAAGATCTCGGGTATCAGCAGGAACTCTGTAAAAATCGCCAAGATCTACTGCGGTAGAACACTCTTCATTTGTAAGAAGTGTTTCATACATTTTTTCACCGTGACGAATACCGATTATTTTTATTTCAGTTTCGGGGGCAAACAGCTCTTTTACCGCTTCTGCAAGCGTATGGATCGTACAAGCAGGGGCTTTTTGAACGAATATATCACCTGATGTGCCGTTTTCAAAAGCGAAAAGCACAAGATCCACCGCTTCTTCCAAGGACATGACAAATCTGGTCATTTCAGGCTCTGTTATAGTAATGGGATTACCTGCTTTTATCTGATCTATCCACAATGGAATAACCGATCCTCTGCTGCACATTACGTTGCCGTATCTTGTACAGCATATTTTAGTTTTTTCCGGCGAAACTGTTCTTGATTTTGCTACAACTACCTTTTCCATCATTGCTTTGCTTGTACCCATTGCATTAACCGGATACGCCGCTTTATCGGTAGAAAGGCAGATAACAGACTTTACACCCGCATCAATTGCGGCAGTAAGAACGTTTTCCGTACCTAAAACGTTTGTTTTAACAGCTTCAAGCGGAAAATATTCGCACGAAGGCACTTGTTTCAAGGCAGCCGCGTGAAAAACATAATCAACCCCGTACATAGCGTTTTTAACACTTGCCAATTCTCTTACGTCGCCTATGAAAAATTTTATTTTATCTGAAACTTCGGGCATCAAGGCTTGAAATTCATGGCGCATATCATCTTGCTTTTTTTCATCGCGTGAAAATATACGTATTTCGCCTATATCTGTTTTCAAAAAGCGCCTTAAAACCGCGTTTCCGAACGACCCGGTTCCACCTGTTATAAGTAAGGTTTTACCTGTAAATAAAGACATAACTATACCCTTCCTGTGTTTAATTATTCTTGTTTTTTAAAAAATTTTTAATCAAAACGGGGTTAAGCCCCAATATTATCAACTTGTTATTTTCTCTTAAAGGCTTTAAAATGATTCCCGTTACTACGTTGGTGAAAAACTGTGTTATAACTGAAGCGCCCGCCGCCCCCATTTCGCCCCAAAGAGGGATAAAGATCGCATTAAGCACTATGTTAAGCACCGCACCAAATAGATTTATCCGCCACAAATATTTTTGCTTTCCTTCCGAAAGTATCCACACATCACGTACCGCGCCCATATACGAAAAAGTGGTAAACCAAACGCAAAGACGCAATATTGGAACGGATGGAATAAAATCGGCACCGTTCATTATGTAAATAATCGGATATGCAAGCGCCGTCATGGCTATGCTTTGTAAAAGAGAAAGATATATTATTATACAATACAAAAGGCTTACGCTTTTATTAAACGCTTCCGTTCCCTTTTTGCGATCCTCAAATATCATTGGAAGCAAGGCGTCTATTATTGCACAGAACAAAAACGATGTAATGCTTGCACAGTTTGCCGCAGCAGAATAATATCCCGTGGCATCGTCGCCCTTCATAAGATTTAGCATTATTTTATCGGTTTGGGCAAAAAGCGTTATCATCATTGATGAAATTATATAATACTTGCTTTTTGACAGCATTCTTTTCAAAACATCAAACGAAAAAGCAAGCCTTTGCCCACCCATTTTGGAATATAAAACAAACAAGCCCAATGAAACAAGCAAATACCCGATAGCATCAGAAACGGCAAACCAATATATATTTTTATTCAATATTATCAATGCGCCCTTATACAAAAAGGTGATCGAATAGACGGCAAGAGATATAAACGCCGTATATTTTGATAAATATTTTGATTGAAACCAAAACCTTATCAATTCAAATGATTGGAACAGCAATACAAAGCTATATAAAGCACACACGATTATCGTATCTGTTTTATTGGCGTTTGCAGTAAATACGAAACACACCATTCCCACCATGCAAGCCAACGCGGTTATCGCGCTGGCAAGCAATGAAGAGCCGTATATTTTTCCCTCTTCCTCCGGGTAATCTACCGTTTGCTGAACAAGTATTTCCCTGAATCCAAGCTGGGATATCGGCAGTAAAAACGCTGCCACGGATATTGCATAGTTTAACACACCGTACAGTGAAGGGCCGAGATATCGCGTAACAAACGCAGTAATCACAAGTCCTAAAACTGCCTGCGATAACCTGCAAACCAGCATCCAGGATAAATTACTGACAACTTTATTTTTCATTTCCCAAATACAGACCTAAATATTCTGAAAACCTTTCCTTGTCATTGAAGCGTGATGCCCTTTTAAGGCATGCTTCTTTGGTGAATGGTTTTTCATTTTTTATATATTCTATCGCAGATATAAGATCATCGGTATCAGCCTTTACAACCATGCCGCAGGTGCTATCTATAATTTCCGGGCTGCCGCCCGTATCAAACGTTACAACAGGCGTTCCGCAAGCCAAAGCTTCTATATTGACCGTAGGAAAATTATCCTCTCTCGTAGGGTTAACAAATACGTCACACGACGTATATATTTCTGCCAGTTGCTTTTGATCTGTGGTTCTGTTTATAGATATTATCCGTTTCGGTAATATTTTTTCAACGTTTTCATCAGTACCGACGAGAACGATAGCATAATCGTCAGACAGCTTATCAGCAAGCTGAACAAAAGCATCAAGCCCTTTATTATAGCACCAATTAAAGCAAACACCGAGAATAGTAAACTTGTTTTCAATGCCGTATTGCTTTTTAAAGCTGCCGTAAGTGGGTTTAAACAAATCAAGATCTATCCCATTATTTATCACCCTGACATCGTAATTTCCCAAAAAAGATCTTTTAACAAGGTCGGCAAGCCATTGTGATGGCGTTACGATGGTAAGATCAAGATTGGCAAAAGCACTCTTTTTCTTTTCGTACAGCCAACTGCTTCTGTCAAAAAACCAACTGTAAGATTTAAAAAGCGGACATTTTTCGCATCCTGTTTCCCATTTTTCGCACCCACACGCGGAAAAGTACGGGCAGTACCCCGTAAATGCCCAACAATCGTGAAATGTCCAAACAAGGCGCAACTGTTTTTTTTGAAAATAAGAAAACAACATTTGCAAATCACAATTATGTGCATGTAAATTATGCAAATGAACGATATCGGGATTTTCGACTTCAATCAATTTGATCAGTTTTTTAGTTACGTACTTCGCATTGAATCCGTAATTTCCGAAAACTCGCGACTTTAAAGCGTGAAGCTTTGTATAAACAGTATTTGAATATTGAACACCGTATTGCTTTTCTGCATCTACTCCGTGAGAGGAACTGTAAAACACACGGCTTTCAATTTCATTTTGTTTCAATAGCTGTGCAATAGATGCACATATTTTACCCGTGCTTGAAACACCGCACGTTATATTTATTTGAATGACCTTCATGACCACATTGACAAATACGGAAATACCTGAAGAACGTCTTCGCTTGAAACAACCAATTTAACAAACCAAAACGTAAAGAAAATGCACATTACATATACCGAGGCATTGGTAACCGTCTTTAAAGATTTTTTGCCGTTCATAACTATTTTAGGAATCAAAATGGGAAGTAAAATAAGATAGTAATAATTCAAACGCATTACCAATGTATTTATAGGAGCAAAGCACTGAATGATAACAAGCACGTACAATATATTGCGCAATCCGCGTGTATCTTCATCAAGATGCTCTTCATCAGGTATCACGTAGGAATACACCATGAATATTACCAAAAGTATAAGTGTTGTATATGCACCCGTATTTTGAATAAACGAATATTTTTCTGCATATTTTCCGCCAAGGCTTGTAAGAACCATTTTAAATATTGATTCATTCGTAACAAGTACAGCCCCCGCAACACACATAAATGCGATTGCCGTTTTTCTGCCAAATCGGATATAATACAAAGGATAAAGCAAAAAGATCATCAACGCCGAAATGTGGAAAGATGCTGCAAGAATTACAACAAGCACAAAGCCCATAAAATTCTTTTTCTTGACAAGGTGATACGCAGGCACAACGAACGCCATAGCGCATACCTGCCTTAAACCTGAAAAATACAAAGAAAACGGGCAAACAGCCGCAAAAATAACAACGCTTAAATACGGCATTTTACTTTCTTTTTTGTAAAGCATCCAAATCGGAATAAGCGAGATCAATGCAACTGTAATAAGGAATAAGCGGAAGCTTGATGTTGTAGTAGCTATCAAATATTCAAGCATGTGATATCCATACTCGATATCGTAGGTTTCTACTATATGCATGAATTTGTTTTCGATAGTTTCGTTAAACAAAACCTCGTAGTTGGCAACATCTATTCCGCAATCGATATTTCTGCACGAAAGCAGTATTATCATAATGATAAAAAAAGACCCGATTATCCATTTATTAAATTTAAATCTGCGGGATTCAAACGTGAAAAAATTCACAAAGAGCGCAAATATTGCAGGGACGCCTATTAGTATAAAATAAGGAACCATCCTCTTTTTCCCCTTACTGTGTTTTGACTTTTTTTACAACCATGTAGTATATTTTGCGAACAAATGGCCTTAATGAGCCGTAAAATTTCAATCCGTTCAATCTGAACACATGGCTGAATGAAAAAATCTTTTTTTCCTTGCCTATTTTTATGCACTCATCAACTATTTGTTTATTGTCGTATATAGCGTGATATTTAGAAAACTTATACAGAAGATTATATTCTTTGCAAGAAAGCTGTACTATCTTGTCTATCATCATATCAAAAACAGCTTTACTGTCTTTTCTAAAAATTTCCCTGCCGGTTTGGGTAAGTTGTTTATCGTGTATTCTGTTTTGAACGTTGCGTTTTTCCGTATAAACCAACGGATAACCAAAGGTGAATATTTTAAGCCACATAAGCCAGTCCTGACAGTATCTTAACGATTCATCAAACTTGCCGCACCTGTTCAAAACTGTTTTCGGTATTAAAAAGGCGCATCCATTGAAAGTACCCGTTTTAAGAAATACGGAAAGTGCCTTTTGCCATTCTATAACCACACCGCTTTCAAACATTACAGTTTGCTTTATATTCGATATTTCCTTATCGTTAACGTCTATATGCATATCAGCACCGAAAGCAACAAGATCGGGAATATTGAATTTTTTCAGCATTTCTATTTGGGTTGATACCTTTTCGGGCAGATATTTATCATCATGCGAAAGCCATGAAAAATACGTACCTTTCATTTGCGATATTCCAAAATTCAAAGCAGATGAAACGCCGCCGTTTTCTTTTTTGAAATATCGTATCTTATCGCCGTATGACAATGCGATATTTTCAGTTTTCCCATCGTCGCAAGAGCCATCGTTAACAACGATTATTTCAATATTCGTATATGTTTGTCCTAATGCGCTGTCGATAGCCTGCTTTAAAAAATTGCTTCCGTTATAAACAGGAATAATTATTGATACGAGAGGATCGCTGTTAGAGTTAACCATTTTCCACCAAAACCGAATAAAAGTATTGCAGAAGCAAAACATTATACAAAACCACAAAAAATTTTACTCCTAATACTGATTATACAACAAAATATCAAAATCGTCAACCGTTTTACAATAATATTTATAAATAAATTCTTGTTAAATATAATATAATTTAATTACTTTCCAAACCTTTTAACGGTTATTGACATAGTGTACAAAATAGTATATAATGTCACTATGAATATTTAATCTGTTTAGGGGTGTAAAAATGAAAGAATTTATTGATCTTATGCAAGACACTTGGGCGGCAAGCGACGATCTTAAACGCGAATTACCGTTGAATATACAAAAAGACGGTATTGATCGTAAAGTGGGTATTTTCTATTTTATGTGGCACGAAGGAAACGGCCCTTTGATGGATCATAGCCTTGCATACGCTATGGGCGGAATTGAAGAATTTGAAAAGATGTTAACGATGGGCTCGCGCGGTTTTGCACATTATTGGGCAGAACCGTATTTCGGATACTACCGTTCTGACGACGAGTGGGTAATTCGCAAGCACGCGTACCAGCTTGCCAATGCAGGTATAGATTTTATATTTTTCGATGTAACGAACGGCTTGATATACAAAAACGTTCTTCTTACAATACTTGACGTGTGGATGCAAATAAGAAAAGAAGGTTACAAAACGCCGCAGATAATGTTCCACACCGGTGATTCCATGCGCGAATCAAGCCATTCCTTTAATGATGTTTGGGATGCAATATACAGCAAGGGTCTTTATAGGGATCTGTGGTTCGAATGGGATAATAAGCCGATTATTCTTGCACCGAGATGCTTGGTAGAATCATTAAGCGACGAACAAAAGGATTTCTTCACCTTCAGGTGCTCTTGGGCCGGAAGCGATGATGAATGGTACGCATCAACAAACGGAAACGGCGCGTGGCCGTGGGCAGATATGCACCCGCAAAAGCCGGGCAAATCCGAAAGCGGCGAAATTGAACAAGCCGTTGTTATGTGCGGATTTTGGGCAAACGGAAGCTTTGGTACTAATGCAGGCAGAAGCTATCACAACGGTGTACAACCGCACGGTGCAAACGAACGTGACTATGCATTTTCATTGATACAAACCACAACGCCGTTAGGGCTTGCTTATCAAGAACAGTTTGACCATGCAGTACGTGACATAAATCCGCCATTGATAATGATAACAGGCTGGAACGAATGGTGGGCAGGCAGGTGGGATAATACCCTTCCCAATGGCGGCAACCCCGCACAGGGGCAGCTGATTGCAAACACATATATTGTAGAAGCAACAGACGAAAGAAGAAGAAACTATTTTGTTGATAACCTGAACGGTGAATATTCGCGTGATATAGAAGCTTGCAAAGGCTTATTTAAAGATAATTACTATTACCAAACAGTCGCAAATATACGCAAATACAAAGGGACCCGCAACGTTCCGTTTGCAGAAGGTCAAAAAACGATTGATATACACGGCAGTATAGAACAATGGAATGACGTACTGCCCGAATATCTTGATTACAAGGGTGATACAGTTAAAAGAGATTTTGATTCTTACGTAGGGAACCTTCACTACACTAACGACAGCGGAAGAAACGACCTTTGTCGCATGAAGGTTTCAATGGATGAAGAAAACGTGTACTTCTATGCAGAATGTGCAGAAGATATTACACCTGCAGAAGGTACTAACTGGATGAACCTGTTCATCAATGCGGATCGCAACCCATATACAGGCTGGCACGGCTATAATTTCGTAGTCAACAGATTCAGAAACGACAGTAAAGTATCTGTTGAAATGTTCAAAAATGGAAAGTGGGAGCCTGAACAAGTCGCCGAAGCAGAGTACACGATTTACAAAAATGTAATTCAGATTAAAATTTCAAAATCAATATTGGGCGTAAGGAAAACATTTGAATTTAAGTGGGCGGATAATTCCGTTACAGACGGTGATATAATGCAATTCATAGACATGGGTGACTGCGCACCTAACGACCGCTTCAATTACGTTTATATTAAACGTTAACTTGACGGAGGCTTTGAATATGAAAAAAATATTATTGATAATACTGTCCTTAACACTGCTTCTTTCCGGATGCGGTAAAAAACCCGGAGAAGGTTTGATATTGCTTCATAAAGGTTCTGCAAATATCGAATTTCTTAAAGATGTTTGGAGAGAAGAAACACAAATAGACTTACCTAATGATGTTGAAATAGAGGTCTTATTCGATGATTTCAGTGCAGAAGAATACGCGGGATCTTCTTTGTGTATTGCAAACTTTGAAAAATCTGAATATTCAGATTCTATGATTTCACAAATAGAGCTTCGGGAAAATTGGAAAAAATCTCCGATAGATGAAAAATGCAAGCAATATTTAACAGAAGCCATTCAAAAGGCAGGTATTGCATTGCCCGATTTTGAGAACGGTTACTACATGGGCAAATTCGTTTGTTGGATAGATAACGAAGAAAAGATAATCTACAGCCCTGATGAACCCACCGATATTGAGATTATAACTGTTTCGTATTGGGATGAAACGGCGAAAATAATGTACTACTATTGTCTTGTACCGCAAATTTCTTAAATATAATCACTATTTTACAAATCATTTTCGGACATAACAAAATACCGTCTGCAACCATTCGATGGTACAGACGGTATTTTTTATTTACTTATTGCCTTTAAATTCAATCAAAAATACTTTTTAATTAAAAGATTTCGATAGAGTATATAGAGAAAAACCCGGTGGCCTTATTCATTATTTTAACATATCGTGCGCTTGTATCAAGCTGGATATTATTGATAGCCTCGTACTTGCACATTTTTGCACGCTTCCATGTAACGTTATCGTTTGACGTCATTACAGAAAATTCGCCTTCCGTATTTGATTCCCACCTGATAACCACACGGTCGATATCAGTTATTTTGCCAAGATCTACGGTTATCCAATAGAAGTTTTCGGTTGTACCAAGAGCACTCCATCTTGTGTGATAGGAGCCGTCAACGGCGTATTCAGCCAAATATCCTGCTTCTTCACCGCTTACGTAAACTGTTTTGTTAAGCGCAAGGTTCTCGCCGCTTATCGTGCTTTTCGGATTATCTTTTGTTATAATTTCAAAGTCGTTTACGGGTGTGCAGGCATTTTCAACATCACGCACCTGAATTTCTTCGTTTATCGTAATCTTCGTGCTTGATTTGATATCTTCTACAGATGCACCGACACTGAACGTGTATTCACCTTTTTCAACTATCCACTTAGAATCAGCCGTAAAATACGTCATCAGTTCTTTTTCCGTTACGTTAACAGATACAACAGCATCCTCGCCTGCATTGAGAATCGGTGTTTTTGCATATCCTACAAGCTCAATTACAGGGTGCTCATTTTTGCCATCGGGCTTTGAAACGTAGAATTGCGCCGTTTCTCTGCCGGATACGCTTCCGATGTTTGTCACCTTTACACTAAGTGTATATTTTCCCGAATTTTCCGAAACTTGAAAATCAGAATACTCGAACTGCGTGTAAGAAAGACCGTATCCAAATTCATACGCGGTATCTATATCAAACGTTGTATAGTAACGGTAGCCAACATAAATATCGTCGTAATAGGTAGAAATCTCGCTGTTTCCGGGAAAATATTCAGAGCAAGCAGTATCGCCGTAAGTAATGGGCCATGTGCACGCAAGCTTACCTGAAGGATTAACTGCACCTGTAAGGATATCTGCTGTGGAATTACCGATTTGTTCACCCGACAGACCGATATATACTATGGCATCTGCCATATCTGCCCACGATTTAACCTCGATAGGGTTACCCGTGTTAATAAGAACTATAAACTTTTTACCTTCGGCATGGAAAGCATCGGAAATGATTTTTATTGCATTTCTTTCCCTGTCATTTAAGCTGAAATCGCCTTTGCAATCCGCATGGTCGGCACCTTCCATCGTCATTCTTGAAATGGTGAATATTGCATAATCTGATTCAGATGCAGAACGCTTAACAGTTCTTTCATCAAGTACTATTTCAAATTCATCATTTATTGGGTTGGCTTCTTGGGTCAAAACGTGCGGATGGCGTTTACAGCCGTCGTAAAGTGCTGCAATTTTGGGATTTATGGTAAAGCTTGCATTTTCCAAGCCTTCCTTAACGTGAACAACGTGATCAACCACTACGTAGCCTGCACCGTATCCACAATGCTCGGTAACGTAAGATGCGTTGCCGAAAAGGGCAATTTCCTTATTATCATTTGATAAAGGAAGCGTTTGCGTATCATTTTTAAGAAGAACCATACTTTCAGCACCAACTGAACGAACTGCTTGAAGCTTTTCTTCTTTATTTTGAACCTCGTATTCGGGGCGTCTTTGTGTCATCGCGTTTGTTTTTGCAATAACGGAAAGTATATTTTCGCAGCAGCGATCAAGATCTTCCATTTTTATCTTGCGGCTTCTTACCATATCAACTACGGCTTCAACATCCTTAGCAACGTCGGGGCTTCCGCAGTACATATCATTTCCCGCGTGTATCATTTCATCTTTTCCGCCGCCTGCACCCCAGTCACTCATAACAAAACCATCGAAAGCGAATTCATCTTTAAGTATATCGCATATAAGATCTTTCATTGTAGATGTATAAGTTCCGGCAATGCGGTTATATGAAGTCATAACCGTATATGGTGAGCTGATATCTACTGCATAATCAAAGGCTTTTAAGTATATTTCACGCAGGGCACGCTCTGTTACCTGTGCAGAATACGACCCCCTGTTACTTTCCTGGTTGTTCGCCGCATAGTGCTTCAAGCATGCACCTACACCCGTAGATTGCAAGCCCGAGGTATAGCTTGCCGCCATCATACCGGTAAGATACGGATCTTCTGAAAAGTATTCAAAGTTTCTGCCGCCAAGAATATTCTTTTGGATATTCAATCCGGGCGAAAGAAGAACGTCAACGCCATAGCTTTTGCAATCGTCACCCATGTAAGAAGTGATTTTTTTAACAAGCTCTCCATCCCAAGTGTTGGCAAGGTTAGTACCCGAGGGATAACCAACTGTTGGCGTATCAATACGAAGACCGGCAGGACCGTCTGCCATGTGGATAGTAGGAAGACCAAGACGTTCAACCACGTACGTAGTTGCCGCCATATTTCTTTCTGCACCCATCGCAACGAATAAAGACGCCTTTTCTTGCAACGTCATCTCATCAGCGACAAGCTTAACAGAATCGACCGACAGCTGAGGTAAACCGTTTTTAAACTTAACACTTGCACTATCTTGCATATCTGTACCTTCTGCAGATACGATCAATGAAAAATCACCGTTACAAAACTGCGGTGCGGAAGCTGTAATTTCAAATGATTCCCCACCCTTTGCGGAAATATCCTTCTTATCCTCTTGCGAATTTGCCTCGCTTTTCAACAAAACAGTTACTTGGCCCGAAAAATCTCTGTCAAATGCAAGTTTAGCTGTATATTTGTCTTTATCTGCCTTAAAAGATTCGATATTTAATTTCAAAGTTTCCAAAATCTCTTCCCCCTTTTGAACAGTTGTGTCTGTATTTTCTAATGTGCTTGCAGATTGTCCTGTGCACGAACACAAAAAAATTGTAGCAAGCACCAAACAAGCAAACCTTATTTTTTTAGTAAACACCATATTTGGATATTCCCCATGTCAAATTTTCACGCATAAAACGCCGCATATTAAACCGCCCACGGAAAAGAAAACTCTTTTCCGTGGGTACAGTTTTAATTAACCTACAGTCAAAGCGGATATAGCCGTTAAATCATCCGAAGTAAGAACGCCGTCTGCGTTGATATCAACAGACTCAAGGTATCCTTCCGAAATACCTGCCAACATTTTCTTGGCCCTTATAACGTCTTTTGCGCCTATAATACCATCGCCGTTGCAATCACCTACAATGATAATTACCGCGCTGTTTACGGGAGTTCCTTCAATAAGCTTTGATACCGTATATCCGGTGCAAACCTTGGAATCGGTAACAACCTGACCATCGTGATCAAGCACCTTGCAATCAGATGCAAAGGCCTTCAAAATATCCTCTGGCATAGTGCCTACTTTTGCACCTAAAAGAATCTTTGTGTTGTTATTCTCTGTAATAGTGTATCCGTACGAGGTATCAATATCCATTTCTGTAGATACTTTTACGATAGAGAATTTTTGTGCCGGCGAACCGTTATACATATTAACTTCCGCGTTTGCGCCTGCAGAAGACGCCATAGTATCAACATCAAGCACCCATGAAGCACCTGACTGTGCACGCAAGGAATACGTACCGTTTACATTTTCAAAAATGTACCATTTCTGTGCTTGCGTACCATTCGATGTATAGGTCTGTACATTCGCACCGTTTGTCTTGCCGCCTGCATAAACGTCAAGCACCTTTTTATTCGCCGTATTTTGAATCGTATATGTTCCGTCTGTCTGGCGAGTAAAGTGCCAAAGCGATGCACTTCCTCTATCAACGGATACAACGTTATCCCCTTCTAAGCCCAAACTGAGAGAAGCGTAAGACATATCAATTTTTGCAATAAAATCATTACCGAGATTTGCGGGAGTGTTTGTAAAGCGAGTTTCCTTATATCCGCTGGTCTTAAAGTGGTTATATGCAAGGTCAAGATCGGTGCCGAATGCCGCTTTAAGATCTGTATTATTTTCAAGATAATAAGATATGTCAAATACAGGGCTTGTTTTTCTTTCGTCTGCAATAGCAAATGTCGCAAAGTGCCTGTAAAGCTCCAAAGCATCGTCGCCGTATGCAGCCTTAACATCCGGGTTCATTTCCGCGTAATATACGGGGTCAAAAGCAATCGCTTCGATTGCCGTGGAAACAAGCACCGTTACAGCACCTACAGGAGCGCCGCCGTAGTAAACGGGAACTATGTAAGTACCGCTTTTTGAAATATCAAGATTTCCAAAGGTATAATCCGTAACCACCTTGTTTACACCGTTTGTTTGTGCCGTTACTGTAAGGTTCTTACGAATCTCGTCGTGGTGGTCTGCCCAAGTACCTGAATTAAGCGAAATATACAGTGCCGTTCTTCCCTCCACCTTTACTGATGTTGAAGAAAGAAGTGCAACGGAATTTTTACGGTAAATATATACCGGCTTAGTACCGGATGAAGATACGTTCGCCGTAGAGTAGCTTACAAAGCCCGTGCCGTTACTGCGCACGTATGATCTTGTAGATGTATCGGCAAAGTTTCCGCCGTAAACGTATGCGTAAAGTCCCATCGCAGCTGTGCTTGACATATGCCACATACTATGACGTGTGCCGTTTTCTGTTTGGGCATAATCACTGCTTGTACGCAAATGACCGCCGTTTTGGCCAACTATTTGCAAAACTCTTCCGCCGACGCCTTGCAACGTACCGTAATCACCCGAGACAGCAGTCCATACCCATTCTTCGTTAGAAGTTACACCCGTAAGATATGAATTTCCGTTTTGAACAACAACGTTTACGTTAGATACGCCCGTATCACCCGCGGCGTATTTTATTGCGTTTGCAGAGCCTGCAGTATCACTGTCGGCAATTACATACACATTTCCCGAAGTGAACGAGGAAACTTTTTCGTATGAAGTTTCAAATTTATTTGCTTCAACCGTATTCCAACCGGAATAGTTAGAAGTAAGGGTAACCTGTGTACCTGTTGCAGATTTAAGATATGCGTCTGTTGTGCCATATGTAAGCGCAGTTTCAACATCACTCCACCAGCTGCACTGTGCACCTACAGGTACGTATCCGGAGGATGTCAAGCGTTTAACAACCACTTCGTTTCCTGTGATTTCAAAAATTGACATATTAAGTGTATTACCGCCGGGGTTGCCGTTTGCACAGTATCCTACGTATCCCGAGTTCATATAAGTAAATCTCATGGGAATAGCCGCAGGAAGAGCGTTAACATTGCCTTTTTGCGAAACAAAAAGTGTATCTCCTCTTGTAAGGTAAACAGAGCCACCGCCTATATAGTCATCAGAACGGCCGGAATGGTTATGACCGTAAAGATAGATTATATTAAGGCCTGCTGCGCCCGCTTCGTTGAGAACGTCAACGATGTATTTTGCATACTGACCGTCCAAATACGCCCTTGTACGAAAGGAATAGTGCAACGGTATATGTGCTGTTATAAATATAGGCTTGTCGTAACCTTGAATTGCCTTTTCTGCAAGATACGCACGCATATTTTCAGCAGAAGCAAGTATGGTGGAAAGGTGCCCGTCCATACCTTCCATAGACGTAGGATCACCCATAAACCAGCCGTAATCATCATCATTCAATACGTAAACACCATAGTATTCAGTATCGTGTGCACCTGAAGAGGTAAGCCCCGAAGATGCCGCAGGGTCGTGGTTTCCCTGAACGAATATCTGTTGATCAACAGAACCGAAAGCAGAGCTGATCATCGATTTAATATTGCTTATTCCCTCTTCGGTAGCGGAGGTACTGAAGCCGCCCGAATAGTCTCCACACATAAGAACGCCGTAAGGATCTATGCCGTTATTCTTGATATTTTTTATAATGGCATTGCAATACTCATACGGTTGTGTAGAGCTTGACGGCTGATAGTCCGACCCGGAAATAACCGTTACAGTCGTTGCCGCCGAAGCAAATTGGAACAACGCACCCGACAAAACGCCAAGAAGCATCACCAAGCAAAGTGCCGTAGGCAATACACGGCGTACTACGAAATTGTTTTTGTACATAATTCACCAAACCTTTCTAAAACTTTGCACGCACAAAACCTGCAAAATACAATACAAACCAAACACGCGAATATGTAATATCACTTAACACCTTCGCGGCGCAAAACGGTTTCCACCGTTTTAAACAAGCAGTAAAGATCCAACTTAAAGGATTGCTTTTCTACGTATTCCAAATCAAGCTTCGCCTTCGTTTTATAATCAATGTTATCTCTGCCGGAAACTTGGGCAAGCCCAGTAAGCCCCGGGCGGATACTTAACACGCCGTATTCCTTACGAAGACCGTTAAGATCTGTTTCGGCAAGGCATACAGGGCGGTATCCGACGAAAGACATATCACCTATAAAAATGTTCCAAAGCTGGGGCAGCTCGTCTATACTGGTAGATCGTAAAAACCTACCGCAGCGCGTCATATAAACGTCCCACTCTTTAAAGTCGTTTGTAGGAACCTCCGGCGGGGCATCTTTTTTCATCGTTCTGAATTTGTAAACGTAAAACACTTTGCCGTTTTTACCGATTCTGGCCTGTTTGAATATGGCAGCCCCGGGCGAATCGATCATTATTATAACGGCAATGATCAGTAATGGCAACAAAAGGAAAACACCAAGCACGAAAGAAGCCAAAATATCAAAAACACGTTTTACAAACAGAAAAAACTTACTTCCTCCAAGTTTTTTTGTATCCGATGCTTTTTGAGATACCGCGTTAACATTTTCTTTTTCTTGCTGTTTTTCAACAGTAAACAACATTCTTTTTTAACCTCATGCTGTTGAATGTGCAAATTCATACCTGCAAACAAAATACAAGTACACAAAAGACAAACATCATATCAAAATTTTATTTAAATCGACCAAAGAATATACAAAAGCCTATTCTTGTTTATTATAACACATATAAAGAAATTTGCAATACTTGACTATTTTA
>JAZQHC010000009.1:0-4302 GCA_045540335.1 Eubacteriales bacterium
CAGCTCGGCACGTTTTTTATGTGGAAAAAGAAGGCGTACAAAAACACGGCTGTTTTCAGAAAAATGTCAAACACGGCAAGAATTATATTTACCCTTGCCTTGCTGTCTGCCTGGGCAGTGCTTGCAGGTGTGTTTGCCCAGCTTAAATATGAATACGCAATTCTGGACAGCATAACCTTTCTGTTCGGCTTTATTATCCCTGTGCTGACTATGCTTGCCTATATCGAATATACTTACCTCTGGATTGTTCAGGCGGTTATCGGTCTTCTGCTGAATGTGCAGATGGTTATGAACGACTACAAAGAAACAACCTATCTTATATACGGCGTGTATGCGCTTTACTGCGTAATCGGTGCGTTCATAAACGTGCAAAGGTTTTATAAGGAACAGCAGGAAAACCACGAAAATTCCAAAATATCAGAAACATAAAGATCTATTCAAAATTATCTGTAAAGGTTTGTGCCCCTTGCAGGTAGTTTTGTTTTTTATGCCGGTAACAATAAGTTAAAATCAACACTTGTCGGATTTTGTGTTGTTGTTTAAAACTTCAAACGAAAATACAATTAATTTGTAAATTGGTTTGTATTTTTATCTGCCGACAAGGAGAAAAAAGATGCTTGACTTTGCAAAAATAAAATACCCTGTGGTTTTTGTTCACGGAATGTTCGGCTGGGGAGAAAACGAAGGTGTAAACAAGAGCTTGCCTTATTGGGGGGCTACAACGGGCAGTATATCTCAATATCTTTCAGATAAAGGAATACAGTGCTGTTGTGCTTCTGTTGGGCCGCTGTCAAGTGCCTGGGATCAGGCTTGTGAGCTTTATGCTCAGCTTAAAGGCACAAGGGTTGATTACGGTGAGGCGCATTCACGCAAGCATGGTCACAAGCGATACGGCAGAACATACGAAAAACCATTATTTGAAAACTTAAGCTCGGACAAAAAAGTACATCTTGTTGGACACAGCTTTGGCGGGAATACAATAAGGCTTTTGGCACATCTTTTGAAATACGGCTCACCTGAAGAAAGGAAGGAGAGCGGAAAGGCGGTATCGCCGCTTTTTATCGGCGGACAGGAAAACCTTGTTTGCAGCGTTACAGCTATTTGTTCACCGCTTAACGGCACAAATGCTTATGAAACCGCACGCAGATATAAACTGATTGCACCAATGAAATTTTTTTGCTATAATTATGTGACTGCTTTGAGCAGAACAAGGCTGCACGGAAGGTTTGTGGACTTTCATCTTGAGCAGTTCGGTGTGAACGATACCCCCGGTGAAAAAGATAAAAAGAGTTTTGCTAACGCCGTAAAAACGCTGTTTGCAAGCAACGATAATATAGAATACGATATGTCTGAAAAGGGTGCGGCAGAGATTAACGGCATAATAAAAAATGTTCCGGAAATTTATTATTTTTCCTACCCTTACAATTGTGTGGAAATCAATGCTACAGGTAAAGCCGTTTCACGAAACGTTAATTTTCCGCTTTTGAAAATTACTTGTGCGCTGATGCTTCGCAATGCAAGAAAAAACTCAAACGCAGCCCTGCAAAACGACGGTCTGGTTGATGTTTTTTCGGCTGAACACCCGGCAAACGAGCCGTTCACACGCTTTGGTCAGACCGGTGAAATTATTCCCGGTTTGTGGAATGTAATGCCTGTAAGAAGCGGTGACCACGGTACACCGATAGGGCTGTTTTCGCCAAAGGATGCAACTCACAGCTTTTACGATGAAATAATAAGTGTATTGTCCTGCGCTGAAAAAAGTGTATTACCTGATTAATGAGGGTGTTAATTTTGAAAAGAGCAATTAAAGCCTTCCTGTATCCGAAAGGTGTGTTCCTGGCGGTGCTTTCTTTGGGTGCCGTTGCTTTTCTCGTTTATACATTGAGCCGTAAGGCGCCGGATGAACCGCTATCAATTGTTTCTTATGTCCTGTCGGCTTATGCACTGTTGGCTTTTGGCTTGAAAACTCCGCAGATTATTCGCAGCCTTAAATCTTTTAAGGAAAATAATAAATTTATCAGGTGCTGGTTTGATAATGTGCATTTCAGAACAACGGCTTTGCTGTGTGTGTCGCTTGCGGCAAATGTGGCTTATGCTGTTTTCCAATTTATACTCGGCGTTGTGCATCAGTCGCTATGGTTCTGTTTGTTGTCCGGTTATTATGTGCTCCTTGTTGTAATAAGGTCTTTTTTGCTTAATTATATGAGAAAGCACAGGGTTGGCGAAAATGTGAAAGCAGAACTGGAAAAATGCCGTTTGTGCGGAGCGGTTTTTCTTGTGCTGAATGTGGTTTTGTCATTCATTGTTTTCTTTATGGTGTATCGGAACTACACCTTTTTCCGCAGCGAGATTACTACCATAGCAATAGCCGCATATACCTTTACGGCGTTGACAGTAGCTATTGTTAATATTGCAAAACAGCGTCGTTTTGACCCGCCGGTTTATTTTGCTTTGAAGGTCTTGGCTTTGGCTGCAGCCAGCGTATCGCTGCTCAACCTTGAAGCCACGATGCTGACTACCTTCAACGATGGAACAATGACACTTGAATTTCGTCAAATTATGCTTGGTGTAAGCGGCTTTGCCGTATCGGCACTGATTATCGGTATGGCGGTATATATGATTTTCGGTGCAGGCAAAAGAATAAAAAAATTTTCCGCTTCCTGTTCCGAAAAAGAATAATATATGTGAAGACAACAGTTTTTTGATTTTGTGTTGTTCATTCGTAAACTTGAAAAGTGTATAATAACCTTACAAAACAAAAAGGAGGTTGTTCGGATGAACACAGATAAAATTTTGGCCGAGGCTATAGCCAAGGATTATGCACCCAAAGAAAATTCAAAAATCGTAGCACTCAAAAAGCTGGATAATAAGGCAAAAATGCCTGCAACGGTTTTTGCATATACCTTCGGAATAATTTCTGCACTTGTATTGGGAACAGGTATGTCGCTTGCAATGCAGGTTATCGGCAGCGGTACTGCAGGTATGGTTGTCGGAATTATCGTCGGCATAGTCGGTCTTGTCGGCTGCGGTATAAATTACCCCATATACAAGAAAAAACTTGAAAAAGGCAAGGCTAAATATGCCTACGAAATTGTACAGCTTGCCCGTGAAATAGCTGATAAATAATGAACAGGAGGAGCGGCAGGTGAATAAATCCGAAAGCAAGTATTTCAATACGGCAGTTAAAATGGATATGGCGCTTGTATCGTTGCTCGAAAAGAAGCCGTTGGAATATATAACCGTGCGTGAGCTTTGTGAAACGGCGGGTGTCAACCGCTCGACATTTTATCTTCATTATGAAACTATAGGGGATTTGCTTGAGGAAACGACACGCTGTTTGCTTGACGATTTTCTTGCTTACTTTTCGTTTGATGAAAAGACAGTCGCTTTTAACATTAATTCCTGCGACCTGAAAGAGCTGTTTTTTCTCACCGACAAATACCTTGTGCCGTATCTCACTTATATTCGTGATAACAAAGCGGTTTTTGTAACTGCATTGGCGCACAAGAAGACCTTCGGCTTTGAAAACGTTTACGACAGACTGTTTAAAAATATATTCAACCCGATACTGGACAGGTTTCACTACCCCGAAAAGGACAGGGAATATGTAATGATTTATTACCTCAACGGTATCAATGCAATTATCGAGGAATGGCTCAAGAATAATTGCGATAAATCAATTAAAGAAATATCGCAGATAATAAATGTGTGTGTTTACGGGCTTGATAATGTCTTGTTAGGACATGAGCGTCTCAACCCGTGAATAAACTTGTAGGAATAAAGGAAAAGCTGCTTCACTTCGCTTTGAAATGAGGCAGCTTTTTCTTATAATATTTTCCACTTCTGCTGTATGATTTCACACGGGCCGTTTTTGGCGTTCTTTGCGTAAAATACGGTTATCAGCGTGCCGTCTGGCAGCTCAACCGTTGTCGGGTAGCCCAGGTCGTCGCTGAACGGGTTTTCGTAAAGGCGAACATCCTTTTCCCAGGTTTTACCGCCGTCGGTGCTGAACATTGCCATAATGCCGTAGGGCTTTTTTCTTCTGCCGTAGGTGCAAAGCAGAACACCTTTACTTGTCATAAACAGGTGCGGCGGTGCACCGCCCGTTTTATCAAGCAGCATTTCGGGCTGGGTCACGTCTTTCCGCCGTCCTCGGAAATACTCTGGAAGGTGGTGAAAAGGTGTTCCTTGCCGCCGTCAAACAGCTCGGAATTTTCACCTCTGATGTGGCAGATAAGCCTGCCGTCGGATACTACGGTGCACAACGTGCTGGTCTGGCTGGTGGACGTGCAGTCTGCCTGC
>JAZQHC010000010.1:0-91414 GCA_045540335.1 Eubacteriales bacterium
CGGACAATAGACAAAACACCCCCTGTTGTAGGATAATAACTACGACAGGGGGTTTAACTATGCCAAGACAATATCAACACACGTTATCACTGCTACCTCAAATCAAAGAAATGCTGAGAAAAGGAATGAGTCATCGAGAAATTGAGAAGAAATTAGGTCTGGTCGGAGATATAATCATCATGATTAATAAGGGTCTTATATAAAAGAAAAAGAGTCATAAAGATTCTATAAGAATCGTGATAACTCATAAAGATTGCAGGAAATATTGAAATTTTGAATAATTTATGGTATAATGCAGTCAATTCGATAAACTTGAATTTGTAGAAAACGAGGATTGGTTATGAAAAAGTCAATTATATGGATTGTTACAATATCTATCCTATTATTAATTGCAGGTATCGTTTTATACAGTTTGGCAAGGCCTTGTGAATTAGAAACGCACGAATACGAGATTTTAGAAAATTTCAAAGATATAAAAATTACAACGGATACCGCAGATATTCAATTCATCCTTTCCGAAAAACCAAACAGTTTCATTGTTTGTGAAGAAGAAAAGAATGCAAAGCATTCTGTCATAGTAAAAGAAAACACATTGCGAATTGAAGTTGATGATAACAAGAAATGGTATGAATATTTAGACATAAACTTTTGCACACCTAAAATAACAGTATATTTAGAAAAAAGTGTATATGGTAATATTTCACTTGAAACTGATACTGGAAATATTTTGTTAGATAATATAATCGCAACAGGAAAACTGGCAACGGAAACAGAGACAGGCAATGTTAACTTTGAAGCCTGTGATGCAAGCGAAGTATTTATAAAAACCGATACAGGTAATGTTACGGGAAGCTTCCTTACAGATAAAGTTGTTTTTGCTGAAAGCGACACAGGCAATATTGATATTCCAAAAGTAATCGCAGATGAAAAATGTGAGATTATCACAGACACAGGCAATATCAAAATCACTATCGAGCAGAAAAACAACAGTTAGATAAATTCCAATTTGTCGGTCTGTTTGATAAGAATATGCAAAAAAACACCCTATGACTTTTTATGGTCATAGGGTGTCTTCATTTTTTCATTTGTCGTAAATGTGTCGTAAATCGGTTTTTGTAAGGTCTTGAAAACCCTGTAATACCGCTATTTTACGGCACTCTCTTAATCAATGGGCTTCATCGTGGGGAAAAGGAGTACGTCTCGTATAGAATAACTGTCTGTAAGAAGCATTACCAATCTATCCACACCGAAGCCGAGGCCGCCTGTAGGTGGCATACCGTATTCCAAGGCCATAAGAAAATCTTCATCTACTTCTGCATTTGCACCGGTTGCGCGTTTTGCAGAAACTTGACGTTCAAAACGATCACGCTGGTCAATGGGATCGTTAAGTTCGGAGAAAGCGTTACCCATTTCACGTGCGTATATAAAGAATTCAAATCTTTCGGTGAAGGCAGGATCTTCGGGTTTTCTTTTTGCAAGAGGAGAAATTTCCACAGGGTAATCGTAGATAAACGTAGGTTGAATCAATTTATCTTCAACGTATTCATCAAAGAATGCAGCAAGAACGTCGCCTTTAGCAGCGTTTTCTTCTACCTCTACACCTCTTGCTTTTGCCCTTGACCTTGCATCTTCATCCGAGGTCCATTCGTAATAATCCTCGCCGGAATACATCTTAACTGCTTCTGCCATTGTAAGACGTTTCCAAGGTGATGCCATATTTATTTCAGTGCCTTGATAAGTTATTACGTCGCTGCCGCAAATTTTTCTTGTGATATGAACATACAATTCTTCTACAAGATCCATTATTTGATGATAATCGGCATACGCTTGATAAAGCTCGATAGAAGTAAATTCCGGATTATGTTTGATATCCATACCCTCGTTACGGAAAATTCTTCCCACTTCATATACTTTATCAAAGCCGCCAACTATAAGACGTTTTAAGTAAAGCTCTGTTTCTATACGGAGATACATATCAATATCAAGTGCGTTATGATGCGTAACAAACGGACGCGCAGACGCACCAATCTCCAACGTATGAAGAACGGGGGTATCAACTTCCAAAAAGCCCTTTTCATCAAGGAAGGCGCGAAGCTCGCGAATAATTTGAGAACGTTTAACAAATGTGTCTTTAACCTCAGGATTAACAATAAGATCCACGTATCTGCGGCGGTAGCGGGTATCCTGGTCTTTCAAGCCGTGCCACTTTTCTGGCAAAGGTAAAAGAGATTTTGTCAAAAGAAGCAAGTTATGTGCGTGGATAGATATTTCGCCCCTTCTGGTTTTGAAAACAAAGCCTTCAAGACCGATTATATCGCCAATATCCCATTTTTTGTAAGATTCGAAAACTTCTTGACCCACATCGTCAATCTTGATATACGCCTGTATTCTGCCGGTAGCATCGGCAATATCTATAAAATTAGCTTTTCCCATATCGCGGCGGGACATTATTCTGCCTGCGATTTTTACGGTTTTATTTTCAAATTCTTCAAACTGTGCTTTTATTTCCGCGGCATGAGCCGTAACTTCGTATTTTGTAATTTCAAACGGGTTTGCACCATTGTTTTTAAGAGTATCAAGTTTAGAGCGTCGAATAGCAAGCTCTGAAGAAAGGTCTTGTTCTTCGGTTGCTTCGGTGTTGTTGATTTCCTCGTTCATTTTATTCACTTCCTTTATTTAAGATTATTTACTGATTTCAAGAATAACGATCTGCATATCGCCTTTTGCAAGTCTTACAGTAACCGTATCGCCTACTTTTGCGCCGATTATTGCTTTTCCGATAGGAGAACTGTCGGATATTTTATTTTCGAAAGGATCTGCTTCGGTAGATCCAACAAGATAATATTCAACATCCTCATCGAAGCTGATATTGTGGATCTTTACTTTTGCGCCTACGTTTACCCTGTCGGTAGTAATTTCGTGATCTGAAACTACGCGCATTCTTGAAAGCTTATCTTCAAGCTCGGCAATCTGTGCTTCGACCTGTGCTTGTTCATTTCTTGCAGCATCATATTCTGCATTTTCGGATAAGTCGCCGAATGAACGTGCAACCTTTACACTTTCACGAACTTCATTTCTTTTTACGGTACGTAAATATTCCAATTCTTCTTGGAGCTTTTTGTAGCCTTCTTCTGTAATAGTAATAATGTTTGTATTCTCTGCCATTTTAATAAAAACCTCTTTCTTTATTTCACTTATTTAATAATTTCAAAGCATATTGGAGTTGGTCATCATCCTCGGGTGATAACTTATACAAGTTGACCTTTGAAGCCTCTTCGGAAAGCTTTACCTCGTGATCTGGTACAATACCTTCCCCGTCAAAATTATCCGAAACGGGGGGATAATACAGCGCCGCAGTAAGATATATATACGACCCATCGCTTAATTTAAACGGTACTGAAACTGAGCCCTTGCCATATGTTTTTTCCCCTACGGATTTCGCCATATTATAATCCATAAGTGCAGAAGTAAACAATTCTGCCGCAGATGCCGTAGAATTATTTACCAAAACAGCCATTGGAATATCAAGGCCCGGACCTTCCGAGGAGAAGATCTCCTCTTTACCGGATTTATCTATTATTTTGAACATCGTGCCCTTTGGCAACAAATATTTCAAAACGTTTTCAATAGAAGTTAAAGAGCCGCCCGTATTGTTTCGTACATCGAACAAAACGCTTTTTGCCCCTTTACTTGTTAAAGATTCGATTGCCGTTTTAATTCCGTCCGGAGTATCGGCAAAGAAATTCGTTATCTTAATGTAGGCAACATCACCCATCAAGCTTGACTCGATAGTGGAAATAGTAAATTCACTTCTTGTAACGGTAATATTTTTCGTTTCGCCTGAAGAGGATTTTACAGACAAGGAAAGCTTTTGCCCTATTTCACCAAGCATCATATCAACTGCTTTGGAATAGCCGACGTCAGCAACGCTTTTACCGTCAACCGAGGTTATGATATCGCCTTTTTTGACACCTGCATTATCCGCAGGAGAGGCTGCGTGGACTTTAAGCACTTCGATCGACTTTTCATCTTCGCCAACGGTGACTACAACGCCGATACCTACGGATTTATCGTTTAATTTAGCTACATGTGCCGCATAATCCTCTGCGGTATAATACATACCGTAAGCATCACCCGTACCGTAAATATAACCGTTTATTAACGCTTTTTCTATATCTTCATCTGAAAAGTCGTAAACGAAATTATTCTTATATATCTCGTTTATTTCTTGAAGCTTGGCATCCGAAAAGCCTGTACTTGTAATAAGCTTTATTTGCCGTTGATACTTTTGCCCAACCGCAAGATAAGTTATCTGAAAAACAAGTATTGCCGTAAGCAGCATCAGAATTGCAGCATGAAAATAAGATATTGCGCGTTTCTTTTTTTGTTTTTCAACGGGCTTTTTTTCTTCTTCTTGCAATTCTACATTTTCTTCAAATATTTCTGCCTCGGTATTTTCTTCATCCTTTTGCGTATCGTCAAATTCGTTTAATTGTTCGTCTTGTTCTGTTTCGCTACAAGATGGTTCTTTTTCTTGAGGTTTAAGTTCGTTTTCGCCCATATTATGCAACCTTATATAAAAATTATCTTTTTCATAATTACAAACTATCCGGGCAAGTGTTAAAACCTGCCCGGCTTATTTTTTCTATTATATGCAAGATCAGTCAACAAAATACTTCGTCTTACTGCCAAGCAACGATGGGAAGAAGTTTTCAGGATCGGTATAATCGCCCCCGGGCGTAACAACAGCAAAATGCAAGTGATTACCCGTAGAAGACCCCGTTGTACCCACAAGGGCTATTACATCGCCTTGCGATACCCTTTCGCCTACCTTAACCAAAAGCTTGGACGCGTGGGCGTAATACGTTTTATATCCGTTTGAATGGAGTATAACAACATAATTTCCCAATGAGCTGGAGTACTTTGAAATAAGCACCGTGCCCGAATCTACCGCGTATATATTGTTACCTGCGGGTAACGCCAAGTCTATACCGTGGTGATATACCCTTTTACCGCGATGGAAAGGATCGGGACGCCACCCGAAATTATCGGTATATCTTGCCTTTGCATAATCAACCGGGAAGCACCAGCCTTTTTCATAGGTAAGATTTCCCGATACGAAAGAACCGTTACCGCCTTGCTGCTGCATTTGTTCTAACAGCTCTTGTTTTTTGCGCTCTTCTTCTTCACGGCGCTTTTGTTCTTCCAATTCCTCTTCCAATTCTTCTTTGGATTGAATATACTTGTCCTTTTCGGCTTCAAGCTGCTTCAATTCGTCAAGAACTGCAAGCTCGTCATCATGAAGCTGGTCGTGTATTGACTGTGCTTTTTCTTGATCTTCAAATAATTGAAGAATATACTGTGCAGTTAATTCGGAAACCTCGTCAACCGTTGCCTTCGTTTGTTCAAGACTGGCTTTATTTTCGTTTTGTATAGCGTACATATCTTCCAAATCTTTCATTTGGCTTTCATACGTTACGATAAGGTTTTCGGTTGAATCAAGCAAATATTGCTCGTAATCCAAAATACTGCCTATATACTGTACGTTTAAAATAAAATCCGATATAGATCGGGACGTAAGAAGAATTTCTATGTATTTTAACTTTGTAGATCCCTGCTCGTAATTGCTTCTGAAAAATTCAACAAACAATTCTTTTTGTGTTTGAAGCTGTTTGGAGGTTTCCTCAAGCAATATTTTTTTAGCTGAAATATCCTTTTCGCATTGCTCGATAATGTCTTCTGTTATACTTAACTCTGACATAACGTATTCCAACTGAAGGTCAAGCAAGCGCTTTTTTTCTTTGTTGTAATCCGTTTCTTCGCGGAGTGCGGCAAGCTCTTTTTCAAGCTCCTTACGTTTATCTGCCAGCTCGTACTTGCTGTTGTTAAGCTTGTCGATCTCTGCTTCGGCGTTATTGATCTGGTCTTGTATTTTGTCAATATCGCTTTGCGTGATTTTTGCAGCACCTGAAATTGCGAAAGTGCCGAAAAGAATAGCAGCGGCAAGAACTGATACTATAACCTTTTTGAGTTTTATAATCATAAAATTCCTTTCAATTCAAAATATGTAAAGCAGCCATCAGACTTTTATGTGTTTTGCCAAAGAAATCTTACTTCCCAGCAGACAAACCATAGAAGCAACGGCAAGATAAGCGATCAACGTTTGCCACCAAATTTCAGAAAAAGGCGCAATGATCAAGAATGATGAAATATCCTGCCCCGACGTATAGATCAAGCTGCACAGATACCCGTATATTCCGTATTGCAGTAAATAGGCAATAACGGTGGATATCAGCCCTATTATCAAAGATTCAAGCATGAACGGGAAAGAAACAAAGAATCCCGTTGCGCCGATATAGCGCATAACAAGTATCTCATCTTCCCTTGCGGAAATTGACATACCGATAGTATTCATAACGATTATAACTGAAATAAGTAACAATATTATGAAAAATCCGATAAAGATTACCATAACGGTATCTTTCAGATTCTGCAGCGTTGCTGCCGCATCAGCGGCATCTTTAACGCTTCTGATACCCTCTGTTGCCATAAGGCTGTCGCGAAGCTTGGATATACCGTCTATATCCTTATAAACAACCTTAAATGCATCTGAAAGCGGGTTATTATCAAGTGAAATATTTCCCGCGGGATTTTCTTCCCCGTCGGTAACCTGATCTTGTTGAACGTCTGTAACATCATCTTCCTTCGCCGCAGTGTCGGAAGGTTTGCTTGAAGTATCGGCACTTTCCGTATCTTCAGGCTCGGGAACGATTACAGAGGATACGATATCGTCTGTTTCTTCGTATTCAGACAATTCGTCCATATTAAAATCGATACTTTTAAGCGAATCTATATTTGATATCTCGCCGGTATATTTTATTCCTAATTCAAACGGGTCGCCGCTTGTGGCAACCACTATTGAAATATTGAAATTTTCGCTGATCAAATCGCCGTTTTTATCCACAACGACAGTTGCATAACCTGAAATCTTCGGTGTTTCTTCTGTGGGAATAGCACTTGAAAGATCAAACGCATCGATAACCACATCGGGATCAATGCCGTTCATTGTAACGGCATAACCCTTATCCGTTTCCAAAACTGTATAATTCGAAAAATCGGCTATCCAATCCATCCTATACAGCTCCATACAGTTTAAGGAATAAAACTCGTCAATCGTGATTTTGCCGCATCGGGGATCTTCACCGCCGACGTACAACACACCGTCGGTATAATATTTTGCATCAAGCACTTCGCCGCTGATACCGCTTTCGATAAGGAAATCAACTTTATCGCCATCACGGACAAACTGCTCGATACCGTTTATTTCAACCTCAACACCGAGCATTTCGGTAATAACGGTTGATTGATACGTATAACTGTTGTATTTTTGCCTTTTCGTTATTGCATCAAAAACGATCTTTCTGCCGTTATTGGTGCTTTCAGACGTATCCTCTTCAGGCTTTACCGGGCCTGTAACAACGCTGTTATCCGTTGATGGCGTCGTTTCGGCAAAGTTTGATTTTTCAAAATATTCAAGTATCTTTGGGAAAGAGGCGTATTGCTTTATCTGTTCGGCAAACGCTTCTTCCTTGGAAATAAAGGTTACACTTTCAACATTTTCGTAGCCCTTTATTTTTTCTTCGATTACTTTTTCTTCACCGTCTTGCAGATCGTAATCGCACATGCACACGATTTCATTTAAACCGTCAAGCGCGTCAAGGTTTTGGTAAAGGTTGTAAATCAAAAGGCCGAAGCAGCCTATGATAAGTAAGCACGACGACAAAATAAGAATAGAGGCAATAGACATAAAGCTGTTTCTTGCAAAGCTGCGCACGCTTCTGTCTGCAAGGTATGTAAAACTGTATTTACGCATTATACATACCCCCTACCCTATCTTCTGATATCATGCCGTCGTTTATAACTACAACGCGTTTTTGGAAACGGTCAACCAATTCTTTATCGTGCGTTATTACGATAACCGTTCTGCCGTTGCTGTTAAGCCTGATAAGCATATTCATTACTTCCAAGCTCATTTTCGGGTCGATATTGGCAGTAGGCTCGTCTGCTATGATGATACGCGGATTGTTTGCCAAAGCCCTTGCCATAGATGCCCTTTGTTTTTCACCGCCCGACAATTCTGACGGGAAATGATTCATTCTATGCTCAAGATTAAGCAAAGCCAACAATTTGGGAACGCGTTTTTTTATAATTCGGTTCGGTTCGCCTACGGTGCGCATTGCGAAAGCAACGTTTTCGTACACCGTGCTTTTTTCAAAAAGCTTAAAATCCTGAAATACTACGCCAAGCTTTCTTCTGTAAAACGGAACCTTTCTGCTTTTGAGGGAATTCAAGTCGTAATCATCTACGCGAATAGTCCCCTCTGTTACTTCTTCTTCGCGAAGCAACAATTTAAGAAGTGTAGATTTTCCCGCGCCGGAACGGCCGACTATAAATACAAAACTTTCATCTTCTATGGTAAGATTAACGTTTTTAAGCGCAACTGTACCGTTGGGATACACCTTAGAGACGTTCTTAAGTTCTATCATTTAGTATCCTTTTATTCATGGGGGGGAGGGTGGATCAAAACTTTGCAGGCTTGCTTGTAAGATATTTTTTAACCATAAGCGCCACCTTGAAAGTAATGGCATGTTCAAATTCACGCAAGTCAAGACCTGTTATTTTTCTGATCTTGTCAAGCCTGTAAACAAGAGTATTACGGTGAACGAAAAGCTTTCGTGATGTTTCAGACACGTTAAGGTTATTTTCAAAGAATGACTGTATTGTCATCAACGTTTCCCTGTCGAGCGATTCGAGAGAACCGTTTTTAAAGACCTCCTGCAAGAACATTTCGCACAACGTTGTGGGAAGCTGGTATATAAGCCTGCCTATACCCAGATTTTCGTATGCAATAATATCTTTTTCGGTATCGAACACCTTTCCTACCTCAAGCGCTACCTGCGCTTCCTTAAAGGAACGTGCAAGATCTTTAACGTTATCCGCAGCAGAACCGATGCCTATTGCCACCTTAACGAGAAATTCGGAAGAAACGGTGTCGTATATCGACTGGGCTATTTTAAAAACGTCAGACGATTCGTACCCCGGCTTCATTTCCTTTACCAAAACTATGTCCTGCTCGCCTACGCTGATTACATAATCTTTGTTTTTATCCGGATACATGCTGGAAATAACATCAAAAGGAACCGACTCTGTACGGGACAAAAATTTGATAAGTATAACTACCCTCGTTACGTCAGTTGAAAAGTGCAATTCTTTAGATTTTATGTATATATCACTTGGCAAAATATTGTCAAGGATTATATTTTTAATAAACGAAGCTTTATCATATTTTTCGTCATACAAATTCTTGATATTTGCAAGAGAAACGGAAAGCACCGATGCTATTTTATCGGCAATCTTATCTTCCCCTTCTACAAAAACAATATATTCAGCCTTTGATGAATTTCCTATCGGACGATACGTGTATCCCTTAGCAACAACAGCATCAGTAGTGTACGCCAACTCATCCTTGATGCCTTGACGTGTTTCGCCTATCTTAACAAGCTCTGAACAAGAAACAGTAATACCGTTTTCGTCGATAACGCCGATAACCCTATCTACTGCATCCTTCATTTGATGAATAACACCCTGAAACAATCTGTTTGACATATACACCTCCGCAAAGAGTAAGAAGTAAATTACGGGGATATTCGATAACATCACCCATATCACAAGTATTTTACACTAACATTTGTTATATTTCAATAAAAAATTAAAAATTTTATATAAATTTTTCGGTCTATTTGGTAACAATTTAACAAAAACGGCGAATCAGCGCCGTTTTTGCCAAGCTTCTAAAGCTCTGTTTGATATACAATGCAAGAAAGTGCAAATATGGGGGCAGTTTCACAACGCAATATACGCTTGCCCAAAGTTACCGCACAGGCGCCGCACTCGACAGCCTGCTGTGCCTCTTCTTCCGTATAGCCGCCTTCCGGACCTACAAATACGGACACCTCTTCAAAACGGTTATTAACCAACGCTTCCTTGATAGACAAGGAATTTTCAAGCTCATAACAAAACAATTTAAGCCCTTTTGCCGACTTCATCGCATCACCGAAGGAAACGGGCGGATTAACAACAGGTATTATCCCCCTTCCGCTTTGTTTAGCCGCAGATTCTGCTATTTTACAAAGACGTTGGGTTTTCTTTTCCGACGATTTATCGTCGTATCTTGCAATACATCGTTTGCTGTGCACAAGCGTTATTGATTCTGCACCTATTTCAGTTGCCTTTTGCACTACCAAATCCAGCTTATCACCCTTGGCAACGGATTGGTATAAGTGTATTTTAACCGCAGGTTCTATTACCGAGGAGTGCATATCTTCTATAACGGCTATTATTTTTTCCTGCGTTATGGAAGATATGACACACTCATACTCTCTTTGTTCTTCGTCGCATACGGTTATTCTTTTACCCGTTTTTGCACGCAGTGATATTCCAAGATGAACGCAGTCGTCCCCTGTTATATGCACCTCGTTGCCGAGGATATCCTTTTTTTTAATGAAAAAGCGCATTAGTCTTCTGCTTGCTCGTCAGGTATAACGATTGCGAGGAAGCGGCAATCCTGCCCTTCAATGGCAATCATGCCGTGCGGCCATTTGGAATTAAGGTATATACAATCCCCTTCACGAAGTATTTCCGTTTTATCGTTAACCACCATTTTAAGCGTACCGCTTAATATCATATCAAATTCGTGCCCGTCGTGAACACACATATGTATGGGGGCTTTTTGTTCTTCATCGCTGTAAGGTGCAACGACAACGAACGGCTCTATCTTTCTGTCGCCAAAGAGGTACGCCATATTCTGATAAGCAAGGCTTGCGCGCCTTTCAACGGGAAGCCCTTCGCCCTTTCTGGTTACGGCATAAACGGAAAGCTTGGGTGTTTCGCCCATGATAAGATCAGTTATATCAACGCGGAGCTTTTGCGCACACTTGAACAAAAACGATATTGAAATATCCCTTTCGCCGTTTTCGCATTGAATATATTCCTCTTCCGACGTATTGGTAAAGCGCGCCATATCTTCCGTGGTATAGCCTAAAATATCGCGCAGGTCGGCAAGCCTTTCGCCTATCTGCTTCAAGTTTGAAGTTTCCATAAATATATCCTCCATTATGGTTGGTAACAAACATTCTTCTACTTATAACAAGTATAACACATTACGGCAAATATTTCAATAGATTATTTTGTTAATATTACATATATCGCTTGATTTTTTTAAAAAAATCCGTATAATTGTTCTTAAAGATATGAAAGAAAGTGATTTTGTTTATGAAACACACATTTTTTGATTATTACAAGATGCTTTTCGACAAGGGTCTTGTTTCATATTGCGATCTAAAAGACAGCGAAAATTCAACCGTTACAGGTATTTGCTATAATTCTTCCCTTTCGAAGGAAGGCTGTCTTTTCGTTTGCAAAGGCGCGGCTTTTAAAGATGAATATCTTACGGATGCGATAAATCTTGGTGCTTCGTTTTACATTGCAGAAAAAAAATACCCCTCTGCAGGCGAGATACCGTACATAATAGTATCCGACGTACGCAAAGCTCTTGCCGCAGTTTCGTGCCTGTTTTTCAACTATCCGTCGGAATCACTCGAAACCTTCGGCGTTACCGGTACTAAGGGCAAAAGCACCATATGCCTATTCATCAAGCGCATATTGGACGAATATTACGATTCTATCGATCAACAGCCTTGCGGACTTATATCGACCATTGAAACGTTCGACGGGCTTACATACGGCGAAGCGCAAAACTCCACACCTGAATCGCACGAGCTGCAAAGATTCATGGCAAACGGCGTTGCGTGCGGCGTTAAAGCTTTCGCAATCGAGGTTTCCAGCCAAGGTATAAAGCAATGCCGAACAGATGGAATAAGCTTTGGCACAGGGGTTTTTATAAATATCGGTTACGACCACATAAGCCCTGCCGAGCACAGCGATTTTGAAGATTATTTTTCTACGAAGCTTCGCCTTTTCGATTCATGCAAAAGGGCTGTAATAAACATCAGCTGCGAGCATCAGGCACAGGTGATGGAAAAAGCGTTGTCTTCCGTTGAAACAATAGTTACATTCGGTAAAACACCTGAGGCAGACGTTTATTTTTACGATATGGAAAAGAAAGGCACAAACACAGTTTTCCGTTGTCGTACCGAAGCTTTCGACGAAGTGTTTGAATTAGCAGTTCCGGGGCTTTTCAATGCCGAAAACGCCGCCGCCGCGATTGCCGCAACCATGCACATGGGGATAAGCCCCGAAATAATACGAAATGCTTTAATAAACACACGCATTCCCGGCAGAATGGAAATGTACACCACGAAAGACGGTAATCTTTCTGTTTGTATAGACTACGCACATAACACGCTTTCTTTTGAAACGCTGATAAAATCATTGCGGGAAGAATTTCCGGGCAGAAAGCTTATCATGGTATTCGGAACGCCCGGCGGAAAGGCCTTGAACAGAAGAAAAGATCTGGGCATTGCCTCCGGAAAATTGGCAGATTTTACGTATATTGCATCGGAAGACCCCAACTATGAAGACCCAATGCAGATAGCACTTGAGGTTGCCGCACACATAGAATCGGTAGGAGGACAATACGAGATATTAACAAACCGTGAGCAAGCAATAACCGCCGCATTTAAAAATGCCCCCTCCGGCAGCATAATAATCGTTGCAGGAAAGGGCTGTGAATCTTATACGGTTGTAAACGGCAAAACCCTGCCGTGCCGCAGCGACGACGAGATCGCGCGCGAGCTTGTTGAAGAATACGATAAACTAACGGTTTGATTATATTTCGCTTGCATGCTTTTGGGCAAATTTAATTACGAAAAACAGCACTGCTATTTCAAACGGAAGCAATATCAGATTTTTCATAACGCGTGCAGGCAGCAACGCGATAAACGTTTCCCCGTACAAAACGCTGCAGCAAAACGTATTCAATATTATATTACAAATAAGCGTATCCGCACTTTTTGCGGCTATCACACGCCACAACGGCATTTTGCCTTGCGGCGTGTATTTTTTATATAAAAACAGCCCGTAAAACATACCGCTTATTAAAGCAGTAACTGTAAAGCCCGGAAAAAGCATGCCGCCTGCAGGATTTACTATGTACCCTAAAAGGTCTGCCGCCGCACCGAATGCCATCGCGGTGGTAATACCGTAAAAATGCCCGCAAAGCGCAATAAGCAGATACGTAAACGTTATCTTCATTTCTTGTATCGGCATGATCTCTATCAAAGAAACCACTGCCGCAAGCGCCAAAAGCAAAGAACAGACTACAAGCTTTCTTGTTTTTTCTTTAGTGGATAAGATTGCATCGCGGCAATATTCGTTACCCAATTTAATAACGCACGAAACAACCACCGCTATCAAACCTATAACACCCATTCCCCAAAACAGAACAAACCGTTCCGGCGTGGTGGGAATGATCGCTTTTACGGTAAGCGTTGTTCCTTTAACAACGGCATAGGATATCGCCCTTACGGCAAGCGTTATAAACTGAATTATCAGCAATACTATACCGCACATGAACAAATTTCTGTTGTTTTTTAATTTCAGCATATATACCTCTTTATAGGCAGAGAAAGATTTCCCGTTTTAAAAAAACAAGGCGGAAGGAAGTAGGCAAACTTCCCCCGCCGATCATACTATTTACCAGCGGGATGCGGATACAAAACCGCAGCCGCGAAGCGGCAATTCGTTCAGCAGACAACTCCCCGTTCTGCTGACACTGCAACTTAATGTTGCGTACGCTTTATATCCTACTCTGTTTAAAATTATTGTATCACCCTTTTACAAACATTTCTATTGACATTTTGCACAATTTTGCATTACATCTTTGTGCAATAATAACACATATGTATATAATATAACTACATTATTGATTATATTTTCACAGTTAATCTATAAATGATTGTTGAAAATACATCTTTCGTATGGTAAAATGCCTTAAAACAAATTGTGCAGAGGTATGTATGGTATTTTCAAGTCTTGAATTTCTGTTTCTTTACCTCCCCGTTGCTTTAGGCATTTATTTCTTATTACCCAACAAGTTCAGAAATATTTGGCTTTTAGCTATAAGCCTTGTGTTTTACGGGTGGGGAGAGCCGGTGTATATTTTCTTGATGATATTCACCATCATAGTTGATTACATATGCGGCTATTTTGTAGATAAATTTCGGGAAAATCCAAAAAAAGCAAAAGCCACGCTTGTTATAAGCGTTATAATAAACCTTGCTATTTTGGGATTTTTCAAATACTACGATTTTATAGTAGGGAGCATTTTGAATCTTATTCCCGGTGTAAATATTCCTTTACTGGGTCTTGGGCTTCCTATTGGAATATCGTTTTACACATTCCAGGCTTTATCATATGTTATAGACGTTTACAGAGGCGATGCAAAAGTACAAAAAAAGATCACCTATTTCGGTGCTTACGTAACGCTTTTTCCCCAGTTAATAGCAGGGCCTATCGTTCGATATAAAGACGTTGACGATCAGCTTAATCAAAGAACCGAAAGTGTTGAGCTTTTTGCTTCCGGCATAAGAACGTTTATTGCAGGGCTCGGCAAAAAAATAATTTTTGCAAACGCTATAGGCGAGGTTTGGACGTATTTCAGGGATATTCCCACTGATGAAAGATCCGTTTTAGCGGCATGGTTTGGAATTATATGCTACTCTTTGCAGTTGTATTTTGATTTTTCGGCATACTCTGATATGGCGATCGGCCTTGGTAAAATGCTTGGTTTCCGCTTTTTGGAAAACTTTAATTATCCGTACATTTCCAAAAGCATTACGGAATTCTGGCGCAGATGGCATATGTCGCTTTCCACGTGGTTCAGGGATAACGTTTACTTCCCCCTCGGCGGATCAAGAAACGGTAAATTCAAAACGTATCGCAACTTATTTATCGTTTGGCTGTTGACCGGTATATGGCACGGCGCATATTGGAACTACATAGCTTGGGGCGTTTACTACGGTATAATTCTTATATTGGAAAAAAGATTTTTGCTGAAATGGCTTGAAAAGATTCCTGCCTTTTTCAGGCATATTTACACGTTAATTATCGTTCTTTTCGGTTGGTTGCTTTTCGTATTCGAAGACACCTCCGCTGGCATTGCCTACATTAAAAATATGTTTGGCGTAACAAACGGCGGATTCATAAATGCAACGGACGCATACCAAATAACAAGAAACATAGTTTTCGTTATAATTTTGTGTGTTGCATGCACGCCGTTACCGAAAAAGATATTTTACAAGCTTTACTTCAGCGAAAAGAAATGCGGTTCACTTTGGCGTTATGCAGTTCCCGTTGGGGCATTTGCAATTTTTGCAATCAGCACGGCGTACCTTGTTGATTCCAGCTTTAACCCGTTTTTATATTTCAGATTTTAACAGAAAGGATAGTTGTTTATGAGTGATAAAAGAAGCGAAGCGGATATCCTGCTTGACAAGCAATTGGAAATGTCCGTTACAACTAAAAAATCGGATATCATCTTATCGGTAATATTTCTTCTTCTGATATTCGGAATAACCATCCTTTTTTGGGCGTTGCCCGACAATGATTATTCCGGTGCGGAAAAGCGCCAATTAAAGCAATTGCCCGAAATTTCAGCAAGCCGATTTGCAAATGAATTTAAGCAAGGCTTTAACGAAATTTTTATGACGTACGACGAAAAGCAAGTATTAAATGCAAACGACAGTATGTTTGATGAAATAGCGGAATATTACGCCGATCAATTCCCTATCAGGGATAGCCTGCGTGCGTTAAAAGGATACACGGAAATGGTGTTGTTTAAACAACAATCAAACGGCATACTGTTTGCAAACGGCGGATTGGCAGACCCCGATACCATCACAGGTACTACGGAAAACGAAAACGGCGTTTTAACAGACAGGACAGAGCAAGACGCGTTAAAAACGATTGAAAAAAATGTTGCTTTTATCAACATTTTAAACAAGCGTCTTGAACAGACTGATACGAAGCTTTTCACAGCAGTAGCAGGCAGAACTATCGACGTTTCCAAAAACGTACTTCCCTTACTGTATCCTTCAGATAAAAACGATGCCTTTTGGGCGGCATACGATCAAGCCGTAGAAAAAACGGGTATCAACTCAATAGACCTGCTTGAGCAAATGCGCTATCATGTAGAAAACGGCGAATACGTTTATTATAAAACGGACCATCATTGGACATCTTTGGGTGCTTATTACGCATACGTTGAAATAATGAAGTCCTTCGGCGAATTGCCGTTAACGCTTGATCACTTTACACAAGAGATCGCAAGCGAAAACTTTTTAGGCACTGTTTATGCATCCGCAGGGGTTGCACCAAATGGCGCAGATACGATTACCCTTTTCAGATATGACGGAGATGATGAGTTTACAACAACGATTCCCGTAGGTAAAGAAATTACCACTTTAAATGGGTTTTACAACACATCATATTTTTCCACTAAAGACCAATATAGTGCGTTTTTGGGTCACGAAAACCCTATTTACGGCGGAAATAACCCAATAACCTTCATCAAGAAAAACACAACGGAAAACCGTGAAACACTCGTTTTGATCAAAGACAGCTTCGCACATAGCGTTGCCCCGTTTTTGGCATTCCATTACGATCTTGTGATACTTGATATGCGTTACTACCTGCCCGATGGAAAAGACTTGAAAACCGTTTTACAATATGCACAGCAAGATAACGTTTCCAAAATACTTATACTTTACAACATGGAAACGTTTATGAACGACGAAAGCTTAATGCGTATCGTACAGTAAATACAATAATAAAACAGTCTTTTGCAATGTTACGTTGCAAAAGACTGTTTTATTATTCTGTAAGTTTTTTCATTCTTATATCTTTACCTATGAATGCATATGGTAAAAATTCGCCTGCCAAGCGGGAAAATATTCTATCGTCGTATTTATTGCGTAAATCCTTTTGTGAAAGATTGGTATTGATTATCGTTGCCTTTCCTTCACACTTACGCGTATTTACAAGGTTATAAAGGCAAGCTGTCGTAAACTGGTTTACGTTTTCCGTACCGAGATCGTCTATAACAAGAAGCTCGCAATCAAAATATTTAGCAGATCTTTCTTCTTCGTTATTTGCCCTTCTGAACCTATCGTATTCAAAATCGGAAAAAAGATTTTGTGCTGTATTATATACAACGTAATAACCTTTTTTTATCACGCCTGCGGCAATAGCAACGGAAAGATGTGTTTTACCCGTACCTGTGTTACCCATAAACAGCAGGCTTGGATTTTCTTTATCTGAAAAATTCTTTACGAACTTCTTTGCCGCATTAAAAATTACGGTTATATTTTCATATTCCTCTCGGTTACCGTTATAATAATCAAGGCGGAAATTTTTAAAATTCATTTTTTGCGGCAAAGTGCCTAGACCTGATATTTCAAGCATTTTTCTATTAAGCTCTTTGCGCATACAATCGCATATCTGCCCATTAACCGAGCCGCTATCAAGGCAAACGTTACATTTATACATCGGCTCGAAATAATTCTCGGGATATCCATATTGAACGAGCAACTCTTTTCTTTGACCCAACAGCTCTCTATTACGGTTTTTGATAACCGCAAGCCTTTCTTCAAGGCTTTCTTTTCCCATTGTTGCCGCCCTGAATACGGAAAGCGCCGTTTGGGAAAGCTCCCCCTCTACTTTGCCAATATCCTCGTATTTTAAAGACAGCATACGCCTTCTGCCGTCTGCATCGCGCCTTGCTTTTTGTGCGTTTTCTTCAAAATTGCGCTTTACGGATATATAAACGTCATCCCTATAACTCATACAATACCTCTTCGGATAGTATTATTGCTTGTTATTATAGCTTCTTTGCAGGGCAAGTGCCATAAACTCGTCCTCATCAAAGTTGCCCATTTTCTTCTTTTCTTCTTTTGCTTTTTTGCTTGCCTTATAGCTTTCAGCCTCTGCCCTTGTTTGTTCAAGCGTGGTGTAGCCTTCTGAATGCCAGCGCTTCAATACTGCATTGGCGTAAACAACGGAAGCTTCGTTTGTTTTATTTACGGTTATTTCATATGCTTCTTGTATCATATCAAACGGCATACGGTATTCATCTACCCAGCGATTGATACAAGTTTTTTCTTTTGTGGTAAGCGCACGGGCGCCGATGCCGAAAAGCTCTTTGATATTATATATAAGGTCTGTCTTTTGCTTTTCTTCCTCGATATAGCTTTGCAATGCCTCTTGCGTGGTTATATCACTATCAAACATACTGAAAGCCATTCTTGATATGTACAAAACCGATTTTTTATCGCATTCTATACAATGTTCAAACAACAGCGCTATATAATCGGGTGAAAGCTGCAAATATTCATACATTGAAACGATATGGGAAATCTCGCTTCTGTTCAGCATTTTACCAAGCATTGCACCGCAACGATCTATAAGAACCTTTAATTCATCGCTTTTTTCGATAATGCTTGCGGCTTCTTCACTTGTATATTCGGGGGCTTCTTTTTTCAAAAGCTCTGACGATTTTGCTTTTTTTATTACAGGCTCAACTGTCCTTTCAGCTTGAACAAAAACGCCTTCAGCCTTCCAGAAATTTATGGAATCCTCAATATCCGACCACTGCATATGCAGATCCTTTACTGCACGCGCCCTGTTTTTTTCGGGTGCTTCAATAAAGTGATCATTTGCACAGGCATATATTAAAACCTTTAGCTGTTCTGCCGTTACCGTTTGCAATTTTTGCATAACGCAATCAAACGGAAGCGACAGAACGCGGTAAGAATAATTTATATTCACGATTTACCCCTCTTCGTTATTATCAGCTTCGCCGATTTCGTACATTAAAAGCATAAGAGAATCACCAAACATTACGTTTTTGCATTTAATCCCTTTGGGGGCAAATTCTTTACAAGAAAAATTCCATATTCCCTTTATGCCGCTTTGCCTTACCGTTTCACACACACTTTCATCAGCGTTTACAGAAGCTATAACGGCAAGAAAAACGGGGGTATTTTTGCAAAATTCGTTCAGATGATCTATATGTAAAACCTCAAAACCGGCGCATTGTGAACCTACTTTTTCTATATCCGTGTCAAATACGCCTTTTATTCTGATGCCGCGTATATCAAACTCACTTGAATTAAGAAGTGCTTGCGCTATTTCGCCGCTGCCGATAATTACAGCGGGAAATTTTTTATTAACGCACAATATCCTGCTTATCTGTGTATATAAAAATTTTACGTTATATCCGTAACCTTGCTGGCCAAAATCCCCAAAGCAGTTAAAATCCTGCCGTATTTGCGAAGGCGTTGTGCCCATTAGCTTTGCAAGATCGCCTGATGATATGCGCAGAATATCATTATTAAGCAGATCCCTTAAATATCGGAAATATCGCGGCATTCTGCGCACCACCGCTGCGGGAACTGAATTTATAGCTTCATTTGTTGTTTTTTTTCTTTTAGGATTGTACATCGCACTTAATATGTCGGCCTGCTTTTGCGACATCTCCTGCTTTATTGATTAGTAAAACCGAAAGCGGCGCAGAAATACCGTGCCGCTTTGATGTTAAATTAAGCGTATTAAACGATTAAAGCTTTTCTTTAACGTACGCAGTAAATTCTTCGCAAGTAGCGCCTGTATTTCTGCCTGTTATCTTCAATCTTTTTTCTTCAAACATGCACACGTCAAGTGCGGAAGAAAGCTTGTCTGCCTGCTTTTGATATCCTATATGCGAAAGCAACAAAACGGTTGCGCGCAGCATAGAGCAAGGGTCTGCATATATAGCCCTGCCCTCGTTTACCATACGGGGCGCAGAACCGTGGATAGCTTCGAACATAGCGTATTTTTTACCGATATTAGCACTGCCCGCAGTACCTACACCGCCTTGGAATTCAGCCGCTTCATCCGTGATTATATCGCCGTAAAGGTTGGGAAGAATGAAAACCTTAAAATCGCCCCTGCGCTTTTCATCAACAAGCTTTGCCGTCATTATATCTATAAACCATTCGTCGGTAGTGATTTCAGGATATTCTTCGCCTACTTTTTTTGCTATATTCAAAAATTTACCATCTGTAGTTTTGATTATATTTGCTTTTGTTACTATTGAAACACGGTCTTTGTTATTCTTTCTTGCATAATCGTACGCAAGGCGTGCAATTCTTTCGCAGCCTTCAGATGTAGCAACACAGAAATCAACACCGAGATCGTCAGTAACGTGAACGCCCTTGCTTCCAACGGCGTATGCGCCTTCCGTATTTTCGCGGAAGAACGTCCAATCTATACCCTTATCGGGCACTTTCACAGGGCGTACGTTAGCAAAAAGATCAAGGTTTTTACGCATTGCAACGTTTGCACTTTCGATATTGGGAAGACCGTCGCCGGGATGGGGTGTTGTTGTGGGGCCTTTTAAAATAACGTCGCACTTATATATTTCTTCCATTACGTCGTCCGGAATAGCCTGCATATGCTTAACGCGGTTTTCTATGGTAAGACCTTCTATATTGCGAATCTCTACCTTACCGCTTTTAATTTCATCTGCAAGAAGGATCTGCATAACGTCTGCTGCGGCATTCGTTATTGTAGGGCCGATACCATCGCCGCCTGTAACGCCGATAACTATCTTATCAAGCTTGGAATAATCAACAAAATCCTTCGATGCGTTGATCTTTTCAACGCGCTGAAGCTGTTCGTACATAAGTGCCTTGAACTTTTCTGCCGCATCGTTTACGTACGCATCGTATTTATTCGTATTTTCTTTCATTATTTGCACCCGCCAATCGCATAATTTATAATTTGTTAATTTAATATCTCTTTTTGGTTAATATTTTAAAATACTGCTTTCAAAGGATCATATCTAACCGAAAAAAGCGTGTTTGTATATTTTGACATATACTTTAAAAGCAAGAAAAATCTAATGTTAAAAGTGGGTAATCCACACAATCCACAAGGTAATCCACATTTTTTTTGAAAAAAACGTGCTTGTTTCCGTTATTCGCGGGGATTTGCCGGAAGTTATCCACATCGTTTTCCACATTTTTGATATGAAAATAAATTTATTCAAAAAAGCAATTTTATCATATCAATTCAATTTTTAACAGAAAAACGCCGTTAAATTGACGAAAATTATGAACTAACGTTCATATTTTCAAAAGTCCTTATCAATCCACGGGGCTTGAGGCTTTTCCGTTCAATTTAGAGTTTTCAAAGTTGCCGTTGAGATATTCATAAACGCCGTACGCGGCTATCATTGCGCCGTTATCCCCGCAGAGCGAGATCGGCGGAACGAAGAACCTTATACCGTTTTTATCGCAAAATTCAGATATTGCTTTTCTTAAGTGGGAATTTGCCGCAACGCCGCCTGAAATCACGAATTTATCGAATTTATACATATCGTAGGCTTTGGAAATTTTCTTAATTACAGATTCGCAAACCGTTTTGGTAAATGATGCGGCAACATCCGCAGGGCAAATTTCTTCCCCCTTCATTTTTTTAGTATTAACGTAGTTTACAACGGCAGTCTTCAAGCCTGAAAAAGAAAAATCAAGCGAATCATCTTTAATAGCCGCAGACGGAAATTTTACAGCATCGCAGTTACCTTCGTATGCAAGCCTGTCCATCTCTGCACCGCAGGGGTAACTTAACCCCAGCACCCTGCCTGCTTTATCGAACGCTTCGCCTATTGCATCATCACGCGTACAGCCAACGGTTTTCATATCATATTCTGAACGTACTTCTATCAAGGAAGTATGCCCGCCGGACATAACGAACGCAAAAAACGGCGGCTTCGGGGGATCTTCAAGCAAAAAATTTGCCGCAATATGCCCTTTTATATGGTGTACGCTTACCAACGGTATTTCGTTTGCATAAGCAAGTGATTTTGCAAAATTTACGCCTACCAAAAGCGACCCGATAAGCCCCGGCCTTGAGGTTACCGCGATACAATCCAGCTGTTCAATGGTGATATTTGCATCTGCAAGTGCTTTATATGTAACACCGCTGATAGCCTCGATATGTGCACGGCTGGCAATTTCGGGCACGACACCGCCATATAAAGCGTGTTCGTTAACAGATGATGCTATCACGTTGGACAACACCCTGCTTTTTTCACCGTTATATTCCAAAACCGCTGAAGAGGTTTCATCACATGAGCTTTCAATACCTAATATATACATATTATCAAACAGACAGATTCATAAGCACCCCGTCTTCTACAGGATGTGAATAATATCCTTTTCTTTCTCCAACCTTTTCAAAACCTAATTTATGATAGAACTCCAAAGCGGGTATATTACCCTTTCTTACCTCAAGGGTAATTACCTCGATATCATTTTTTTCTGCGTATTCAAGCAAAACAGAAAACAGTTTATCTGCTATACCGTTTCTTCTGTATTCCGGGGAAACGGCAATATTCATAAGCTGTCCTTCTGACAGAATGTGATACAAGCCTGCATAGCCAACAACCTTATCATCCAAAAGCGCCGTAACGTAAACCGCAAGCGGATTTGAAAGAAGCTGTATAAACATATCCTCACTCCATGGGTCGGAAAAGCACACCGCTTCTATATCAGATATTTCTTTTATATGTTCGCTTGTTAGAGGAACAATTTGTAATTTACATATATCAACTGATATACTGTGCATTATAAACCTTTCTTAATAACCGAACGTTCCTGTAAGACTGTCATCGTTGAATATCCAATCTCTTACATTATATACCGTATATTCGGTTTTTGTATTTCTTACAACAACTTTTTCAATACCCGCATTGATAACCAAGCGCTTGCACATTTGGCAACAGCAGGTATCTGAAAGAATTTCGCCTGTTTTTCCATCAACACAGGAAAGATATAGCACACTATCAAGCATATCGGAACGTGCGGCGGCAATTATGGCATTTGCCTCTGCATGAACGGCGCGGCACAATTCGTATCTTTCGCCGCGCGGTATAGAAAGCTTGTCGCGCATACATCCGCCCAGGTCAGAGCAGTTTACCCTGCCCCTTGGCGCGCCGTTATAGCCTGTTGAAACTATAATATCGTTTTTTACGATAATAGCACCGAATTTACGGCGGATACACGTGCTTCTTTCAAGCACTGTTTGTGCGATATCAAGATAATAATTTGCTTTATTTACGCGTGCGTTTTTTGCATTTTCCTGCATAATTCAACCCTCCGCTTTATATGGTTTCAATAAAGTTTTTAAGGTATTCTTTAAATTTATCGCCAAGTTCGGGGTGTTTAACAGCAAATTCTATATTAGCCTGCAAAAATCCTAATTTGTCGCCCATATCGTAACGCTTGCCTTCGTATTCAACGGCAGTCATTCCAACGTTTTGCGCAAGTGTTTTCATAGCATCGGTAAGCTGGATCTCACCGCCTGCACCGGGCTTCGTATTATCGAGAATATCAAATATATCAGGTGTAAGAACTACCCTGCCGAGAATAGCGAAGTTTGAAAACTTTTCTTCCTCGGTTTGGGGCTTTTCTACCATATCGGATACAGAATAAATGTTATCTTCAATATACTCTGTTTTTAACGAGCAATATCTTTTTACATCCTCGTCAGACACCATACAAACGCCTGCGGTAGCTTTGCCGTATTTTTCATACGCCGTGATAAGCTGTTTTGTTACAGGTGTTTGTGCAGACATGATATCATCGCCGTAAAGAACGGCAAACGGTTCGTCTTTCACGAAGGATCTTGCACAGGATATCGCGTGGCCCAGGCCCCTTGTTACCTTTTGGCGAATGAAGTATATGTTTGCCATATTGCAAACCTCTTCTATATCGTCAAGTGCTTTTTGTTTGTTTTTTGCGCGAAGGTTATTATCATATTCAACCGAATAATCAAAATAATCTTCCATTATTCCTTTATTTCTGCCGTTTATGATTAAAATATCCGTAATTCCCGAATTAACTGCCTCTCTTATAAGGTATTCCATCGAGGGGCGGTCAACGATGGGAAGCATTTCCTTCGGAACAGTTCTTGCGATGGGAAGCATTCTTGTACCAAGACCTGCTGCGGGAATTACCGCTTTTGTAATCTTCTTCATTTCTTCAATCCTTTCGCTGAATGTCAAATTTAAGGTACATATACCGATATTGTATGTTAAAAAAATATCAATCTAATTTATTATATAATACAAGTGTTTTTTTTGCAATAGTTTTTTTAAAAAAGGCGGTTATTTTCTTTCTTAATAACCTTTAGTCTTGAGAATTCTTCCCTTTCTTTTTCTTCAAGCACTTCGGATATAACCTTGATCTGCGCTTTAAAATCGGGAATAACTATATTTTTTAAAGAGTTTGCCCTTTTTCTTGTTTTTTTAACCGCATTTGCCAAGCGGTAAACGCTGTTTTCGATTGCAGCAAGCTGTGCGGTAAGCTCTTTAACCTTATTGAAATTTAGGTATGCTTCATCGAGAAAAGAATTTGTGGCGTGCAAAGCAAAATCGGGAAGAATTTTTTCGTTTTTAACGATACCGACAGATGGTATCTCTACCCCCATTACGCTTCTGTATGAAATCGAAATAGAGTTTTCTTCTTCGCCCGAAGCGGCTGACTGCACCGCAGTAATTCCAAGCGAAACGTTTGCCGCCTGCAAAGCGCGGTATGCCTTTGCATAGCTTTCGTCTATATCGCGCTGTATTTCTTCGGCGTTGCCGATAAGGCGCATCATCTCTCTTACAAGGATATTTCTTTTTCTGTCTAAAAGATCGTAACCGTTTTCCGCGAGGGAAAGCGATTTTTTTAAATTAAGCAAATTGCCTTTTGTGGGTGTTACTGCCATTTATCTTTTCCCCTCGCTTTCTGTTAGTTCTTTTTGAAGTATTTTTTCAGCGTTTCCTTTTTGATCCTATCAAGCTCGCTTTCTTCAAATTCGGAAAGAAGCTCCCACCCGAGATTCAGCGAATCCTCCATCGAGCGATTTTCGTTTTCGCTTTGTGTTAAAAATTCTTCTTCAAAGCGTTTGCCGTAGTTTATATATTTTTTGTCCTTTTCAGAAAGCTCTTCTTCGCCTATAACGGAGGAAAGCGCCCTTGCATCAACCACCTTTGCATACATTGAAAAAAGCTGGTTTGCAAGTTCGGAATGGTCTTCCCTTGTGAAGCCTTCGCCTATACAGTCCTTCATCAGTCTTGAAAGCGACGGCAGCACCGCCACGGGCGGATATACGCCCTTTGACGACAAGCCCCTGTCAAGCACTATTTGCCCTTCTGTTATATATCCCGTAAGGTCGGCAACGGGGTGCGTTATATCATCGTTTGGCATGGTAAGAATGGGCAGCTGCGTTACAGAACCTTTTTTGTCCTTAATAATACCCGCCCTTTCGTACAAAGATGCAAGATCTGAATAAAGATATCCGGGGTAACCCTTTCTGCCGGGTATTTCCCCCTTTGAAGAACTGAATTCTCGTACGGCTTCCGCATAGGAAGTCATATCCGTCATAATAACAAGTATGTGCATACCCAATTCGTACGCAAGGTATTCTGCCGCGGTAAGTGCGCATCGCGGGGTAAGGATTCTTTCAATAACAGGATCTGATGAAAGGTTTAAAAACATTACCACCCTTGATGATACGCCCGCCTGTGCAAAGGAACGTTTAAAATATTCCGCAACGTCTGCGCTTACCCCCATAGATGCGAATACGATTGCAAACGAATCATCTTCAACACCTTGCAGGTGTGCTTGCTTTACTATTTGTGCGGCAAGCTCGTTATGTTTCATACCTGAACCTGTGAAAATGGGCAACTTTTGCCCTCTTATAAGGGTTGACATTACGTCTATTGAAGATATACCCGTAGCGATATAATCCCTCGGATATTCTCTTGCGATAGGGTTTATCGGCAAGCCGTTTATATCGCACACTTTATCTGCAAATATTTCACCAAGACCGTCTATCGGTGTGCCTGCACCGCTGAAGGTTCTGCCGAGGATCTCTTCTGAAAGCGGCATTTGCATGGGGTGGCCCTTTAAGCGTGTTTTAATGTTATACAACGACAAAGAACGCGTTCCCTCAAATACTTCTATTAAAACGCGTTTTCCATCCGTTTGTATTACCCTGCCTTGGCGCATTGTACCGTCTGCCAGAACGATTTCGCACATTTCTTCGTAAGATGCGCCTTCAATATTATCAAGCACGATAAGAGAACCGTTGATCTCTTTTGCGCCCAAATATTCAACTAACATATATTACCCCGTTACATTTCCCTGCTGAAAGCGGAAAACTTCTCGTCTATTTCTTTTCTGTAATCATTTATCTTTTCAAGATTATCGTTAGGTATTTCGTATTTCATTGATGCCAATTTATCAAACATACCTGTTGCGATCATATCAGATATCGGCACGGATTGATTCACCAGCGCAAGCGCTTTATCATATAAATACAAAATGATCTGCATCATTTTTTTCTGTTTTTCCAACGGAACGTACGTATCCTCTGCATGGAAAGCGTTTTGCTGCAGGAAGCCAACGCGTATAACGCGTGATATTTCAATTATCAATTTTTGTTCGTCAGGCAAAACGTCTGAACCGATAAGACGCACTATTTCGATAAGACTGCTTTCTTCATTAAGAAGCGCAGTTATCCTTTTTCTGTACGAAATAAAATCCTGCCCTACTTGCTCGTAATACCATTTATCAAGATCTGAATAATATTCAGTATAACTTTGCACCCAGTTGATGGCGGGATAGTGTCTTTGATACGCAAGATTTTTATCAAGCGCCCAGAAGCACCTTGTAAAGCGCTTTGTGTTTTGGGTTACAGGCTCTGAAAAATCTGCACCTTGCGGCGAAACTGCGCCGATAAGAGTAACAGAGCCTTCATCCCCGCCCAGAGTTTTAACGTATGCGGCACGCTCGTAAAAATCGGAAAGGCGTGACGGCAAATATGCAGGGAAGCCCTCTTCTGCCGGCATTTCTTCCAATCTGCCGCTTATTTCACGAAGGGCTTCAGCCCAACGCGAGGTAGAATCTGCCATCATAGCAACGTGATACCCCATATCACGGTAATATTCTGCTATCGTAACACCCGTGTATATAGATGCTTCCCTTGCCGCAACAGGCATATTTGATGTATTTGCAATAAGAACGGTTCTGTCTGTCATGGGGCGGTTTGTTTTCGGGTCGATAAGATGCGAAAATTCTTCCAGCACTTGACACATTTCGTTTCCGCGTTCGCCGCAGCCTACATATACGATTATATCCGCATCGCACCATTTTGCAAGCTGGTGCTGCGTCATAGTTTTACCCGAACCAAATCCCCCGGGGATCGCCGCGGTGCCGCCCTTTGCAACCGGAAACAGCGAATCTATAACGCGCTGACCGGTTATAAGCGGTAAAGAGGGCGGATACTTTTTAAGCACCGGGCGCGGTGTTCTTATCGGCCAACGCATACACAGTTTTAACGGGATTTCCTTACCGTTGCAAAGCACCTTGGCAATTACGTCGTTTTTTGTATAATCACCCGAAGGCACAGCTTGCGTAATAACGCCTTTCACGCCGTGAGGCACCATACATTTATGCTTTATAACGGGCGTTTCGTCTAACGTTGCAAAAACGTCGCCCTCGCAAACCTCATCACCATCTTTAACACATACGTTTACAGCCCAAACGTTGGCATCTGCTTGTTCGCCTGAATTTCCTATATTGATAAACGCGCCTTGAGCCTTGTACATAGCACTTAACGGCCTGCCTATACCGTCAAAAATATTTGACATAAGCCCCGGGCCAAGCTCGACATACATAGATGCACCCGTGCCTACGACAGGCTCTCCGTTTTTCAAGCCTACGGTATCTTCGTAAACTTGAATCGTAGTGCTGTTTGAATTGACGGAAATAACTTCACCGACAAGTCTTTTATTGCCCACATACACCATCTCTTGCATGGCAAACGGGGCGTTTCCTTTTACGGTAACAACGGGACCGTTTATACCGTAAACGGAGTACGTTATATCATTCATGATAATTTTCCTTTACCTTACAGATATCGTTAAGCCCGAATTATTATTTACAAAGTACTCCCTTTCGGCAACGAGCTTTTCATCAAGAGTTTCATCGGCGATCTTAAATAAGATATTATCGTATCCTCTTACCCCGCCTATCTTGATATTATCATCCGCTTGCACCGTACACGGATTGGCAAATGATTCTTTAATAAGGGATTCATATATCATATCCTCGGGCTTTACGTACAGTACAACACGGTTACAACGCAGCACATCGGATATTTTTTTTACTGATTTGCGAAGGAAATCGGCATATTCGGGCGTTTTTGCAAATTCTGCAAGTTTTTCGCCTGCGTGCTTGATTACTTCGTCTGTCATTTCGGAACGTTTTTGCACAAGCTCCATTCTTGCCTGCATATGCTTTTGGGAAAGTTCTGCCAATATCTTTGCACTTTCTGCATTTATCACCGCTTTTGCGTACTTACGTGCAGAGGATTCGTATGCGCGCGCCGCTTCTTTAAGAGCAGCCGCTTTATACGATGCCATCTCTGCTATCATATCGCTGTTTTCTTTTTGTGATTGGCGGTGGATATCTTCAACCAATTCGTTAACTTTTTTATCTAAATTAGGCATTAAACCTTTACTCCTATAGCATCACGGACGTATTTTTTTATCGAATCTTTTGAACGGCCTGCGCTGTGTCTGTCGGGGATCTCGACTATTAACGGACGGCGGCGGTTCAATTTAATATCATATATCAAATCCGGGCATAGCGGAACAAGCAATTCCGTAATAAGCAGAATACCGATGCTTTCGTCATTTGCCGCTTTTTCTATTTGCCGCTTTACCTGCTCTGCCTCGTGAACTACGACGCCCTCTATCCCTGCCAGGCGCATACCCGTTACCGTATCTACGTTATCGCTTATAACGAAAAACTTCATGTTATATTTTGTTAAGTATCAAGATAGATACAAGCAAGCCGTAAAGTGCGATACCTTCACCCAATGCAACGAAAATAAGTGCTTTACCAAACGCTTTGGGATCTTCCGAGGTAGCACCGATAGCAGCAGGTGCGGCAGCGGCAACTGCCATACCGCCGCCAAGGCCTGATATACCCGTTACCAAAGCTGCTGCGATATAGCCAAGCCCATCGGAAATATTTGTGTTTGCAGATTCTTCTGTTTTAACATCTTCGGTTGTTTCAGCTTCCGAAGCGGCAACCGCGAACGTAAAAACAGAGGATATTGCAAGAATGCAAGCAAAGCACGCCAACTGCCTGCCCAAAGCAGATTTTGCGGGAAGGCCGTTTCTTACACGGTTTATGGAATAAAGAACGGATGCAAGGACAAGAACAAAGGGTACTGTTAAAGAAATAATTTGAAATAATAACATAATCTTCTCTTTTCTGCCGCATGGCGGCTTCTTTTATTTTTCGTTTGCCGTTATCGGCATATATGGTTCACCCTCGCCTTTGAAAAAGCGCGAGAACATTTCGTAAAACTCAAGCCTTAACACCTGAATACCTACAAGCAACGCTTCCAGACACATAACAAGTGCATTTCCGAACACCAATATTATAACGTACGGAACACCCGAAGACATTTCTGCAAGTGTAAACACAACCTTCATCATTCCTGCGTGGACAAGAATAAACGCACCGACACGCAAAAACGACATAGTATTCGTTACGTAACCCAAAACCGTTTCAAACATTTCGAAAAACGTTTGCATAAAATAATCTGTCAATGCCTGGCCTTCTTCAAGCGGCTTTTTATGCTCTGCCAATCTTATAAGAGGCTCTGCAAAAAACATCAGTATAAGCGTGATAACTATAACGGGTATAGCAAATACGCTTGCTGATTTTATCAGAAGCAAGGATACGATAGCCAGATAAAACATCATACCGCACAATCCGTTTGAGGATAATATGCCGTGAAGTATTTTACCTTGCTTTGCGTTGGAAACGATATTCAACAGCATCGCCAAAAGCACAAACACACCGCCCGCACCGACAGCGCCGTATATTATCAGCTGTGTAGTTGCAGGCGACATTACTTCAACGGGTTTTTCTGCAAATCCCAATGCTTTATACATTGGGTTAAGTAATTCTTCAAATCCGAACACCGACCCGTAAACAAGCCCAAACACCGCTGAAGATATACCGCACGGAACAAGTATTTGCCCAAGCGGCATTTTTTTCAGCTTCCACATTAAATATCCTATAATGGCAAGCACGATGCCCTGCCCTACGTCGCCGAACATTATGCCGAACAACAATGTATATGTTATTGCAACAAACGACGTGGGATCAAGCTCTTGATAACACGGCAACCCGTACATACCCACGTAATATTCATACGGCCTTGTAAAAAAGTTATTTTTTAACTTTATAGGCGGTGATAATTCTGTCTTGCGGTTAAGCACTTCCACCGTGCATTCCGTATCGGATACACTTTGTATTGTTTTTTTAAGATGCTCGCCGTCCTCTTCGGGGCACCAGCCGCAAATTACAAATCTGTCGTTATGATATGCGGCGTATTTTCGCATATCAAACGCTTTTTTCTTTTCAAGAACACAATAAAGCATTTGGCGGCACTTTTCTTCTTCTTGCAAAAGAAGCTGACCGCGTTCTTTTTGCAAAGCATCAAGCTCTTGATTAAGCTCAGATATATACTTTTCAAGCTTTTCGTATATTTCTTTCGGTGTTCCGTTTTGCACCTTTATCGGTAATTCCTGAAAATATAAGCTTGAAAATATACGTTTTGCATCCTCTTCCAATGCTTTTGGTGCAAAATACACGCCGTAGCAAATATCGTTATCTATTTTTGCAGGGCAAAATATGATTTCTTTTTTCGAATAGTTCGTTTTGAATTTTTCGTATGCCGAAAGCGTAAACGAACCAAATCGCGCAACCGTATATTCGCAGGCGAATATTTTTGCAAGGTCAACATCTATGTCGGTAAAGCGGTACAAAATACTTTTATACCCTTCGTTTTCTTCGAGGTCGGCTTTCAGCTTCGTTATTCTTTCATCGGTTCGCGCCCTTTTTTCAGTAACTGAAGATATGTAGGCTATTATCTCTTCATCAGAAAAATAAACGCTTGGGGTTTCTTCCGCATATGTACCGTTTAATATTCCGCACAGCGAACCTTCCATTTCAGTATAGGGATTTTCCTCTGATAATGGCAAATAATCGGTAGTATCCGAATAAAACTTACGCAATTCATCAGGTTGAAACACCCCAACAGACGTAAGCTTTTCAAGCGTTTCCGACAAAGAGGATATATGGCCTGCAATACTTACACTGCACATTTTGCAAACAGACATTTTATCCCTCCGTTATGATCATCGCAAGAAGTGTTTCTTGCGGCATGGAATATCTGATTCCTTCAACTATTTTTATTATATTTCCCAATTCTACCCCCAACAGATACATATAGCACAATACCACTACCGCGGGGTAGGTTGAATTGCGGATATATTTTCTGCACTTTTCAGCACAGATACGAACATCCGTATCCGCATCTAAAGAAAACATCCGCTTATATTTTGTAGCACTTATCAACGGTGCAGAGCCACTCGGTGCATTTATGAGGGCTTGCAGCTTTTTTTCGCCTATATCGCCGTGCGGTAGCATTAAAGAACGAATATATTCGCCGTTTGCACCTGAAAAATTCTTTAATCTTATTATCGTTGAAATATTTTTTGCATCTATATACGATTTAAAAAACTCGCCTAACTGACGATGTTCTTCTTTGCTTGTGAAATGAGATGATTTTTCGTGTAATATATCAAATATCAAATTCCAGATATCGGCTTCTAAATGAACGACGTCAACGCTTTTTCCGTCATTAGGAATATATTTGGATAAAATATCATTGTATGGTGAATTCTCTGCCGCTTTTACTATATCGGCATACGTTTCGGCATTTGATAATTCCGAAATGCGTATTTTGGATTCCTTATCAAAGTCGGAAAGCAAAACGTGAAACGATTCATCTGCCCTATCGTAGCTTAAGCCTGCAACTGCACGCATTAAAAGCGATACTTCGCGCTCTGCACACAGATACCATTTTATGTACTCGCCGCCGCCTTTAAGATACGAGGCAAGTTTTATGTAATCGCCGTATTTACGCTTTTCAAGCATATATTCGATCTGCTCGCGGTGCATGGAAGAAACCGCGCGATCGGTTTTTAAAACGTTTGAATACCGCTTTTTGGAATTTAAAAACGATGCCGCTTCACCTACGGTGGTGCATGATGCAAGCTGCCTGTAATCGTCGTACCGCAGCCTTTCGCCGTACATACATCTGGCTTTTGCCGCAGCGGCATTTTCGCACCCGAATATTTTGCCAACCGTTTTTTTCTTAATTTTTTTCATTACGTATCAAGCACCCTTGCAACTATATCGTTTGCCCACTTTTCACGATTGGCGTTATATACAAATTGAAGGTTATCGTTTATCTTTTTATATTTTTTACTTGCCTGTTCCCATTCTTCATCTGCTTTTTTCTGTTGAAAAGCAAGCTGTTTTTTTATTTCCGATTCGGCACTTTGGGTATATTCTGCTTCCATTTTAGCTTTTTCTGCTGAAATTTCTGCCTGAAGATCGTTTTTTTGTGCCTGTGTTTTTTCTGAAAGCTTTCGTGCATTTTCGTCGGCTTGAAGTATTTTTTCGATAATTTTCTTCACTTTTTTTTCACTCCTTTCAAAATGCATACAGGACTAATTTTATACTTAAATTGTTCTTATTTAAAGGCCAATTTTAAAATATATTATGAATACTATTGCTTTTTAAGAGATTTTAATATACAATTCGATTCAGAAATATTTCACTTAAAAAAACAGGGGTAAAAGCATTGGCAAACGAAAGATTTGATTCGATAATTTCTTTAGTACAGCCTAATCGCACGGTGGCAGACATCGGGTGCGATCATGCGTACGTATCATGTGAACTGGTAAAACGCGGGATAAGCAATCTTATATACGCCTCTGACGTTAGAACAGGGCCGTTGGAATGCGCAAAAGCAAATATTAAAAAATACGGTTTTGAAAAAAACATAATACCGCGCCTTGCCGACGGATTAGACGGAATAGAAGAATTTCAACCGGAGGAAATAATAATTGCCGGCATGGGCGGCGAGCTTATAATATCCATTTTACAAAGGTGCGAATATGTTAAAAACAGCAACGTTCATTTAATTTTGCAACCAATGACTGCCGTTTACGAATTACGCCAATATCTTTACACCTGCGGTTTTACCGTTACAAAAGAGCTTCTTTGCCGTGATAGCGGCAAACTGTACGAAATTATATCCTGCCGATACGAAAACAAGCAAAGCCGATATACGGAAGCACAGCTGCATTTAGGGGTTAAAACACACCTTGACCCGCTTTTTAATGAATTTCTGCAAGCTAAAATAAACAAGTTTAACGTAATAATAAAAGGAAAAGAAAAAGCAGGCCTTGATACGAAATATGAACACGACATTTTAAATGAATTTTTAAAAATAGGTGCATTGCAATAAAGAAGCCATAACGATATCTGTTCAAAACGGGTATGAATATCATATTTACCCATCTTAATACAGTAGTAGCTTTGATAGTGTATTTTAATAAAAAAAACGGAGATATCTTCTATACGAAGTATCTCCGTTTAGTTTTTTAGTTTTAAACAAATATGTCAGATTACTTTTTAAGTGATCTTTGATTTTTCTTTCCCATGAACATTTTGAAGGTATAAACCAACATTTGGAAGTTAAATGCAACAATCAGCACGAAGAAGATTGCCGAAAATACAATTGATACCTTGCCGCCGTAAACCATAAAAATGCTTTGCAATAAAAGCAGGGCGATATTGACCATGGTTCTTGTAAAATACACTTTATATCTTACATACAATAAAGATCTGTACGTTGCAATAACATAAACCACAACGAAGCTTATCATAGTGGCAATTGCCGCGCCCATTACGCCGAAAGCCTTTATTAAAACGATATTGCATACAATATTTATACCTGCCCCGCTTGCAGAGCAAATAAGTGAATTAACGCTTTTTTTCTTAACCAGAAAAATAACCGAAATGAAGGAAACAAGCCCCGTACAAGCCGTTGCAATTATCAAAAACGGTGTGTATTGCCAGGCGGTATAGAAATCGTTTTTTATAAGTATCTTAGTTATAACCTTTACAAAAAGTATCAGCCCTGAGGACATTATAAAAAGCACAGCTTTATATCCTTCAAATACCCTTGTAAAGAATTTACCCATATTTCCGCGGTTATCCTCTTCCACAAGTGCCATTTGCCACGCCTCTATAAATACGCCTGTTAACATAATAACTATGTTTGGGATTTTATATCCCATTGCATATATACCGCTTGCAGATTCATCAATCATATAAAGAATAACGTATCTGTCTGAAATATTCGTTATCCACCAGAAAACCGTTGTAGGTATAAGCGGAATGGAATATTTCAGCATATTTATTGCCAATTTTAAAGAATACTTTTTAATCTGTATTGCATCAAGCAGATTGCCTGCTTTAAACATAAACAATACGGTAAAAAAGTCTGCTAAAATATTGGCAACCAAATAACCCACCACGCCTAAACGGAAAACAAGCAAAAGTAAAATATTGAACACCAGCGTAAGCACCGTGCAGACGACACCCTTTACGGCGTATATCTTAACCTGGCCCCTACCGCGCAAAAATTGCGCACAAATAGTATGCATGCCGTACATAAATACGTACAATGCAAGTAAAAGCATATAATCGTTAAGAACGTACACCAAGCTCAACAATGGCGAAACAACGGCAAATATCACCATACCTGCAAGTAAGGTAGAAAAGCCTATTGTAAAAACAGCCTCGTGATTATCCTTATCGTCGTAAGCAAAACGAAAAACTGCGTTACAAATACCCAACGTTATCAGCGGCTGCAACAAATTGGCTGATTGTGCAACTATATCCGCAATACCGTAATCCGCAGTTGACATTACGGAAGAGTACAGTGGCAAAAGTAAAAAGACAAGCACCTTTGATAAAAAGGCACCTATCCCAAGTATTGAAGTGTTTTTTAAAAGTTTCGTGTACTTATTCATAAATATATCAGGAATTCTTTTCTATATATTCAACGATTGCCATAGGTGTTCTTATATCAATTATTTCTTCATCTGCAACGAAAATACCGTACATATCTTCGAGTGCCATTACGATATCTACCACCGCCAAAGAATCAGCGCCGAGGTCGTCAACAATATCCGAATCGTCCATTATTTCTTGTATATCAACGCCAAGTTCATTTGCAATAATCTCTTTTATATTTTCAAGCATTTTATTTCCTCCGAATTTGTTTCATATAATGATACTACAAACGAAACGTATTTTCAAGTGTTTTGAAAAATATTTTCAATTTATTTCACAATAGAATTTTTTATGAATATACTGTTGAAAAGGAGGTATTAACCGTGCAAAATATTGATTGTATTTTAAATCTGCCGTATCCGCCGATAGAAGTTAACGACCGCAACAACGAGCTTGCCGCAAGGCTTTCGGTATTATATGCAGGGCGCGACAGCGAATTAACAGCCGTTTTACAATACGAATATCAGCATATAATTTCAAGCGAAAAATACGCGTACATATCAGACGTATTGGATTGCATCGGCAAAACTGAAATGCGCCATTATGAAATGCTTGGAAAACTGATAGTTGCTTTGGGTGCAGACCCAAGGATAGCCGCACAAGACCGAGGCAGGTTTGTATATTGGAACGGCGCAAACGTTACGTATTCGCACAGAATAGACCGCATGATAAAAGACAATATAGCAAACGAAAAAAGAGCTATTGCGGCGTATAACAATTTTTTAGCTATATCAAACGATCAAAAAATAAACGACGTTATCAAGCGTATCATTTTAGATGAAGAGCATCACATAAAAATTCTGTCTATGCTGTTGGAGGATCTTCACTGATTCACCTTGTTACGTTCATCGGCACGGCATACGTGGAAAATTTCACGCCTACTGACAGATCAAAATTGTCGATTGCTTTTATCAAGCCTATACACCCCACTTGAAATATATCATCAAGGTTTTCGCGCCTGCCTGTGAATTTTTGAACTACGCTTAAAACAAGCTTAAGATTTCCGTTTATCAATTCTTCCCTTGCGAAGGGGTCGTCGTTTTGAATTTTCAAAAGCAATTCGGTTTTTTTGTCTTCTGTTATCGTTTTCAGTTTAGATGTGTTTACACCGCATATTTCGACTTTGTTTTTGTACATAACGCATTTTTTCCTTTATTTTGAGAATTTTCTTTATTATTTGCCGTCTTTAGAAAATTTAAGCAAAAAAACGCGTACAATCTGTTTTTTTACAGATTATACGCGATTTTTTATTTACCCTCTAATTTTCTGAATTCCTCAATATATGCATCCGTCATACGGCAGAAGTATTCGGCAACACCGTCGAATCTGCCTGATTCCGCATAATTAACCGCCGCACACGTATTGCACAAACCGTTTTTCTTGCAATCCTTACACTCTTTCGGGTAGGTTACAAGGTTCGTTTCTTGTACAAGTTTGTTCCACGTTTCGCTGAATTTTCCAATTTCATAATCAACGACTTGTTCAAACATGCAGCAAGCGCACATTTGTTTTTTCCACGTTATCCAATAGCTGCTTCTGCCTGCCATACAAGTAGTACCGCTTGGACAATCTGAAAGACTTCGCTTTATGCTTTCGCCATTTTCGATTATTTGCATATTTTTCTCGCGCAGCCTTTTGTTATTATAATCAAGCCTTGCGCGTAAAATTCCGCATTCTTCAGCAGTTAACCTAACGGAATCATATTGCGAGCATCCGCTTCTTACAGGCGGAAACATATACGTTGCGATATTAAGCGGCAAACCGTTTGTTTCGGCAAAACGAATGATATTATCAAGCGAATTTACGTTAAGCTTTGTAACCGAGCAATTCAACGAAACCCTGATATTATTTGCCTTTAATTTCAAAACGTTTTCAAGCACTTTATCATATACGGCAGGATTTCCGCACAATTCGCCGTATTTTTCTGCAGAATCGCCGTAGATGGTAATATTTATTCTTTCGGGCGGCATTGAAACAAGCATTTTAATATGCTCGTCGTTTATCATGCTTCCGTTAGAATTTATTGAAAGAACTATTCCCTTTTCGTACGCATGCCTATACAGCCGTTCAAAATCTTTCAAAAGAAATACTTCGCCGCCTGTTAAAAGCAAATATAAAAGGCCGTTATCATACGCTTCGTCGCATATGCGTATCCAATCGTCTATGGATATTTCGCCGCCGTGTGCTGCAACCTCTTCGGCAGACATTCGCACATAGCACATTTTGCAATTTAAGTTACATCTGGGCGTTAACTCAAAAACCCCGCTGACCGGGGTTTTGAGTTTCGCCGCTTTGGACAAAATTTGCTGTTTTATAGGCATATCAATATGAACCGTATATTGCGTCTATGGTGTGGTAGCAGGGTGTTTCCATGCCTTCCATTTCATAAACCTTTTCAACACAGTCTGTATCGTGTTGACCAAAATAACCGAAGTGATACATATCATCAATAAGGGGATCTTGGCAAGAGGTTGAAACGGATTTATTCAGTTGAAACCTTTCCACGTTCAAAAAAGGAGTGTTGTATTTTCTTTTATTCGTCATTTTCATTACCTCCTTTAGTTTACTTTGATTGCCGCAACGCGCATTTCTTCGGAAAGCCTGTTTGTGCTATCCTGAACTGCAACTGCGTAATCGTATATGCCTGCTGTTTCGGGAGCGTCAATAGATATTGTGAACATCTTGTATTCACCAAATGTCTTAACGCTTACGATCGTATTTTCAATATATTCGCCGTTCATATCCTTAACGAGGACATTTTCTGCCGTTTTGGAAGCTACTATATTGAATCTGATCTTTCCGCCTGCCGTTGCAGAGGAAGAAGCCGTTACAGTTTTAACGAACAGATCTACGTTGTATGCCGCAGCATAACCGGAAAGATCGTACGTATTTTCTGCAATAGCTGTACCGATATCGGACAAAGCAGAGTTTGTTTTATCTGAGCTTGTCGTATTAACTACAAGAGCATCTTGAACGTTGCTGTACAATTCATAGCCCTTGAGCTTCAGCGTTGTAATGCTGATAGTACCGTCGGGATAATCCTTGAAGTTCTTTTCATCTACTGTTGTTCCCACAGTTACGATATAATATGTTTCACCGCCGATAGTTGTTGTCGGGCAATCTGAAACGTTAACGTTGTAATACATTGCCGTATAGCTGTTTACAATAGCGTTTGCAGTATTCAAAGTATCCGATGCGGAGTTAACAACGTAAGAGAACAACGTGCCTTTCGCGCCAAGCTGTTTAGCTTCGATCTGGAATGTTCTGTTAGCGTCGTTGCCTGTTTCTTTAAGCAAGAATGTGATAGCGCTGCCCTTTTCAAGATAGATTTCGTTATTCGGACCTACCTTTTCATAAGAAAGGTGAGAATTTGCCTTGGATATCGTTGTGGGGAACAAAGCGTTAGGACCGCCGCCAACGTATTCAACCAAGGTAGAACCTGTGCCGAACGTTGTTGTAACAGCACCTGCATTGTCTGTCGTTACAGTTGTTATAACTGCTTTATCATTCAAAACAATGTCGCGGATATCTTCAAAAGATGCGCCGTTTTCGTTTGTAATGTAGTTATTCTGTCTTAACGCTGCATTAGCATCGCCTGCGATAGGATCGAATATTCTTACACCGTCAAGGAAGAAGTTTTTAGCAGTAGAAGCCTCGGAAGTTGCAGGAATAGCATATACATACACTTTGTATGTACCGTATGTATTCGTCTTCCAGTCAAGTATCGGGATCTGCTGCAATTCACCGTTCGTATATTTTGTAAATACGTACTTTCCGTCTATCAATTCGTTATTTGTGTTGTAAACTTCAAATACGATCGTAGCAGAATACAAGTTGGTGAAGCTTATCAATTCAAAACCTGTACCCTTGAAGGTAAAGTTGATACCGAGATTTTTCTTATCACCTGATTTTTCGAAAGCGTTCGCATAATCACTTCCGCCGTTTTTATATGCAACATCTAATTTAAGATAAGAATCATTACTGAAATTATACGTGTTACCTAAACCGTCAAATCCGCCCGTACCGGGAACGATATACTGTTTTTCAAACCAGGATATCCAGAATTGTGAAGGTGTAGCGTTATCGCCCTTAAGGGAAACGTTGCCGTTGTAAGCAGAATCGTAACCGTAGTGGAGGTTTTGGTCTGCCGATTGGTTAAGGTTAAGACCGCCGTTGCTTGCAGTGTAATATGAACCTGTAGGAACGTTGATAGAACCGATAGATTCTTCGTAATACATTACAGATGCGGGCAAGAAGGATATCTTCTTCCACATTTCGATACCCTTTGTAATCGTGTAGTCGCTTGTTTTTTCAGAAACGCCTACTTTTACATACATATCATCTTCGCCTTCAATAAATTTGTTGGGCGTATATGTAAGTACGTTATCCTGTGAAAGAACCATTTTGCCGTATGCACCGTTTTGTGCATCAGCAGAAATCTTTCCGTTTGCATCGCATACGCCGTTAACGCTGCATGCGGTTGACGCGGGGTTATTGGAAAGCGAAAGAACGTCGCCCTTGATATTAAGGTACTGGCCTACCTTGCCTGTAGAATCAGCGGTTGTTGCAAGCTTAACGGGCAAGCCGTAGTCAAGTACAAACGCCGTGTCTTGTACGTCGTAAGCACAAACCATAACGCTGTATTTGTACGATGCTTTTTCAGGTTCTGTTGCGCCTGATTTCGTTATTGAAGTAGTAATCGTATAATCAAACGTATAAATACCTGTTTTGGGAACTGTTACCGTAATCGTCTGCGATGTGATATTTGCGTCTGTATAGGAAACACTTAACAAAGTATTGTCAAATTCAACAGCCGTTACAGACGCGGCATACGCTACTCCATCAACAGTACCATTTTCGAATTTATCGTAGGAGTTTTCACCGATCTTTTCATATGCATTAGCGTATTTGAAAAGCTCGTAAACGTTAAACGTACGTGCGTTATCAGCCCAAACGTAAATTTTATCGTTTGATACGATAACAACAAAATCATCGTCTTTAACAAGGCTTTCAGCAAATCCCATAATATCAATAGAATCTGTGTTGACAACGACGATATTCTGGAACGAGCCTGCGCCGATATTATCCTCTGTTAATTTATACTTAAGACCGTGTATCTTAATAGATTCCCGATATCTCAAGCCTCTTACTTTACTGTAGTCGGACGTTGTTGCCATAGAGCTGTTTTCAAGCAAAACGTCGCCCTGAAGGATCTGCTTCAATTCTGCTTCGCCTATATCGCTTGCAGTATAAAGCTTCTGCGAAAGTACAGTACTTTCTTCATCTGCAAAGTAATTAACTTCAACTACGATGTCGTCAAAATTTGTATGTTGGTTGAAGGTGATCTTGTCTTTTGCAAAGTAAACGCCTATATCTTCATCGTTGAATACGATATTAACGAGGCGTTCATCATTATCCGCCTTATTTTCAAGTGCGAGATCGTACACAACGTACTGTTCAGGATTGATCTTAGCACCTTCTTCAAGCTTTTCGCCGTTTTGTGAAGCGGTTTTTTCTACGCCGATATTCGGGTTTTCAATCGGGATATTCGTGTATATAGCGAAGTTTGCACCAAAGCCGTGACGTTCTGCCTGGAAGAATGCAAATTCGTATTCTTTACCGATTATCATTTTATCGTCTTCGGGCAAGGTTGCGTTATATTTATCAATATCAATTTTAAGGTCGGCACGTTCATGTGCACCGCCCATGTCAAGAACCAACTTTTTGTTGATAAACAAGTAAACGTCGTCGTCGCCGCTGAACGTAAAGTACAAGCCTTCTTTATACGTAAACGTACCTTTACCTTCTACCGTATAGCCGTAGTTCTGCGGACCGTACATCGTGCCGTTGATAAGCGCACTTGATGCATCGTTAGTTGCGTTATAATCTTTATCCCAAAGGGAAGATGTTGTGGTTTTATCGCTTCTGCGGTAATAAGCGTTCAACGGAGAGAGAATATTACCTAAAGTAAGGTAATACGAGGATGCAGTAGGACCGAAGCCGCCCAAGTCTTCAGTTAAGAAGCGGATCTCGGTATAAGGTGTTTTTCCTTCTGCAACCATCCAGGGCTCGATATCCCATTGCGTATTGTAAATAAGACCTCTGTCTTTATCATATACCGTGTGTGCAAAGGAGGAGCCGAATACGTAAGTTTCGCTGTCGCCAACGGATTCATCCGTATTTTTTATAAGTGCAATGTTTGAATATTCGTGTGTGTCGAAGCCGTATCCGTCACTCCAAATGTTATTCAACAGATAATACGCAGCATCCATACAGTCGTTTATATCTGCTAATTTCGCGGGGGGAGAATTTTTTGTTGTGTTATAATCACCCAGGTCGTAGTAATGTGTTTTAGCCGTTGTACCGTTCAAATGAATGTTGTGGCGCAACACGTCTGCTATATCAAACAAATTGTCGCTATTAACTATATCACCGAAATGTGCGGCAATATCACCATCACTCATACCTGTCATCTGCTTCAATGTTTCGATATCATACGGTGTGCCGCCGATTGAAACATAGTTACGCGAGCCGTCTGCATTTTCGAAAGGAACGGTAAGTGCAAGTGAAAGCGCACGTGCAATAGTTTCTACAACATATTGCTTGTAAACGGGCTTGCCGTTAGGGCCAATTTCTGACTCGATCAAGCCTTGGCGCCAATAGCCGGCCTCCCATTGCTCATAATCTTTTAAACTTGTTGTATAATTTGTATAATCAATAAAATTAGTACCGGCCCAAGAAAGCACTCCGGAGCCTTGTGCATATCCCGGTAATTTGGACTGAATATCTTTTGCTACACCTTCAAAGGCGTAGTTGAAGATGAAATCGCCTTTACCGCCGCCGCTGCCAGACAAGTCGGGGGTCATCAAAAGCATTGAGAAGAAGGAGTTTGTGTTTGCTTCCTTATAATCCTCTGAATAGTTATCGTCATAATATTCAGCAGCAAGAACATTGTCGAAGAAACGAACGCAGTCAACGGATATTGATGCACCTGCTACGGGAAGTATTATTATGATCTGTGACAAATATACGGATTCGTTTTTATTTGCTGCATAAGAATCGAAAACCGTACCCAGATCGATCGCGGCGGTATGCCACTTTGCATCATCATCTACCGTGAAGGACTTAACGCTTTCATTGGTTTTGCCACCTGTTACGGACCTAACAACAAGCTTTGCTTGTTTTCCTGCAAAATCCTCTGCACGGTAACGCAACTGTACATAACGCAGATTTTTGCCGCTGCCCACATCAAGAGAAGCATAGTCGGCAATATCAAGCATGATATGTGCTTCGCCGCCTTCTTTGGAAGCGGTATAATTTACATAGTAGCCGTCTTTGCTTACGGGGGTTGTAGCCAAAGGCTTTTGAACGTTTGAATAAGAAAGCGCACTATCGTAGTAAGGTGTTGCTACGGTAGTCATCGTATTTGTTGAGTCTGTTTCGAAATATACGTTACCGGAGTGAAGCTGGTTAATTGTAAAACTGCTTCCCATCTGGGCGTCAGTCAAAACATATACTTCCGCAAGATCAACCGTTCCGCTGCCGATAAACTTCAGCGTAAAGTTGTTTGCGGTATGTGGTGTATCGGATTTTATAATTCCCCATCTCCACATGCCGTCGCCTATAAGTGAAACTTTAGCGTCATGTCCTGCTGCAGAGTGCCAACGTGCAGTTATACCGCTGCCTGTCGTTCTGTAACGGAAAACAAGACGATTGGCATTTTCTTCACCCGCCGGAGAGAATGACCAGTTAAATATACCTGCACCTGTTCCGGAGGCATCTATGGGAATATAAAGCCTTTTGAACGTATCGTCATATTCATATGCTTCTATAAAAAAGTCAGTTGATTTTGCCACGGATTCGCCAAATGCATATCCACCCGGACGGTTAAGCATAAACATACCTGCAATAGTAATGGATGAATTTGCGCCGTTGGCATAGTCAAACCTTACGCCGTTAACGGGTTTGTTAACGACATCCTTATGTTTGCAGATAGGATAATAAGCAATTTTCCATTCGCCGGATACAATAGAACTACCTTCTTGATTCTTTACGTAGTTGCCGTCGGCATCCGCACCTTCAAATATGGTAAACGCCTGGCCTTGGCCTTCGCAGTTGGAATCTTTATAAACAACTGCAAGATATGCGTATGCGTGCGTACCCAAGAACGAAAGCCTTACCGAAGGGTCATTACCGGTTGAGGTAAGTGTAACCGAACCGTCGCCATTGTATGTAATGGCTGTATTTTTTGCACGCACACTAAGGTCGCCGTAGTAACGGTTAGCAACTGCAGACCTGATACCCTGTTCTTCAAATTGGGCACCGTTATCAAGAGTAACGTGGTTATTCCTGTTTTCGTTCCAAATACTCCATAAGTTAGAGTTAAACGAGCTAGAGCTGTTATATTCGAACAGCATACCGTCGTTATAAAAATCGCGGATAGTAACGGGAAGATAAATAGCGCCTTTTAAAACGGGGTCTAACTCTGACTGCGGCTCCGGAATTACAGCTTCATCTGCAAAAGCAGTGAAAGGCAACATGGAAATAACCATTATCGAAGCCAGAAAGAATGATAGAATTCTCTTTTTCACTTTTTTCCTCCAAAAAAAATTTACTTGCATTGATGTTTGCGTTGAATTTTGTTTTTGCGCAGCATTTCTGTCATTTTACATAAAAATGATCCTCCATCTCAAATGTCGATAAGGCAATTTTCTTTCAAGATGTCTAAAAACGTATTTACATCTTGTTGGGCTGTAGGTAGATCAACCTCAAACTCGTCAACGACCTTCCTCGTCAAATCGGAAACAGATATTTCCTCTTCCAGATTGGAAAGGATAAATGCGCCGACTTCATTCGTAGTCAAAACACCTTCAAAGCCTGCCTGCCCTGACTTAACGGGAACTGCCACGTATTCACCCGCGATAGACCTGACAATGAGTTTTTGCAACAGCTTCAACGAAGCACCCCCTTTAAAAAATATCGCACGCAGAAATTATATCACACCGATATGTGTTTGTCAATAAAAAATGTACGTTGTTAGCAAAAAAAAGAATTTTTTTAACACAAATTTTACATTACTTATCTCGGCATTTTTTCTATTAAAGCACTTTTTAAAACAAAAAAGCAAGAAGGAACCCTTAACCAAGGTTATCCCTTCTTGCCCACATCTCATATACCGGGGGGAAGATGGTATATGGAAAATGTGCCATTTAATCAGCAAGTAAGCTATACAGCTCGCGTGGGGTGTTGGCAAATATCTTAGCACCAGCATTAGCAAGTACTTCTTTGCCTCTGTATCCCCACGTTACTCCTATCGGTGTAATGTTTGCATTTAAAGCAGTTTTGATGTCAGTATCCGAATCTCCAACGAGGGCGCATTTTTCATTACTGCAATCAAAATGCCCAAGTATGTATTCCACCCCAAGGGGTGAAGGTTTTCTGGGGCAGCCTTCCCTTTCGCCAACGGGAAACATTATAAGGTCACCAAGCAAATTAGCGCACAAGCGTTTTGTAGCTTCATCAAACTTATTCGAAAGCACCGCTGTTTTTACGCCTTTTTGCTTTAATTTTTCAAGCATTTCAACTATACCGTCATAAGGGCGGGTCTTATTTTCCATATTACCTTTATAATGGTTTTTAAACACGGAAAGAACTTCATTTATTGTATTTTCATCAGTTCCCGCGGGGCAGGAAAGACTTATAAGGCTTTTAACGCCGTTACCGATATTTGCGGAAGCACGCATTAAAGATATATTTGGAAATCCAAAGTGGGATAGGGCGTAATTAACGCTGTCACGCAGATCCTCCAAGGTATAAAGAAGCGTACCGTCTAAATCAAAAATTACAAGCTCAAACATCAGTCTTTAAGATTAAAAGCTTCCTTCAGATCTTCAACTTCACTTTCGGAAATGTGTACGATACTGCCGATGCTTTTTGAATTTATTATCGAATGCGCGGTCGATTCAAGAACCTCCATACGGTCAAACGCTTGAAGCAACGTAGAACCGGTAACAATAACACAGTCGTTATTAAAAATAAGTGCAGGGCGGTTCGGTGCAAACATTTCCGCGATCTTTTCGGGTGAAACGTATATATCTTCGTACGGGCGTTTTTCTATATCGCGCAAAAGTATATAGCTTTCGGGAATCGTTCTGGGGTCGAACACCGCATCAGTAACGGCAAATGCCATTGCGTGCGGGGGATGTGCCAAAAGAACGGCGTTTATATCCGGATTTTTTTCGTATATCAAGGCGTGTGCTTTTACAGCACGAGAGGGGGTTTTGCCCTGCTCTTTCATATCTGCCTTTATTCTTACAAGGTCTTCTTCCTCAAGATATGCCCTGTCTTTTCCAAAGGGCGTTATAAGAAAGCTTCCGTCTGAAAGCCTTACGGAATACGTACCGTGCGTTGCCGTAAACAAGCCTTGCTTGTAAGAACGGCGGATAAGTGTTATCATATCACGCCTTGCTTCAAGCTCTTCAGAAGAACGTGAATTGGGTATAAAATCATCCATAAGCATATGGAATCGTGTTTCTGTAATCTTATATCCTTCGGGTGAAAGCGTCTTTACTTTACCCAATTTAGATGCAAGAATTTCAAGATTTGCAGAATAATCTATCGTTTCAAACATCATGAATGCCGTAAACATATCTTTAGCGCCGATGCAAACGCCGTGATTTTCCAGCAAAACTATTTCTACATCCTTTTCAAATTCCAAAGCGATATTTGCGCCAAGCTCTTTACTTCCGGGAACAGCATATTTTGCAATAGAAATTCTATCACACGTTTTTCTTACCGTGGGGATAAGGTCGAGATTAGGCAGCTTTCTTGCAATAGAAAACGCAACAAGCGCCGGGGGGTGTGCGTGAAGCACCGCACGAATATCGGGGCGCATATCGTAAACCGATTTATGGAACGGAAATTCGCTTGAGGGTTTATGAGGACCTATACAAGTACCGTCGGGTTTAACGCATATAATATCGCGCCTGGTAAGTGTACCCTTATCAATTCCAGCGGGGGTTATCCAGATATTTCCGTCTTTATCCATGATAGAAAGGTTACCGCCGGATGTGGTGGTAAGACCTCTGTCATAGATTCTTTGCATGAACATAACAAGCTGGTCGGCAGGATGAATGTAATCCATATGCATAACAAATTCTCCCTTTAAAAATAATTAAACAATTCCTTATTATATTATTCTTCTGTATTCGTAAATTTCATTGCAAGATCTGCAAGTGCCGCTTCTTCAGGTGCTGCAGGACATTCAGACATTATTTCCGAAGCATTTTGAACCTTCGGGAATGCAATTACATCGCGAAGGCTTGCAGCTTCGCAAATCAGCATAGAAAGCCTGTCAAGACCGATTCCTGCACCGCCGTGCGGGGGTGCGCCGTATTTATACGCATCAACCAAAAAGCCGAATTTCTTCTGTATTTCTTCTTCTGTCAAGCCAAGCGCCTTGAACATTTTTTGTTGTAATTCGTAATCGGTAATTCTGATAGATCCCGAAAGCAATTCAACGCCGTTAAGAACAAGGTCGTACGCCTTCGCCCTGACTTTTCCCGGGTCGCTTTGCAAGTATTCCAGACATTCGTTTCGGGGCATTGTAAACGGGTGGTGCATTGCCGCCCATACGCCGTTTTCTTCATCCCATTCAAAGAAAGGAAATTCGGTTATCCAAAGGAAATTATAACCTTCGCCGATAATTTCAAGCTGTTTGCCTACCTGCAAACGCAAAGCACCGAGAACGGGAAGCGTAATCCTGTCTTTATCGGCAACTATCAATGCAACGTCGCCTTTTTCGCATCCGAGCTTTGCCATTATCTTATCAAGCTCGCCTTCTGCCATGAATTTAGCAAAAGAACAGTTGGGCGTATCATCAACATATCTGATATACGCAAGGCCCTTTGCGCCGATGCCCTTTGCGGCTTCCGTAAGCTTATCTATTTCTTTTCTTGTTAATTTAGCCGCCGCGCCCTTGGCAACGATACCGCGTACCGATCCGCCTGATGCGCAAGCACCGGAAAATACGGAAAAGCCGCTGTCTTTAACAATATCGGAAATATCACATATTTCCATTCCGAATCGCGTATCGGGTTTGTCAGAACCGTATCTTTCCATAGCCTCGTTATACGTCATTCTAACTATGGGAAGGTTTATTTTAACGTCAAGAAGCTGTGAAAACAGTCTTTCAATAAACCCTTCTACGCAAATCATAACGTCTTCTTCATCTACGAAGGACATTTCAAGGTCTATCTGTGTAAATTCAGGCTGTCTGTCTGCGCGAAGATCTTCATCACGGAAGCAACGTGCAAGCTGTATATACTTATCAAAGCCCGAAAGCATCAACAGCTGCTTATATATTTGCGGCGACTGCGGCAAAGCGTACACCTTACCGTGGTGGATACGGGAAGGAACGATGTAGTCGCGCGCGCCTTCCGGCGTGGGCTTTATCATCATGGGAGTTTCTATTTCAAGAAAACCGTTTTCATAAAAATACTCTCTGGCAATTTTTGCTATTTCGTGCCTTAATCTGATATTATTCTGCAAATGGTTGCGGCGAAGATCAAGGTATCTGTATTTAAGCAAAAGCTCGTCACGCACGTTAACGCCGTCTTTGATTTCAAACGGTGTGGTTTGTGCCGCAGAAAGAATCTTCATTGATTTTACTTCTATTTCGACATCGCCGTTTTTCATGGTTTTATTAACGGCGTCTCTGATACGTACAGTACCCCTTACGGAAAGAACGTATTCGCTTCTTACAGAAAAGGCTTTTTCAAACACCTCTTTATCTGTATTTTCGTCGAAAGCAAGCTGTATTATACCTTCTCTGTCGCGAAGGTCGATAAATATCAATGCACCAAGGTCGCGCCTGCGCTGTACCCAGCCGCACACGCACACTTCCTGACCTGTTAATTCATTTGTAATTTCGCCGCAGTAGTGCGTTCTTTTATCATTTACGGTAAATAATTCAGCCATTTTTATTATTCCTCATTCGTTTTAAAAAATTCTGCAAGGGCAGATATTTCAACTTCCGTTTGTTCGCTTGTTGCCATATTTTTAAGTATGGCCTTACCCGTTTCTATCTCTGTATCGCCGATTATGGCGGTATATTTGGCATTTATTTTATCGGCGTATTTCATTTGCGCTTTAAGGCTTCTGCCGACAAGATCACATTCGGCATAAACGTTAGCCTGCCTTAAATTTTGAATTATGGCAAGGGCTTTCGTTTGCGCGCTTTTACCAAGCGAGGCGATATACAGCACGGGCGATTTTTTCTTCGGCAGGTCGATACCTGACATTTGCAAAGCAATTATCAAGCGCGAAAGCCCCATAGCAAAGCCAACACCCGACAATTTCGGACCGCCAAGCTCTTCAACAAGGCCGTCGTATCTGCCGCCGCCGCCAAGTGCCAATCTACGCACGTTTCCGTCTTTATCCGGTTCACCAGGGCCAATTATTTCAAAAACGGTTTTGGTATAATAGTCAAGTCCTCTTACTATACCCGTATCAACCTTATAATCAACGCCCATTTCGCGCAAGGATTCTTCTACCGTCGCCATATGGTCTTTACAATTATCACAAAGATAATCAAGCGTTTTAGGCGCGTTCTTCGCCAAAGCGGCGCATTCGGGATTTTTACAGTCAAGAATACGCAAAGGGTTTGTTTTTAATCTTGCCTTGCACGTATCGCACAAGGTATCGTAATTTGCCTGATAATATTCCGTTAAAGCCTTTCTGTACAACGGGCGGCATTCTTTACATCCGATTGAATTTATTTCAAGCGAGTAATCGCTTATTCCCAATGCTTTTACATATGCGTCTGCAAGTGCAATTACAGAAGCGTCGGAAGCGGGCGATTCCGACCCGTACATTTCAACACCGTACTGATAAAACTCGCGGTATCTGCCTGATGCGGGCTTTTCATATCTGAAGCAGCTTATCAAATAATACATTTTAAGCGGCATTGCATCAGAACATCTGCCGTTTTCGATAATACTTCTTGCGATGGAAGCAGTGCCTTCCGGACGAAGCGTCATAGAACGGTTATCCTTATCAAAAAAGGTGTACATTTCTTTTTGCACAACGTCGGTAGTATCACCCACACCTCTTGAAAACAGCTCTGTTTGTTCAAAGGTGGGAAATCTTATTTCGCCGAACCCGTAAAGTGCAGATATTTCACGTGCTTTATTTTCAACGTATTGCCAAAGGGGGGTATCCTCGGGCATGATATCCATTGTACCCCTCGGTTTTATAATCATTGCTTATCTCTCCAATTATATAACATATATTCTTTAAAACTATATCACATTTTTTTGATATTTGCAACATATTTATAAAAAAAACTGTGTCATATCAATAAGATTTTTAGGAAACGTGCCGCTTTTATTACAAACGGAAATATAAACATCATCTTTCCTATATGTTTTTATATGTGCATCTTCTAAATTATAAACACCGCCATTCGGAATACACACAACGGAATTTATCGGTCTGCTGAAACCTTCTGAAGTATATTTCACAAAGCTTTCCTTCATTGTCCATATTTGGGTAAAAAGCGCATTTGGATCTTGAGATGATGAAATAGCACTACACTCTTCCGAAGAAAAAAAGCGTTTTGCAATTTGCAAATAATTCTGCGTATGCTTTATTTCTTCGCAATCTATGCCGATATCTTCTGAAGAAACGCCGCAGCATATAAAATTTTTACCATGGGAAATGTTGTAATATATATCCCCGCGTTTGAAGTATTCCTTTCCGTATGCGGTTGTATATGTTTCTTCGACGGTATAATCAACATCAACATCCTTAAGGGCGGCAGATAAAAGCACGCCTGCGGCAAAGCGTGGAAAATTTTTATTCTTTTCATACATTTTGCATCGTTGCTCGGACACGAGAAACTTAAAATTTTCAGCACAGCGTTTTTTATCCTCGGTTGTTAAGCACCGAAGGTCCGCATAATATACAGCAGTTTTTTCAAAGAACATGGGCGATCACCTTTTTTAAAGTTTCACACTTTACGTAAAGCTTATCCGACGTTATTCGTTCATACATGCCTGCATATTTTTTATTTATATCATCCGTCAACAGGATAACAAGCGTATTTTTTCCAATATCGGATATAACCTCGCCCGCCATTCTTCTGGCATATGTTCTTGTTGAAAAAAGATCCATTTGCGAAATAACAATAACGTCTGTATCGCTTTCGTCTATAATATCCGGCGATTTGTTGATACTGTACGTAGTTTTTTTCAAAACGCGGTTAAGTATAGCCTCACCGTTAACCTTCAAGATTTTTTTATCGCTTTGTGTTAAAAGGCGGTTGATAAGCGCTTCTTTTCCGTTTTGATCGTTCCCGTCGAGAATAACCGTGCCTTTTTTGCTTATATAGCAATGCACGTATATCTCATCAGGCGAAACCTCGTTTTTATCTTCCCTTTTCCATGCGGGTATATCGTTTTTTTCTATAACGGTCGCCATGCTATCGCTATAACTCCTTAATGTAAAATACCGTTGAATCATTCATTGTGATATTGTAACATATATCTGTGAATATTTCAATATTTCCCAAAAACACAGTATATAAAGTTCTGTTACAATACAACTGATAGGTGATGAATAGAAAAGGAAAATAGCAACCAAATGTGATATAATGGTAATAACCACAAAACCAAAAAAAATCACAAGGATCTATTTTCCATTAGTATTATAATATTCGCCAGTTCGAATCTGTCGAAAGCCCCGAAATGCATCTACAAAATTTCGAAAAACTTCAGAGTCGAAAAACGAAGCATTCGCTTCGCGAATATGAAGCACAAGGCTGCGGCTTGTATTAAGCGGCCGCGTTGCCGCCACGAAGCGAAGCGCGCCCGCGCATCCTCATATGCCGAAGGCATGCTTCATAGGGCGAAGCCCCGCTTCACGAGTTGCTGCGCAACTCGCTTCATGCGCCGCAAGGCGCGCTTCATTGAAAAAAAGCACTTGCGTGAGCAAGTGCTTTTTTCTGCGAAGAAACGCGCAAACGGTGCGCGGGGCAGGAAAAAACGCAAAAAAGGTGCGTGAATGTAGGCAAGAACGACTAAAAGTACACCAATTAGTTTTTTTGCAAGTGATATAAATAATCATTGTATGTATAGCAATCATCACTTTGATAAATAAAATCATCGCAACAATGGATTGACGAAACCTCTCTTTTAAAGAAAGAATCATGACCTTTATCATCTATCAATTCTATTACAGAGTCTTTAGATGTTATTTTAACATCTTTCGTGCAGTAAAGTTGATTTTCTTTATTTCCATACGGACACATAGTTCCGTGTCTACAGGTCATGCAACAAGCAAGAAACGTATCGTGTGGGAGTTTTCTTTGCAGATTCGCAAAAGCGTCAACCCACAAATAATCCCTTCCTGTTCCGCAATATTCTATGTTATTATATTTTAATGTTATTTCAACTTCATTGTCGGTATAGGAAATTTTTACAGGCAATGATATTTTATTTGTTTGTGAGAGTAAGGTGATTTGTGATTCAATAATTTCTTTCATAGCCGCACCTCCTATTATCGTTATTATATCATAAAATCGGTTGTTTGTCAAATGATGCATCGCCTGCAGCGATATGATGCATTTGCTTCGCAAATATGATGTTGCTCCCTTCGGTCGCAATGATGCGATGTTTGCCATAAAATGTGGCGAAGCCACGCATCATTAGGCGAAGCCGTCATCATTGGCGAAGCCAACATCATTTGCCGAAGGCAAACATCATTCAAAAAACGCACCTTTGTCGGTAGACAAAAGTGCGTTTTTTGTTGGCTGGGATAGCTGGACTCGAACCAGCGGAATGCAAGAGTCAAAGTCTTGTGCCTTACCGACTTGGCTATATCCCAACGCGCCTATATATTATACCACGTTTTTTGATTTTGTCAATACCTTTTAAGAAAAAAATTTAATTATACGGAAAAACTTGAATATCTATATGAAAAACTTTTTTTGTTTTTCTTAAAAAGTTGCAAATCTATATAGAAACATTTTCAAAATAGTAGTATAATTACTTGAAGCACACATTTAAGGGGAAAACGATGAAGCAAGTTTATTTAAAAATAAAAAACAAACAAAAAATTGAAAGACATCTTCCAAAATCAAAATTGATCGCTTCCCTGCTTGCATTGTTTTTAGGTTTTTTAGGCATTCACGATTTTTATCTTGGTTACAGAAAAAAAGGCATATTAAAAATCGTTCTTACAGTCGGGACAGGCATAGGGGGCGGAATGTACGCACTTGTTGATTTTATTCGTTTAATAACCGACGGTATCTACACCGATGCTGCAGGAAACGAATTAAAAAAAGAATTTTGAAATACTTCTTTATAAAGCACAACACTGCTTACTTAAGAAAGCAAGCAGTGTTTTTGTTATTTATTCTGCAAGGTCTTCAAATAATCAAAACAGATGCGACATTCTTCTTCACCGCTGGGGGTTAACGTTTCACTTTCAACGATGATCGGAATATTTAGCGCCTTTGCTTTATTATGAACTGCACTAACCGGTGCTATACCCTTACCAAGCGGTTTTCCTTTACCGTGTTGCAACCCGTCTTTAAGATGAATACATATAATTCTGTTTTTATATTTTTCCATCATTTCAACGGGATCAAGGCCTGCGTTAAAAACCCAATAAGTATCAATTTCAAGATATACATTCGTTCTTTGCAATATACTGTTATATATATCGGATCCGTCTTCATTTATTGTGAATTCACCGCTATGATTATGATATGCAAGCCTTATACCTTCTTTTTCCAACATAGGTTGGTACTTATTTACAAGCCATACGAATTCGTCTATTTTAGATTGCGACGACAAGTCGTGCATAGGTATAATATAATTTTTGTTGCCTATTGCTTTATGAAATGCAACGGTTTTATCATAATCTTCAACAAGATCGTCTATGCCGGTATGCGTTCCCCAAAGGGTGATATTGTTTTCTTTTAGGATTTCATTTACTTCATCTGCTTTTTTTTCGAAAAAACCCGCAAATTCTACCATTGAATACCCTATATTCGCAACCTTGGCAACAGCCAAAGCAAGATCTTTTTTTGCAATATCCCTTATACTGTAAAGCTGAATACCGTAGTTCATATATTTACCGCTTATATTATTTCGATTTTTGCAATTTTCTGTTCTTCAAGGGGTCTGTCTGAAAAATCAGTATCAACGCCTGCGATCTGATCGAGAACATCGAACCCTTCAATCAATTTACCAAATCCTGCATAGTTTCCGTCAAGGTGGGGTGCATCAGCATGCATAATGAAGAATTGAGAACCTGCAGAATTGGGGTCGGGTGTTCTTGCCATGGAAATAACGCCCCTTGTATGCTTCAAATCGTTTTTGAAGCCGTTTGCCGCAAATTCGCCCTTTATCGTATATCCGGGGCCGCCTTTTCCCTTACCGTAGGGGCAGCCACCTTGTATCATAAAGCCTGCGATTACCCTGTGGAAAATAAGGCCGTTATAAAAGCCCTTTTCAACAAGTGTTTCAAAGTTTTTTACTGTTTCGGGTGCAACCTCGGGATAAAGCTCCAGCTTCATTACACCGCCGTTTTCCATTGTGATCTGAACCATTTAAAATGCCCTCCTGTAAAAATTAGTCTTCAACAACTCTTATACTGTTTATAACGATATCCTTTATAGGTTTATCATTTGAGTCAACTGCTGCTTTACCGAGATCTGCCAAAACGTCGAAGCCTTTGGTCATTTTTCCAAAAGCTGCATATTTGCCATCAAGCGATGCCTTTGCGCTATTATCAAGAACTATAAAGAATTGAGAGGTTGCAGAATCCATCTTTGTGTCCTCTTCATTAGCAGCAGATGATGAAGTAAGGCTTGATTGACGCGCCATGGAAATAACGCCCTTCGTGTGGGAAAGTGTATTTTCTACACCGTTTTCAGAAAACTCGCCTTTAATAGTCGTATTTGATCCGCCTGTACCGTCGCCGTTGGGGTCGCCGCCTTGAACAACGAAGCCCGAAACGATTCTATGGAAAATAAGACCGTCGTAAAAGCCGCTTGTTGCGAGATCTACGAAGTTTTGTACCGTGATGGGTGCAATTTTGGGATAAAGCTCAAGCTGCATTGATCTGCCATCATCCAAAAGAATGCAAACGTTTACTATGTCTTTGTCCTTAACTTCGAATGAAGACTGCTTCGGAGGAGTTTTAACCCCGCAAGATGTGAGTGTTGCTGCCAAAATAATAACAGCGGTAATCATAGAAATAATTCTTTTTGCCATTTTTATATATCCTTTCAATTTTTAAATCTGTAATTAAATCTGCCGTAGGGGGCACAGCTTCCGTTTACGTAGAAGTCCATAATATCTTTATTGACCATATTATCGCTCCACTTAAATTCGAAATCGCTTTTGCCGCCTGATGTGGCGCAAGCGTTAACAAGTGTGCGCGGCACTTTTATCATAAGCTTGTTTTTATGAAGCTTTATATCGCACTTTCCAACTTCTTCCCAAGTAAAGGAATTTTTTTGCGCGGTTTTGCTGTATTTTTCGACCGTTGCTTTTCCCAATTTGGGATTTTTTCTATTGATTGCAAAATTATACCCGTTCCAGCCGTTTTCAAAGTTCTCGTCTGTTTTAAGGAACAACGTCATCCAGCCTTCGCCATCGGGCTTTGTTATATCATTTACACATTCAACGTAGAAATACAGGTTTTCGTTATCTGCACAGGCTTTTGCGCTGCATATATCGTTTCTGCCCGTTTCGTTTTTATAATAGCAGCCTTTAAAACCGGGAAAGTCGCGCTTTGCCGCAAGCCCCTTGGGGTTTTTATAGGTTGGCATTACATCCTTCCATTGCGAAAAACCGCCTTTAATATCTATGCTTTTGCCGCAAGTATTTTTGCAACGCGGATACGCACCCTTAAAGCGCCTTATATTAGCAGTTAATTGCAGGTAATACGTATCAAGATAACCGTCGCAATCAGGTTCAATATCGCGGCTATGCTCGTAATCATACTGATCCACAAACGCGATCTTCGTAGAATGTTCGTCTAAAATCCAGGGCTTGCCTGTCGCCCCACTCATTATCCATTCATTCCATCCTGTAATGAAAACGATATCGGGGGAGATATCAAGCGCCCTATCCCATTGTTCTTGGAAATTATAGCCGTATTTATAAGAATCCGGCGTTAATTGTGAATGACCGTATTTATGCGTATAGCTTCTGCCAAACGTATCCTTATCGTTAAAGCAAGTACAAATACGCTCTTTATTGGCGTTTTGCGCTACGCCAACAGTCATCATTTCACAGCTGCCGTCGGGACGTTCTTTATACTTATGCTGCGGGAATATTTCAAGCCAACCCCAATGGTCTTCATGGTGATAATCTGTATCCTTTGGATTATAAGAGGGTTGCGGCGGACGGAACGTAAAGAAATCACGCATTTCATCAAGCAGCTGTTGTTCCGTTTGGCAATCAGACGATGGTGACAAGCACTCTTTAAACGCCATTACAAGCGGTTTGCCCTCGTGCATAAACCAAAGATCCTTATATTTACCTTTTTTGTACATATCCTGATACAAAAAATGCAGCATTCTTTGTGAAGGATCGCCTGCGTAGAAATTAAGCATAAAAGCTACCTTGGGAACGTTTATTCCATCATCAAGGCAACGCTTTAATTCTGCAAGAAGCGGTTCGTACGCATCACGCCAAAGAAAAGCGCCGTTCGTGCAGTCGAACACCATAAAATCAACCCCTGCGGCTGCCAACATTACTGCATGGCGGCGGATAACGTACGGGTCGGAATTTCGGTAATATCCAAACAAAGGCTCGTTCCAATGGCACCAACCACGCGGACCGCCCCACGCGGGATGAGCTTTATTATACTCGGCATCCGGATACTGTGCGAAAAATTTAACAAGATTAAGCGGTTCTTGATGTATCGCATGCTCGCGCCACGTCCAATAAAAAATGCCGACCTTTTTATTCTTTTTAGCGCCGACGTCTTCCACAGACGGGATACGCCTGCCAAGCATATCAACAGCTTCCCACGAATCTGCGCCTGTAAAATCGCCCTGTATAGGCTTTGCGGCAATATACTGATATTCTTCATACGGAGATTTTTCTTTAAATGAAATACCAAGTATTTCTGCATTTTCATCAGCTTTTACATACACGTCGTGAACACCGCTTGTGGTGTCTATCTGAAAATCTATCTCGTCTTTATCGAGGCAACGTGCAAGTGCAAGCTTTGATATCAGCTTACCGTCTTCACTATCGATGGTTACGTGTGCCCAAGCGGTAAAATTTCCAACGGAATATTGGATAGTACCGCCGTTCATACCGTTTTTAAAATCAACTTTTGGGAATACAAATACTTTTTCTGCCATGTTGCACCTCTTTACAGTTGTTAGGTATAATTCTACCAAAAGTTTACCAAAGTGTCAATATAAAAAAGTAAATATTATTTATTTTACAAATCATTTTAATTTTTCTTCAAGACGGTATGAAATACACTGTATAACGTTTTAGCAAACAGGAAAAAATATCTTCAATTAAATTCAAGGAGTGTTGTGTATGTTTAAAAAATCTTTTCTTTCTGGCTTTTTTACAGTTTTTCTTTTGCTTGCGTTATGCATTCTTCCTTCTGCTTCAAACGGCATTCTTTCTTTGGGAATGCAACACATTTCAAAGGACATTTCCATTATCAAAACCTGTTCTTCAAACGAAGACATATACTTTACAAAATCTGATTTTACAAATGCGTTGGGCATAGACGATTTTTCACAGATAACCATAACTTCCCTTCCAGACGTTAGCAACGGAACGCTTAAATTCGGCAATATGGATGCTTTTTCAGGTCAGATAATAACATCGCAAGGGATAGAATACCTGCGTTTTTCGCCATCATCTTCTTCAGAAGCGTGCAGCTTTACCTTTTCGATAGACAGTAAAAACGACGTTAAATGTATGATGTATGTGATAAACGAAAAAAATACCGCCCCAACCGGCGAATCCTTTAAGATAAATACGATATGCAATATACCGATTTTTTCTTCTATGCGAGGAAGCGACAACGAAAACGACGAGCTTGAATATATAATCGTTTCATATCCTGAAAACGGCATTTTGCAGGTCAAAGACGTTGCAACCGGTGCCTTTAAATACACCCCGTGCGAAAAATTTACAGGAACGGACAGCTTCACTTACAGGGTTACGGACAAATACGGCAATATAAGCGATATATCTACCGTAACGGTAAAAACCGAAAAGAATACCGCAAACACGGTTTATGCAGATATGGCAGACAGTCCTGCCGCGTATGCGGCGATGAAGCTTGCAGAAGCAGGCATTCTTGTTGGCGAAAAAATTGCGGAAAATATGTATTTTTCGCCCAATGAAGACGTTAAACGTTCTGATTTTACCGTAATGGCAATGAAGTGTGCAAATTACAGCCCTAACGTTTACACGCATACGGACACGGGCTTTAACGATGACGGCGAAATTCCCAAATCAAGCAAGGGATATATTGTAACTGCGATAAAATTGGGGGTTGATTGCCGTGACCATACGAAAGAAGAAAACGTATTTTCACCGCACGACAGCATTACAGAAGCAGACGCATGCCGAATTGTAAATTCTTTGATAGGAAAAGAAGGCGAAGATCTTGCTTCCGCGCTTATTACGGACGGGGTTATACAAACGGGCAATTTCGGGCAAGAAAGCAGAAATCTTTCAAAAGAAAACTGTGCTTTGCTTTTAAATTATATCTGCAGCGTAAAAGAAAACTGAATTTACCAAAACGAAAAATACCGTATGCATGCAGTGCATACGGTATTTTTAATTCAATCACCTTTATTCTTTCCAAATGAATTTATAATTTATCGATTCGCCGCCGTCAACAAGAATGTTTTGTCCTGTGCAAAACGTATTCGTAACGGTTAAAAAATACGCCCATTGTGCAATTTCTTCGGAGGTTGCCCACTTTTTAAGCGGTGTTTGCTGCATTATCTGTTCCCACAAGGTTTTATCGTTTATAACGCATTCGTTCAATTCCGTTAAAACCCCGCCCGGATCCAAGCTGTTACAGGTAGCACCGTATTGTGCAATACGTATAGCAACGTTTTTGGTATATGCCAAAACGCCGCCCTTGCTTGCACAGTATTCTGGAAATTCAGACCCCGTATGACCGCTTGCAGAGCCAATATTTAAAACAGAACGAATACAAGGCTGAAATGCATATTTTTCCGTAATTTTTATAAGAGATTTCAAATTCACGTCAATATCTTCTTCGTTTTGCGTGCCTGCGTTATTGATAAGAATATTAACCCCTTCAATTGAAGGAAGCAAATCAAAGCTTCTGATATCACACGTATAATGCGTATATTCACCGTGTTTTATTGATGGCGGCTGCCTGTCGATACCAATAACCTTGTGGCCGTTATTTAAAAATATTTCCGCAATGGCTTTGCCTATCCCCTGCGTTGTGCCCGTTATTAAAATCTTCATACCTTTTATTTCCTATCTATGTATAACAAATACTCTTTACCGACGGATTGCTTTTTCCATTTTGAAACTATACGGTAACCGAACGGTGAAAAAATAACCTCCATTACCAATTCTGCCAAAGCGCCCGTAAGTGCGCAGGTGAAGCATTGCAGCACCGACCAACAAAAGCCGTGCCAAAATATCGGCGCAAAGCCCACAAAAACTATTATTGAAAAAATAAAATTATCAAAAAATTGACCTATAAACGTTGAAATATAAGTGCGTGCGGCGTAGGCGGCTTTCCCATCAGGCGAATTTACGAACGCTTTACCTATCAGCCAATTAAGTATATTGTTTATTACCGCAGACGATAAAAACGCCACGGTACTGCCCAAAAGGATAAACCACGTTCCACCCAAAATACCGTTTAACGCATCGTAATTATTGGCATTTGAGGGTATTATGCTTGCCACGTAAAAAACAAGGCACGTAAGCAAATTTATCAAAGATGCAAGCACCGCTATTTTATTTGACGCCTTCGGCCCGAAATATTTCGTAATTATATCCATACACATAAAAGACAGCCAGGATATAAGAATGCCGCCGTCAAGTGCAAGCCAGCTGTTTTGATACAGAGTTTTGTTTGCAAGCAGATTCATACATATAACGCTTACAACGAACAACGTTACCACGGTTGAAGGAATAGACCTTAACAAAATATCTGTTTCTTTTTTTTCTTCACGTATCCATTTTTTTATTCTCGACATATGGGAAAATGCCCCTTTTTGATTTGCTGAAAGCTTTTAATTTTCAATTATTTCGTTTATTATATCACAATGCAAAAAAGATTTCAAGCATATGGAAAGAAAAACGCCCGACGGTGATATCAATACGCCGTCGGGTAATTGTTATTTGATTATTTTTAAAGTATTAAGGTACCCCTTTTGCACATCGGTTATTCGAAGGCTTTCCTTAGCTTTTTGTATCGTTTTATTATGTACCCATTTGGGCAAATGCTTTTTTTGAAGAAGCACAACGGTTTTATCCCATTGCTTTGCAAGGGATGTGGCAAAATACCACGCTTGCATCATATTAACGTAGTATTCGCCGCTTTTTATGCTTGCAACGGTATAAAGATATTTTTCTTCAAACAAATCGTCAAGATAAAACGTCATAAGCATTTTGACGGCAAACCGCACAGTATATGTACGTTCTGAATCAAGCCATTCATATATATGCCCCAACAGCTTATCGGTATTATTTTTAAAGCATTTCGGGCATAAAAGATCGCACGTTGCCCAATTATCAACATACGGCAAAAAATCGTCAAGCGCTTGTATGCACGCATCAAAATCAAGCATATCGTTTATAAGCAAGCCGTGAAGATTATTTTCTTCGAAATAGCCGTGCGGAAGATCCTTTAAAAACGCATTTTTTTGAATGTCTTTGCCAAAGCGCTTTGCAAGCTTTCGCAATTCGGGCATTCTTACACCGATTACCGTATCAGCACTTACGTTCGGCATAAGCTTTGAAGAAAACGCCTTGTACGAAATGTCCTGCAATAAAAACAAGTCTTCGATTATTACTGATCGGTTAGGCATTTTTCTTTTTATTCTCCGCTATTTGTATCAATTCGCGTTCTGCCTGTATATCTTGCTTATACGGGTATGTTTTTGCGGTGTTTTCGAATTTTTTCTTTGCTTGGTTCGCTTTTTCAATATCGTTTTCGTAAAGTAAATGATATGCATATTGCGTGCGTATGGTTGAAGGGTATGCTTTCATAGCTTTTGCGTATGCCTGCTGTTCTTTTGTAAGCATTGAATCAATTACTTCTTTGCGGTTTTCGGTTATCAGCTCGATATATATCAATTCGCTTTTCATCATATTTCTGTGAATGCTTATAATTCCGCTTTCTATTTTAAGAATATGATTTATGCGTTCTGCGGCTTCGGAAAACCTGCGTTCATCGATCAGGCGGTCGCAAGAGAAAACGCCTATTGCCGCTATTATCGGATTTTTCATTTCTTCATCTGTGGGAAGCGTGAACCATTCGCCGGGCATATCCTTACAGCGGATACCCTTGGAAAATTCTTCATTTATTTTTAATTGGATATAAAACGCACGCATCGCTTCTTTGCTTTTAGATGCAGACAAAGCGTTACGACCGTCGTTTGCGATATTGCTGCCCATCGGAACGCCGTTTGCAAATGCAAGCACAATACCTATGATCGCAAAAATAATAAACAACGCGGAAAGTATTTTTATATCGGGAAATATAAAATACAATACAAAGAACGGGACGGAAACGATAACGTTCATCAATACGCCGCCGAAATTAAAAAGCATTATCGGTATTTTGCCGTCTTTCATTTCGGGCGGTATCATAAGACATTGGCCAAGTGTACCCGTAATATTTAATTTTTTCAATTTAAGCTTTCCGTCTTTTTTTATAAGCATAATATTTAAAATACGGAATGAACTGAATTTATACCCGGATATTTTTCCGAAAACCAAATGCCCCGCTTCGTGAACTATTATATGTACGACCGCCATTGCGTATATAGACACGATAAAGAACACTATCAGCAAAAGGATTTTACCAAACGACAGATCATCTTCAAAACCCGAAAACAAAAGCTCGCCAAGGAAAAAACCTAAAATCACGCTGCCCAGCATCATTACGGCAAAGGGTAAATATTTAAAAGCTTTGCTTTTTTTCTTTTTATCAGACATTTTTTAACCACCTTAATTCTATTGTTCTGCAAGAATAAACACTTTAAAAATCGCATTTTCGGTGAATTTTTACCGACATACGGTAAGATATAAGCGCGGCTATGATCCAAATTGCTGCCGCTAATGCTGCAAACCACGTATGAACATTACCTATCGTGATCGTATCCGAAAATATAAGTGCCGATATTACGAAGAAAATCACCGAGGATAAAATGATAGATAGGCCGCCGAAATTTTTATAGTATTTTATAGTAAGCGGCAGCAGCACATAATTAACGGCATCAAACAGAAAAACGATTATCAAAACCAGCATCGCATTTTCAAAAGAGATGCTTTCTTCAAAAATCAAATATCTTACCAGCTTTGTAAATATAATAATCAGCAATGCAAATACTTTGAAAATCAAAGCGGAAATATATTTTGCCAAAATCAGCTTATTTTCAGAACACGGCAGGCAGCATTCAAAACTTTTCCACCCCGGTTCTGCCGTATCAAATTGAATTGCTGCAGAGATTATGATCGGATAAAAGAAGGAAGCCATCAGCATTATCATATTATCAGTCAAAACCCCAATAAAAACATACAATACTGCCGTTATTACAAGAAATGATTGCTGAAATAGCAGTACATATAAATTCTTAAGAAAAATACCTTTCATTATTTAAATCCCTTATATCTTTTTTAACACGCGGAAAAGTTAATTATAATATTCGTTACTCCGTTTCAGTAATTACAGCATGCTTTTGTTTGCTGTTTTTGATAATATAAAAGGCAGATAATACAAATAAAACAACGAATACGGCACAAACAACAGCTGCGCCCCATCCTGTAATTTCAGATACTTCAGACGTTAATTGGGCAACTGCATTATTTAATACGTGTATTGAGATACACGGCAGAAGCGATTTTGTTTTTTCAAATACCCACACAAGCATTATCCCCATAAGAAACGTTGCCATTATCCAGATGATCTCGCCGTGCATAACCCCAAACAGAAGAGATGATACGATAGCCGCGGCAACTGTATTCATACCTTTTTTAAGGCGCGTATGTATAAGCCCCCTGAAAAAGATCTCTTCTACGATGGGTGCAAGAAAAACGACTGAAATAAAACCGACTATCGGATTTCCCTTGCTTAAAGCGCCGTGGCTTTCCGCAAAGCTTTCTACCATGCTGTCGGGAAAAGGTATCATTTGTACGACGGTAGAAGACAGAATTGAAAAGCTTATACCGCATAAGGTTGCACAAAATAACATTTTAAAATCACATTTACGTAATTCAATCTGTTCGCAAATCTTCTTTTTGCGAATTTTAAACGCAAGCCATACAACCGCTAAAGAAAGTATATTTGATATCATGGCAATAAGGGTTGAATAGCCCATTATCTCGCTTTCTAACTTAGCCATAGCTTCCGCTATCTGCGCTTCCGTAGCTGATGCACCAAGCTTAACCATAACGCCTGCAGATATCACAATACTGAAAACAAAGCTTACAAGCAGCTGTATTGCTAAAAAAACACAGAAATACAGCAATGCCTTACCTAATGATTTAAAAAAGTTTTTCATATTTACACTCCATATTTATTTTTAAGTAATTTTATTTACGCGTGGTCGTTCCTTTGATAAAATTTTATCGTTCTGCAGTATGATACGGCTATAACAACCGCCCAGATCACCGCAGTTACCGCAATCGACATCGGCTGCACAACAACCGAAAACGATTCTAAAAATCCGTTTAAAAATCCAAGAACGAAAGCGTAAACCGCCACTAAAGCTATGCCTGCCTTTTCGCCGCGCTTGAAAATGAAAGGAATTATCAGATAAGCAGTGATATCGAAAATAAATACAAGCAGTAAAGAAAGCAATGCGTTGTTTAAAGACATATGTTTATCTAAAATGAAATACCTTGCTATTTTTGCAATAACGATCAATACCATAAGGATAATTTTAAATGATACATCTATGATATATTTTGATAGTACTACACTTTTTTCAGAACGCGGCAAGCAAGTCTCGTATCTGCGCCATTTCATTTCTTCCGAAGTGCATTTTATCGTCAGCAGTATTAAAGACAGCCACCCATAAGACATTAAAATGAGAAAGATAGAATCTATGCAAAAAATGCAAAAAACGCTTGCCAAAAGTGTGGGAAGTGAATATTTGTTTGATAACGCCAAGAAATACAGATCTTTTATTATAAGCCCTTTCATATCACCTTGTCTCCTTAATCATTGATACGAAAAGCTCTTCTATGCTTATGCTTCCAAGCTGAAGCCCTTCGGGAACAGAATCGCGCTTTACAATTGCTTCGGCGCCGTACGGAGTTATTTTTTTATGCTTTACGGCACTGTTATCAAATTCGAAAAGAGTTTCTTCGCTGCAACGCAATATACCGTATTCTGAAAGCAGAACGTCTTTTTCTTCGCAAAGCATCAACTCACCGTTATGTATAAACGCAATATAGTCGCACAGCTTTTCAAGATCACTTACAATATGCGACGATATCAGTATAGAATGCGATTCATCCCTTGTAAAATCGTTAAGCATTTCTATTATCTCGTCGCGAACAACGGGGTCAAGCCCGGAGGTGGGCTCGTCAAGAATTAAAAGCTTGCAATTATGCGACAAAGCAACCGCAATAGAAAGCTTCATTTTCATACCCTTGGAAAGCTTTGAGAGCTTTTTATTTTCAGGCAGCTGCAATTTATCCAAAAGATATTTATACTGTTGTTCATCCCACTTTTTATAAATATTTTTCATTATTTTGCCGATTCGGTGCGCATTTAAAAAGGATGGAAAGCAGCATTCATCAAGCACTACGCCTATATCGTCTTTAACGGTTTCGTCGGTATTATCCTTACCTAATATCGTAATGCTTCCGCCGTTTTTCTTTGCTATATTCAATATAAGCTTCATAACGGTGCTTTTTCCTGCGCCGTTTTCACCGATAAGACCCATTATACAGCCGCCCGGCAATGACAACGAAAGATCTTCTATTTTAAAATCTTTATACCGTTTTGAAAGATTGTTAATTTCTATTGCGTTCATTTTAATTCCTCCAGGCTGAAATTTACCATTTGTATAATATCTTCCCGCTTCAAATTGCAAGATGAAGCAAGTTTTACTATTTCTTCTATATGCTCTTCTATTTTTTTAAGATTGTCTTCACGCAAAAGCTCTACGTTTTTAGGTGCAACGTAACAGCCCTTTGCGGCAACGGTATAAATAAAGCCTTCCCTTTCCAGCTCGTCATACGCGCGCTTGGTAGTAATAAAGCTTATCTTCAAATCCTTGGCAAGCGCACGTATCGACGGTAACGGATCGTTTTCTGCCAAAGTACCGTTTATTATTTGATTTTTTATTTGCGAATATATTTGGTCGTATATCGGACTGCCGCTTTTGTTATCAATAAAAATATTCACTCCGCGTCTCCTTTCTACTGTATATATACAGTATATACAGTTATAACAGTTTTGTCAAGTGGTTTTCTAAAAAAAATTATTTTTTTGCAATCACACATAGAAAACCCGCTTACAGAATAGAATAATAAAAAAACAAGTGGTGAGATAATGAATAAAAGATCAATTTTATTTTGGCAGTTTATCGGCTTTATTTTTACTGCCCTTTTTGGCACATTACTTCATTTTATTTTCGAATGGACTAACGAAAGCATTATATCTGCCCCTTTTTCTGCGGTAAACGAATCAACCTGGGAACACATGAAAATACTTTTTATACCCATGTTCGTTTTTGCATTGATACAAGGGATATATATGAAAAAAGAATACGGCGATTATTGGTGCATAAAGCTGAAGGGGATATTATTGGGTATATTTTTAATACCGGTTTTATTTTATACGTATAACGGCGTATTCGGAAAATCGCCCGATTGGGTAAATATATCAATATTTTTTATTTCTGCAGCCATTGCATATATCACAGAAACAAGTTTATTTAAAAACGAAGAAAAAAGCTTTGCTTTTTCCGATAAAACGTCTTTCGTGCTTATATGTGTTATCGGCATATTTTTCTTTATATTTACCTTTTATACGCCGCAAATACCTTTATTTGCAGACCCTGCAACGGGTTTGTACGGATTTCAAAAATAAAATTGGGGCTTGGTGTTACACCAAGCCCCTTTAAAGTATTTTAGCATTATATTTTGTTATATTTTTCTTTTCGTTTTGATTAGTTTATATTATTTTTCTACAGTTTTTATTAAAAATATTTTTTCTTTAAACGCGCCTCTTTTTTCGGCTTTTTCCGCACGCGTTTTTTCCAAGCGTTCAATGGTATATCCGTGCGCTTGGGTCAACGCATAAACGACCTCCATAATATCTGCCAATTCTTCTATATTAAGATCCGTCTGATACTCTTGCACTTCTTCGCAAAGCTTTGCATTAAGCATTTGAAGATATTCTTCATTTGACAATATGCGCGTAGTGCATGATGCGCCTGTGGAATTTATTATTTCGGGAATTTTGTCGCGCACCAGCTTATTATATACTTTTTCCTTCATTTAATCACCGCCTTAACTGATTGTACCATCAATTTATGAAAACTTCAACACAAATTTAAAACTTGACAAGATATTTACGTTATGGTACAATTAGTACAATTCAAAAATCACGGCGGTATTGAATATGAAAAAAACTATCGTTATACTTACGCTTATTACTTTTATTTTTCTTTGCGGTTGTAACGAACAGCAAGCTGAAACGTCTTTACATACAAGCAAGGCCCCTTCCGCAAGCGGCACGCTTCAATCAGAAAGCCTGCCTGCTATACTGGATGAAGATCCCCCGCAGATATCGGGCTTGAAATATACCGAAGAAAACGGTACTGATATAAGCTACCCCTGCATAATGGCGGATTTTGATTGCACAAGCATAAATAACGCGTTGTTCGAATGCTGTGTAAAAGCGTTCATAAACGAGGGTTCTTCCTCTTCGCCGGTCGGCACGTATCAGATAACTTATTTTTCCGAAGAAGCTATCAGCTTCACAATGAAGATTAACGGATATGAAAAAGACGGAAAAATAAAAGACGAAGGGTTGTTTGCCTTCTGCTTTAACATAAAAACCGCAGCCAAAGAAAGCATAACGGATTACATAGCATTCAACGGTAAAAACAAAGACCTGATAACATCCGAATACAAGAAAAAATACCACGCCGAGCCGCCTGCATTTGCGGAAGACATACCTTTTTATATTATTGACAAAAGCGAATTGGGAATCGTATTTAACGAAAATGAATTTGTAGAAATACCAATAAATTCTTTTTCTTAAACAAAAAAGTTGTTGCAAAATTGCAACAACTTTTTTATTACGCTTTAATCCTTACCAAAAGAAATTAACGATGCAAGCTTTGCTAACGTCATAGTTTGAAGATGTACCCTTCCCGGGCCTGTAATAACGGTATCAAACAAGCCTTCGTTACCGAAAAGCATATTTTTCGCGCCTTTTACCATTTGAACGTCCATACTGCACGTTTCATCCATCATGGCAACAACGCCCGTATCGCACACAAGCGTTTCACCCGGGGCAAGATTATATTCGGGGGTATAACCGTCAAGCTCGACAAAAACGGTACCGGGGCCCGTTATTTTTTGCATTATAAAGCCTTCGCCGCCGAAAAGCCCAGCGCCAAGCTTTTTTCTGAAGTGAATAGATATATCAAGATCGCCTATACCGCACAAAAAAGCACTTTTCTGGCAGATAACGCTTTCGCCCGCTTTAAGCTCGCGCGCAATTATCTTTCCCGGGAAGGAAGAGGTAAACGCGATCTCTGCATCGCCTTGTGCTGTATATCTGCTCATAAACAGGCTTTCACCCGAAAACATACGGCCGACAACCTTTCCTATACCGCCGTTAGAGGTAGCTTCTGAACGGATAGGCCCTTTCGACCATGTTCTTCCGCCTGCTTCACTTATAACCTCGTCACCTGCCTGCATATAGATTACAAGTGCCGGCAAGGTTCCGCCTTCTATACTGTATCTCATTAAAAATCATCCTTTCCGATGTTTATTTTATTATAACGCATCAAAGAAGTATGGTGCGTATTTTATTTATATCGTTTTGCGTTAATCCACATGAAAGAAGATATTTTTCGCATTTTTCGTTTATCGTATCTGTATTTGTGCCGTATTGATCAAGCGAATTCAAAAAACGCACAAAAGCTTCCGAATTAGAGCTTCTATCCCCCCAGATAGAGAGTGTACTTAATTCATAATCCAAAAACAGATCCTTCTTTTCAACGCCAAGCAAGCCGCCAAGCAGAAACATTACCGTTCCCGTTCTGTCTGCACCGCCCCAGCAATGTACGTAAAAAGGGTAATTTTGTTCATCCGTAAACAGCGAAAAGATATTTTTGCATACGTCCTTATCTTCTACAAACTCATCGTACGCCCTTGACGGAATCAGCTTTAAGGTACATCCTTCGCCTATTGCCGAAGCTGCTATCTTCCCTTCTGCCTCTGCGCGCAGATCAAGATCGGTTTTTATATTCAGCGTTTTTGCCATGGTGCGTCTGCCTTCTTCCGAAAGCGTATAGTGAAATTCCATTTCGCACCCTCTGTAAACCAAGCCTTGTTTAATACGTTTGTTCGTATTGGTTTTCCAACCGCCTATGTCGCGCACGTTACCAAGGCCATCAACAAAAATAGCGCGCGGCGGGGTATATTCTGTAAAAAAGTTTTGAACATCAGAAGCAAATACCGTATTATTTTTATTATCAACAGCGCACACGCGCCAATAATACCGACGGCCGATGTTAAGATTAAAAACGGATAATTCATTTTTTTCACAACGATACTGCACAAATGAAGAAAAAGAAGCATCATTGCTTATATACAACAAAATATCTGCTTTTTCTGAAGTTGTGATATTCGTTTGCCACTTGAATACCACAGGCGCAGGAAGTGTGTTATTTTCATTTTGCTTTACAAGATTCAAATAATCAAAGCTTACGTCTTTATTTTTATTCCCATCATTTTCAAGAAATGCACGCTGCACTTCTGAAAGAAGCGAAATATTTTCCCCTTGCCTTGGGGATAACAAGGTGATATTTATTTTTTCATCGCTCATATCAATCAATTATCAATCTTTCCATAGATTTTTCTTTTGTAACCATTTCGCCCAATGTATTTGCCCAGCTTTCGGTAAAGAAAGAAAAGTATGACACGCCTTTTTCTTTTCGCATTTTGTTTGCACACGGCAAGCCTGCCCACAGTGAAGACGGTATGCCCATAAGAATAAGGTACAACGGGCCCAGTATTAAAGACTGTATGGTATGGCCGTATTCGTGAACGAGAAGACGCCTTGAACATTCCATTTTACTGTATTGGGACGACAGTTTATCCGCAAAATACGGCTTTCCCGTTATAAAAACAAACATACCCAGTGATACGCTTGAAGTATTATTCCAAACCGTAACTATAGAACCGTGATAGGAAAAATGCTTTTCCTTGCGATACAGCAAAAAAACCGCGCCGCCAACCACAGTTTGAATTATCCCCCAAGTGCATTGCCAAAGGCGGTATAAAAAAACCTTCATATTTTCTCCAAAGCTTAAATTTGCTTTATTATACCACAAACGATATTAAAAATCAAGTACGAAAAAACCGCGCTTGTGATAAACAAAAGCGCGGTTTTGAAGCATTTTATTTAATATTCTTATACATAGGGCCGTATGCCTGGCAAGCGCGGTAGTCTTGGCCTTCTTTATCCATACCGAAAGCATTCCATGCCGCAGGGCGGAATATCTTTTCTACAGGTACGTTGTGCATACATACGGGGATACGAAGCATAGAACACATAGTAATAAGGTCTGCACCGATATGACCGTACGAAATAGCACCGTGGTTTGCACCCCAATTATTCATTACCTCATACGCGGTTTTAAAGGGGCTTCCCTCTACGCCGTCGCAACGAGGTGTGAACCACGTGCAGGGCCATGTGGGGTCTGTTCTCATCATAAGGGTTTTAGTTACGTCATCGGGCAATTGCACTGTCCATCCTTCTGCTATTTGAAGAACCGGACCCAATCCCTTTACGAGATTCAAACGTATCATCGTAGCGGGCATTTGTGCACGTGTAGTAAACGATGAAGAAAAGCCGCCGCCGCGGAAATATCCGTTATCCGCTGCGGGCCATGTTGTAGCCTTCGTCATTACTTCTATATCCTCATCTGTAACTTCCCACCATTTTTTCATAACGGGCTCGCCGTTTTCGTCGCGGCATTCACCGCAAGCATCAAGCGCAGTAGCACCTGAGTTTATCAAGTGGATAAAGCCGCCGTTTTCTTTTGCAATACCGGTAACATCGTATCCCGATGCCCTCTTGCAAGCCTCTGGTGACCAGTACGTACGAACGTCGGAGAACATTTGCGCGCGGTTTGTAAGCAGCTTCATAAACAACATTCCCAAGCCGTTGAGAACATCGTTTTCAGTTGCCAGAATATACGGTTCACGTGCACCGTTATGGTCAAACGTAGAGTTAAGCAATGCTTCGGGGAAATCGCAGTTGGGGTAGAAATCCGTCCACTGTCTTTGTCCTTGGAAGCCGCCTGCAATGGCGTTGTGGCCAACCATCTCTTCTTCTCTTCCCTCGGGAAGGTTGGGGTTGCCGTTAAAGAGATCCTTGATGATGCAATACATTTTTGCAAGGAAATCCCACTGTTCTGCCTTCTTTTCGTCTGATGTTTTAACAAATTCGGGGTTTTTATCCCATCCTTCTTTGCAGTGCTCTGATATCCATGCTTTTGCTTTTTCAACCTCTGCCGCATCGTAGATGCCTTCGCTCATACGGCGGATAACTTCAACCTCGTCAACCGATTCAACCCTCATGCCAAGGTATTCTTCGATAAATGCAGGATCTATAATAGAACCGCCTATACCCATACATATAGAACCGATCTGCAAGTATGATTTACCCCTCATTGTAGCAACTGCAACGGCTGCGCGTGCGAAGCGAAGAAGCTTTTCCTGAACGTCTTCGGGGATATTTGTAACTTCATCAAGATTTTGAACGTCGTGGCCGTAAATGCCGAATGCCGGCAAGCCCTTTTGTGCGTGTGTTGCCAAAACGGAAGCAAGGTAAACAGCACCGGGACGTTCTGTACCGTTAAAGCCCCAAACGCCTTTTATCGTCATGGGGTCCATATCCATCGTTTCAGATCCATAGCACCAGCAAGGTGTTACCGTAAGGGTTATATCTACGCCTTCTTTTTTAAATTTAGCAGCGCACGCAGCAGATTCTGCCACGCGGCCGATAGTTGTATCTGCAATTACTACTTTAACCGGTTCGCCGTTGGAATAATAAATGTTTTCTTCAAAAAGCTTTTTTGCCGCTTGAGCCATTGCCATGGTTTGATCTTCAAGACTTTCGCGAACCTTCAGCGGTCCTCTTCTTCCATCAATAGTGGGGCGGATTCCTATTACGGGATAATCACCGATCAATCTGTTTTTTGCCATATTTTTTCCCTCCGTTTATATATTTATTTGACTTATCTATTAAATGCTTTGCTTATGCAAAGAGTGTTTTCGACTTTAAAATTTTAACGCGCTTTATTAAAAATGTCTCTCCCTATTTGATAAACAGGGAGAGACCGAAAAAACTTATTTAATCAAAATGCTTTGATCTTTAATTTCAGTTTTGCCCTTTATTATTTAAGCTTACCGAAGATCAACCTTCGTAGAAGATATTTTGAGATTTAAGTTCGTCAATATTGGAAGCGGTGTACCAAACACCTGCGATACCAACGTCTGTTACTGTTTCGCCTGCAAGCTTTTTAGCAGCAAGCTCAACTGCTTTATAACCGATATTGTAAGAGTCTTGTGCTACGGAGCCAACGAGAAGAGCGTATGTTTTGCCTGCATCTTTGATCCAGTTGTATTGGTTTGTACCTGCATCGAATCCGCAGAAAAGGATGTCTTTGTATGCAGCTGCGTTATCGGAAATTTCGGGGGATACTTCGTTAACAACGCCTTCGTTTGTCATAAAGATAGCCTGTGCGCCCCAGTCTTTAAGAGCTGTAAGACCAAGCTTGTATTCGCCTGCGTTGTTTGCTTTTACCTGTTTGTTGATATCCAAGGTAATGTTATCAGCTTTTGCAAGCTCGTTGATTTTTTCGATAAAGCCATCTGCCCTGTTGATACCGGTAGATGTGGAGTCGTGCTGGATAACGCCTATTTTATAGCCGTTAACAAGTACGTTTTGTGCTTTAAGATATGCGTAGAAGTTCTGTGCAACAACACCGCCTGCAGCCTTGTTGTCGGTAGCAACGCCGCCAACTGTGGGGTCTTTGCCTTCTGTGATATCTGCACCGCCGGAATACAAGCCGGAGTCGAATTCTACAACGGGAATATTTTTGTTAAATGCGGATATAAGTTCATCTGCAAAGCCAAGGCCGATAGTAGCAAGAACAAGTGCTTTCGTATCGCTGTTGTTAAGTGCGGATTGAACCATTTCGCGCTGGTTGTTTACGAATTCTTCACTTTCAGCAGTAGGACCGCGGAAGGTTACTTTGTATCCGTATTCTGCGCCTGCTTTTTCTGCGCCGGCTTTTACCGCCTGCCAGAATGCGTGTGTTTCACCTTTGGCTACAACTGCGATAGTGCCTTTGCTGTCGCCTGAAGATTTGTTACAAGCAACCAAAGAGCAAATGCAAGCGATTGCCATAACAAGAGCCAAAATTCTTGTGATTTTCTTCATAATAGTTTCCTCCAATTAAATAAATTTTATTTATAAAAACACGAGGTTTCTATACCATTAATTCTTTTTGCCTGCTGCTTTCATTGCAGGAACATCAACCTTAAGAACCTTTTTAAGATCTGCAATTTCTTTACTGATCTCTGCTGCCCTTGCGGTTGCATCGGGATTACCCTTTGCGGAAAGCGCATAGTCTTGTTCAAGCTTCAAAGCTTCGATTTTTTCTTTCGTTTCTTTTGCAAGTTTTTCGTAATCCTTTTCGATCTTAACCTTGGCTGCGGATTTTTTCTTAACTACGTCAAGAAGTACTGCGCCTACAACGATAACGCCCGTAACTGCGTACGTAATATTCGTTGCAGAAACAACGCTTCCGCTGCTGAGTGCCATATTAAGACCTTGACGGATAACAACGAGGATCATAGAACCCAGAAGCGTACCTGCAACAGATGCAGAACCGCCCGTTGTACTTGTACCGCCGATGTAAACGCCTGCGATAGCATCAAGCTCCATACCGTTTCCGCCCGCGATAGTAAGCGAAGGGTTGGAGGCTGTATAGAAAAGTGCTGCAAGACCTGCGAAAAAGCCGCCTATTGCATATGCAATTATTTTGTATTTATCTACGTTAATGCCCGAAAGCCTTGTTGCTTCTTCGTTACTTCCTATTGCAAGAATGTAACGGCCAATTTTTGTTTTATACATTACCACCATGCAGATTATCATAAGTACAAGCACCCAAACGATACCTATGGGGAAGCCTTCGTAGTTTGTAAATACTTTCTGGAACCAACCTGTTGTGGGATATTTTACAGCAGAAGAGGTTTCTCTTACCGCTTCGGATATAACAGCCGTTAAACCTCTGGAAAGCAACATTGTACCAAGCGTTGCAATAAACGGCGCTATCTTACATTTTGCCACGAGAATGCCGTTTATAAGACCGAATACAAGACCTGTGACGAGTATTATCGGTATTGTAAGCCAAAGCATACCTTCATCTTGCGTAACGCCTGTTTGACAAATAGCACCTGCAAGAACTGAAGAACCGATACAAACCGTACCGATTGAAAGGTCAATACCGCCCGTTGCGATAACGAACGTAACGCCGAGTGCAAGAATAGCATACGGAACTAACGACTTACTCATCGTGAGAAGAACGTCTTTATTTGCAAACCCGGGGTTTATAAGTGTGAATATAACGAACAGCGCAACTGTAGCAAATACTATTACTATATTCTGTTTGCCGTTCGTACCAAGGTATTTAAGTGTTTTAACACCAAACTGGCGGCTGCGGCCACGCAGATTCAGTTGTGCGTTAAACGGTGTATTTTGGTTTTTCATAATATCTTAATTCTCCTCTCGCATAGTGGCAAGTTTCATAATATTTTCTTGGTTAGCCTCGGAAATATCAAGTTCTCCCGTTTTTCTGCCTTCGCACATAACGACTATTCTGTCGCTCATACGCAGGATCTCTACAAGCTCCGAAGAAATCATAATGATCGATTTGCCTTGTTTTGAAAGTTCATTCATCAAAGTGTATATCTCACTTTTTGCGCCTACGTCTATTCCGCGCGTAGGTTCATCAAAAATAAGAATATCACTATCCTGAATCAGCCATCTTGCGATAATAACCTTTTGTTGGTTACCGCCTGACAGATTTTTCAAACTCTGTTCCATTGAAGGGGTTTTTGTGCGGAGCTTTTTGTTGTACATTTCAGCCTCTTTTTTAAGGCTTCCATCGTCTATTATGCCCGCTTTAATATATCTGTCCATTGATGCGATAGCCGTATTTTCGGCTACGGATTTAAGAAGCATCAAGCCGTATCTTTTTCTGTCTTCAGAAAGATAGCCGATACCGTTTTTAACCGCATCTGCAGGAGATTTGATATCTACTTTTTTGCCGTTTACATATATCTCGCCGCTATCAAACGGGTCTGCCCCGAAGATAGCGCGTGCAACCTCTGTTCTTCCTGCGCCCATAAGACCGGAAAAACCAAGTATTTCGCCCTTACGAAGCTTAAAGCTTACGTCTTTTATCGCTTTTCCGCTGCAAAGATTTTTAACTTCAAGAACCACCTCTGCATCGGGTGCTACCTCGCTGTGAGTTTTGGGGTCTTCATAAACCACCCTGCCTATCATCATATTGATGATCTCGTCCTTAGTAACGTCGGCGGTATTTACCGTTCCTACGTACTCGCCGTCGCGCATTACCGTTATTCTGTCTGAAATAAGCTTGATCTCATCCATACGGTGGGAAATATATATCATACCTATTCCCTTTGATTTAAGATCAAACATTATCTTAAACAATTCGTCGATTTCAGACTGGGTAAGTGCGGCAGTAGGCTCGTCAAGTATCAGCAGCTTGCAATCTCTTGAAACGGCCTTTGCAATCTCTACCATTTGCTGTTTGCCTACCGTAAGGTTGCCAAGCGTCATTCTCGGGTCGATCTTGATACCGATCATTTCAAACAGCTTTTCAGCCTCTTTTATCATATCGCCGTCTTTAATGAAGGCTTTGACCGCCATCGGTTCTCTTCCGATGAAAATATTTTGTGCAACAGTAAGGTGGTTCATCATATTAAGTTCCTGATGTATCATACTGATGCCAAGTTTTTGAGATTCACCGATATTTTTAACCGAATACGGAGAGCCAAGATACGTAATTTGACCTTCGTCTGCCTGATGTATTCCCGTAAGGACCTTCATCAAGGTAGATTTTCCCGCGCCGTTTTCACCGACAAGCGCGTGTATTTCACCAAATTTCAAATCTAAATGCACACCTTTAAGCGCGTGAACACCGTGGAATCGCTTGTGGATGCCGTCCATTTCAAGACACAGATTTTGCATTATGAAATACCTCCTTTCCATCACTACAACATTATTTTACAACCTGAATGGATTTTATACAATAGTATAAACTGCAAAAAAAATCACAAAAAAAAACACAATTTTTATAAAACATATTGAAAAATATACAGAGATGTGTTATAATAATTGCACAACAAAGCACAAAAACTTTTTCGAAAATAATGTATTTTAAACTATTTAACTGTTTATTTTTAAATAAAATCACGCTTTTGTGAAAAAGCAAAAAACAACAATATTTTTATATAAAATATAATATTTTATTCAATAAAGGAAAAAAGTATGAAACACCAAGCCTTTAATGCGTTTGATGAAAGGAAAAGCGTCGCATATTCCAGAACAGACTCGATCAAGCTTGATACGAAATTTTTATACGCCGGAAAACTTGAAAGAACAAGCCAATGGCGTGAAAAACCGCATAGCCACCCTTTTTGTGAAATAATGCTTGTGCTTTCGGGCGGCGGCGCTGCCATAATAGACGGGGAAACTTACAAAATAAAAAAAGGTGATATCGTTGTATATAACTCTGATGCGGTGCATGAAGAACACACGGGAAAATCCTCAGGGTTAGAGCTTGCCTTTTTCGGAATTACCAACTTTAAGATAAACGACTTGCCATCCGACTGCTTGATACCTAAAAACGTTTCCCCTATATTACCTACCGCAGATCAGGAAGAACGGTTTGCTTTTTACTTTAATTCCCTTGTACAAGAGGTACATGAAAACCAGCAATACAGTGATCTTTTGGTTAAATATTGGGCAAGGCTTATATTGATAGGCATTTTAAGGCTTGCCAACATATCCGAAGCAAAATTTGTTACAAACGCGATTTTTACGAAGATATATCAGTATCTTAACACGAATTTTTTGGAAATAGAGTCTATGGATCAGATATGCGAAGCTCTTAATGTCAGTAAATATTATATTTCCCATGTTTTCAGGAAATATATAGGCAAGCCTCCAATGCAGTACGTAACTGCAAAAAAAATTTCTCACGCCAAAAAGCTACTTCAGGAAACGGATATGTCTGCTTGTAAAATAGGCGAAATATGCGGATATAAAGACCACGTTTTATTTTTCAAGGCTTTTAAAAAGCTTGAAGGCACGACGCCAATATCCTTCCGAAAGCAAAATCCGCACCACACAGTTTAAAAAAAGCACTCGCGGCAAACACATTTGTTTTGCCGCGGGTGCTTTCATATCCGCTATTATTTATAATTATTTATACTATTCATTACTTATTTGCGTGGTTTTATTTTACGTATCCGAATACAGTATATCACGGATGATACAATATTGAAGCATTCACACACCAAACCGCCAAGGGAGAAATTAAAAATATTATGCACTATCCAAGATGGTGACATATATCCTATTTGGAAATACCGTATATGCATTGCATTTCCGCGCCACATCAACACGCTGCAGATGATCAGTGCTGAAAACGGGATCGCCACAAGTATTATCTGTGACAAGCTGTGATCGATAATTACAGATACTGCAAAGCACAGTGTGTAGCACGCTTCAACAACGGCAAGCTTCCAAACCTTTTTATCGCCCTTCATAAACAGAAGCCCTCTGATAAGGTTTGTTAAGTTAAACAGCGCGCCGCCGTATGCACTTATCAGTATAAAATTAAAGAAGAACATCAAGCTTCCAACACCTTGCATCAAGAAAAACAAATTGTTCTTTTTGCATTGAAAGGAAGAAACGATTACAACAAAGCCAACTATACCGAATATTTGTGCAATAATATCATTCATTTTAAATCTTTCCTATATTAAAAATCAAACAACGCCCTTTTGCAAAATAACGTTTGCATACACTGCACTTTCACCTGTTGCAACTATGCAATAGCATTTTTTTGCTTCTTCATAAAAATCGAATCTGTCAATATTTCCGATAGCATTTTTGCCGCGTTGGTCGTGCTTGCAAACAATATCAGCATAGGTATCCCATATCGGTGTAGGAACTTTTCCAACATCTCTTTGCATAAGCTGCATTAAAGTAACGGGCTTTTCAACGTACGTGTCTAACGGAAATACCGCCAAAACAGCATCAAGTATTTCCGGAACGCCGTGCCCATCCATACGGATAACGATACAATCCTTACCCATAGATTCGGTAGGAAAATTGCCGTCTGCAATACAGATCCTGTCGCTATGGCCCATTTCGCACAGTACTTTAAGCAATTGCGGAGATAAAATTTTCGGAATACCTTTAAGCATAACAACACCTCATTATTTAGATTTCGTTTTTATTTTAACACAAAAGCACGACCCTTGTCAATACGGAATACCGCTTTTATAGATTTTAGAAAAAACCCGTAAACAATACAAAGAACCGATATGCCGGGCATATCGGTTCTTTTTGTTATTACTGAATTTCCACAGTAACGCGTTTTTGTGCCACGTTACCTGATGCCTTCATTACCGCGCGGATAGACTTTGCGATCTTTCCCTGCTTGCCGATAACCTTACCCATATCGCTGGGGGCAACGGAAAGCACGAGAGAAACACCGTTTTCTGTTTCTGTTTCGCTTACGGTGACCTCATCGGGAAATTCAACAAGCGCTTTCGCAATATCGGTAAGTACTTGTTTTTGTGATATCATTACGCTTCCCTCTCAGATCACGCGACGATTATTCGGTGATACCGCTTCTTTTAAGAAGGCTTTTAACTGTTTCTGTGGGTTGCGCGCCGTTGTTGATCCATTTCTTTGCTGCTTCAGCATCGATATCAATTTTAGCGGGTTCGCAAAGGGGATCGTAAGTACCGATCTCTTCAATAAATCTGCCGTTACGGGGAGATCTTGAATCTGCAACAACTACGCGATAGTAAGGAGCTTTTTTTGCACCTATTCTTCTGAGTCTGATTTTTACTGCCATTTTAAATAACCTGACCTTTCGTCTTTTATAATAAATAATTTATATAATCTCCGTTATGGAATATTATACTTGTTAATGTTTACGGCGCTTGCCGAATTTCCTACCGAGCATACCGCCCATACCGCCCTTTGAGAGCTTCTTCATCATTTTTTGCGACTGTTCAAACTGCTTAAGCAATCTGTTAACGTCTTCAACCTTCATGCCGCAGCCGTCTGCAATACGTTTTTTTCTTGATGCGTTTATTATCTGCGGTTTAAGACGTTCCTGCGGGGTCATAGAAAGAATGATCGCCTCTACCCTGTCTATTTGCTTATCGTCGATTTGGGCGTTTTGAAGTGCCGCAGAATTTACGCCCGGCATCATACCGAGAAGATCCTTGATAGAGCCCATATTTCGCACTTGATCCATCTGATCGAGAAAATCGACCAGCGTAAAGGAAGAATCTGCTATTTTTCTTTCAAGCTCTTCTGCCTTTTTTTCATCAAAGCTTTGCTGTGCTTTTTCAATAAGGGTAAGCATATCGCCCATACCGAGGATACGCGAAGCCATTCTTTCAGGATAAAATTGTTCTATCGCGTCAAGCTTTTCGCCCGTACCGATAAACTTTATGGGCTTGCCTGTAACGTATCTTACCGAAAGCGCCGCGCCGCCTCTTGTATCGCCGTCAAGCTTGGTAAGAACGACGCCCGTGATATCAAGCAGATCGTTGAAGGATTTTGCAACGTTTACCGCATCTTGACCTAGCATAGCATCAATGGTAAGGATTATTTCTGCAGGCTCTACCTCTTGTTTGATGTTTTTAAGCTCTTCCATAAGAACTTCATCAACGTGAAGGCGGCCGGCAGTATCTATAAATACCATATCATGGCCGTATTTTCTTGCGTGTGCAATACCCTCTTTTGCTATACGCACGGGGTCTTTGCAATCTTCCATTGCGAAAACGGGAACGTCTATCTGCCCGCCTACGACTTGAAGCTGCTTTACAGCCGCGGGACGGTAAACGTCGCATGCAATAAGCAACGGCCTTTTTTCAAACTTCGTTTTGAAGTAATTCGCAAGCTTGCCGCAATGCGTGGTTTTACCTGCACCCTGCAGACCAACCATCATGATTATTGTAGGTGGCTTTGAAGAAAACCTTATTTTTTCTTCTTTGCCGCCCATAAGATTTATAAGCTCTTCGTTTACGATCTTAACGATCTGCTGTGAAGGTACAAGGCTTTCAAGCACGTCTGTACCTACTGCACGTTCGCTTACGATCTTAACAAAGTCTTTAACGACTTTAAAGTTAACGTCGGCTTCAAGAAGGGCAAGCTTTATCTCTCGCATTCCCTCTTTTATATCCGCCTCCGTTAATTTACCTTTGTTTTTAAATTTTGAAAATGCCCGTCCGAGCTTGTCGGAAAGGGATGAAAACATTGCCATAAATATTTACTCCCGATTCAAAAGCAGTATCTCGTCTGCTTTTAAGATGATATCGTTCATACGTACGGAATACTGCGGGGCCTGATCCTTTAATTGTGCAAGCATACGCTTAATTTCTTCGATGCCTTCCTGCATAAGTGTAAAGCGTTTTGCAAGGCCCAATTTTTCTTCGTAATTTATCAGCATATCCTCTGCCCGTTTTATACTGTCGCGCACGCCTTGGCGCGTTATGCCTGCGGTTTCCGCAATTTCCGAAAGGGAAAGATCTTCATCGTAATAAAGCGTGATATATTCAAGCGCGGAGGGGGAAAGCAGATCGCCGTAAAAATCAAGCAACAGGGATATATTAAGATTTTTTGCTTTTGCCATCGAATCACCAACTGCTGTTTAAGGTGTAAAGAAAATTACTTTACACAGTATATCACAGGCAATTCGTTTTGTCAATATGTAAAGTAATTTTCTTTACAGATATTTTGAAACTTTTTATGAACGTCGCCTGTACTTTATTTTTGCAATAATACGGTTATTTTTCGGTTATACTCTCCAAACTGATAAGCTGATTTTTATTTAATTTGACAATTTATTCCAAATCCGATTTTTCTTTCGCAAAAGCATTGCATTTTTAATTGTTTTGTGATATGATGATTTTAAAATAAATGGTAAAAAAAGTAATGCTTACATTTTACCGTAAAAGGAGGGGTAGCAAAAACATTTTATAACGCCATACAATCACAGCACTAAAACAAATCGTCATTACAAGGAAGGAGAAATCTTATGAAAAAAATTATTGTTTTACTGTTAATGTCTGCCCTGCTGTTATCAGCCTGCAATGGCGAGAATACAGCCACGGACACCGCGGCAGATACAACCAAATCAACAACAACTGCCGTTGCAGGTGATGATGTGACATCTGATGAAACCACATCAACCGAAACCGAAATTACAATCGGTGAAGATGGTACAACCGCAACCGAAGCAGAAAAAATAACCCCGGATGAAGAAGCGTCGTATCTTAAAGAGGCTATTGAATTTGAAAAATCAGTTGATGCCATAGCGTTTGATGATTCATCCTACCAAGAAAATATAAAGGTAAGCGGCGAAAAAGAAATTGAAAATTCTATAAGCGTTGGTATCACACGCGATGGTGATTATGATGATAAAAAAAGTCTTTCCATACAAGGAACGGTAAATAACGATTCTGTAAGCTATAGGCGAGATCTCGACTATATCCGCATATATGAAAACGGAAAAGACGATATGATACCTTATTCTGCAGAATACATAGCAGAGTTGGAACGCCGTTTTTCCGATAAGTGCTTTATTAACGAAGAAACGTCAAACAACTTAACGAAATCAAGCGAAAGCATAAGCTCGGATAACATATACTTAACCTATCAATTTGATATTCCGCAGAATAAAATAACATATATCGTGGGTAAAATCTTACCTTTGATTGACGATACGCTTACGCTTGACAGTGTGACGGAATATGCTGTAAATAGCTTCCGCTGTGAGATGTTGATTTACAAATCACTAAACCGCAAAACCGAGTACAACGCTTGTGTTATAAATTTCCAAAACACAGCAACATTTTCTTTTAAAATCGGCGAAGCACTTTACAATGTAGAATACACGTCCACCACAACACGCAAATAAATTTTAAGAAACAAAAAAAGCGGATATCCATTACCGATACGGTATTGGTTATCCGCTTTTTTACACGTTTTTTTAATGTTGTTATAAAAACGATTTAAGGTTATTTATATTATTTTCCTCAAATGCAATAACGTCCTGCGCCAGCTTCATCGTATCAGCAGGAACACCGTTTTTACCCGCAACGCTTTTTTTGATTTCGGCAAGCCCCATAACAGAGCCGTTTATCATCAATTCGGCAATTTTTGAATCTGTTTTTTCCATCGCAGTACCCATTGCCATACCTATTTCCGACGGTATCTTTTGCATAATACTTACTTCTTCGGGGGCTTTATTTATCGCCGTCAATTTGGTGCAGGCATCGCCCATAAAGTTTTGATACCCGTTAAGCTGGGCAGACATTGCATCTTTAAATTGATCGCTTTTTACCTTGGGTAAAAGCTTTGCAATAGCATCTGTGCCCATTTTTGCACCTTGGTAAATATTTTGAAGAATTATTTCGTTTGCGTTTTTCTTTTCATTTATCATTGTATAATACCTTCCCTTTTTCGGTATTATACGCCGCAAATTTAATTATTATTCAGATATTCGGTATATTCTTCAAGACACATATTAAGGCTTACCATTTTTGCCGCGTGATATCTGCCCACGTAACGGAAGTGCCACGGTTCGTAAACGATTTTCGTTATTTCGGTTTTATCTTCGGGATATCTTAATATAAAACCGAATTTCCACGCATTTTCGGCAAGCCATTTTGCTTCAAACGTATCGGCAAACGCAACGTCTGCCCTGGGCATATTATGCATATCGCAGGCAAGTCCCGTTTGGTGCTCGCTTTGCCCCGGGTATGCCGTATCCATATGAACGATAACCTCTGCTTCCGCCCTTGTAAGGGTTGGATCATCCTCCATTACGTCTTGAACGCATTTTTCAAACGTATCAGCCTGATCGTCATAGCTTCTGTATGCGCTTGTTACCGTTACGTTTTTACAGCCTGATGCCCTTGCCTCTATCAAAAAGCCTTCAAGTGCTTTTGCTGCATATGTTCGCATTTTTCTTTTAGACCTTCCCTCGCGGGTATCGACAAGCTTCATAAGATCGTCGGGTGCAAAGGTTTCATCAAGCGCATTTTCGTGATTAACGAGAATTATGTATTCGTCTTTATTTTCAGGGTCAAAATACTGCTCGTATTCAGACAGATCAGACACGAATTCCACATCGGGCACTTGCCAAGGTGCTTCCGTTTCGGGTGTTGTTTGCACGTCGGCAACGGTCGATTCTTCTTGTATTTCCGTTTGCGTTGATTCCTCATTTGTTTGAACGCCGCTATCGGTTACAGAAGTATTTGATGAATTTGTTGTAGTTACCGCATCAGACGTGCAGGAAGTCATCATAGCACAAAATGCCAACAAAACAAGTAACGTTTTTTTCATAAAATCTATTCTCCCATTTTAAACACTATGGCACACCAGTTTTTTTCTTCCTTCGTTTCTACGTAGCAAAGCGGGGTCATTTCTGCTGCCTTTAAAACTTCTTCGGCGCGCTCGTCAATAATACCGCTTGTGATAAGGATACCGTTGGGTTTAAGATATTTTTTAACATCAGGGAGCATTCGTATGATTATATCTGCAACGATATTAGCACATATAAGGTCGTACGTTTTTTCTTCAATACCGTTAAAAAGGTCGCTTGTGCCGCAAACGATATTGTCTATTTTATTATCCTTTACGTTTTCGCCTGCAACGCGCACCGCCACAGGGTCGATATCGTAGGCGTTTACGCTTTTTGCGCCAAGCTTTGAAGCAGCAATGGCTAAAATACCGCTGCCCGTACCCAAATCAAGGCAAACATCACCCTTTTGAACGTATTTTTCTATAAGCATAGCCACAAGGCGCGTCGTTTCGTGCGTACCCGTACCGAACGCCATGCCCGGGTCCATTTTGATTATAAGATCACCGGGTTTTTCTTCATATTTTTCCCACGCGGGCACTACAACAAGCTTTTCACCTATACGAAGAGGTTTATAATACTTTTTCCACGAGCCTGCCCAGTCCTCTTCCTTTACGCCGATAACCTGCAAGGAAGCTTCTATTTGCAACTCGGAAAAACGCGTTTTTAAATGCGATATAGCTTCTGCGGGGTTTCTTTCGTCGGGGATAAAGATACTTACTGCGGCTTTTGTTTTATCTGCGTTAAGTATCTGTTCATCGATAAGATCGCCGTACATCGTTTTCAAATTTTCGTCTATATCGCTGTAATCTTCTATCATCAATCCGTTATCTACCATCGACATTACGGCACAAACCTGTTCTAAAACGTCAATATGGCAAACAACACGTATCTGTTTATATTCCATATATTACTTTCTGTTTTTCTTTATCTTTTCAAAAAACGATTGTTTATTTTTTAAATTACCTTCGCCGCATGCCTCTGCAAAGCTGCGAAGAAGCTGCTTTTGCTTTTCGTTTAAGTTTTTGGGTGTTTCAACTATAACCGTAAAGAACAAGCTGCCCTTGCGCTTCGTATTAAGATTGATAACGCCCTTTTCTTTGATTTGGAACGTGCTTCCCGTTTGAGTACCTTCGGGTATCTTATAGCTTATATTTCCCTCAAGAGTGGGTATTTCAAGCTCTGCACCCAACGCTGCTTCTGCAAACGATATGGGAATATCGCAATACAGATCGCTTCCGTCCCTTTCAAATACGTTATGGGACTTTACAATAACCTCTATAACAAGGTCGCCTGCGCCCATTCCCGAGGTACTTTCATCGCCTTGCCCCCTTACGGAAAGCCTTTGGCCGTTATCTATACCTGCAGGTATATTTACTTCGATCTTCTTATTTATTTTTACGTAGCCCGTACCCTTACATTCAGAGCAGGGGTTCGTAACGATCTTCCCTTTTCCGCGGCATTTATCGCACGCCTGCGTAGATTGCATCATACCAAGCATCGTGCGCTGTGTAACCTTTATTTGCCCTGTACCGCCGCATTTATCGCAGGTTTTAACGTCCTTTGAATCCTTTGCGCCCTGGCCGTGGCAATCGGCGCATTTTTCTATACGCGAATACTTGATCTCCTTTTTGCAGCCGAACGCCGCCTCTTCAAAAGAGATCTGCACCCTTTGATAAATATCGCGCCCGGGTGATCCGCGCTTTGCAGAAGATCTGCCGCCGCCGAAAAACGAGCCGAATATATCGCCAAGGTCTATATCCATATCAAATCCGCCGAAGCCGCCAAAACCGCCGCCGCCAAAGCCCGCGTTGGGATCTACCCCTGCGTGGCCGTACTGGTCGTATCGGGATTTTTTATCCGCATCGGACAGCACCTCATACGCTTCGTTTACCTCTTTAAATTTAACCTCTGCATCTTTATCACCCGGATTAATGTCGGGGTGATATTTTTTGGCAAGCGAGCGATACGCCTTTTTTATTTCGGCATCTGTTGCGCCCTTCTGTATTCCAAGGACCTCGTAATAGTCCCTTTTCGTGTCTGCCATTTGTTCCGCCTTTCAATCAAGTAAAGCCTTGAAAAGAATTTTGTGAAAATTTCTCTATAACCCGATTTAGGCGGCAGGAAAAATCCCACCGCCCAAGCCGTATATTTAATTATTCGCCTGTTTTATCGGTAAAGTCTGCGTTGTACGATCCGTCTGCGTTTTGGCCGTTATTTGCCGCACCTGCATCGCCTTGTGCGCCGCCTGCCTGTGCATACAGCTTTTCGGAAAGTGCGTAGAATTTCTTTTGAAGCTCTTCCGTGCCTGCCTTGATCGCTTCCGTATCGCCTGTTTTTACCGTTTCCTTCAACTTATCGATTTCCGTTTGAACCTCGGCTTTTTCGCTTTCGCTTACTTTATCGCCAAGCTCGCCAAGTGCTTTTTCGCTTTGGAATATAAGGTTTTCAGCGTTATTTTTGGTATCTACCGCTTCTCTGAATTTCTTATCCTCTTCTGCGTACTTTTCTGCTTCTGCAACTGCCTTGTCGATATCCTCTTTGCTCATATTAGTTGAGGATGTGATGGTGATATGCTGTTCTTTACCCGTACCTTTATCCTGTGCGGTAACGTTAACGATACCGTTTGCGTCGATATCAAACGTTACTTCGATCTGCGGAACGCCTCTGGGTGCGGAAGGAATACCGTCAAGCGAGAATTGGCCAAGCGTTGTATTTCCGCTTACCATTTCTCTTTCACCCTGCAAAACGTGGATCTGCACAGAGGTCTGACCGTCTGCCGCGGTTGAGAACACCTGGCTTTTCTTAACGGGGATAGTAGTGTTTCTGTCAATTATCTTTGTGAAAACGCCGCCAAGAGTTTCAATACCCAAGGAAAGGGGCGTTACGTCAAGCAAAAGAAGGTCTTTTACGTCGCCGCCCAACACGCCGCCTTGAATAGCCGCGCCGATAGCAACGCATTCGTCGGGGTTGATGCCCTTGAAGGGTTCTTTGCCCGTGATGTTTTTAACCGCTTCCTGAACTGCGGGAATACGGCTTGAACCGCCTACAAGCAACACCTTGTTTATTTCAGATGCGGAAAGGCCTGCATCACGAAGCGCCTGCTTGGTAGGGCCTGTCGTAGCATCAACGAGGTCTGCCGTTAATTCGTTGAATTTTGCCCTTGTTAATGTTGCATCAAAGTGTTTAGGACCCGTTGCATCTGCCGTGATGAAGGGCAGATTGATGTTCGTGCTTGTCATACCCGAAAGCTCGATCTTTGCTTTTTCTGCCGCTTCTTTAAGGCGTTGAAGTGCCATTTTATCGTTTTTAAGGTTTATACCGTTTTCTTTTTGGAAGGTTTCTGCCATCCAATCTATAATTCTGTTATCAAAGTCGTCGCCGCCCAAACGGTTATTACCTGCAGTTGCAAGAACTTCAACGACGCCGTCGCTGATTTCAAGAACGGAAACGTCAAACGTACCGCCGCCAAGGTCGAATATAAGAACCTTTTGCTCGGACGCGTCTTTATCTACGCCGTATGCAAGGGCTGCTGCAGTAGGCTCGTTAATAATTCTTTTAACTTCAAGGCCTGCAATTTTACCTGCATCTTTAGTTGCCTGACGCTGTGCGTCGGAGAAATATGCGGGAACTGTGATAACCGCTTCTGTAACGCTTGTGCCGAGATATGCCTCTGCATCGGATTTAAGCTTTTGCAATATCATTGCAGAAACTTCTTGGGGGGTGTAGTTTTTACCGTCGATGCTTACCTTATAACCTGTACCCATTTCCCTTTTGATAGACATAATAGTCTTATCGGGGTTTGTTATTGCCTGTCTTTTAGCAACAGCACCAACAAGCCTTTCACCCGTTTTGGAGAAAGAAACCACGGAAGGTGTCGTTCTTGCACCTTCGGGATTGGGAATTACAACAGGTTCGCCGCCTTCATAAACAGCCACGCAAGAGTTCGTTGTACCCAAATCTATACCAATAATTTTTCCCATAATAAATTTACCTCTCTTTTTTAAATGTTTATATTAGTTTGCGACCTTTACCATTGCGTATCTTATTACGCGGTCGCCTTTTTTATACCCTCTTTGAAGAACGAGGGATATCGTATTTTCCCCAAATTCTTCATTTTCTTCGTGCATAACGGCAGAATGTATCTCTGCATTGAATTCGTCGCCTACCCGGCCGTACGATTCAATACCCATTTTGTCAAGCGTTTCTCTGAAATTGTTTATTATCATTTGCAATCCGCTTTTAGAATTTTCATCAGAAGCGTATTCAAGCGCGCGTTCGATATTATCAAACACGGGCAAAAGCGTTTCAACAGCATCCATATAAGCGGTGGCGTAGATACCCTCTTGCTCTTTCGCGGTGCGCTTTTTGAAATTATCAAATTCCGCAAACAGCCTTATATATTTATCATCTGCTGCGGCTTTTTCAGAATTTGCCTTTTCAAGCGATTCGGAAAGCTTTCTGTTTTCCGTTTTAAGGGCATCTATTTCCTTTTTCTCTTTCTTTTTTTCTTTTTTGGAAAGCTCTTTTTCGTCTGTTGATTCAGACTGTTGGTCTTCCGTTTGCAGCTCTTCATTCAATTCCTGATTTTCTGCCATTTAAAAGTTTTCCTTTCCGTGACTGTTATTTTCTATGCCGTTCGGCGGTTGAAGTGCGCGCATTTCGGGCGAATCAAGCGCGGTGGAAATGCACCTTGCCAGATATTCAACCATTGCGACTACCTTTGGATACTCCATTCTTTGCGGGCCTATAACGCCGATAGCGCCTACAACGCGCCCGTCAACCTTGAAGGTTTTCAGAATAATAGATGAGTTTGCGGAAACAGAGCTTCCCTCGCCCCCGATGTAGATACTTACATCGTCGCCCTTGTCGTTTTCGACAAGCTGCATTATCTCTTCTTTTTTATCCATCAAGGACAGAAGTTGGCGCAAATTGCCAACATCTGAAAATTCGGGATATTCCAGCAGTTTTTCTACGCCTTCAAATTTTAATTCACCTTCGTCGTCGTTATTCATTGCGTCGTAAACGCTTTTGATAACGGAAGATACAAGCATATCGTTTACGCCCATATCGTTTTCCATTTTCATTATAAGCGGAAGGGTTATTTCCGCAGAGGTTTTATGCGCTATGTTATTATTCAAAACACCGCAAAGCCTATTAAGAACCTCTTCGTTTACTTCGGTTTTGCAATGAATATACCTTGATTTTACCGTATCACCCGTCATTATCATGCTTAAAATAAAATTACGGCTATCTACGTACGTAGTTTTAAAGCAATTTACGGTTTGATTTGCCGACTTCGGCTTTACCGATACGGTCGTATAATTAGTCATCGACGTTATCAGCTTGCCTGCCGCTTTTATCATCTTATCAAGCTGCGACAATCTGGCGCGCTGCATATTATTAAGCTCTTCAAGCTCTCTGGCGGTAAGGGAGTACGCCTGCATCAACGAATCAACGTAAAATCTGTACCCCGCCTTTGAAGGTACCCTTCCTGCAGAGGTATGCGGCTGTTCGAGATAGCCCATTTCCTCAAGCTCGCTCATTTCGTTGCGTATGGTTGCCGAAGAACATCCGATATCACAGGAGGTTAAATATTTTGAACCTACCGGTTCGCCGTTTTCAATATGCGCATCAATAAGTGCACGGAGAATCGCTTTCTTTCTTTCAGAAAGTTCATCACCAAATCGCATTTGCTCGCCTCCTTATCAGAGTTTTTAGCACTTTAAGCAATCGAGTGCTAAACTCTACATAGAATGTACCACTCAAATCGATTATTTTCAAGAAGTTTTTAAGTTTTTTTTGTGAATTATTTGTAAATTGCCCCCCTTGTTAGCATTCTATCCTTTTTGGTGACAATTTATTCTGTTTAAATTACCATATCGAATATTTTGCAAAAGGGGTTGACTCTTTTTAAAAAAGTGTTATAATACTATTTGAGTAATTTAACTAATGTTATTTTATACATTTATATTTATCATTTCCGAAAGGATATTTATTATGGCACACAAGGTAGGTATTATCGGTTACGGCGGAATGGCTACGTTCCACCACCATTTTCTTGCAGATAATTTTGACAACATAAGGGCAACTGCCGCTTTTGATATTGACGAAGGCAGGCTTGCACTTGCTAAGCAGTCGGGGCTTGAAGTATTCGACAACGTTGAAGACTTTTTTTCTTCAGGATTGTTTGATATAGTTCTTGTTGCTACACCAAACAATTTTCACCCGTCTTACGTTATTTCTGCTATCGAGCACGGCTTTCACGTAGTATGCGAAAAGCCCGTTTCTATCTCTGTTGGCGAGTTTGACCAAATGGTAGCAGCTGCCAAAAAGCACAACAAGGTATTTTCCGTTCATCAAAACAGAAGATGGGATAAGGATTATAATATAGTAAAGGCCGCTATCAAGCAAGGCCTTATCGGAAAGCCTTACGCAATAGAGTCGCGCGTGCACGGGCAAAACGGCGTCGTTCACGGATGGCGCGAATTTAAGGTTGCGGGCGGCGGTATGCTGTACGACTGGGGCGTTCACCAAATAGACCAGATAGTTGATATGATGCAGGGTGAAAAAGTAGTTTCTGTTTACGCTAGTCTTCATTCTGTAAGAACCCCCGAGGTTGACGACTATTACAAGCTGATTCTTCGTTTTTCAAACGGAACGACAGCACAAATAGAAACAAGCACCTATACCCTTATTCAGCAACCGCGTTGGTACGCATACGGCGACGGCGGCTCGCTGATAATAGAAGGTTGGGATTGCAAGGGTAGGATAATCCACGCAAAGGATCACGTTATGAATTGGGAACCCGTGGTAGTTCAAACCGAAGCAGGCCCGACAAGAACCATGGCACCCCGCCCTGCCGAAACGCTTGAAGAGATTCCCTTACCCGACGTTCAACCGCATTTAACCGATTACTACAAAAATATTATGGATACGATAGACGGCAAGGCAGAGCTTATAGTTAACGAGGTCAACGTGCGCCGCGTGCTTCAGATAATGGAGGCGGCATTCGAATCCGACAGGACGCAAAGCGGTATTGCTTGCGAAATATAATAATTACGTAATAGAAAAAACTTCCCTTTACAATTTTGAACCGACCCCCAAAAGTTAGACCAAAAATCTAACGATTGGGAGGTCGGTTTTTGTGTCTAAATATAATTATGAATTCAAAAAGAAAATAGTTATTGAGTATCTATCTGGACAAGGCAGTGTTGTTGCTCTTGCTAAGAAATACGGAGTGCCTGCCAAATCCAGAATTCAAGAGTGGATAAAATCATATCAAAGTTTCGGGGATGAAGGTCTTCGGCGTTCTCGTCAAAAGAAAAAATTTTCTTTTGAATACAAACTTCATGTGGTAGAGTTATATTTATCAAGTGAGGTTTCGTATCAGGAATTAGCATTAAAGGAAGGTATCAATAATCCTGCTATGCTTGCAAAGTGGGTAAGCGATTTTAGAGCTGTCGGTCCTGATGCATTGAGGCCAAAGAAAAAAGGACGGAAAAAGTCATTGAATTCAAAAGATAACGAAAAAAGAATAACTTCAAGTGAAACCGATTCTGTTGATACAAGTGTGGAACGTGTAAAGCAGTTAGAAGATGAATTATTAAAACTTAGAATCGAGAATGCTTTTTTAAAAGAACTGAGGAGGCTGCGTTTAGAAGAGGAAGCTCTTCTGAAAAAACAGCGAGAATCATCCACAGCCTCCGAGGAGAATTCAAACTGAAAGACATTCTCGCGGTAGCTGGATTTCCAAAGGCAACATATATGTATTGGCAAAAGAGATTTGACAGAGAAAATCCTAACAAAGAACTTGAGGATAAGATTGTTGAAATACATAATGAAAACAAAGACTTTGGTTATCGAAGAATGCATGGAATGCTTCGTAAGTTAGGATATGTTGTAAATAAAAAACGTGTGCAGCGAATTATGCAAAAACTCGGGCTTCAAGTAACTTCATTTACTAGAAAAAGCCGCAAATACAGTTCCTATAAAGGTAAAGTTGGAAAAGTTGCTCCAAATAGAATACATAGACGGTTTCACACTCATATCCCACATCAAAAAATCACAACAGATACCACAGAGTTTAAGTATTATGAAGTTGATGAAAAAGGAAGAATGGTTATAAAAAAACTTTATCTTGACCCGTTCATGGATATGTGTAATGGAGAGATATTAAGTTACAGTATTTCACAGCAACCATCTGCAATGGGAATTATGTCGGCATTAAAAGATGCTATAGCTATTACATCTGATTGTCCGTACAGAAGAACCTTTCATTCGGATCGAGGCTGGGCATATCAAATGAATGCATACACTCATGAGCTCAAAGAACATCGTATATTCCAAAGTATGTCCCGAAAAGGAAACTGCTATGATAATTCTGTTATGGAAAACTTTTTTGGAATACTGAAACAAGAAATGTACTATGGTACGGTTTACTATAGTTATGAAGAATTAAAAGAAACAATAAAGAAATATATCATTTATTACAATGAGCAAAGAATTAAGCAAAAACTAGGATGGATGAGTCCAGTCGAATACAGACTTAGTCTTCTGGTTGCATAAAAAATGCGTAACAGATAATAAAATCTGTTACGCAATAAAAGTCTAACTTTTTGGGGTCACATCAGTATTCTTAAGTGTATTGACCTTATTATTACTTTTAATTCCAAGTCTTGTGCAGGTGACATTTCGAATTGAGTTGCCTACAGTTATGGAAATTGCGGTCTTATTGTTTATTTTTGCAGCCCAAATTCTTGGCGAAATACATGGATTTTATGTGATTTTTCCATTTTGGGATACACTACTTCATACATTAAATGGTTTTTTGGCGGCGGCCATCGGATTTTCATTGGTTGATATTTTAAATAAGAGTGAAAAATTAGTGTTTTCATTGTCTCCTTTTTTTGCGGTGATGGTCGCCTTTTGTTTTTCTATGACAATAGGAGTTGCGTGGGAAATTTTTGAATTTGGCATGGATCAAATCGGAGGATTCGATATGCAAAAGGATACAGTTGTTCAATGGATTTCATCAGTTCATCTTGACCCGACAGGAGGAAATACTCCAACAGCTATT
>JAZQHC010000011.1:0-1834 GCA_045540335.1 Eubacteriales bacterium
TTACTGCCCTTTATTGATAATCGGTTTGTTGATTGGCTTGTTAGAAATTATTTTTGTTCAAGATATACTGGCATTTATCTTAATTTCCGTTGTGTGCGCTGTATTGTTTATGTCAAAAATCAAGGAAGAAAATGAATTGATAGAATGCGTAAGGAGAGTCCTTGAGCAATAGGCATCTATTTTGGATGCACATGAAATTGTCTCAGATAGCCGAAAGCCCTTGATTTTATTGATTTTTTCGCCGTGGTATCTAAATAGATGCTGCTTATCAAAAATACCGGAGCATTCCGGAAAAATAAAATAAACAGGAGGAAACAATGGGAAAATTCGTTGTTAAAGAAACCGCAACAGGTTTCAAATTTGATTTGAAGGCAACTAACGGTCAGGTAATTGCTACGTCTGAGGTTTACACGAGCAAAGCCGCTTGCATCAACGGAATCAACAGTGTTAAGGCAAACTGCGTAGGCGAAGTTGAAGACCAGACGATTGAGGGATTTGCTACCGTTAAGCATCCGAAATTTGAGATCTACACAGACAAGTCGGGAGAATACCGTTTCCGTTTAAAGGCTAAGAATGGCGAGATCATTGCTGTTTCTGAGGGATACAAGACCAAGAATAGCTGCGAAAACGGAATTGACAGCGTAAAGAATAACGCGCCCGAGGCAGAAATCGAAGAATAATCAAGTTGTATACGATTTGGTTACATACGTTGCCCTTGATATGCAATTTCTTAAAAATTGATGTTTTTCAATGGCTGCACCTTTGATGTGCGTATTTTCGTTGCACGGTTCATTGTCGCAAAGTCTTGATTTTCCGACAAAAATATGCTATAGTTAAACGGTAGCCCTGCGGGGCTGCCGTTTAACTATTTTTGCGAAGAAAGAGGATGTATAATGCACGGACTCGGTACTGTGATAAACGTAGCCGCCATCGTGATAGGCGGTCTGCTCGGAATGCTTTTCGGCCGCTTTATCGGTGAGCGCCACCGCGATGCGCTTGGTAAGGTCTGCGGAATTTCGGTCCTTTTTATAGGCGCGGCGGGCGCGCTCAAGGGTATGTTTTCGGTTGTGGACGGAAAGCTCGTCTACGGCGGCGATTTTCTCATCATCGGCGCGCTTGCTCTCGGCGCGCTTGTTGGCGAAATTATCAATATTGAGGGCAAATTTGAAAATTTCGGCGCTTTTTTGAAAAGAAAAACCAACAGCATGAAGGATGCGAGCTTCATAGATGGCTTTGTCAGCGCATCTTTTACCGTGTGCATCGGCGCTATGGCTGTCGTGGGCGCAATAAACGACGGGCTGTATGGCGACGTCACGGTGCTCGTTACAAAATCCATTCTTGACTTTATCATCATTATGGTGATGGCGGCGTCGCTCGGCAAGGGGGCAATATTTTCGGCAATACCCGTCGGAATTCTGCAGGGCGGCGTGACGGCACTTTCACTGCTCATACGCCCCATTATGACCGAAACCGCACTGCTCTACCTTTCGGTGGTCGGAAATATACTTATCTTCTGCGTGGGCATCAACCTTATGTTCGGCAAAAAGATCAAGGTGGCAAATCTCCTGCCCGCAATCGTTTTCGCCGTTGCCCTTGCTTTTCTCCCGATAAAGCTGATATAGCACTCCCCGAGAATATAAATATAATTTTTTTTGGGGCTGTCTCATTTAGCGCAGAACAAAAATACAAAAATAAGTGAAGAAAAAAAGACCGTTTTTTTCGTCCAAAAGGATGAAGAAAGCGGTCTTTTAGGTAGAAATCCTCACGGATTTCGATTTTTATACGTATTTTTTAGCCGCGATTTTGCCCTCTGGCGTACCCTCGTACGCCGACG
>JAZQHC010000012.1:0-2250 GCA_045540335.1 Eubacteriales bacterium
AATGAAAATGAAATAGAAGAAACGGAAGGGGGTTTAGAAAATGAGTAAATATACAACGGAAGTCCGTTTTATTTGTGAATCAAACAGCGGATTTACAATGGAAGAAATGCCGAATAAAACCCCGGACGAAATCATAGAAGCCGCCCGCGAAAATATTTTTACTTTTGCATGGCCGGCTTATAACGACACATGGAAAAAACAAATTGAAAGTTTCATTTTAAAAAAGTATTACACGCGCGAAATTGCGTTTGAAACCGTCGGACTTTGGAAATTAAAATTAAATACCCGCTTAAATGAGATCGCGACGAAATATAATTATATTATCGCGTGGATCGAAACGCACCAGGAAACAAACGCAATATTTAATAATATTGACGTTGTAACGACAAGCGAACGGACCGATAATTTGAATACACACGTTTCCGGAGATAGTAAAGATAAATATTCCGATACGCCGCAAGGCCCGCTTTCGCAGATCGACAATGGCGAGTATTTGAGCGATTACCGAAACGTAACAACCGAAAGTGATCAAGCCAATACCGGAAACCAAAATTATTATAATACGGAAAAAGGCTATCGCGGAAGCAAAACCGCAGCGGAACTTTTTAAAGATGAATACATGAACCCTTTCGACGTCGTTTCACGCATGGCCGAAGAATGTTCGGATTTATTCTTCGGTTTGTGGTAAAATAAAAGAAAAAGGAAAGGAGAAAAACCTTGAAAGTTTACATTGATAAAATCACCGGCCGGCTTTGTAGCCCAATATTACCGTTAACTTATGATGATTCCTTGTCATATTTGGAAATCATGGAAAAGTTGCGCTATAAAGTAAATGAATTAATTGATTATTTTAACGGTCAAGATGCTTTTGCTACGGAAACGTGGGTTTTAGAACAAATTGCAACTTGCAAAGACGAACTTGAAGCCCGCCTTGATGAAATGGACGCTTTAATTGCTACTAAATTAGATAAAGCGACTTTTGAAGCCTTCGTTTCAGAACTTCAAATTTCTATTAATTCCATGGCCGGCCAAATCCGAAGCCTGGAAATAGCAACGGCACAAAACGCCGCGGATATTATCGAAACTTATAATTCATTGAAACGGTACATTGACGAACAATTAATTGACTTGGAAGTTATTAACCCCTTGACGGGACTAATTCAACCGATTCAATTAGTTTTAAACTATATGGCCGATCTATTAAGGGCAGATTCTTTAACCGCTGGGGAATACGACGCCGCAGAACTTACGGCGGCCGCTTATGACGCGCTTCAGTTAACCGCATATACTTATGATAATTACGGTAAAAATTATATCGGAAATTAATTTTATAAAGGAGAATTTATATTATGAGTGCTACTAACAGAACTGAAAATTATAACTTGCCTATTTTTATTGAAACTGACAAGCCGGCTTGGCTTGTTGACTTCAACGGCGCTATGCGATCCATTGACGCACAAATGAAATTAAACGCGGAAGCGATCGCCACAAAAAGCCCAATTTTAACCTTCCAGGATACCGCAGATATTGATTTTACAAAAACCGGCGATATCGTCACGGCAAATCTTCAAAGTGCGATCACGGACAAAGTGGGCCGCGCACTTGTTACACCGTTAACCGCACCAAGCGCTGAACAACTTGTTGCAATTGATTCAAACGGAAACCAGGCAGCCGTTGAAATCGGAAGCGGCATTTTTAACGATAATGGAACGTTAAAAGCAATTGATCTAAACTTAACAGATATTGAAACTTATACAACTGCAAGCGAAATTACCGGTGGCGTTACACTTACTAACGTATCAATAACGAAAGCCTTAAATGCTGATGGTTCGATCGGTAAAATTTACGGCCAGGCTGGAATCAACGGCGGAACTTCCGGAGTACAAACATTCTTTACGGGAATTACGGTTGCACCAACCGGAAGTGAATATTTAATTTCCTTTGCCGGGCTTGCAAAGGGAAACGATAACCAAATTAGCGCCGCTTCTTTTAGAATTGATGCTACCGGAAAAGTTTATTGTAGATATTACCGACCAAATACACAATATACACAAGTTTATTGGTGGCCTTGTTTGTATTTCTTCAAAAACTTTGGAGATATTACCTAACAAATCAACCCTCGTTAATTTTTTAACAAAGTGGGCCGGATCCGTTCCGGTCCGCTTTTTTGTTTCCCGAAGATCCCCGCACCTTCCCGGATCCATCCGGCCTTCCCGCCTGGATCCGCAGCGGATCGCGTGGGCCTTTGTT
>JAZQHC010000013.1:0-5296 GCA_045540335.1 Eubacteriales bacterium
GAGTGATAATATGGCTAAAAATTATTTACTGATTTATTCGGAGCAGCTTGCGACCGATATAGAATTACTTTGTCAAAACATAACCGCTCCGTCCAACACTCTTTTCCAAATCCGCAAAAGCTCAAGCAGCGTTTATGCAAATATTCGGGAAGCAAATTACGGACAGAGTAAAGCGGATATGCTTTCAAAGTTCGAAATAGCTCTCAAAGAATGTAGCGAGACAGAAGGTTGGTTACAGTTGTTATTCAACACAAGTAGTATTGATGAAAAAACATATAAAAGCCACAGAAATCTTTGCGGTCGTATCAGGCGAATATTGATTGCGAGCTGTAAAACATTGAAGGAAAATACGCAATGAACTCTATGCAAACAGAAAGACTTATTCTACGACCGTGGTTAGCAGATGACTTAGATGATCTTTATGAATATTCCTCGGATGAACGAGTTGGATCAATGGCGGGGTGGAAGCCTCATATAAGTAGAGAAGAGGCTCGTAAAGCATTGGATGAATATATGATGCAAGAAAATCATTGGGCTATTGTTTTAAAATCAGAAGACAAAGTTATCGGAGCAATAAAGTTGAATCCCGATAACAATCGAGGCAAATATTATGCTAAAGCCATAAGCTTTGTTCTGTCTCCGCTCTATTGGGGAAAAGGAATTATGACAGAAGCGGTCAAAAGAATAATACGCTATTCCTTTGACGAGTTGAAAATCGACTTGTTATCAGCGTTCCACTATTCAGAAAATCTACGTTCCAAAAGAATCATAGAAAAATGTGGGTTCGAATATGAAATCACATTATATCAATCCGTCAAAAGATATGACGGCAAGGCGCAGGATATGGTCTGCTATAGCATCTTAAGGGACAATTACTATAAGGCTTGACCTTTTTTCAGTTTTACCTACCCAAGTTGACCTTTTCGCTCGTTTATCGCAACGCAAAAAGGACACCCGAAGGTGTCCTTTTTGCGTTGGCAGCGGCACCGTCGCTTCGAAGCTCGCTCCGCGAGCGAAGCGATGCGGAACTAGGTTCGCATTCGCCGCTCGGAGATCTGCAAGCTCGCTTGCAAGGCGTAGAGCGTGCGAATCTTCGCACGAAGTGTGAATATCCCAGTAGCCGCCCACACCCGCAAAATCCGAGCATTGGTTGAATTTTCCTTTTCCTCTTGTTTTCAAGCTGACGGCGTGCTATAATAAACTTGGAAAGGCGGTGTAAACATGAAATTCAATAAGCTTATATTCATTTTCTTGTCCGTTGTAATTTTAATTGTCTCTGTTTTGCCTGTAATCTTAAATGAAAATGCCGCAATTTCATTTAATTCTGCTCCGGCATTGGTATTTGGTATTTGTTCTTCCGTTTATGCTATTATTGCCTTTGTGAATAAAGAACAGGGTAATCTCTTCGTGTTGGGAAGAAACAAATTATTTATTGCTTTTTTACGTTCGCGAAGAGACGATAACCTCGATACAAATAGCGATGAATACAAGAAGGAATTTGCGCTTTCCGCTTTCATCTTCTGCGCTTCCATTCCGCTTTATATACCGCTTGCGTTTTTTGCCAAGAGTTTTTATACAGCTCTTTCTTCGGCACTTTCTGTAACGATTTTGAGAATTCTGTTTACGTTTGTATTGGTGTTGATTCCTCGCATAATTAAAAATGCGCAAGATAAAAAGCAAGATCGCGTTAAGGATGAAGCGGATAGAAAAGAGCAAGAACGTCGCGAATCAATGGGAAAATGGAAATAATATAACATAATAATCACATAAAACTCCGCATCAAGGGAGCTAACCTTTGATGCGGATAACTTTTTTAGAATGCCTGATATCATCTGCTTCGTTTTTGTCCGCGTCACCGCGGTTTCTCACCTAGTCCCAAGCCGCGTGCGGCTTGGGACTAGGTTCGCATTTCCCGCCTTCCCCGCAAAATGTGAGCATTGGTTGAATTTGCCGCTTGCCGTTGATTTTCAGCCGCGAAAATGCTATAATAAAATCGGAAAGGCGGTAATTAAATGAAATTCAAGGATTCTTTTGGGTCGCAGTTACTTGCATGTATATGTCTTTTTATTTTTATCCCTATTGCTATCCCTGTTGCTCTATTCGTTTTAATTTTCAAATTTATCACTATACCCTTTAGTTACTACAAATATACGCACTCACAATATCAAAAGGATTTCCCACACAAATTTAATTTTTTAGATCCCTTTCACATTGACAATATCCCTTACTCCATCATAAAAGAAAATGAGTTGCCAATTCAGTATTTCAAGCGGGGTGAGGAATATGGTATGCATGGATATTTCATATATAAGGATATTCTACTGGATTTTACCGAGCCATTTTTCTTTGATCCGGAAACAAATACATTCACATTTTATCCCGCAGAAGAGGACGAAGAAAAAATGGAGGACGATAGTAACCAAGATATTGACGATATCGAAACTTGCTTATCTGTGGAAGAAACAAAAGCTTTCGTTCTTAATGATTTTCACAACAATATAAAAGAACGCGAGTGCAAACAAGTTGTTTTTTTCTACTCTCAAAAAAATTTAGAAAAAGCACGTGGTAAAATTGCATTAAATAAGATGAGCGCTCTGAACGATTTTGTTGTTTATAAAAAGGATACATTACTTCAAGCGTTAAAAGAATTTATAGATACACATTGATTTAGATATCATCTAAACCGAAAGACACCCGCGGGTGTCTTTTTTGCATCACCTCCCTTCCCCGCAAAATCCGAGCATTGGTTGAGTTTTCCGTTTACCGTTGATTTTCAGCCGCGAAAATGCTATAATAAAATCGGAAATTCGGCAGAAAAGGATTTTGCGAAAGAAAAACAGCGCCATCCAAAACGCACATAAAACACAAAAGCAGGTAAGTCAACAGCCTATCTGCTTTTTTCGCTCTGTTTCTCTTTACATTTTGGTAGAATTATGGTATAATGTGTCAATACCGCAAAAATGCGATAAAAGGAGATATTTATGAAAAAAATACTAAGCCTTTACGTCAGCTCCCCACTGATACTGCGCATAGCCATCGGACTTGCGTTCGGCGTTTGTCTTGGACTGCTTTTGCCACAAGCCGCCTTTATATCCGTGCTGGGAAATCTCTTTGTCGGCGCTCTCAAATCGATTGCACCGATACTCGTTTTCGTTTTGGTAATAGCTTCTCTCTCAAGCGCCGCCAAAGGAATCGGAAAACGGTTTAGCACCGTAATAATCTTCTACCTTACGTCCACGCTCTTAGCGGCTGTGTGCGCCGTGTTTGCTATGTACATTTTCCCCGTGACCGTCTCTTTGACCGGTATCAGCCAGGATGCAACTCCCATGGGACTTGGCGAGGTATTTTCGACTCTTTTGAACAATATGGTATCAAACCCCATATCAGCCATGATAAACGGTAATTACGTAGGCATTCTGACATGGGCTATTATATTTGGACTTGCCGTGCGCAAGATTGCAAGCGACAAGACCAAGGAGGTTCTTAACGACATTTCCGTAGCTACCTCTACCGCCGTCGGCTGGGTTATCCAGTTTGCACCCTTCGGCATTATGGGACTGGTTTTCTCGTCCGTCAGCGAATACGGCATGAATATTTTTGCCCAGTACGGCAAATTGCTTTGCGTTCTGGTCGGCTGTATGCTTTTGGTAGCACTCGTGGTAGACCCCTTGCTCGTGGCTATTTCTCTGCGCCGCAATCCCTACCCCCTCGTTTTCCGCTGTCTGCGCGAATCGGGACTTACCGCATTCTTTACCCGCAGCTCTGCGGCAAATATCCCCGTAAATATGGCTCTGTGCGAAAAGCTCGGGCTTGACAAGGAATACTATTCCGTAGCAATTCCCCTTGGCGCAACCATCAACATGGACGGTGCGGCAATTACTATCACGGTATTGTCACTTACAGCCGCCTTTTCACAGGGGCTTTCCGTAAACATTCTTCTGGCGATACTGTTGAGCTTTGTGGCAACGCTTGGCGCTTGCGGCGCATCGGGCGTTGCGGGCGGCTCGCTGCTCCTTGTTCCCATGGCTTGCTCCCTGCTTGGAGTAAGCTCTGACATAGCTATGCAAATGGTTGGCATCGGCTTTGTAGTAGGCGTTGTTCAGGATTCCCTTGAAACCGCCATCAATTCCGCGGGCGACGTTCTTTTCTGTGCCACCGCGGAGTTCCGCGACCGCTTGAAAAACGGCGAAGATATACATTTTTGACATAAACTGCAACATCAAGAAGAATAACCATGCTTAAAAAAGAAGACATCCGCATACGCGATCCGTTTATACTCACCGACCGCGAAAACAACTGCTACTATATGTACGGCACTACCGCGCTGAACGAGGGCAGTCTTGCGGCAAGAAGTTCATTTTCCGTCTACAAGAGCTATGACCTTGAAACCTTTGAAGAACCGAAGACCGTCGTTGACGGAGAAAAGCTCGGACTTTGGGCAACGCGCGACTATTGGGCGGCAGAGGTGCATTTTTACGGCGGAAAATACTACCTTTTCGGTAGTATGAAAAGCGACACGGCGCACCGCGCGACGCAGATATTCGTGTGCGACACTCCAGACGGCGAGTTCGTCCCCGTTTCCGACGCGGCAAGGACTCCCGAGGATTGGGAATGCCTTGACGGTACGCTCTATATTGAAAATGGCGAGCCGTATATGGTATTCTGCCACGAGTGGACACAGATAAAAAACGGCGAGATCTGGGCTGTGAAGATGGCAAACGACCTCTCGCGCCCCGTTGAAGAACCCTTTATGCTGTTCCGTGCCTCGGATAACCCGAACGTCTCCGAGATAAAGGGTACGGGAAGCGGAAAATACATCACCGACGGTCCGTTTTTGTTCACCGAGGACGGCGTGCTGAAGCTGATGTGGTCGAGCATAGGCAACAAAAAATATCAGATATTTATTGCCGAGAGCGACTCCATCCGCGGAAAGTGGACGCACCGCGAGGGGCTTTACAACTTCAGCGGTGGACACGCAATGCTCTTTACCACGCTTGAGGGCGAGAGGATGATATCCCTGCACGCCCCCAACGATGCAGACCTCGAACGCGCCTGCTTTATGAAATTCTGACACAAACAAACACAAAGGGGCTGTCTCATTTAGCGCAGAACAAAAATACAAAAATAAGTGAAGAAAAAAAGACCGTTTTTTTCGTCCAAAAGGATGAAGAAAGCAATCTTTTTAGGTAGAAATCCTCACGGATTTCGATTTTTATACGTATTTTTTAGCCGCGATTTTGCCATCACGCGTACAAGTCGGAGGCCAAGCGGTCTTAGGAAGACAAACTGGTAAGAC
>JAZQHC010000014.1:0-2544 GCA_045540335.1 Eubacteriales bacterium
GTTACCGTCACGGCAAAATTCAACGCAGGTAACCGAAATATTGTCAAGCGAAAATCTGAACACATGGGGCTTGACACCGAGTGCAGTCGGAATAAGGTATTCGAGCATACCGTGGTGGCTGAAAACAGCAACGGTTTCGCCGAAGGTAAAGTGGTTTTTAATATACTCAATTACACGCTTTGCACGCTCGACATTATCCTCAAACGCTTCACAGCCGAAGGAATATTCAGCCGTACCGAAAAGGCTTTCACACATCTGAGTATTGGCATAATAGCGGCGCAGATATTCTTCACTGCAGCCAAAATAGCCCGGTGTACAGCCGCACTCGATAAGCTCGGGACAGATTTGAAGCACTGGCTTGTCCGCTCTCGCCTTGCACACACCCGTTGCGGTTTTGAAGGCACGCAGAAGCGAGCTTGATATAAAGCCATCTATTTTTTCGTCCTTCAGCTTTTCGCCGAGGATATTGCATTGCTTTTCGCCCTTTGCGGTAAGCTCACCGTCGCAGTTGTCACGGTCGCCGATATCAGCGTAATCCGTTTCAGCGTGACGGATGAAAAGTATTCTTAATGTGTCGTGGGTAATCATAATTTTTCCTTTCGGTTTAGGTTTAGGTTTAAATTTCAGTTTGTAGGGGCGACCTTTGGCCGTCCGTGTTGCCAATATATCAATATGAATTTGATTATCAAGTAGGGGCAATTCACGAATTGCCCGTGGTTTACCGTCATATCCCTTTTACGGCGGGCGATTCGTGAATCGCCCCTACAAATGAATCATCCCTATAAACTGTATTTTATAGTTTTGTTGTTTTCTTTCCCTCAAACTTCTTCGGGCAATATTCTTTCAGTAACTGTGTAATCTGTTTATTTTTGCTTATCGTACCATCCATAAGGAAATGCTGTTTTTCTTCGGAGCGATAGTCGATTTTATAAGACTTAAAAAAAGCATATCTTTTATGGTGAAAGCTATGGTGTTCTCTTATTGAGTTTACCTTTAGCCACGGAATATTTTCTTCCACGCCGAAAAAGTATTTAATCGTAAGAGAATCATCGGTAAACACATAATATATCGGCGAAATAAAAATATAAAAAAACTGTATTACCGTCAGGGTTGCGCACAGGACACCTAAGCCGTTATCTACACGGAAAAACCAAACGGTAACTACGGCAAACACAAGCATATCAGCAATGAAGCCCAGCAGACGTTTATTAAAAATTCTTTGCTCGTCCAATTAAGTTACTCTCCAAAACAATGATTATAAATTATAGCATACTTTATAAACAAAAACAACCGCTGCGGATTTTAAAATCCGCAACAGTTGTTATTTGAGCATCTTCAAATATTCGGTCGGGGTCATATTGTAAAAGCGCTTAAAAGCCGTTACAAAATAGGACTGTGAGGAAAAGCCGAGTGAAGAACAGATTTCCTTAGTGCCCGTGTCCTGCCGAAGCATTTCCTTTGCCTTTTCCAGCTTCTGGCGCATTATGTAGGCGCTTAAGTTTTCACCCGTTTCCCTTTTAAAAACCTGTGAAAGATAATCCGCCGAAATTCCGCAATTGTCCGCAACATCGGTAACTGTGATTTTGCGTGAAAGGTTTTCATTGACAAAAATTACACAGCTTCGTGTGTGCGGCGAAAACTCAGGTCGGCACTTGCTTTTTTGCACCTCTTTAGTGAGTTTTAATATTTCCTCACCCACAAAAAGAATTATATCGTTTTTGTTTGTCAGCTTATCAACGGCTTTTATAACCCTGTCGGAAAATGCATACGCCTTTGTTTCGTTCAAGCCGCCTTGAATTGCGTAGCGTGTGGCAAGAGTGATTGTGCTGACAGCCATATATTTATGCTGCATAAGCTCGTCGTCGGACATTTCGCCCATAACGACAAGAGAATCTATGCCCTTGATTTGCTGCAAAAGCGAAGCAACATCACCCTGCTGAATACAGGAAAAAAGGCGTATTTCAGCGCTGTAGGGCGTGTGCTTTTCGCCTTGTTCGGTAAGGGTTTTAACGCTTATAAGCTCGCCGATATTCATTACATCACATCTTTCAGCTTTTTCATTTCTTTTTTAAGTCTGTTATTATCGAGAACTTCCCACAGCGGCATAATCAGACCGCCGCCCAGGCGGCAATGCGCCTCGTTCATTGCGCCGTAATACGCCACACGAAAATCGGCAAATTCGGGCAACGCAACGTTTTTCTTATAGGTTTCGTAAAGCCCGTATGCATCGCCCCACATATTGCGAAACTGAAACAAATCGTATTCTCTGTCTGCCCACATTGAACCGCACGGGTCAATAAAAGCCGTGAGCTCAAGCGTTTTCGGGTCAGCCATTATGTTCATTATGTTAAGGTCGCTGTGAATGAGCACGGGCTTCGTGTCCTTCGGGCAGACGCTGTCAAAAAGCTCTGTTGCTTGCTTTAGCAAGGCAAGGTCTTTTTTGCTGTATTTGCCGTTTTCCGCCAGCTTTTCAAGACCGCTCAGCCACGGCTGCTGCATTTCGGCTTTATAAAAATCAAACCAAGTGTCGTAAACGGGGTCTGA
>JAZQHC010000015.1:0-2798 GCA_045540335.1 Eubacteriales bacterium
AGTCTATAATGGAAAAGTCGGGTGCAAACATAGGGCGCAAAAATTCTGCGGAATTTTTGCGAGATTCGCTCGTTCTGACTCGAAGTAGCTCGTCAGAACTTCGGAATGACGCGAAGGGTGCGCTGTTCAATTTTCAATAGGTAGCTTTTTACGGTGCAAAAAGCAATTTATAAAAGCAAAAACGGTCAGAGCGCGGCTCTGACCGTTTTTTTCCCTCATGTTTGCCAACGGCAAACACATCATTCATCATACGCCAAAGGCGTATATCATATTTGCCGTAAGGCAAATATCACATTTTGCGGATAAATCTTTGTTCCGTATTGAAAAACAAAAAACAAATGTGATATAATACATACGTCACATCATCTTAATAATGAAAATAACCTACAAGGGGTAACTATACCCTTTTTTCAGCCATACTATATTTCGGTAGCAATACGGTATCGCAGTAATCGGCTGGAAAGTAGGTTATAGATGGTGTGACAACTATGCGAGAGGTATTCTACGGTGTCATCTCGCAAGGGGTGGCACCTTATTTTTTATGATTTCGCTTTAATTCTACATTTGGTTGATTGATTTTTCTTTTGTTTTATATTATACTTGTTTTAGTAGTCATAATGGGGTGTAGTATGATTTTAAAAAATCGGAGGCGGTATGGTGAAAAATATCACATATCGGGCGGATAGATGAATAAAAAAAGAGAAACGCTCGCCAGATTAGACAAGGATTATTATCCGTATGCAAAGATGCTTTTGTCGGGAGAGACGTACGGAATACTGATGTCTAAACGATTGCTGATGAAGCCGATGCTGCTTTTGTGGACGTACTTCTTTGTGGTGTTTTTGATGCGAGGCGGTTTGGTTATATTCGGAATTGTGATATTGCCGTCACTTATATTATTATCGCTCTTTCTTGCCATGCTTTATCCCATTTGGCACGCCTGCTCGATATCGCGGGGGGCATATATTGCTTTTCACGTAACTATGCTTGTTATTTTGAAGCTTATTGCGATACCCACATCATATTTGTTGGAGAGGTTGTTTTTTTATGTCTATTATGTTTTTTAATAAATCCGAGAATGCGGTTGTCGATTTTGATGTAAAGTCGGAGATAGTTTCAAAGGATAAATTTTTCGAGTCGGCAAAAAAATATATAAGCGTAGACGAGGATACTGTTTTGCACAGACAGGCGTTGTTTTCGGACGTGTTAAAGAATGCGGAGCTTGAGAGCTTTTTGTTTTCTCTTGCCCTAAAGATGGATGAATACTCGTCACTCGCAAAGCAAAACAGCAAGGATGAAAACAACGAGGTTAAGATATACAACATCCTTTATCCCACCGTTTACATAGAGCTTGTAAGGTTTATATACGATTCGCTCTCACCGATCAAGGGTTCTGTGTCCTCGATAGCTGTAAAGCATCTTTACGAGCTTGCTGTGGCAGATATAGAGTCCGACGAATATAAGCATATTAAAGGCTATTACGACAAGAATGCAGATAAGGTGCGCGCGGTAAAAAGCGTGACTATCGGTGTAAATCTCAATGCGATGTATCAGCCTAAAGAGGCAGGGATAATTGCGCTGAATGATGAGGAATACAGATCGGGAGACCTGCTTGACCGCATAATGCGAGCGGATTTCAAGAAGGATGATTTCCATTGTATCGCACCCATCACCGTTATTGATAAAAAGCTTGGCTTTTCGGAAAGCCAGCAGGTCAATTTTGCCTTTTTAAGAGCGATGGGAACTGTCCTTGACAGCGGACTTTACCATTGCAGCAGCCGCCTTTTAAAATACGCCAAGAGCAAGCTCGCACTATATTTTGAGGCGCTTGATTCTTTGAATTTTGTAGTAGAAGCTATTAAACGTATTAAGGTGTTTAAGGAGAAAAAGATACCGCTATGTTTCCCCACGATAAATCACGATGGAGAATTTAACGTAGTTTCGCTGTATGATAATTCGCTTTGCGTGAAAAAAGAGAAGAGCGAGATCGTTCCGAATACGGTAAAGCTGGAGAGGGGAGTTTGCTGTTACATTCTGACAGGGCCTAACAGCGGAGGAAAGAGTGTTTTTGCCAATTCTCTTGCAGCCGCGCAATATTATTTTCAGCTTGGTATGCCCATACCCGCAAGGGAGGCATCCTTGCCTATTTGCGATTCTATCTTCAAGATATCGGTAGAGGAGCAGGTCGGCGCGGAGCTTGTCGGGCGTTTTGAGCGCGAGTGCATTTTGCTCTCGGATACGCTTGGAAAATTTACGAAAAACAGCTTGGCGCTGATAGATGAGGCTTTCACCTCAACCTCGGCTGCCGAGGCAGTTCCGATAGCGGCAAATTTTATAAGCGAAATGTGCAAAATAGGTGGAAAATGCGTATTTATCACGCACTATCACGAGCTTTGCGAGGAGCAAGCGAAGATCAGGGAATGCGGTGATAAGGTGGGGTATCTTCACACCGAGGCGCAGGGCGAGCGCAGAACGTACGCCGTTCAAAGCGGTAAAGCCGATTCGGGCAGCTACGCGCAGAGTATAGCTAAAAAATACGGTTTGATATAAAGGTAAAAAGCAATTTATAAAAAAATGTGGTTGAAGCCTCGGCTTCAACCACATTTTTCCTTAACATTTGCCGTAAGGCAAATATTTCACACGGCAAGCCGTATTTCATCCGACAAAGTCGGATTTCACTGAAAACGGTAAAGCCGTTTTCCTTGCGTCATTCCGAAGCTACGCCGAGCTGCTTCGAGGCGTAGCGAGCGAATCTCGCCGTTTTTCCGCAGAAAAACGGCGCTTGATGTTAGCACCCA
>JAZQHC010000016.1:0-82675 GCA_045540335.1 Eubacteriales bacterium
TTCCACGGGCTGGTACGGATATGATTACATAATCAACCGTTCGCAAAACGGCGGTAAAGCATCCGTTGAAAAATTTGCAACCACGGAAAAGAACGCTGAATGGAGTCTTTCCTCTGCAGGCGAAGCAGAATACACAGTTTCTGGCAAATACATCGTTATAAAGCTTCCCAAGAGTGTAGTAGCACTTGGCGAAACGTTTGATTTCAAATGGGCTGACAACTCTGTTGCAGACGGTAAAGAAATACTTCAATTTATCGACCTTGGCGATGCAGCGCCCAACGGCAGATTCAATTACAGATACACAACGACGGGTACTACCATTGCTGCACCCTCTTGCCTTACGGAAGATATGGTCGTTCTTAAAGCAAACTCCTACAACGCATACGCAGGCGGCAAGCAGGTAATGCTTTGCGGCGATACGACGAAAGCGGTTGCACTTGGCGAAAAGGGCGTTGTATATCTGCCCAGAGTATTTGCAGAAGGCACGCTTGGCATCGCAGCCGACGCGCTTACAGATGCAGGCAATCACTACGGCGTAACCTACGTTGCAGTAAACGACGCACTTTCTGCTATGGGTAAGGTAATAACCATTACAACTGAAGGTCTTATAGTTATAGCAAATGCAGAAGTAACCGACACCGTTACGCTTGATACACTTTACAGGTCTTTAATGTAATCATGAAATATATAGACATGCATTGCGACACCGTTGCCGAGCTTTATTACAAAAAGGCAGCGGGAAAGCCATACTCACTTTATGAAAACGATCTTCACATAGATATTCAAAAGCTGCAAAAGGGAAATTGCCTTATACAGAATTTCGCCGCCTTCATAGATCTTAAAAAAGGCGCGAAGCCGTTTGAATATATAAACGCGTTGATAGATCTTTTCCACGAGCAAATGCAAGAACACAAAGCATATATCGCACCCGTTTACACGTTTGCGGATATCGAAAAAAATGAAAAAGCAGGGTTGGTATCAGCCCTGCTTACCATTGAGGAAGGCGAAGCGTGCGAGGGCAAAATAGAAAACCTTTCACACTTTTACAACCGCGGTGTACGCATGATGAATATGTGCTGGAATTACACCAATTCGCTTACAACGCCAAACGGCATTGATATTGAAAAGGGCACAAACGTTCCCGAACAGGCAGTTGGGCTTACCCCGTTGGGGTTTGAATTTATTGCCGAGATGGAGCGTTTGGGTATAATCGTAGATACGGCGCACATTTCAGACAAAGGTCTTTATGATATTTTGGAATACTCAACCAAGCCCTTTGTAGATAGCCACACAAACGCACGCGGTATTTTTCCCCATACAAGAAACGTTACCGACGATATGATGAAAAAAATGGGCGAAAAGGGCTGCGTTGCAGGGGTAAACTTCTGTTGCGAATTTATGAAGCACTATACCTCTGAAGCGGATTACGGGGTAAGCTTCGAGCTTTCCGTAAAACACATCAAGCATCTTGCCAATGCAGGCGGAATAGAAAGCGTAGGCTTTGGTTCTGATTACGACGGAATTTCCAGCTTGAATCTTGAACCTGCAAACGCATCGTATATGCCGTTGTTCGTTGACGAGATGAAACGCCAAGGCTTTTCGGAAGACGATATAGAAAAAGTGTTCTACAAAAACGTTTTGCGAGTATATAAGGAAATATTAAAATAATAATATATACAAAAATACCGTTGGTTTATATACCGACGGTATTTTGTATAAAAAGCAACTATTCTTAAATGTTTACAAATTTACGTTGTTTTTTGCAAAGCACAGATGTACAATATTGTTACAATTAAACAGAAGGGGAGCTTGATGCGAAAGCAAACAGGCTGAGAGGAAGGTATAGCCTTCGACCCGTTAACCTGATTTGGATAATGCCAACGTAGGGATGCCTGATATAAGGATATTAGGGATAACGAAGTACATTAAGGAAGTTACCAAATCGGCAGCTTCCTTTTTTGTTGTTTTCGGAGGTGTTTTTATGGTAAAGATCAACGGCGAAGAACTTAACATTGCAGGAAAGACAGTAGCGGAATACCTTGCAACTACAAATTATGATCCAAAACGGATCGCAATAGAGCGCAACGGGGATATTGTCCCAAAAGCGCAATATGACAAAACCGTATTGCAGGACGGCGACAGCGTAGAGGTCGTCAGCTTTGTGGGAGGTGGTTGATCTGATTCTGACAAAAGAAGAATGGAACAAAGCATTATCAGAGCGACACGGTGAAGATGTGCAAAAGAAATTCTCGTCAGCAACGGTTGCTATCTGCGGTCTTGGTGGTCTTGGCTCAAATATTGCTGTTTCTCTTGCCCGTGCCGGTATTGGAAAACTGATCCTAATTGACTTTGACCGTGTGGATATCACCAATCTACACCGACAGCAGTATAAAGTGAATCAGATCGGTATGAACAAGACCGATGCGCTTTCAGAGAACCTCAAAGAAATTGCACCGTATATTGACCTTGAAATTCACACCGCACAAGTTACGGAAAAAACCGCTTCCCATCTGCTGCAAGGTGCCGACATCATCTGCGAAGCCTTTGATAACGCCGAAGCTAAAGCAATGCTGACAAATCTTGTGCTTGAAACAATGCATGATAAATACCTTGTTGCGGCATCGGGAATGGCGGGATTTGGCAGTGCTAATACTATTCAAACCCGCAGAGTAACAAAGAGATTCTACCTTTGCGGCGATGGGGCAAGTGATGTGCAAACAGAAGGAAGCCTTGTTGCCTCCCGTGTTATGCTCTGCGCCGCGCATCAGGCGCATACAGTCCTGCGTATTTTAGCAGGCGAATTTGAAACTTAATGAAAGAAGGATATAAAAATGAACAACGATAAACTGATTATTGGCGGACACGAATTTAACTCCCGTTTTATTCTCGGCTCCGGTAAGTACTCTATGAAGTTGATTGAAGCCGCCGTAAAGGATGCAGGGGCAGAGATCATCACCCTTGCGGTTCGCCGTGCAAACACCAAGGAGCAGGAAAGCATTCTCGATTACATTCCGGAAGGCGTCACCTTGCTTCCCAACCCCAGCGGCGCAAGAAATGCAGAGGAGGCGGTTCGTATTGCTCGCCTTGCCCGTGAGCTTGGCTGTGGCAATTTCGTAAAAATTGAAATTATGCGTGACTCCAAGTATCTGCTTCCTGACAATCAGGAAACCATTAAGACGACAGAGATCCTTGCCAAAGAAGGCTTTGTAGTTATGCCGTATATGTACCCCGATTTGAATGTTGCAAGAGATCTTGTAAACGCAGGTGCAGCTTCCGTTATGCCTTTGGCTTCTCCTATCGGTTCTAACAAAGGTCTTGCCACAAAAGAATTCATTCAGATTTTGATTGATGAGATCGACCTGCCTATCATTGTAGATGCCGGTATCGGCAGACCTTCCCAGGCTTGTGAAGCAATGGAAATGGGTGCCGCCGCTATTATGGCGAATACCGCACTTGCCACCGCAGGAGATCTGAGGATGATGGCTTCTGCTTTCAAAAATGCCATTGAAGCAGGCCGTAAGGCATACCTTTCCGGTCTTGGCAGAGTGCTGACACGCGGCGCTTCCGCTTCCGATCCGCTGACAGGCTTCCTCAGAGATTAAGGTGAAAACTATGGAAAATCAATTTTTTGTAGATTCGGAGTATTTGTCGTCGGAAGCACTTGCAAAAAAACATCGCCTTGAAACAGATCCATCCTCCAGAAAGAACCATATGGAATATCTGCCGGGGATGGAAGTGATCGAATCGGATGTGTGCGCAAATGTGATGGCACAGATGAAATCCTACGACTATTCAAAATACACCGTTGCTGATGTGAAAGCTGCTTTGGAGCACGACTCCTGCTCGATTGAGGATTTTAAGGCACTTCTGTCGCCTGCGGCAGAGCCGTTTCTTGAGCAGATGGCGCAGAAAGCACGACTTGAAACAAGCAAGCACTTTGGCAACACTGTATATCTGTTCACTCCTCTTTACATAGCTAATTACTGCGAAAACTACTGTGTTTACTGCGGCTTTAACTGCTATAACCACATTAAGCGTATGAAGCTTAGCATGGAACAGATTGAAAAAGAGATGAAGGTCATTGCCGATAGCGGCATGGAAGAAATTTTGATCCTTACCGGTGAAAGCAGAGGACAGAGCAACGTGGAATACATCGGTGAAGCCTGCAAGCTGGCAAGAAAATACTTCCGTATGGTCGGGCTTGAAATCTATCCAGTTAATACCGATGAATACCAATATCTTCACGAATGCGGTGCGGACTATGTAACGGTATTCCAAGAGACCTACGACACCGATAAATACGAACAGCTTCACTTGCTCGGTCACAAGCGTGTATGGCCGTACCGCTTTGACGCGCAAGAACGCGCCCTTCAAGGCGGCATGCGCGGTGTTGCGTTTTCTGCATTGTTGGGGCTTTCCGACTTCAGAAAAGATGCCCTTGCAAGTGCATTACACGTATATTATTTACAAAGGAAATATCCACACGCTGAAATGTCGCTCTCTTGCCCAAGACTCAGACCCATTATCAATAACGACAAGATCAATCCTTTGGACGTTCACGAAAAGCAGCTTTGCCAGGTGCTTTGTGCTTACCGTATTTTCTTGCCTTTTGTTGGCATTACGGTATCTTCACGTGAGAGTGCCGAGTTTAGAAACGGTATTGTGAAAATTGCGGCAACCAAGGTTTCCGCAGGTGTTTCCACCGGCATTGGAGATCACGAAAGCAAATACACAGGCAAAGAAACGGATGATGTTCAGGGCGACGAGCAGTTTGAAATAGACGATAACCGCAGTCTTGATAAAATGTATAAGGATATTGCAAAGGAAGGCTTACAGCCGGTTCTCAACGATTATCTATATGTGTGAGGGAAAGAGAATGAAAAAGTTTGATCCAAGTTTATATTTTATAACCGACAGTACAAACTACACCGAGGAAGAATTTCTCTGTCGTGTTGAACAGGCGCTCAAAGGCGGTGCAACCCTTCTTCAACTTCGTGAGAAGAACAAGAGCACCAGAGAGTATATCCGGCTTGCCGAGAATATACACTCTATCGCAAAGCGTTATAACGTTCCACTTATCATTGACGACCGTGTAGATGTTGCTCTTGCTATTGATGCGGAAGGCGTTCACGTGGGGGCAGAGGATATGCCCGTTGCAACCGCAAGAAAACTGCTGGGTGATGACAAGATCGTAGGCGCAACGGCAAAGACAGTTTCTTTTGCAAAGGAAGCCTGCGAACAAGGCGCTGATTATCTTGGCGTAGGCGCAATTTATCCTACCACGACCAAAGTAAAGACCGTTTTGACATCTACCGATACACTTCGTGATATATGTAATGCCGTACCAATTCCTGTAAACGCCATCGGAGGTCTTAATAAAAATAATATTGACATTCTTGCAGGCATACCCATTGCCGGCATTTGTGTGGTATCTGCCATTATGAAAGCGGATGACCCAAAGACGGCATCAGAGGAATTGAAGGCAAAAGCGCAGGAGCTGGGCTTATGCTGAAAGGTGCAATTTTCGATTTTGACGGAACACTTTTCGACTCTATGTTCATTTGGAATACCGCAGGCGAAGTGTATCTACGGTCTATCGGTGCAGAACCAAGGGAAGATCTGCAAAAGGTGTTGAAGCCGATGAGCCTTCTGCAATCTGCAGCCTATATCCGTAAAAAATATGCAATTTCGTTAACGGTTGAAAAAATTATGGAAGGTATTAATCGCACCGTAGAGGACTTTTATTTTCACACAATACAGCCCAAGGAGGGTGTGATAGAATTTCTTGAACAAATGAAAAAGCAAAACGTAAAAATGTGTATTGCCACCGCCACAGACCGCTATCAAGTACAAGCGGCATTGAAGCGCTGCGGTATGGAGTATTTCTTTTCCGAAATCTTTACCTGTACCGACGTGGGACACGGCAAGGACGAGCCTGTTATTTTTCAAAAGGCTATAAAGCATCTTGGAACAACAAAATCTAATTCGGTTGTTTTCGAAGATGCTTATCACGCGGCAAAAACGGCAAAATCTGATGGATTTATAACCGTTGCCGTATATGATCATTACGAAACTAATCAAGAGGAATTACGCTTTGTTTCGGATTGCTTTATTAAAAATTTCACACAAGCAGAACACTTTTGGAGGTTTGCTTACGGTTTATAACCGCAAGCTTCAAGCGGCAGATCGGGGGCACCACCTTATGCCGCTATATAAAACGATGCTGAAAAACGAAAGGAGTATTTTATGAAAATGAAAACAGCATTGACCATTGCAGGAAGCGACTGCAGTGGAGGCGCCGGTATTCAAGCAGATTTGAAAACAATGACGATGAACGGTGTTTATGCTATGAGTGCGATCACAGCACTGACGGCACAGAACACGACCGGCGTAACAGCGATTCAGGAATCAACGCCTGAATTTTTAAAACAACAATTAGATGCGGTATTTGAGGATATTTATCCCGATGCCGTAAAAATCGGTATGGTATCTTCTTCAGACCTGATTTGCGTGATTGCAGACAGGCTTAAATGCCATAAGGCTAAAAATGTGGTAGTAGATCCCGTTATGGTGGCAACAAGCGGTTGTTCGTTGATGAAGACCGATGCAGTGCAGACATTGACAGAGAAACTTCTGCCCATTGCAACCCTCGTTACGCCGAATATCCCTGAAGCACAGGTACTTTCGGGAAAAACCATCGAAAGCAAAGAAGATATGCTTTCTGCGGCAAAATTCATCGGTGATACATACGGATGCTCAGTTCTGCTCAAAGGAGGCCACAGCATAAACGATGCAAATGACCTTTTGTATGCAAACGGTGAAACGGTATGGTTTGAAGGCAAGCGAATTAACAACCCCAACACCCATGGCACGGGATGTACGCTGTCAAGTGCTATTGCATCCAATCTTGCGAAGGGCTTCACCCTTGCCGAGTCTGTGCAAAGGGCAAAGGATTATATATCCGAGGCATTGTCGGCACAACTTGATTTGGGACGGGGATCAGGACCCATGATGCACAATTTTGCCTTAACTTCATCGTTTGCCAAACAAAAAGAATCTGTTTGAAAGGAATTTAAAGCAATGAGAAATTACACAACGCAAATGAATGCCGCAAAACAAGGCATAATCACCCCCGAAATGAAGGCGGTAGCCGCCAAAGAGTACAGAAGCGAAGAAGAGATACGCAAGCTTGTTGCCAAAGGTCAGGTCGCTATTTGCGCAAACAAATTACATACCTGTATTGACCCCAACGGTGTCGGTTCTATGCTTCGCACTAAGATAAACGTCAACCTTGGTGTATCCCGCGACTGCAAGGATTACGATATTGAGATGCAAAAGGTAATGGCGGCAGTCAATATGGGCGCCGAGGCAATTATGGATCTTTCATCACACGGCAATACACAGCCCTTCCGCAGAAAGCTTACAAGCGAGTGTCCTGCAATGATCGGCACCGTTCCCGTATATGACAGCGTTATTCATTATCAAAGAGATCTTGCCACCCTTACCGCAAAGGACTTTATTGACGTGGTTCGACTGCACGCAGAGGACGGCGTTGATTTTATAACCCTTCATTGCGGCATTACCCGCAAGACTATTGAACAGATCCGCAAGCACAAAAGAAAAATGAATATCGTTTCCCGCGGCGGTTCGCTTGTGTTTGCCTGGATGTATATGACAGGTGAGGAGAATCCTTTTTACGAGTATTACGACGAGATACTTGACATTTGCCGCGAATACGATGTAACGATTTCTCTCGGTGATGCTTGCCGCCCCGGCTGTCTTGCTGACGGAAGCGATGTATGTCAGATAGAAGAGCTTGTTCGCATTGGCGAGCTTACCAAGCGCGCTTGGGAAAAGGATGTGCAGGTTATTGTGGAAGGTCCCGGTCATATGCCGATGGACCAAATCGAAGCAAATGTAAAAATTCAACAAACCGTTTGTATGGGTGCGCCTTTCTATGTACTTGGTCCTATCGTTACCGATATTGCCCCTGGGTACGACCATATAACCTCGGCTATCGGCGGTGCTATTGCCGCAGCAAGCGGGGCCGCTTTTCTTTGTTACGTAACCCCTGCAGAGCATTTGGCGCTTCCCAATGTAGAAGATGTAAAGCAAGGTATTATTGCATCCAAGATCGCAGCTCACGCCGCAGATATTGCAAAGAAGATTCCGCATGCGAGGGATATCGACGATCGCATGGGCGATGCCCGCCGTAAGCTTGATTGGGAAGAACAATGGGCGTGCGCTATTGATTCCGAAACGGCCAAGCGCATCCGCAACGATCGTAAACCCGAGCACGACGATACCTGCTCTATGTGCGGTAAGTTCTGCGCTGTCAGAAGCATGAACAAGGCCCTGAACGGAGAATATATTGATATTCTGTAAATCAAGATTAAAAAGTAGTATATTATTATTGCAAATGCAACACCGCATCAAAAAATCGAAATATATTGTTTTTTGCATATATGCCTTTCAAAACGATAAGATGATTTACGATGATGCCGCAAAACACCTTATCGATAACACAGAGATGACCTACGCATATCAAGCAATGAAGTTTCCGTAGAAAAGAATAGCCAAATTATATGTGAAATATAGATGTCATTCTAAAAATCAAATAATAAAAAGCAACCGCCCAATCGTTAGATTTTTAATCTAACTTTTTGGGGGTTGCTTTATTTTATTCAAAATCTGCCCGGTTTAGAGCCGCCCGGACGCATACCGGGGCCCATTCCGCCGCCGGGGGCCATTCCACCCTGTGAAGAACCGCCGACAGAGGTTACAACCTGCGACTGCGTATATGTTTGACCTGAATTAGATCCCGAATAGCTGCCCGAAATATAAAGCCCGTCTGTTTTTTCGCCCGTACAGCTTCCGCCCGTGGAAACCGTATAAGATTCGCCCTTTTTCAGATTTGGCGTTGAAACAAGAACGCACCCATACTGCTTGGAGGGTTGATACGTTAAAACACTGTTACCGCTTGAATCGCTTATATTGAACACCGTATTCGCACTTGCAGAGGTATAAACAAGTACACAGCACTGCGTTGAGGTAGAGCTTGCATTTTGCGCCATTCCCGACGAGCCCGCCGCCACGAGAATACCGCCGTTTACCGTAAATGAAGAATCGTAATCCAACGGGCCGTTGCCGCCGTTGGTCGGGCCATCTACAAGCACCGTACCACCCGTCATAGTGAACGAGCCGTTTGAATCAAGGCCGTCGCCGCCTGCATCTATATAAAGATATCCGCCGCTGATAAGAACCTCGGCATTGCCGATGCCCATACCGCCCCAGCCGCCGGGTCTGCCGCCCGCAGAAGACGATCTATCGTTGCCGCCTGCGCCGTTTATACCATCATCAGACGCGGTTACCCTTGTCGTACCGCCCTTTATCGTTATATTAGTTCCTTCAAGGCCTTCGTACGATTTCGTTATTTTTATTTCACCGCCAGAAATCGTAAGACTGTTGTCTGCGTGAATACCGTCATCACCCGATGAGGCTTCAATATTACCGCCTGCAACTGCTACGTCCCCGTTGGAATGGATCGCATCATCTGCAGAATTTATCGAAAAAGATCCGCCCGTTATGGCAATACTGCCGGAGGATTTTAACGCCTTTGCGCTTGATTCCGAAGCGTTGCCAAATGGATTTCCGCCCCATGAATTTCCCGATCCGGAAGCTGTTTTAATAAGAAAAGAACCGTTATTTACAGTAAGTGTCGTTTGTGCCTGAAAGGCATCTTCAGAAGCGCTGATATTAAAAATACCGCCGTTTATCGTTATGTGGCCTTTATCTGTTTCCGTTTCGTTGTTGGATTTTATCGCATCGCCGCCCGATTGCACGTTTACCGTACCGCCTGATATTAAAACGGAATCCTTTCCGCGAATGCCATCGTGCGCAGAAACCACAGTTATCGTACCGCTTTGTATTTCCAAATCGTTTTTGGAGGTAATGCCGTTATTATAATTTGCTTTCACTATCAGCGCGCCCGTGCCGTTGATAATCATATCGTCCTTTGAAAAAAGCGCAGCATTCGGCTCGTTTTCTTCAACGGTAGCATAAACGTATTGCGTGCCGTCGGTAAGCTTGTTTACAGTACCCTCGTAAAGGGATATTATAACATCATCACACGACATAACGTATATCGGTGCAGACGTACTGCAGGTTATATTTACACCGCAAAGCACAAGCTTTACCTTTTCGGTTTTTTCTGTATTTACTATTATCTGCCCGTCGTTAAGCGTGCCGTAAAGCGTATATTCACCTGCTTTATTTATGGTAACGATCGTACCGTTTATATCAACGCCGCTATCGGCAGATTCTATTTTATCCCCCAAAAGGCGTATGCCGCTTTCAGTCACGGTATTTTCATTATTTTCTGCCTGCGTACCGTTTTGTGTATCGGGCAATGCAGGCTGTTGGGTAGATAGGGCGTTTTCACTTTCGTTTATAAAGCCTTGTATTATTTCATCAACGTCGCCCTCGGGCACTGCCTGATTTTGTGAAAACGAATCGGGATTGCCCGTTACCTCGCCTAAAGTTACAGAAGGCAACGTGCTTTCGCTGTCCATTTGTTCGCCGTTACACGATGACGCCGTTAAAGCAAGCAACAGTGATGTAAAAATACAATATATTTTTAAAAACTTTTTTTTCATAACATCCACTCCTTAACAATACAAAATAAAAGAGGTACTTCTGATATTGTTTTACCGATAACAGTTATACCCCTTTATTATGATTGTTGTGTGAAAATAAGATGATTTTTTACTGTGCAGCTTCGGTATTATCCGTAACGGGATCTAACGTATAGGATATATGTACCGTGTAAGCATTGAAATTTTCTATCGGCATTACGGCGGTACATTCCACCCCTGAAGACAAATATTCAGAATTGGAAAGAAGAAACTGCTCTTTAGCGATGGCGGCAACCTCTTTTTCATTCGTTTCATACGCACAGTAAACCTCTACGTATTCGCGTTTGTATTTAACGAACTTATCAAGCTGGCTTGCTATTATATCCGCGGTTGCATCTTCCCCAAGGGAATACAAACCTTTAAGGGTATAATAAGTTTCCCCATCTGTACATTTCGGGGCAGAAGAATCCTTTTCCGTATGGGTTTTGGATATTGCACCGTCAGATAGGTTCATAAACGCGTGCGTATATATTCCGCGAAAGGTTTTGCCGTCGTATTGCGAATCAAGGTCGTTTTCATAAACGTCGGTATTATAATATTTATCCCCTACCAATACCACGCACCATACTGCCGACTTGCCGTTTACCTTACCTTGCGCTATGTGTGATATCATACCTGCTTTATTAAGCAACAGCTTAAACGCCTTGTGATATCCTGCCGAATCTGCGCTTCCGTCAACAAGTGCGCCGTACGCGTTTGATACCGTGTTTGGATTATCGGGTGCAGAGGTTGCCCTTTGGCATATCTCTGTTATATAATCGTGCAGGCGCGCCTGAATGTCGATATCCTCTTGCATGCCGGATATTACAGACATTGCCTTTGATATTGCCGCATCCATGCGCGTTTTCATCAACACAAGGTCTTCGTATTGATAAGTATAGTACATACGAAGGCGCGTATATCTGTTATTGATGATACTTGGCCCTGAAAACACCTCTTCCCCCCCTTCGGAATCAGTTTCGGTAAAACTGTAATCCCCAAGGGAAAAGCTTTCCGTATCAAGGTAGAAATATTCGGGCTTATCAAGCATCAGGGCGTTAAGGGCAATTTGCACGTCTTCCTGATTGCACACAAAGGGCATATCCTCGGTTAAGGGCTTCAATTCGTCTGCTGCGGTGCATACCGTATCGTAAACGTACTGCTGAAGCCTTGATAAACGGTTATAATATATTTGCCCTGTTTTAGTTAATGGCAAGCCTTCGGTTATTTCAGAAGAAACTTGCGAATAATTTCCCCACCCGTTATTTTTCAACGAGGCGGTGACCGTTGCCATAATGATTATAACGAACATCACCGCCGCACAGATACGGAATATGATCTTTTTCATTATTTTTTAATGATGATCTGCGGTACAGCCGTCATACCGCTGGGGATAAATACGTAATCATCAGTCCAATGCTCACCGTTGGAGATGAAGTTGTCGGGGCCGTACGCACCTTCTCTTAACGGAAGCGCGTGCAACGGGCCAAACGTGTTTCTTCTGGTAAGAACGTATTGAATATCAAGCGTGTTTTCGCCTTTTTTAAGCATATCGGTGATATCTGCTTCGTACGGCATCCATGCGATGGGCATGGGCTTTTCGTCGTTTGCGGAAACCTTAACAAGTGCCGCTTCGAAATCGGGCAAGCTTAATACTACCCTGCCTTCGCCGCTGTAATCTATACTTGTTTTATAAGTGATAGCACCCGAATAGAAGGGCAAGCCCTGCTTGGAAATATCGCCGTGCATTATTTTTCTTACAGGGGCGGTTATGAATTTATCAATATTATGAATGCTAACGCCGAAATCGCCGAGAATATATACCGCTTCAAGATTAAGGGTTTCATAAAAATCTGCTTCCATGCGGATAGTGTTTTTGCCGGATTTAAGCATACAGCCGCACAAATCGAATTTATGGAATGCTTCATCTATCCATCTGCCGTTTTCTTCTGCCGTTAATTTTTCGCCGTTTATGTAGATATCCCACAAATTGGGTGTTTCGCATACAAACGAGAATTTTTCGGGCAAATATTCTGCAAAGAAGCTGTATTCAAGCGCGATTCTGCCGTGTTTTTTCTGTTCTTTAAGGCCTAAGAACCAAGGCTGGATCATCGAGCCGCCTCTGTGTGGCAAGCCGTACGTTTCCCTGATTTTTTGGTCAGCTTTAAGAATTTCCGTGTTTTCGCCAAGCTTTTTGCCGTCTGCTTCAAATTCTACCATATCAAGCACAAGCACGTTATCTTCAGAAAGCTCGATATCGTAAGCTTCGCCCAAAGCGTAGGAGGAAACCTTTTTATATTCCTTCGATTGCGCCAGATCGGATTTGGGGCATACCCTGTAAACGTGTTCGCCTGCGGCGTATATATCGGTTTTTAAAGTAATAACGCCGTTTTCAGACTTGCCTGCAAGTGCTTTTTCGCCGTTTGCGGCAAACCATTCTTCACAATCGCCGCACGCGTTGATCGTTACGGTGCAATCGTAATAGGTCGTGTCCTTACTCATATTCATGATTACGGCATACAGATCATCGCCGTCTTTTCTGCATTGGCAGAACACTTCTTGTATCTCGTTGCCGCACGCATCCTTTACGGAAACGATGCGGGGCGTTATTTTTTCAAGCGCGGAAACGATCGCATCACAGGTAAATTCTACCTTTTCAACGCCTTTAAGCTGTTCGAAAGCATCAGAAGGAAGTGCATCTATATACGTAGGTGCAAATCCTGCAAGGATAACCTTACCGCCTGCTGCGATGAATTTCTTCACAAGTTCAAGCGTGGAAGAACGCATTGTGTACATACCGCTTACAACAACGGTCTTGTACTTCATTTGGCCTACCTTAACGTACGGCACGCCGTCTTCCGTTACAACGTCTGCCCAGCGGGACATCATTTCTTCGTCGCCGTAATCGAAATCAAGCTTTGCACCCGACAGCCAATGGAACTGCGAGAAATACATTTGTTCGATTCTTCTTACGTCGGGGTGGTTTGTTGCCAAGCGCGCACTCCAACCCGGGTGAATAACGCCAAACGTGCTTTCTATCGGGTTGATAACAAGCGTATCGCATACAGGCTTGCCTGCGCCGAGAACAACGTGAAGCCTTGAGAAGAAGTCCTCTACAACGGGGTAATCCTTATACCATGCAGATTGGTGAAGAATACTTGCAGGGTAATCCCTCTTTGCTTCGCCCTGCATAGAATACCACGATAAGTGATGGCAACGCAGGTTGATACCGAACAGCGCTTGCCAGCCGCCCGTCCATTTATGGCTTTCAAAATCCATCTGCCAGCCGGAGCAACCGTAAAGCTCGGAAAGCATTCTTGTTTTACCCATCTGGCGTGCAACGGAAGAAAGCTGTTTTACTATCCAATAGCCTCTGTTGCCCTCTGTAAGAACGTCAACACCGGGCACTGCCATATGTTCGTAAAAACGCATGATAGAGCCTATCATTGAAGCCTGTGTAGTAAACGAATCTTCGTGCAGAACGTGACCCGTTAACTCCATATTATGGTCGTTACACCATTCGTTTACCTGGATTGCAAACGCTTTAAGGAACAGCTCCTCCGCTAAATCCATATAGTGCCATTTAACCTGGCTTAACATTTCGCCGTCGCGATGCAAGAACAAATCGGGCAGGCGCAGCTTAAGGTCGTACCCGTATTTGTTTTGGAATTCGTCAAACATTTTGCCCGTAAAGGGTGTTATCCACGAGGGGTTACGCGAGCTTCCTGCAGAAAATCCGCACATAACCGCACCTCTGTGAGGCTCGTCGGTGAATATACCTGAAATTGACGTACCTATTCTTTTGCCGCATTTGTCGGCGTATTTTTCATGCGTTAGATCTATAAATTTTTTGATTGCCTCGGGGTTCATCGTATCAACGTACGTGTAACCGTTATAGAAGCTGTCGTTATGCGCCCTTTCTCTTGTGAAGGACAAAATAGTTTTACCTTCATATTCTTCTTTAGGCGTGTCTTTGGTTATTACTTTATCGTTGGTAAAGGCAAATTCGCCCTTTTCAGGTATCATATCGCAGGCAAAAACGATAACCTCGTCGCCGTTGAAGGCAAACTCATCTGCAGATGTCTTATCAAGCCTGATATAGTTCATCGAATATTCGGGGTTCATTGTAACGAAGCCGCCCGCCGTGCCCGAGGGCCATCTATCTTCGTCGTACAGCCAGTTTTCAAGACCCAATTTTTCGCCCTTGTCTGCAACGGCATTTACAAGGTCGAACCATTCTTCGCCAAGATATTCCGTTACAAGCCCCGTTCTTGAGTGCATAAAATATCCGCCGAAGCCCATATCGTTAAGCACATCTACCTGGCGCAGAAGCTCTTCCTTTTCAAGCTTGCCGTTCCAAGACCAGAACGGCTTACCGCGGAAATACGCGCCCGGTGATTTAAAATCATCATAAATTTTAGACATAAGTTTCCACCTCTTCTTTATATATTCTGTTTTAAATTTTCATTCTTCAATAACACAGGCATTCAGCACAAGATACGTTCTTTCCATGCAGACGCCGTGTATTTCTATCGTGTAGTCTATCGTTAGATTACCGCCGTTTTCGGTAATTTTATTTTCTACGCTTTTGGTAGCCACGCACATTTCTATCGGGAATATACCCGTTTCGTACGTGGACATATATCTGCAGTTTTCTTTGAATATCATAGATGCCGAAGCCGAGCCGCTTCGCGTCATCGTAACGGCAGACGGGTCTTCCTGCGAAAATTCGATTACGGTTACTGCACCGTCCATACCCGTTAATTCCGTTTCGTCGTACTGTATGGAAAACTTGCCGTTTTCGCATATCAAAACGCCTTCGGTCGATATTTCTATTTTTTGTTCTTCGCCCGTATTTTCTTCATTGGCGAAAAAATCGCCCTCTGCCTTGGTTTGTTTTGAAACGATATTTATTGAAATGGGTTTCCTCATATATACCTCTTAATCTATATTGCATACAGTATAACATATTATTTTGTATTTGTCACTACTAATTTTGAAAAACAACACGGATTTTTTATGTATTTTCTGCAGACAATAACGCAAGAGGTGATGATTTTTGAACAAAAAAGGCGTTTTTCGCTTTGTGGTATGCGTTTATATTCTTTGCTTTTCATTCTTTATAAATGCGAGTGCATTTTCTTCACAGGGAAGCTGTGGTAAGGAAGTGTATGAAATACAGCTTTCGCTATGGCAAAAGGGGTATTACAAGGGAAAAGCAGACGGCGAATTTACACAAAAGCTTACAGATGCGGTAAAACAATTTCAAAAAGACTTCGGCCTATACGAAACAGGCGTTTGCACGAAGGCGGAATTATCGTTGCTTGGCGTTGAAGAAATTACCCCGTTTGAATATGAAAGCGAGCTGTTGTGCATTGCCGAGGCAATAGGGTGTGTTTGCCCCAACGAAAGCACCGTGTGCCGCATTGCCGTCGGTGCCGTTATATTAAACCGCACAAAACTTCACGGAATATCGGTTTTTCAATCGTCGAAAGCATTGAAGGATAATTTTTCAAGCCGCAACGCCGTTTTCGACGAGCGGTGCATTTCCGATGCTTTTCAGGCTTTAATGGGGGCAGACCCAACCTTCGGCGCAACGTATATTACGCGCACAAGCACCCCCGACCCGTTTATTATATGCAGAAAAAAAACCGCCGAATACGGCAGTTTTTCATTTTATATTTAGTTTATTTTCGCCTTTTGAAAAAGCGGAAGCACTACGCCGCCTACTATATTGCCCACCGTCATAACGGCAAGGCAGGCAAACGCTTCCGCGCCCCACATACCCGCAACGGTGAAATAGTACATATTTGCAATGCAGTGCTCGAAAGAGCAAAGTATAAACGCAGCTACGCCAAGAAACAAGCCTATGTATTTGCCCGCTTGATGCGGATTGTTTTTATATCCGTCAACCGCTATGAATATCATCATATTGCAAAAAACGGCAAGTATGAAAATACTTAACATTCCATCGCTTAATTTTGTTTGGCATATCGTTTGCGCTTTTGCCACGGCATCCGCGGCAATGCGCGTACAACGAATCAACTGCCCAACGGAAAACGTACCTGCAAGGTTGCCCAGCCATATAACAACGCAAAGCAGCATATACTGCGGCGGATTATCTAATATATAGCAAACCTTTCCCGTAAAAAGGTTGAATCCGTTAGTAACTATAACGAACAGCCCCAGCGTGAAAAACAACGCCCCTATTACTTTATTATCAATACACAAAAACGCCGTACCGCCAAGCCCGATACACACACCTGCCGCAACGGACAATACGAAATTTTTCAAAAGCTTCATAAAGACATCCTGCCCTTTTCTTCCAACAGGTGGGGATTTTTTAAATATTGGCTTGCCCTTTTAAACGCGGCGGCAAAATACGCACCGGAACAAATACGTTCATCCATGGTGATACCCAAGGGCAGAACCTGTTCGAAAACTATTTGTTCGTTCCGCATTTTTGGAATATATCTTATATTACCTATGGAAATCGCCATGCTTGTAGTGCCGAATTCGTATATGTGGTGATATATATGATTTGTTCTTATACTTGCAAGATTCGTTATTAAAAACGATGCGTGAAACGGGCTGAGGTCGATTACCTTTTTCGGCAATATGCCGTGCTTATCCATAAACTTGAACAAGCCTACGCCTAAATTGCACAACCCGGGAACAGAAAGCAGCTTTGCTACCATGTAATCTGCCGAATTCGTTTGACCCTCTGCGCGGTTTTGTGCCACGTATTCGTCTATTTTACGCTGAACGTCGAATATCGTATCTTCAAAATCAAACGACACCTTCGAGGTGGTTCCGTGCAGGTCGCCCGGCTTTAAAACCGCCATCGAAACGGAAAAATCGTTTCTTTGGTATATTTTTTTATTTACAATGAAGCGATTCAATTCCGGAAACTCGCACATAGTACGCAAAAACGCACATATTATCAACGGCATATGCGAAATGCGGTGTTCCTTCATTTTGGCAATATATTCTTTAAGCGGCGCAAGAGGAATATCAACGGTGATCATGTTCATCGAATCAAGTCTTTTATCCATAATGTACGCACCGACGGTGTACATCGGATCTGCGTTTTTAACGCGCTTTCCATCTGATCGCATATAAATACCCACAATCTTAATTTATTTACATTTCCGCATTTAGAATATCATAAAAGTTGAAAAAAATCAACATATTTTTTCTATTTAATAACATGTGATCATTCTTTTTCACTTATCCGTCACATAAACGGCTTTTGACGTAGTGCAAATTTACATTTTATCCGTTGACACGTGTATTTTGGCATTGTATAATTTTTGTGCGAATATTATTTCCACGAAAGGATTTTATTTTTACTATGAAAAAGAGGATCATCGCTTTACTGATGGCGGCGTTGCTTGTTTGCACATCATCCTGCACGATAGTGTATGAAAGCAAGGATACGTCATCCAATCAATCCGACTCGTCAACAGATACCGATACGCAAACAAATGCCGCAACAGACAGGGTGCTTACCCCCGTTGCCCCGCCTGAGGATGCATCGCTTTCACAAATTGCCGCAGTTTGCCAAGAAACGCAAATAACGGCAGAAGAATATTATTTCTACGTATATTACATTGCGGAAATGGCTGTGGCGAAATACGGCATGTATCTTCCGTACTACGGCGGCGAGGTTCCCGATTACAGTTATACGCTTAAAGAACAGTATTTCATGACGGATACCACATGGTACGACATGGTATTGCAAGAGGTTGAATATTACATAATTCAAATAACGTCGTTGGCAAAAGCGGCAAAGGATGCAAACATAACCCTTTCCGAAACGGATAAAGAAAAAATTGCAGAATCCGTAAAGGAAACGAAGCTGCCCCAAAACGTGGATTTCGTTTCCGAGGCTGCAATTACGTCCTGCCTTTCCACAATACGCCTTGCGGATAAATATTATTATTCGCATCTACCTACCACACACAACATCACAGACGACGATATTATGAAGGAATACGAGGATAACAAGGCAAAATATTCCATCGTAGATCTTAAATATCTGCAAATAAACTACTCCGACGATGCAACCGTCACAAATGAAAACGGAACTGCTAAGCTTCCCACCAAAAAGCAAGCGCAGGAATATGCAGACAGGCTGATAGCCACTGCAGGAAGCGACGAATTTGAAACGATAGTTGCAGAATTTTACAGAACATTTTACCCCGACTATAAAGAAGAAGATATCGAACACGAGGTTAAAGCCGCATACATGAAGGATCAGGTGTATTTCCAAGATTACACCATATTCGAATGGGCGTTTGACGAAAAGCGTACAGCGGGCGAAACGACCTGCATAGACGATGCTGCTGCCGATGCGCTTCACGTTGCGGTACTTCTTAAGCCTATGGCGCCCAACGAATCAAAAACGGCAACGGTACGCCATATTCTTGTAGAAAAAGAAAGCGAAGCGAACGATCTGCTTGCACTTTTCGAGGCATCCGATAAAACAGAGGCATCCTTTGCGGCACTTGCAGAAAAGCACACCATAGATACGGGAAGCCAATTTGCAGGCGGTATGTACGAAAACTTTGCAAAGGGTACGATGGTAGAGCCGTTTGAAACCTGGTCGTTTGATGAAACGAGGGTAACCGGTGATACGGGCATTGTAAAAACAGATTACGGCTATCACATAATGTATTACGTAAGCCAAGGTATGCCTGCATATCTTGCAAACGCTAAAAAAACACTTATTGATACTAAAACAAGCGAAGCGTATTCTGCCTTGACAAAAGACGTTAAGGTAGAAATGACGGAAGGCTTCCTTGACAAATTGGCAATATAAAAGAAAGAGATAAGGCTTTATGGGTAAAAATAAACGTTCAGCGCAGGAAGAGCGCATCCGCGAAATACGCAGGGAAAGATTAGCCACTGAAAGAAAAGCGGAAAAAACAAAAAAAGCAAGGCGCAATATCATTATTGCCGTATCTGCAGCGTTGGCAATCGCCATCGTCATAACGGGTATCATTATTGCAGTAGGAAAATACAAGAAAACGAATGAATACAAAACAAGCGTTACGCTTTTCTCAACACAAAACTACACTATCGACCTTGCAATGTTTTCCTACTACTTCTTCGACGGATATTACGGCATAACCGATATGTACGGTGAACAGCTTAAAAAAAATAACACCTATCCCGATATTACGAAATCACTTAAAGACCAATTTTACGGCAACTACACCTGGCACGAATTTTTCTCAGAAAGTGCAAGAAATCAAATAACAATGAATCTCGTTATTGCAGAAGCGGCAAAAACAGAGGGAATGACACTTTCCGATGAAGAAATATCTGCTTTGAAAACCCGTGCCGAAAGGATAGACCCTGCAAAATACGGCCCGGGCGTTACAACGGAAGATATTTTAAAATGCCTTGAATTAGATTATATGGCTATCAAATACGAATACAAAAAAAGGCATGAATTCAGAAAAGAAGGTACAGAGCTTGAAGAGTACTACAACGAATATTACAAAAGCTTCTCTACCGTTGATTACCGTTGTCTTGAAGTACCTTACAACAACACAAGCACAACCTCTCCTATAAGCATAGAGGATGCCGAAAAATGTGCAAACGCCGTTGCAGCTGCCACGACAAGCGAAGAATTTACGCAGGCTATACGCGACAACGTGCTTTTCATTAACCCCGTTCTTACACCCGACCAGATAGAACAGGTAATTGAAGCCTCCTTCGTTGAAAAATACGAATATTCCGAAGGGGATATAGTTACCGAATGGCTTTTTTCGGAAGACAGAAAGCCTAACGAAACGTACGTATATCACAACGAAGCAACTCAGTCCTTTACCGCATATATGATAACGCAATCGCCCGTTAAGGATATGTACGACACGGCAACTTTCCGACACATTCTTTTCAGACCCGATACATACGGCTCTGACGAGGCTGCCCTGGCAAAAGCACAAGAGGTGCTTGCACTTTGGGAAAAGGGCGGCAAAACGGAAGAAAGCTTTGCTAACCTTGCAGTAGCGTATTCCGAAGATGCGTCAACCTGCTATTGCGGCGGCATTTTCGAAAACAGAACAGAAGAAGAATTGCAAGAATATTTGCCCGAAATGAAGGATTGGTGCTTTGCCGATACGGTCAAGCCCGGTGATTACGAAATAATCAAAACAAGCTTCGGTTACAACCTTATGTATTATATCGAAGACGGGTTACCCTCTGCATTGGGCAGAACGCAATCACAAACAACAAGTGAAGACTTCGGCACGATGTATCAGGAGCTCCAAAAGAATTACCCCATTACGACAAACGAAAACGAACTTTTGAATTTTGACTCTTCACTGAAAGCATAATAACGCAAAACTCCGAATAAGATGTGATGTACAAACACATTTTATTCGGAGTTTTTTTATGCTTAAAACCGAAAATGAAGTATGCGGTGTTTACGGCGTTTTACCGTATTTACCCGAAAGACTTGCCAGCGCATTAAGGCTGTTTTGCCTTAAAAGCCCTGAAATAGCGAAAAAAGTTACAGAGGTACGTGTAAGAAAAAGCGGTGCGTTTTCCGTTTCGGTATCGGGGCGGAATATGTTTTTCGACGCACTTGGCAACATCAAAAAAAGCCCTTTGATATGTACCGACAGCGAGGTTGGCGCGTGCGTTGAAAAGCTGTGCGGCAATTCGTACCACGCACACGAGGAAGAAATAAAAGAAGGCTACATAAGCATGCCGAACGGATTTCGTGCGGGTATTGCACCGAATGCGTGTGCGGGCGGCGGGGTTTATGCAATAAATTCAGTTTGCATTCGTATTCCGTCGGTTCATTACGGGTGTGCCGAAAGGCTTATAAGCCAAACGGGGGCAATATCAATGCTGATATATTCGCCGCCCGGGGTCGGAAAAACCACCCTTTTAAAAGACATAATATCAATACTTTCACAAAAGGGCTTTCGCTGTGCCGTAGTTGATACAAGGCGGGAATTATCAATGCAAAAGGCGCCCCTTGCAGACTATATATGCGGATATCCGAAGGCATCGGCAATAGAAATAGCAACGCGCACGTTATGCCCGCAATTTATCATTTGCGACGAAATAGGCATAGCAGATGCAAAGGCGATAATAGAATGCCGAAATACGGGCGTGCCGCTGATTGCAACGTGCCACGCCGACAGTTGTGAAAAGCTGCTTTTATCCCCCGATATAAAGCAGCTGCGCGACAACGGTGTATTTTCTTTATTCGTTGGGCTGTCGCGAAACGAAAGCGAATTTTCCTTTGATATAACGCCATGCAGTTAACGGGTGCGTTTATCGTATGTGCATGTACCGCTTTTATCGGGGTCCTTTTAGCAAAAAAAGAAAAAGACCACCTTAAAGCGTGCGAAGAAATTTTATACGTAATGCGATATATACGCGACGATATCTGGGCAAAAAAAACGCCCACAAGCGTGATTTTTTCGTCTTTATCGTCGCCGCTGCTGCATCAGGCAGGCTTTTACCGCCATTTAAAAGAAAACGGCGACTTATATAACGCCGCACGCGAATGCTGCTTTTTTCAAGAAAAGGAGCTTTCTTTTATAAAAGAATTTTCGTTTCGCATAGGTAAGACCGCATCGGAAAACCAGAAAAACGAATTTAACATCATAATCGAAAAAATGGAGGTTCATACACGTTTTCTTCGTGATGATCTGCCGAAAAAACAAAAGCTTCACTTTGCTTTGCCTGCCTTTTTCGGGCTTTTGGCTGTAATAGTGTTTATTTGATAAAGGAACGATATGGACGTAAATCTTTTAATTAAAGTTGCGGGGGTAGGTATCCTCGTGTCAGCGGTGCATCAGATACTTTCGAAAAGCGGCAGAGAAGAGCAGGCAATGCTTGTTTCCATAACGGGCATCGTTATCGTTTTGCTGATGCTGGTGCAGCAGTTATCTGCGCTTTTTGCCTCTATTAAAAGCGTTTTCGGATTATGAGCGTATGGCAAATATCCTTGATAACCGTAATTATGGCGTGTATAGGCGTGCTGATAAAAGCTGCCGAGCCACAGTTTTTTACCGTTTTTTCCTTATGCTGTATTCTGTGGCTTACGTTTATCTGCGTTTCAAGCATTTCGCCGCTTGTGCAATACGCAAATCAGCTTGCGCAAAGCACGCCGTACGGAGAATATATCCCATACGTTATAAAATCACTTTCCGTCGGAATAGGCGGAAATATATGTTGCGAATTTTGCAAGGATGCAGGCCAAAACGCTTTGGCAAACACATTGCAGGGGGTTTGCAAGCTTGCAATTATGGCACTGTGCCTGCCGTTGATAAAAGAAATTGCGCAGATAGCCCTTTCGTACGTATAATCTTCAAATTATGCCTTTCGGCACTTGTATCGTTGTTTATCGTTTTTTTCTTTTCTTTGCTTGTCCACGGCGTGCAAGCCCCACCCGAAGATCTACAGCAAGCAACGGAATACCTGCAAAGCGTATCACAAAACGATACCGTTACACAAACGTTAAAAAACGCAATAGCGGAGGCTTTTCCCAACGTTATAAAATCGTTTTTTACGCTTGCTTGTGCTTTACTGCTTTCTTCCGTTGCTTCGGCTGTAAAAAAAGCGGTAAGTGCAGACCCCTCTCCCGATGCGTGCGACTTTGCCTCGGGTATCGTATGCGGAATTATCGTTTTTCAAATGATACGCGGTGCTTTTTCTGCCGCAAGCATTGCCGTAAATTCCGCTTGCACCTTTATGGCGTCGCTTTTGGGCATTATGTGCATGATATACGGTTATTCGGGTAACGTCGTATCGGGCGGAGTATTCGTTTCTGTATTAACTGCCGTGCTTAACGGCGTACAGGTGCTTTTCGCAAGTATTCTTTTTCCTATTATTTTATCTCTTTTCGGTATGACGCTTGCCAATTCTTTACGATATACCGAATCGTTGGGCGCGTTTGCGTCGTTTGTAAAAAAAACGGTTACCTTTTTGCTTTCTTTATGCGGTGTTATCGTTACTTTTTTACTTACCGTTCAAACTGCGCTGGGCAGTGCGGGGCAAACGCTTACAAGAAAAACGCTTAAATTTGCATCAGGGGCTTTCATTCCGTTTATCGGCTCGTCGTTGGCTGAAGCACTTGATACGGTATATTCAAGCATTTCCGTTATAAAAACCGCCTCCGGCATAGCGGGAATGGTGGCAATAGCAACGCTTCTTATTCCCCCAATAATAAGCATAGTACTGACGCGGTTGATGTGTACTGCCGCCGCGTTTGTTGCAAATATGCTTGGCTTGCCGATGCAATCGGGTCTGCTGAAGGGGTGTGAAGATATTTTATCGTTGATGCTTGCCTGCGTATGCTTTTCGGGTGCGGTTTTCATCATCGGTTGCGCCTTATTTATGAAAGCAGGTGCCGCGTAATGGTAGAATTTGCACGCACGTTAACGGTAATTTCGCTTGTTGGGGCGGTAGTATTGATGATATCGCCCGACGGAAGCATTAAAAGATATATAAGCCTTGCCTTGGCACTTACAGGCATTGCATACGTAGGCAAATCGCTTTTACTTTTTGATTCGTTTCAAAGCGATATTATACTTCCGCAGATAAGCATTGAAGATAACGCAGAGGCGCTTAACGAAGAGGTACTTAAGCAAACGAAATATCTTGCCGAGGGGCAAATAAAATCTGCCATTATGGAAAAATTTCAAATTTCAACAGAAGACGTGCTTGTTTCGGTTATATTGAACGAGCAAGACGGAAGCGTTTTTTTATCCGACGTAACGGTTGAAATACGCGGTGCGGAAAACATGGTAAAAATTACTGACATAAAGTTTTTTTTGCACGAACAATTCGGAGCTTTGGCACAGGTGGTGTATAAAGAATGATGGATACAAAGCTACTTTTTAAAAAGAACGGCAATATTATTCTTTTGCTGATTGCCGCCGTTTTCGGAATATTGTTGATGCTTCTTGCCCCATCGAATGCGCAACCGGAGAAAAATATTTGCGACGAGCAATACGTTAAAGAGGCAGAAGAAAAAATATCCGAAATGATATCAAAAATATGCAAGGGCGAGGTTTCGGTAATAGTAAGCGCCGATACCGCAGAAGAATACGTATATGCAAAAAACACTTCTAACCTGCAGGAAGAATCACCCACGGCAAATAAAGCGTCGCAAAGCGGCGAATACGCAGTAATAAACGGGCAAGCGGTGCTTACGACCGTAGTAAAGCCGAAAATACGCGGGGTTGCCGTTGTATGTAAAAACGGAGATGACCCAATATTGCAAAATAAAATCATAAATCTGCTTTCGCGTGCATATGGTATATCAAGTACAAAAATCTGCGTGGCGGGATATTGACTGCCGAAATAATCAGAAAGGTGAAACCAATATGAAAATCTTTAAAACAGACGACCCAAACAGAAAGAAAATCAACGTAAAGGAAATAATCGAAAAAATCGGAAAAAGAAATCTTGCTATTGCCGGGGCAGTTATCGTAATAGGCTTGGTGGTATATTTAAACTGGTTTTTGTTTAACGGGGCTGATGCCGTAGGCGATGTGCCATCGGCAGATGCAGGCGCACAAGCACCCGAAAAGAACGAAAACGACGATTTCTTCGCCGTTTCGTTGATAAACCGCAACCGCGCAAGAGACGAGGCAATGGAGGTATTGCAAACCGTAGTTGATGCAGGCGCATCAAACGAAGCGTCTGAAGCGGCTATTGCAGACATTGCACGAATTGCTTCCGAAATAGAAAAAGAAGCAAACATTGAAGAGCTTATAAAATCCAAGGGCTTTTCGGATTGCGTTGCCGTAATTTCAGGCGACAGTATAAATATCGTCGTTAAATGCAACAGCGAATCTTTGCTTCCGAACGAAATCGCACAAATAAAAGAAATTGCCTATACCGGCGCAGATATTCTGCCTGAAAACGTCGTTATTATCGAAAAATAGTACGTTTTTACACAAACATAAGCATTAAATTAAAATACACATGGATAACTTATAGTACGATCCCCTTAAAGCAGGCACAAAAAGCAACGAAGCCTTCAAGCCTGATTTAGGGGGATCATATTTTTTTAACCCGTTATTTTTGATAACTTTGTTTTATAAAAATTATAGTATGGTTTTTTTCGTACCGTTCAAGACTTGTTTATATATGTATGATAAAATAAAATATATATTTGTACTTATTAAGGGGTATAGTTTTATATGATACATATCGAAAACCTTACGAAATACTACGATAAAAACTGTGCCGTTAACAATATCAGCTTTGATATAGGCGACGGCGAAGTGGTTGGTTTTCTTGGGCCGAACGGCGCAGGTAAATCCACCACGATGAATATTTTAACGGGGTGCCTTTCTTCCACGTCGGGCGTGTGCAGTATAGACGGCATAGACATTCTTGAAAATCCGATAGAAGCCAAAAAAAGGATAGGTTTTTTGCCCGAAGTACCCCCGCTTTACCTTGATATGACGCCGATGGAATACCTTAATTTCATCTACGATTTAAAAAAATGCAATTTAAACCGCAAAAAGCATCTTGACGAGATAATTTCCGTTATGCGCCTCGGCGGATATACAGACAGGCTTATATCGCACCTTTCAAAGGGGTACAAGCAGCGTGTCGGCATTGCAGGTGCGCTTGTTTCAAACCCCAAGGTTCTTATTTTCGATGAACCTACGATAGGGCTTGACCCACGCCAGATAATCGAAATAAGAGAGCTTATTCGTTCTTTGGGCAAAAACCATACGATAATTCTTTCTACGCACATTCTGCCCGAGGTACAAGCCGTATGCGACAGAATAATTATTATCGACAAGGGCGTTATAAAGGCAGATAAAGCAACTGCCGATATTAACGAGCTTGCAGAAAGCAAAAAACGCTTTACTATACAAATAGCAGGCCCGAAGCCCGAGGTAGAAGGCGTGCTTCGCCGCGTTGAAGGCGTTGGCGCGGTTGATTTTCTTTCAACCTCGAAAACAAACGGCTCGTTATTCCGTGTGCAATGCAAGCCGGGATACGATTCGCGCCGCTTAATATTCAGCGCGATGGCTGAACATCAATGGCCTATAATGGAATTGAACACTTTGGGTACAAGCCTTGAAGATATCTTCATTGCGCTTACCTCAAAGCAATAAGGGGGTACGGTAAAAATGGTAGCAATATACAAGCGTGAGCTTAAGGCATATTTTTCAACCTTTATCGGTTATGCTTTTATCGCCTCGTTTCTGATACTTTCCGGGGTTTTCTTTACCTTGGCGGTATTAGGCCAGGCAGATGAAGCCGACATTACCCTTTATTACACGGGTATAATATTCTCATTCGTTGTGCTTATACCCCTTTTAACAATGAAGCTTTTTTCCGATGAAAAGCGCCAACGCACGGAAACGTTGCTTTTAACCGCACCCGTAAGCTTGTTCAGCGTGGTTTTGGCAAAATTTCTTGCCGCTTTTTCGATGCTTTTCCTTACGATGGCAGTATCAAGCGTTAATCTTATACCGGCGTATGTTTACGGAACGCAAAACACGATGATAATTCTCGGCAATCTGCTTTCCGTTCTTCTTATCGGTGCGGCGTTTATCTCCGTTGGTGTATTTCTTTCTTCGGTAACTGAAAACCAGCTTGTTGCGGCTGTTTCCACCATTGCGGTAATTGCTTCATTTTTGGTTATCGGTATGTTTTCCAACAGCATCGGCTTTACGCCTCTTCGCGTTGTGTTAAACTTCTTCTCTGTTTTCGGAAGATATACGTACTTTACATACGGTATAATCGACTACGCTGCTTTGATATACTACTTCTCGGTAACGGTACTTTTCATTTTCCTTACGGTGCGCGTGTACGAACGCCGCCGCTGGGCATGATATGCAAGGAAAGGTAAGGTAAAACGAAATGAAAAACGTAAATAAAAACGAAAAAACGCCTTTTTTCAAAAACAAGAAATTTAAATACGGTTCTTTAGCCGTTGCGTTTACCGCGTGCTTTATCGCCGTGCTGATAACAGCAAACGCGCTGATAACGTCACTTTTTGCAAAATATTGGGTATATACAGACCTTACAAGCAACGAGCTTTTTACCCTTTCCGAAGAAGCGCAAACGCTTTTGAAATCCGACGTTATTAAAAACGACATAGAAATTAAATTTGCCATTCCCGAAGATACGATCGCCGCATCAAACCGTATGCTTATGATATATTCGTGTGCGCTTGCATACGCAGATGCTTCAAAGGATATGGCGCATAAAATAACGGTAAACTGCTACGACGCGTTTTTATACCCGTCTGAATTTGCAGATTACAAAAATCTGACCGCAGGCGACTGGGAAGATACAAACGTTGTTATCGAAAGTGCAAACGGTACACCTATCGTTTACACGATGAACAGCTTCTTTACAACGGATTCCGAATCAGGCGAGGAGCTTGGTTTTTCCGGCGAAAGAAAATTTTTAAGTGCCTTTTTCCAGCTTGCAGGCATTGAAAAACCCGTTGTATGCTTCACCACGGGACATGGCGAGCCCATAGGTACAAACGATGATAATACCGCGAACGAATACGCAGATTTCTTCACTATGCTGAACGACTGGGGATTTGAAACCAAAAGGGTCGATCTTCAAAGGGAAGAGCTTGACGAAAACTGCCGCCTTGTTATCGTGTTAGACCCCGTGAAAGACTTTACCTCAAAAAGCCTTGAATCTATGACGCAACGCTCTGAAATAGATAAAATAGGCGAATACATGGCGAAGGAATACGGTTCGATGATGGTATTCATCAGCGCAACGGGAACGGAATTCCCCGTATTGAACGAATATATGGAGGAATGGGGCGTACGCATCAATACCACAGAAAAAATAACCGACCCTGCAAACTCCATATCCACAGACAACGCCACGTTTACCGTAGAATATTCAAAAGAAACGCAAACAGCATCGTTAACTGAAAAATTCAGCAATTTAAGAACTGCGTTTACAAACGCCGCGCCTATTGAAAGGCTGCCTAACAACAACGAATACACAATGTATTATGCGGCAAGCATATTTAATACCTCGTCTTCTGCTGCATCAACCTCATCGCAGGAAACGAAAAACGGCGTATTTGATCTGTTTACGCTTACAAGCAGGCGCAGCTATCTTGATAACGAAGCAATGAGCAGTTATCTGGTTGCCTGCGGAAGCCCCGACATGCTTAAATACTGCACATCGCAATCGTATGCAAACAGAGAAGTTATGTACATGCTTACACAGAAGATACATACGGTTAAAATACCGTTTAATCTTGATTACAAAGCGTACGAGGATAACGGCCTTTCCCTTATAACAAGCGAAAACGTTTTGGCTTGGGGCATCGTTCTTATAGGCGTTATGCCCGTTGCCGTAATGGCAATCGGATGCGTTGTCGTTATCAAAAGAAAGAGAAGATAAGTTATGAGTGAAAATAACATAAATCAAACAGAAGAGGATATGCCCCTTTCCGATTCGGCAGAAAATATAACGCCGCCGGAAAAGGACGAAAGCGAGCTTCACAACATTCTTTACGGCGGCGAATATTCTGAATACCGCGAGGATTTAGACCTTTCCGAATTGGAAAAAGAGCAAAAAAACGACGACAGACTTTCAACCTTCGCGCAAACAAGCGAAGAAAAAAGCGACAAGCCCGTAAGAACAGACAGCAAAAAGCGCAAAATGCTTATCTGTGTTTTATTTGGCGTATTCGTTTTGCTTATCGCGCTTTACCTTATTTTAGGCCCTGTGGGATTTGACGTTTTCGGCTTCAAGGAAACGCAAGAAACGCCTATCGTATATACCACGGGCGAAGTACCCGCCGCGGGAAACGTGTGGCTTATGTTCGAGCACGTTGAAAGAAACAACATTCAAAGTATAGAGGTGCATAACGACCACGGCACGTTTACCGTGTATTACAGCCCCGCCGACAATGCGTTTTATTTTCTTGGTGCAGAAACGCTTTCTTACGATCAAGAGCTTTTCTCTTACCTTGTGGTCCACGCGGGATATACCTTGTTTTCTCAAAGGTTAGAGCCGCATCAGCGCAGCGAAAACCTTTCGGAATACGGTCTTGCACCGGAGGATGATCCGGCATACTACATTCTTACCACCCGAAGCGGAAACACGCACAAGGTATATATCGGCAACTCCACACTTGACGAAGACCAATACTACGTTATGTACGAGGGCAGAGATATAGTTTACGTGCTTGAAAACTCTATTAAAAATTCGCTTTTGGCAGACGTAAAGGATCTGTTGACGCCCGTGCTTACCTTCCCCGTATCATCTTCAAGCGATTATTACACGAAAATACCCGAAATTTATATAACACTTGACAGAAAAGAACCGTACATGCTGATCGAATATACAAAAGACAGCAAAGAAACGCAGAACACCTTCGGCGTAACTATCCCGTATATGATAAGATACCCGAAGGATATGCCCGCCTCGACAGAGCAGGTAACCTCGCTTTTCCAATACATTATTAACATGACTGCCGACGAGCTTGTTGAATACGGTATTTGCTATACGTATGAGGATTTCGACCCCGAAACCGGCAAGCTGCTTGAACAAACCGACGTTAAGCCCGAGGTTTTATTAAAACACGGCATAACCCAGGCAGACAAAGCTATAATCTACACGTACGAGGGGTATCCGAGTATCGTTTATTTCAGCGACAAGCGCGTTGACGAAAATAAAAACGAGTTTTATTACGCGTGGTCGCCTATAATGAATATTCTTACCAAAATAAGCGCGTCAAGCGTACCGTTTTTACAATGGAACGCAGTTGACTTTATCGACAAAGCTATTTTCAACGCACATATCGACAAGGTTGGAACGATTGAGTTTACGGATAAAACGTCTGAACAGAAGCATTTCGTTTTCAAGCTTTCGGGCAAGGGCGACGACCTTTCCGTTCATGAAACGGTTTCCGACACTTATTTGAAGCCGAACAAATCCTCAAGCGATACTTCCGTTGACGATATACACAATTTCCGCCAGTTGTATAAGTCTGCGCTTTACATTTCCGCAGGTGACTATATTGAAACGCCGCAGCAAATGTCTTTAATTGCGCAAATAAAAGTAACTATGCGCGACGGCTACGAAATGAATTACGAGTTTTTTGCATATTCCGACCAACGTTGTTATTACACGATAAACGGCGAAGGTGAATTTTACGTTAAGCGTTCACAGGTGCAAAAGCTTTTTGCCGATGCACAGCGCGTTATAGACGGCATTGAAATAGACCCCGAATCCGAATATTAAAGGAGCTTATATATAATGTCACTTCTTGAATGTAACGGTCTTTCAAAGGTGTATCTGCAGGGTGAAAATACCATTTCTGCAGTAAGGGATTGCAACCTTACCATTGAAGAAGGCGAGTTTATTGCCATAGTAGGCACTTCAGGGTCGGGCAAAAGCACTTTGCTTTCGCTGTTGGGCGGTCTTGATACGCCAAGCGGCGGCAAGGTGTATATAAACGGATGCGACATTTACAAGCTTTCAAACGAAAAGCTTGCGGAATACCGCAGGCAGCATATCGGATTTATTTTTCAAAATTACAATCTTATTCCCGTTTTTACAGCACTTGAAAACATTCTTATGCCCGTTTTGCTTGACGGGCGCAAAATAAACGCCCACCACGTAAACGAGCTGCTTGAGGTGCTTGGCATCGCAGACAGGATACATCACCTTCCGGGCGAGCTTTCCGGCGGTCAGCAGCAACGCGTAGCAGTAGCAAGGGCGTTGGTAAATTATCCTTCAATAGTGCTTGCAGACGAGCCTACGGGAAATCTTGACAAAGCATCTGCAAAGGAATTGATGAAATTACTTTTGCAAACAAAAAAAATTCAAAACCAAACGCTTGTGATAGTTACCCACGACGATTCAGTTGCCGCAATGGCAGATAAAATATACCGTATGGACGATGGGTGGCTTCGCAGAATATAAGGATATCGTATGTTTAAAGTATTATCAAAAGACGGCAAGGCGCGCCGCGGTGAATTTACCTCATGCCATGGAACAGCGCAAACGCCCGTTTTTATGAACGTTGGCACATCTGCGGCAATAAAGGGCGGTATTTCCACATCTGACCTTTACGAGCTTGGCTGCCAGATAGAATTATCAAACACGTACCATTTGCACGTACGCCCGGGCGACAAGGTTATACGCGACCTTGGCGGCATACATAATTTTTTTAATTGGGACAGACCCGTTCTTACCGACAGCGGGGGATTTCAGGTATTTTCGCTTGCACCGTTAAGAAAGATAACGGAAGAAGGCGTTTTCTTTGCTTCTCATATTGATGGCAAGCGTATTTTTATGGGGCCTGAGGAATCAATGCAAATTCAATCAAATCTTGCATCTACCATTGCTATGGCGTTTGATGAATGCATAGAAAACCCCGCAGAATACGAATACACCAAAAAATCGTGCGAAAGAACGTATCGCTGGCTGGTGCGCTGTATGGACGAAATGAAACGCTTGAATTCATTGCCCGACACAATAAATAAGCAGCAGATGCTGTTTGGTATAAACCAAGGAAGCACGTATGAAGACCTTCGCATAGCACACATGAAGCAGATAGCAAAGCTTGATTTAGACGGATACGCTATCGGCGGGCTTGCGGTAGGCGAAAAAACAGAGGATATGTACCGAATAATAGACACGGTAGAGCCGCACATGCCCGAAGACAAGCCAAGATATCTTATGGGTGTGGGAACGCCGTGGAATATTATAGAAGCGGTTTACCGCGGTGTAGATTTCTTCGATTGCGTAATGCCTTCGCGCAACGCGCGCCACGGATACCTTTTCACCTGGGGGGGAACTGTAAACGTATTGAACAACAAATACGAAAGAGATCCTTCGCCTATATCCCCATCATGCGGATGCCCTGCATGCCGAAACTATTCAAAGGCATACATACGCCATCTGTTTAAATCAAAGGAAATGCTTGGTATGCGCCTTGCGGTATTGCACAACTTGTATTTTTATAACGACCTTATGGCGCAGATACGGCTTGCTATTGAAGAAGGCAGATATCAGCAATTCTACGAAAAATACCGCATATCGTTATCAAAAAGAATATAAGGGCGCATTTTACCTTATATTTCGATAAATCGCAGCAAAAAAGGAAGACAGCTTGTTAAGCGTTCGTCTTCCTTTTTGATTTTTAAGTTCTGCCGAATCTTCTTTCTATCGAAGCTTTAGTCATTATAAACGCCACGGGCCTGCCGTGCGGGCAATGCGTTATTTCGGGGCAAGCCATCAAACGATCTACCAAGGCCTTCAGCTCTTCTTCTGAATTTATGTCGCCTGCCTTGATAGCCGCCTTGCACGAGGATTGGTATAACGCCCTTTCGTAAATAAGGTCGCGCGAAAGCATTGCGTTGCCCGTACCCTGCGATAATTCGGAAAGCATCGTTATAAACAGGTCGAGCGCTGCGCCTTCCGTTAAATTAGACGGTATTTCCGTTATCGTACCCATGCCTGCGGATATTTCAAATCTAAAGCCCGTTTGTGTTATTTCATCTTTATATTCCTCTGCAGATGCCTGCTCTTCATCGGAAAGCGGCACTTCAAGCGGTATCATTAACAGCTGGGCGTAATTTGCTTTGTATTTTACGCCACGCTTAAGCTCTTCAAAAATAATACGCTCGTGCGCGGCGTGTTTGTCGATTATATACGCCTCGTTTTCCGTTTCTACGATAAGATACGTATTAAAAAACTCGCCGCAATAGCGGTATTCGCCTTTTTTTTTCGTTGGCACGTATTCTTCGGGGGCTTTTTTTTCTTCAAGCACGCTTTGCCGTTCAACGTTTGGCACAGTATCATAAAATCCGCCGCTTGCGCGAAGCGTGTGTGCGCTTTGCATTGGCTGTGTTTCCGTTTGGCGCGGAACAAACGGTACTTTTTTTACAGGCTCTGCCGTTATCTTGGAAAACACCTGCGTATTTTGTACATCTGCAGATAGATTTTCCGCTTGCAATGGCGTTTTTTGTTGTATATTCGGTTGTAACCCGCCGACAGATTTATGCGTATCTGTTTTTTCCGTTATCGGCGTTTTTTCTGCCGATTCGGAAACGGAAAAGGATATCTGCCGTTTTTGTAATGATTCGGGCTTTCCATCCTCTATGGGCGTAAAGCGTATCGGCGGGACTTTCGTTATTTGCGACAACTGCAATTCGGGGCGTGCCGTGCTGGAATCTACTGCTGATTTAATTATGCAATAAACCGCATCAAACACTGCCTTTTCGTTTGAAAATTTTACCTCTGTTTTTGCGGGGTGAACGTTTACGTCAACAAATCCGTGGTGAAGCGTTATATTAAGCACCGCCACGGGAAATTTTTCGTGCGGAACGTACGATTGCACTGCCGCTTCAAGGGCGGCTTGAACAGTTCTGCTTTTAACGTATCTGCCGTTGATGAAAAATATTTGCAGCGTTCTGTTGGGGCGGCAGTTTGTCGGCGTGCCTATAAAGCCGTAAACGGATATTCCGTCTGTATTGCCGTCTATCTTCAGCATATTATTTGCAAATTCTCTGCCCAAAACGGAATATATCGTGTTTTTCAAATTTCCGTCTGCATTAGAGCGAAAGCGCAAAACGTTGTCTGATATCAGCCCTATTGATACTTCAGGGTTGGAAAGGGCTATTTTTTCGCATACGGATGCGACCGCGGCCGCCTCGGTAGAATCCTTTTTTAAAAATTTTCTTCTTGCAGGAACGTTGCCAAACAGCTCTTCCACGATAACTGACGTTCCGTCTGCGCAGCCCGTTTCGCTGATGCTTTCCACCTTGCCGCCTGCACTTTGCAAAACGTGCCCGTTTTGACCCTTTTGCTTTGTTATAATACGCAAACGCGAAACAGAAGCAATAGCGGCAAGCGCTTCGCCCCTGAAGCCAAGCGTCTTTATTCCGTTAAGATCCTGCTTATCGTGTATTTTACTTGTTGCATGGCGCAAAACGCATACGGGCAGGTCGTCTTTAGACATACCGCACCCATCGTCTGTAACGCGGATAAGGCTTACACCGCCGTTTTTTATCTCTACGGTGATGTTTTTTGCGCCTGCGTCAAGCGCATTTTCAAGCAATTCCTTTACTACGGAGGCAGGGCGTTCGACAACCTCGCCCGCGGCGATAAGGTTGGCAACGCTTATATCAAGTACGTTGATTATTCCCATAATTACAATAATTTTTTAAGTTGTCTTAAAATATCGAAGGCATCTACGGGTGTTATTATATTCAAGTCGATGCCGTTCAGCTTTTCTCTTATTTCGTCGTTTGCCACAGTTTCAAGCGAAACGTTAAGATCCTCTAAAGAAGATACGGGGCGGTCTTTCTTTATTTCCGGGGCTGATGCTTCAATAGCCGCAAGAATATCCTTTGCGCGCTTTATTACAGTCGAAGGAACGCCTGCAAGCTTTGCAACCTCTATACCATAGCTGTCGTCTGCCGCACCGCGTACTATGCGGCGCAAAAAAATCAGCTCGTCGCCGCGTTTTTTTGCGGCAATATTATAATTTACGACGCCCGGCGTCGTATTTTCAAGATCGGTCAATTCGTGATAGTGCGTAGCGAACAGAGTTTTTGCACCAAGCTTTTTGCTTGCCGTATATTCGGCAACGGCACGCGCTATTGACATACCGTCGAAGGTAGATGTTCCCCTTCCTATTTCGTCGTATATAATAAGGCTTCGCTTCGTTGCGTTGGAAAGTATATATGCAACCTCGTTCATTTCAAGCATAAAGGTTGAAGTACCCGATGCAAGGTCGTCGCTTGCGCCAACGCGCGTAAATACCTTATCGCACACGCCGATACGTGCACTTGAAGCAGGCACGTACGAGCCTATCTGTGCCAGAATAACTATAAGGGCGTTTTGCCGCATATACGTGGATTTACCTGCCATATTAGGGCCCGTTATCAGCATCAGCCGATTAAGGTTCGTATCAAGCATCGTATCGTTTGCAACGAATCCGCTTGACGTTGAAAATTTTTCCACAACGGGATGCCTGCCGTCTTTTATATCAATAATATCTGAAAAATCCACCTCGGGCGCAACGTATCTGTTTTGAACGGCGCAATTCGCCAAGGAAAGATAAACGTCAAGCTCGGCAAGCTTTGATGCCGTATCCTTCACGCGTGCAATATTTTCGTTAACGAAATCTCTTATATTGCGGAAAATATCGTATTCAAGCTTTACTATTTTATCTGAAGCACCCAGAACAGACGCCTCAAACTCTTTCAATTCTTCCGTTATAAATCTTTCGCAGTTTGTAAGCGTTTGCTTTCTTATGTACGTATCGGGTACGTCTGCAAGGTTTGACTTTGTAACCTCTATATAATATCCGAAAACGCGGTTATACGCTACGCGCAAGGTTTTTATACCGGTTGCCTCGCGCTCTCTTTCTTCGATTTTCGATATCCAATACTTACCGTCTTTCATTATACTGCGAAGTGTGTCAACGTCGGCGTCGTACCCGTCTTTTATGATGCCGCCTTCCCTTACGGAAAAGGGCGGATCTTCTACTATTGCCTTATTGATAACCTCTGATATATCGGAAAGATCGTCTAACGTTGCGTATATTTCTTGAATTCTTTCGGAAGATACGTTTTTTATCAGCTCTTTAATATTTGGAATGGCATCGGCTGTTTGTGCAATGGCGCGCAGGTCTTTACCTGATGCCGTTGCATACACTATCTTCGTGCCAAGCCTTTCAAGGTCAAGAACGGCTTTCAGCGTTTCGGCAAGCTCTTCCCTTGTGTGAAAATCATTGTAAAACGCAGTAACGGCGTTTTGGCGTTTCATTATATCGTTTACCGAATACAGCGGCTCTTCCACCCATTTGCGAAGCATTCTTGCCCCGCCGGAGGTCTTCGTATGGTCAAGCACCCACAAAAGCGAGCCTCTTTTGCCGCCGCGCATAACCTCACACAGCTCAAGCGAACGACGCGTTGAAACGTCCATTTGAAGATACTGCGTGCCATCGTATATATTTATTTCATTGATATACGAAACGTCTGTTTTTTGCGTTTCGTCGATGTAATGAAGCAATGCGCCGACCGCTTTGATAACACACGGCACAACATCGCCAACGTTCAGTTTTGCAAACTGCTTTTCACACCTTCTGTATGCAGAAGCGTAATCAAACGAGTCGCTTTGCGAATAGTTCATCATACAGCCAAGGCGTTTTGTAAAATATTCGTCAAGCGTTTTATGGTCGCCTGCGGCGAAGTTTGCTATTACTTCGCAAGGGGTATATGCCCCCGATTCGTTTATTATGAAGTTATATATATCGTCATTAACCGTGGCGTTAGACGCGGCAATAAAGCCTGTGGAAATATCCGCAAAGCACACCGCCGCCCCATCTGAAGAGGCATATACAGACGCTATATAATTGTTTTTTTCGTCGTCAAGCATGCCTGACTGGGTAAGCGTACCCGGTGTTACAAGGCGTATTATCTCCCGCTTTACAAGGCCCTTTGCGGTGGCGGGGTCTTCCGTTTGTTCGCAGATAGCAACTTTGTAGCCCCTTGAAACAAGCTTTGAAATATACCCCTCTACACTGTGAAACGGCACGCCGCACATGGGGGCGCGTTCTTCTTCGCCGCAGTCCCTTCCTGTCAACGTAAGCTCTAACTCGCGCGAGGCGGTTTTTGCATCTTCAAAAAACATTTCGTAAAAGTCGCCCAGGCGGTACATAAGTATCGCATCGGGGCAGGTCTTTTTTATTTCGAAATATTGAAGCATCATGGGTGTCATGACGTATAACTCCTTCTTCTTTTAAAGCAATTTAAAAGTCAATGGCAATGCGAGCAATCACCGTCGCAGCCTTCATGGTTGCAAGGGCGCGTACCTGTAACGGTGTACATTATTTCGCCGTTCACCTGTTCCATAAATTTATCTACCGCTTCTTTTGCCTGTGTGAATTCTATCATAGTCGGCATTGCCATAATATCGGTATAAAGCTCTTTAAGGGAATATCCCAATTCTTTAACCTTATCAGAATCCTTACCGTCTGTTTCAAACGCTTCTGCCAAGGATTTTGACATTTCGTTATATTTGCTTACTTTTGTAAGAAGCTCTACGTCGTTTTCGTATTCGTAAGTTGCTTTATTAAGCCTTATAACCCTTTCGTCAAGCTTTATTGCTTCCCCTAATTGTTTTGCAAGATCTAAAATTTCCATTATCGTGTTTGTCCTTTCCCTTCGATTATATATTTTACACTTGTAAGCTGTTCAGGCCCCATAGGACCTCTTGCGTGCAATTTTTGCGTTGAAATACCTATTTCCGCACCAAAGCCGAATTCTTCACCATCGGTAAAACGTGTTGAAGCGTTTATATAAACTGCAGCAGAATCTATATTTGCTTTAAAATAATCTGCCGCGTCGATATTCGTCGTCATTATTGCTTCACTGTGATGTGTGGAATATTGGTTGATGTGTAAAACCGCTTCTTCAATGCCGCTTACAACCTTTACAGACATAATGTAATCGTTGTATTCGGTATTATAATCCTCATCTGTGGCGGGCTTTATACCATTTAATATTGCCGTTGTTTTTTCGCATCCGCGCAGCTCGACGTTGTACTTTTCAACCTCTTTTGCGAAAAGGGGCAAAAATTCGTTTGCAATATCCGCATCGCAAAGAAGCGTTTCTGCCGCGTTGCACACAGACGGGCGGCTTACCTTGGCGTTTACGCACACCTTAAGCGCCGTTTGTATATCTGCCGTTTTTTCAACGTAAACGTGGCAGTTACCTGCACCCGTTTCGATAACGGGTACGGTTGCGTTTTCGCAAACAGACCGTATCAGCCCTTTTCCGCCGCGCGGAATAAGCACGTCTATCAAGCCGGCGGCGTTCATTAAAGCAATGCTTGACTGCCTATCCTTATCGTTTATAAAGCAGATACAATCTTCGGGCAGCCCTGCGTTTACTATTGCCTTACGCATTATATCGCAAATGCACATATTGGAATTAAACGCCTCTTTTCCGCCGCGCAAAACAACTGCGTTGCCCGTTTTTATACAAATTGCGGCGGCATCTGCCGTTACGTTTGGGCGTGCTTCGTAAATAATGCCGATAGTGCCCAGCGGAACCTTTACCTTCGTTATTTTTAACCCGTTTGGGCGCACGCACACCTCGCCGTTGCCCAAAACGTCGGGCAAGGCAATAAGCTTTCTTACCGATGCGGCAATTGCCGAAATACGCGCCTGATTAAGGGTTAACCTATCTATCATGGTTTCTTTTACGCCGTTTTCTGCCGCTTGTGAAATATCAAGCGCGTTTGCTTTTAATATTTCTGCGCTGTTTTCTTCAAGTGCGCTTGCAATCGCTTCCAATGCGCTGCATCTTTCCGCGTATGATGACGTAGCAAGCGAAGCACTTGCTTTTTTTGCCTTTCGGCATTTTTCCAATACAAGTGAATTATCGTACATAGCTTTTCCTTATATAAATATTTATTCATTATATTCTAACACAAAACGTATTTCCCGTCAAGAACAAAGGGTAAAAAAATTTCAATATACCTAGGATTTGCTTTTATAATTTTTACAGCAAAAAGGGATAACATTTCAAAATGCAAAATTTATCAGAAAAAATGTAAAATATACTTGACATTTTGAAAGATATATGTTATACTACTATCACAAGGAGGTTACGTATGAAAAACAAAAAATTAAAAATCGCCAGGATCGAGTGTGATCTTTCGCAAGAAGATCTTGCGCGTGCCGTTGGGGTAACGCGCCAAACGATAGGCGCAATAGAAAACGGTAGCTATAACCCCACGCTGCGGCTTTGTATCGACATATGCAAAGCAACGAACAAAACATTAAACGATCTTTTTTGGGAAGAGGTGCAAGAAGATGAAAACAAATAAAAACAATACAGTAGTAGTTGACGAACGTCAAAAGCAAATACGAAAAACCGCAGGTGTAATAGCAGGTGCATTTTTGCTTGTGTGCTTTATCGGCCAAGGCATTTACAATATAGCCACCACGGGTGATATTGGTTGGGAAATATGGGCAATTATCGGATACACGCTTATTTTTTCTATATCCTGCAATGTGTTAGGCGATATTGAAGAGCCGCGCAGTATTTCCGGTAGGCCGCTTCCCACGGGAAGCAGTAAGGCCGACAGGCTTGCAAGAATTAAAGACTACGTTTTTGACAGTGTATTATTCGCCCTTGCATGTGCCGTGATGGACGTTATTCTTATTGGCTTCGGTGCAGAGGATATAACTGATTTGGAAATTATAAAATTACTGTTTCCGTCGTTTAACAAAACGGGCATTGTAATTTTAACGTGTATTTTTGCGTTCGTTACAATGTTTATAATCTCTTTTATATTTGATTATCTTATAGGCGAAAAATACAAAATTGCGAAATACAATAAAATGATAGCAGAGCTTGACGAGGATTAACGAACCGTTACGTTCAAAATAAAATGCAACAGATCTTTATTTGATCTGTTGCATTTTTGCATTGTATTTATTTAACCTTGTAGCTGTCCTTCAACGTAACAACGCGGTTAAAGGTATTTTTATTTTTCGTATCAAGGCAGAAGTAACCGGTTCTTACAAATTGGAATTTATCGCCGGGCTTTGCATCCTTCAAGCTTTCTTCCATGCAGCAATCCTTTAACACGGTAAGGGAATTTTCGTTAAGAAAATCGTTATACGTTTTACCTTCGGGCAAATTAGTCGGGTCAGGAGTTGTAAACAGTCTGTCGTAAAGCATAATGTCGGACCTTATGCAATGCTCGGATGACAGCCAATGTATCGTACCCTTTATCTTTCTTCCGTCGAAGGGATTATTGCAGCCCGATTGCAGATCTGCCGTGCAAAGCACTTCCGTAACCTTGCCGTTTTCGTCTGTTATTATCTTGTCGCATTTTACGATATACGCACCCATAAGGCGAACCTCGCCGCCTTCCTTCAAGCGGAAGTATTTCGGGGGCGGATCTATGGAAACGTCTTCCCTATCGACGTAAAGCGTTTTCGTAAAGGGAACCTGCCTTGTACCTGCATTTTCGTCGTTGGGGTTATTGGTTACGGTAAAATATTCAACCTTATCTTCAGGATAGTTTGTTACGGTTACCTTAACGGGGTCTAGCACGGCAATTCTTCTTAATGCCGTTTTATTAAGGTCTTCCCTTACGCAATGCTCAAGCAATTCGATATCTACCGTGCTGTTAGACTTTGCAACGCCTATTCTTTCGCAGAAATCAAGTATTGCAGCGGCGGTAAATCCGCGCCTGCGTAAGCCGCAAAGGGTTGGCATACGGGGGTCGTCCCAGCCATCTACAAGCTTACCTTCTACCAAGGAACGAAGGTATCTTTTACTCATAACCGTATAGGTTACGTTAAGGCGCGCAAATTCTATCTGCCTCGGCTTGCCTTGCAGGCCTGCGTGCTCTACCACCCAATTATACAAGGGCCTGTGGTCTTCGTATTCAAGCGAGCAAAGGCTGTGCGTAATACCCTCGATAGCGTCTTGTATGGGGTGGGCAAAATCGTACATGGGGAAAATGCACCATTTCGTACCCTGGCGGTGGTGGTCGATATATCTTATACGGTAAAGAACGGGGTCGCGCATGTTAAAGTTGCCTGATGCAAGATCTATTTTTGCGCGAAGGGTATATTGCCCCTCTTTAAATTCGCCTGCGCGCATTCTTTCAAACAAATCAAGGTTTTCCTCTATCGGTCTGTCGCGGTAGGGGGAAACTGCAGGGCGCGTAGTATCGCCCCTGTATTCTCTGAACTGCTCGGGTGTAAGTTGGCAAACGTATGCAAGGCCTTGCTTTATAAGATTTACCGCGATTTGATACGTTTGCTCGAAATAGTCAGACCCGTAGAAGAACCTATCGCCCCAATCGAAGCCAAGCCAATGTATATCCTCTTGAATAGCATCAACAAATTCGGTATCTTCCTTTGCGGGGTTTGTATCGTCCATACGAAGGTTGCATATTCCGCCGTATTTTTTTGCAGTACCGAAGTCGATAACAAGCGCTTTGCAATGGCCTATATGCAAATAGCCGTTAGGCTCGGGCGGAAAACGCGTGTGTATTTTTAAATCGGGATTTTTACTGATATCCTCGTCTATAAAATCGTGTATGAAGTTTGAACTTTCCATGGTAACTCCTTTGCCGTTAAAGATTTTCTATTGCCGCTTTTATACGGTTTTTCATCATTTCTTCGCCCATTATGGTTATTATCTCGTACAAGTCGGGGGTGTTTGCCCTGCCTGTAATTGCAATTCTTATAAACGAGCTTACGTCGCCTACGTGGCCTTTATATTCTTCGGGATTTTTCTTATAAAGCTTCATTTCCGGTGCAAAGCCTATCTGACCTGCAATATCCTTTACACAGTCGAACCATGCCGAATTATCAAATTCCGGACTGAATTTTTCAAGATAAAGCGACAACGCTTTTTTAATATCCGCTTTATCAAACTTTTCATCAAACGAAACCTCGGGGGCAAAAAATTCGTTATAGAAATAGCTTACGTAAGGCTTTATATCCGCCCAGGTTGCTATGTCTTTTCTGGGCTTTGCGCCGCCCCTGCCTATTGCAAGAATACGTTTTGCATATTCTTCGTTTGCGGTAAATACGGTATAAAACTCTTTATCGTATTCTTTTGCCCAATTTGCCGCGTCTGCATATACCTTTTCGGCAGACATTTTGGAAATAACGTTTTTAGATACGTCTGTTAATTTGTTGAAATCAAACAGACAGCCCGAAACGCTCATTTTCTTTATAGAAAACGGAAAATCGTCGGGTGTTTTATCGGGGTTTTGCGCGTGCCATTCTTCATAGTTGGAATTAAGCAGCGTCATAATATATTCCCTTACGCATTCGGGGGCTATACCAAGCTTTGCGTAATCATCAAGCGATGCACCCATATCACGCTTCGAAAGCTTCTTTTTATTGCCCTCTTCATCAAGGCGCATTATTTGCGCTATGTGCAGGTATTTCGGTGCTTTAAAGCCAAGATAATTGAAAAGCATTAAATGTCTTGGCAAGCTTGGCAGCCATTCTTCACCGCGTACCACATGGGTAGTGCCCATAAGGTGGTCGTCTATCGCGTGGGCAAAGTGGTAGGTGGGAATGCCGTTGCTTTTTAAAAGCACCTCGTCTTTATCATTTTCGGGCAGTTCTAACGTACCCTTTACAAGGTCTGTAACCTTTATTTTCTTTTCACCGTCGCCGCAGGCAAGCATGCGAAGCACAAACGGGTGGCCCGCCTTTACATGTTCTTCTATTTCCTGAACGGATATTTCGCGCAGCTTCAGCATTTGTGCTTTTTGCTGTGCTTCAAGCTCTGCCGTCCATTCACGGCTTTTTACCTCTGCTTTTTTATCCTGTGCGTTCAGGGCTTCAAGCTCTTCCTCGGTGGTAAAGCAGGGGTACGCCTTTCCCTCTGATACAAGCTTTTTTGCATAAACGTGGTATATTTCCTCGCGCTTGCTTTGTTTGTACGGGCCGTATTCGCCCTTGTCGTATATTTCGCCGTTATCGGAAAGGGCTGCGCCCTCATCAAACCTGATGCCGTACATTGCAAGGGTTTTTATCAGCGCCTGTGCCGCACCCGGAACCTCTCTTTTATCGTCTGTATCTTCAATTCTTAAATAGAACACACCGCCTGATTGATGGGCAAGCCTTTCGCAAACCGTTGAAGGAAAAAGCCCGCCGAAATGCACAAACCCAGTGGGCGACGGGGCAAATCTTGTAACCTTTGCGCCTTCGGGCAGCTGCCTTGCGGGATAACGCTTTTCAATATCCTCCGGTGTAAGGGTAACGTTTGGAAAAAGTAAATCGGCAATATAACCGTGATCCATAATCTAAACCTCTCAATATACAAAGTAATTCGTTTTCTTCATAAAATCCTCTGCGTAAAGCTTGCCCCCGTGGCCCGGGTGCAAAACGTAATCCGTTCCGTTTTCTTCAAAAAACGCCCTTAACCGCATTACAGAGGATACAAGTGCGCGCTGATCGCCGCCGTAAAGATCGCATCTGCCGTACCCGTCTTTAAAAACAAGGTCGCCGCAGAAGATATCCTTTTCGATAATATAGCATACAGAGCCGCGCGTATGCCCCGGGGTATAAAAAACCGTGCAAGTCGTGTTTGAAAAGTGAAATTCATCCCCATCGGCAAACAAAACGTCGGGCTTGCCAAACCCATGCTGAAGCCTGCCAAGCTGCCTTAAATATGATTTATCGGCATCTATTACGCCCTCTTCATCGTTTATATGAACGCAAAGCGGTGCGCCCGTTTTTTTTCGAAGCTCGTCCGCCGCCATCATATGATCGAAATGCGCGTGGGTAAGAAGTATGCCTTTAAGGGTAAGATTTTTTTCTTCAAGCTTTTGTAAAAGGTATTCGCTTTTGTCTGCAGGGTCAATAATAACGGCGCTGCCGTTTGAATCGACCATATAGCAATTCGTTTTATACATACCTAAAATATAGGTGTGAAAAGATAACGGCATACGTTCCTCCAAGCAACATTATTTTTTATTATACTATAAACAGCAGGTGAAAATCAATCCCTTTTTAAAAAATATTAAATTTTATATATAAAATAATTATGTGCTTGACTTGTTGACAAATGTGTTTTATAATATATAATAGTTAGGTATGCAATTTTCTTAGAGGGGCTTTTAAATGAAAAAAATATTGATCGCAGACGACGACGTTGCAATCGGCGAGCTTATTTCCGACGCACTTGAAGACGAGGGCTTTTTAACCGTTTTGGTAAATAACGGCAAAACAGCAGTTGAATACGCCGTGTCCGACAGCTTTGACCTTATATTACTTGACGTTATGATGCCCGGAATCGACGGACATGAGGTTTGCGGGCAGATTCGCAGCAAGGTGCATTGCCCTATAATTTTCGTATCTGCAAAAAACCGCACGCTTGATACACTGCTTGGCCTTGGCATCGGCGCAGACGATTATATAACCAAGCCGTTTGCCGTGGAAGAGCTGGTTGCGAGGGTAAAGGCACACCTTCGCCGTGAAGAACGGAAAAGCATACATCAAACGTCTGACATTATAAGAAAAGGCGAAATAAAAATAAACAAAAGCACCCTTTCGGTAAGCAAAAACGGTAAAGAAATACAGCTTTCCCCAAGGGAATTTCAACTGCTTTGCTTTTTTGCGGAAAACAGCGGAAAAACGCTTTCCAAAGAAGAAATATTCAAAAACGTGTGGCAAAGCGAATACGGCGATATCGGCACGGTTGCAGTTAACGTTAAAAATCTTCGAAACAAAATAGACGAAAACGGAAAATATATCAAAACCGTTTGGGGTGCAGGATATAAATTCGTTTTTCCCGATTGATTTAAGGTAGAACATGAAACTTACTTACAAGCTTTTTATACTTTTATCCGCTTCGTTTGTTTTCAATATTGCGGTGATACTTTGCGTGTATAACTTCGTTTTGGAGGATAACGGCAAGCTTGGTGCAAAGGGTGTCGGCATATTGGCAGCGGCAGAGCTTATAACCGTTTTTCTTATATTTCTGCTTTTTATGTTCGTGCTTGAAAAAATACTTATCAAGCCCGTTAAAAAGCTTTCAAACGATATAAAGCAGCACGAATCCGGTAAAGAAGTTCCCCTTACGTATAACGATGGCGAAATATCCGAATTAAGGCAAAATTTTGCCGAATTCGTTCATCAGTTAGATGAAGAAAAGGCAAAGCAAAACAGAATAATTGCATCTATTTCGCACGACGTAAAAACCCCGCTGACCTCCGTAATGGGATATACAGAGCTGCTGATGAACCCCGCCCTGTCTGAGGAACGGCGCAAAAAATATCTTAATGTGATATATGAAAAATCACAGCAGATAAAGGATATAATCGTAGAATTCGACGATTATTTAAACGGCGAATTCAATATGCAAATACAGACGGAAATCGTAAATCTGCGCGCGCTGTGCGAGGATATTACAGACGATCTAAAGGACCAATTTTCTTTATCGCAACCGGAAATATCGCTTCTTTGCACGGCAGACGGATATATAAACGCCGACGGCGACAAGCTTTACCGCGTTTTTATGAACGCAATCAGCAACAGTATAAACCATTCCCAAAAGCAAACGGGATTAAAAATACACATCGTAATCACCGAGGAAAACGGGCATTTCGTTTTTGCCATCACCGATAACGGAAACGGCGTTGCAAAAGACCAGCTTGAAAAAATATTCGAGCCCATGTACACCTGCGACAAAAGCAGAAGCGTTGCGGGCCTTGGGCTTGCAATCTGCAAGGAAATAATAAACGCCCACGGCGGCGAAATATACGCCGAAAGCGAAGAAGGCAGATATTTTTCGGTTGTTTTTAAATTAAAGAAAGTAAACGGAGAGAAAAACTGATAATATGAATTTTACAAAATACCTTCGTTCTTGGTACGGGTTTGCCGTTTGTGCGGTAATAATAACGGTTTTATGTGAGATTTTCGTATTTAATTTTGCAGCTTTTAAAATAGGTACAGAATATACGCAAATAACGCCCGATTTAAATAATGCCGAAATAAACGGCTTTGAAAAAACAGAAAACGGATGGAAATCGGTATCAAGCACGCCGAATATCGAATTTAAAGGTATAAACGCCAAAATAGGCACCGTATATTTGGGCGTTGCGGCGCCTTTGGATTCGTGCGTTGATTACAAAATTGATTTTACAGACGAAACAAATTCCGATTACAGATTAAGAACGAATCTTGTAGAAGGGCAAATAGCACAAGGGCAAGAAAACACAAAATACGCAAACTGCCAATTTTCGGGCAAGGTGGACAAGCTTAAAATCAAGTTTACCCTTAAAAACGACGAAACGATAGTAATAAACGAAGAAAGCATTCGTTTTAATGAAGATATTCCGCTTGATTTTTCCTTTATCCGCACCGGTATAATACTTCTTTGCGCATTTTTGGGATATTTTTTACTTAAATCAAAAACCGCAAGCCAAACGTTAAGCCAAGCACCGTATGCAGCTTCAACGGTAACGCTGTGCGTTCTTATAGTTGCGTTGACCGCATCAATGCTTTTAACTACGGGATTGTTTGATAAAGGTATCGCACAAACGAACGGCAACCAAATAACAAAAGAATTGGTTGATGCCTTTGCACAGGGAAAAATTACGTTAGACAGACCTGTGGAAGAAGATCTTCTTGCACTTAAAAATCCGTACGACTGGTCGGAAAGGCTTAACAGCGGCACGCAATACGCGTGGGACCACGTTATGTACAACGGGCAATATTATTCTTATTACGGTATTGCCCCCGTTATATTACTGTTTTTACCGTTTTACCTACTGACGGGATATTATTTTTCCACCGCTTGGGCAGTATTTATTTTCGGTGCGGCAGGTCTTGTATTTTTAACGCTGTTTTATAATTGCGTATGTAAAAGATTTTTCAGTAAAATAAGCGTAGGCTTGTACACCTCTTCGCTTCTTATGATACTTTTGGGCTGTGGGGTATGGTACTGCTTTATAACGCCTAATTTCTATGAAATAGCGCAGAACAGCGGTTTTATGTTCGTGTGCATGGGGGCGTACTTCCTTGCGGAAAGCGGCATACTTTCCGAAAAGGTATCAAACGTTAAGGTTTGCCTTTCAAGTGTGTTTTTCTCGCTTGCGGTATTAAGCCGCCCCACTACCGCAGTATGGTGTATTGCAGCAGTTGCGTTTTTAGCCGTTGGATTTTTCGTTTTAAAAAAGGCGCAGGCAAGCTTTAAAATGCTTATTTCTTTTGCCGCGTGTGCACTTGTACCATTTGCGGTAATAGGTGCAGGGCAAATGATATACAACTATGCCCGCTTCGGTTCTTTTACGGATTTCGGCATTCAGTATTCACTTACCATAAACGACTTTACAAGGGCAGAATTTTCCATACAATCCGCACTTATCGGATTTTATAATTTCTTGTTTGCCTTTCCGATAGTAAAACCCGAATATCCGTTTATATTCTCTAATTTTTCCGATTTAGGTATTAACGGCTACTATTTTATTGCCAACAGAACGGCGATAGGGCAGTTTTTCAGAATTTTACCGATGTTTTCATGCTTTATGCTGCCCAAAGCGGTACGCACGCTTGAAAAAGAAAAAAAGCCGCTGTTTACGTTACTGTGGCTTTTGTGCTGTGCGGTTTTACCGTTCGTTGTTATTTTCTCTATTTGGGAAAGCGGCTACGGGGTGCGCTACTGCGTTGATTTTTCGTGGCAAATGGCAACGGGTGCGTTTGCAATACTGTTCGTACTGTATCAGAAAAGCGAAAACGCAACCGTAAAACGATTGTGCAATACCATACTTGCAATATCGCTTTTGCTTTGTGCAGCGGTAAATATAGCTACGATTATAGAATACGACAGCTCGTACGTTTCCCCTGCCGTAAACGCATCTTTAAAAAACACGTTTGAATTTTGGAAATAAAGGAGTTTTGACATGAGTACAGTATTATACCTCGTTATTCCTTGCTATAACGAAGAACAAATGCTTCCCATAACACAGCAAGCATTAAAGGATCTGTTAAACGACATGATATCGCGCAACAGAATATCTAAAGACAGTAAAGCCGTTTTCGTTGACGACGGATCTAAAGACAAAACGTGGCAGATAATAGAAGACCTGTGCGAAAAAGAACCTTTATTCAAAGGCATAAAGCTGTCACGCAACAAAGGTCATCAGAACGCTTTATTGGCAGGCTTGATGACTGTCAAGGGCGAATGCGACGTTGCCGTATCGCTTGATGCCGATCTTCAGGATGATATCGGCGCAATAGAAAGAATGCTTGACGAATACGACAAAGGCTGCCAGATAGTTTTCGGTGTAAGAAGCAAGCGCGAGAAGGATACGCTTTTCAAGCGTACTACGGCACAGGGCTTTTACAAGTTTATGCGTTTTATGGGTGCAGAGATCGTGTACGACCACGCCGATTACCGCTTGATGAGCAGGCGCGCGCTTGACGAGCTTGAAAACTTCCGCGAGGTAAATCTGTTTTTGCGCGGCATCGTGCCGATGATAGGCTTTAAAACCGGCACGGTAATGTACGAAAGAGGGGTACGCACCAAGGGCGAAAGTAAATATCCTTTGAAAAAGATGATAGCGTTCGCGGTTGACGGTATAACCTCACTTTCCGTAAAGCCGATAAGATTTATAACCACGCTTGGTGCTTTAATTCTTTTGGCAAGCGTTGGCATATTGATCTACTCTTTGGTACGCCACTTTATGGGTGATACCGTTCTTGGATGGACGTCGCTTATGGTTTCTATTTGGGCAATGGGTGGCCTTCAGCTGTTTGCCATTGGTATTGTGGGCGAATACGTAGGCAAAATATATCTTGAAACAAAAGCACGCCCAAAATTTATAGTAGATAAGTATATAGGTGGCAACAGTGAAAGGAAAGAATAATATCAACATAGCGCTGATAGAGCCTGAAATACCCCAAAACACGGGCAACATAGCGCGCACGTGCGCGGCAGTAGGCGCAAGCCTGCACCTTGTAAAGCCGATGGGTTTTGAAATAGACGACAGAAAGCTGAAGCGCGCAGGGCTTGATTATTGGCATTTGCTGGATATAACGTATTACGAAAGCCTTGAAGAATTTTTATTGCAGAATAAAGATGAAGAGATGTTCTTTTTCACCACTAAGGCACCGCGCAAATACACAGACGTTACTTACCCGAAACGTACATTTCTCGTTTTCGGAAAAGAAACAAAGGGCTTGCCCGAAACGTTACTTTCGGCAAACCCCGATAAATGCGTGCGAATACCTATGCGCGACGGTTTAAGAAGCTTGAATCTTTCTAACTCTGCCGCTATTGCAGTTTACGAAGCATTGCGCCAAGGCGGCTTTGAGGATCTGAAGGAAACGGGTACGCCCGTTAGCTTTGATTGGGAATAAACAACACGAAATCTTCCTTTATATAATCCTCCAGTTTATCAAAATCACTTGCTATATCCTTAGTCATATGGCTGTCAGACCCTGTGGTTATCAACCTTCCGCCAAGTAATTTATACAGCGAAAGCACGTATTCGTTTGGCAACGGGCAGCCAAGCCCTTGCCTGAAGCCCGAAGAATTGACCTCTAAACAAACGCCGCGGGAAATAATACTTTCAAGAATTTTTATTATTTCTTCTTCAAAGCGGCGAAGATCCAATTCGAACCCCGATGCTTTAAAATAACGCAACGGATACGTAAGGTGCGAAAGGCTGTCTATCCCGTCGAACAGGGTCAATTCATAAAGCTCTTTCAAATACACCCTCCAAAGGGATACGTAATCGTCTTTTTGGTAATTTTTATAATCTATAAGCGCAAAATCCGGCATGCCCTTCACATTGTGAAGCGAGCCAAGTGTAAAATCAAACTGATATTTTTCAAGATATTGGTTTGCCGTATCGGGGTATTGCGTGGGTTGGCCCAGCTCGATACCGCAAAGCACGTTTATTTTACCCTTATAATGTTCTTTTGCGCGCAGGCACTCTTCGTGGCGGCGTTCAAATTCAAACGGGGTATATAGCCCCTCTATTTCGCTGTTCACCTCAAGATGGTCGGTAAGTGCGATGGCGGAAAGCCCTTTTTTATACGCTTCTTCAACTATTTGCAAGGGCATTGCCCCCTTATCGGCGTCGAAGGAAAACAATGTATGCGTGTGCAGATCGGCAGTTATTTTCATAATTTCACTTTCTTATTCGTTTAATACTGCCATAATACCACATTTATCCCCGTTTGGGAATACGTTTAGAAAATTTTTAAAATATTTTTGCTGTGAAAGGCTATGATATGGAATTTGAAAACATCGTTTCTTTACTTAAAGAAAAAAAGCAAACGGTAACGTTTGCGGAAAGCTGCACCGGCGGATTACTTGCAAAATCCATAACAGATATTGCAGGTGCTTCCGAAGTATTTAAAGGCAGTATCGTGGCATACGCCAACGAGATAAAGCACGGTTTTCTGTGCGTAAAGCAGGAAACGCTTGATAATTACGGCGCAGTTTCCAAACAAACCGCGTACGAAATGGCAAGCGGTGCAAGGATGTTGTTTTCTTCTGATATTGCCGTAGCCGTTACGGGAATAGCGGGGCCTTCAGGCGGAAGCGAGGAAAAGCCCGTAGGTCTTGTGTATATCGGCATTTCGGATAAATATCAAACGAAAACGTACAGAATGAAGGCATCAAACGCAAACGGAAGAAACGGTGTAAGATGTGCCGTTGTAAAGGAAGTTTGCCGCCTGCTTGAAGAATGGTTGAAAAATGAGTAACAAGAAAAAAAGAACCCGCGGGGCAGAAAAGGCAAAACACGCAAGCCTGCTTGAAAAAAGGCGTAAAAACGGCAAAAAAATGCTTAACATACTTTTGCTTTTTCTTTTGTTCGAGGGGATATACCAGCTTGTTTTGCAGCTTGAAAAAAGGTTTTGGCCGTTATACCCCGTGTCGATATTCGTGTTGTTTTTTATAGTTTTGGTTTTGTTTATTATTTATTTCATCATGAACAGGGGCGAACCGAATAAAAAAGTAACCCCCGAAAGTCTTGATTGTACCCTGCCGTATGCCGTACGTGCAGAAATGGCAGAAAAATATAACAAAGCAAAAGAAAAATCTGCGGTATTGGTATATTTTATAGTTCCGCTTTCGTTGGTTTTGGGGATAGATTTTATTATGATATTCGTTGCATCGGGGGCTTTTACAATATGATAAACGTTACGGTAATACACGTTGGCAATATAAAAGACAAATTTTTTGCAGATGCAGTAGCCGAATACGAAAAAAGGATACAGGGCTTCTGCAAAATAAAAAGCGTTGAAATAAAAGAAAAACGCCCGCCCGAAAAGCCTAATTCGGCGCAGATAGCCGCCGTTTTAAAGGAAGAAGGCGAAAAAATACTTGCCTGCATTCCAAAAGAAGCGTTTAAAATAGCCATGTGTGTGGAGGGCAAGAAAATGACAAGCGAAAAATTTGCCCAAACGCTTGAAAATCTGCCCCATCGGGGATACAGCGAGGCGGTATTTATTATAGGCTCTTCCTATGGGCTTGACGAAAGCGTTAAAGCTGCCTGTCAGCTTCGCCTTTCGGTTTCGGATATGACATTTCCGCACAGATTGATGCGCGTGCTTCTTGCCGAACAAATATACAGGGCGTGCACCATCTGCGCCGGAACGGAATACCATAAATAACAAATGCCTACTTTTGGTTTTTAAAGCCGTAGTCTATATAAAGAAAGCCGCCGATTGCTACGTCTGCGCCGAAAGCGCACGCAAAAAGTGATTGGCGGCAATTTTCTGCCATTTGCGCCGTAGGGTGCGAGGTTGCCATTATAATTGCCAGTGCAACGCCGAACAATACACAAAAAAGGCATATTTTCAATATATTCAGCGCGCGGATATCGGGATTAAAAACAATTTTTTTCATTATATTGCTCCTATATGTAAAAATTCATATTTTGCACCTTTAAATCGATGGGGCTTTTACATATAATATTATATATTGTGTGCTTTATTTTGTCAAAGCACAAATTATGGAAAGGGCGGTAATTCGAATGAACGTAGGTGTATCGGGCGCTTGCTTTTTCCCGCAGGATACGGCGCTTTCTATGAAAACCTGTGCCGATTTGGGATTTAAATATACTGAAGTTTTTATGGGCACGCACAGCGAGATGCAGGGCTCGTACTTAAAAGAATTAAAAAACATAACGCAAGATAACGGTCTTAACGTTACTTCTATACATCCGTTTACCTCGGGATACGAATACATACTGTTTTTTTCAGGGTATGAACGCCGCATTTACGATTCAATAGATTATTACAAAAATTATTTCAACGCCGCTTGCGAGCTTGGCGCAAAATACGTTGTGTTCCACGGGGATAACAAGCGCGCACGCTTTATAGGCGTGCAACGCTATGCAGAAATATTTGCCCTTATAGACAAGGCAGCGAAGGAATTCGGCGTGCGCCTCGTGCAGGAAAACGTTTCTACCTCGCATATAGGCTCGCCTGAAAACCTTGCAGCGTTAAAACAGCTTTACCCCGACGTGCGGTTTACGCTTGATATAAAACAAGCCTGCCGCGGCGGGTACGACCCATTACAGACTGCCAGCGCAATGGGGCAAAATATCGTTCATGTTCATTTAAACGACTGGGCGGGGGATAAATGCCGACTTCCATGCAGAGGAAATTGTGATTTAAAAAAGATAGTCAACACGCTTGACGGTTTTGGATACAACGGCGCGTATATGATAGAGGTTTACAGGGATAACTTCGAAAACCCGCAGGATATTTTACAATCTAAAGAAGATTTTCTGGCTTTATTCAATAAACAAGGGGGAAATTAAATGGCATACGAACAACGCCAACTGCCAAACGACGTGCAGCTGCATATGATAAACACTGACGATCTCGTTGTAGAGCATATAAATCTGCATTTTATACTTCCGATGGCAGATATGCCGTACGCATCAACAGTTTTACCGAAGATACTGCTTAACGGTTGTAAAAAATATCCCACAAAGCACGATATAAGCAAGCGTTTGGCATATCTTTTTAACGCCTCGATATGGGCAAGCACCGCATACTACGGCGAATACGTGGGGGTTACGTTTTCTGCCTCGTTTTTAAAAAATTCCGCCGCGTACGACGGGTGCGACATAATGGGCAGCGTGCTTGACCTTATGTACGACGTAATATTCGACCCCGTAACGGAAAACGGCGTATTTTGTGAAAAATATACGCAAACGGAGATAAAAAATCAGTGCGACGCCATGCGTGCGGCAATAAATAATAAAGATAACTACGCATATTTGCGTTGCATGCAGCTGATGTGCCAAGGGCAAACGATAGAATTTACCTGCAATACGGATACTTGTAATTACGAAAATATGACGGCACAAAACGTGTTCGATTACTACACCGACATGCTGCAAACAGCACCCGTTATAATGGTATATGCAGGTGACAGATGCGATATTGCAGAAAAATTTGCACAAAGGGTTTCAAACGCCCTTGGGCAACGAACGGTTCGCCCGTACAGCAACCTCACCCCGTATATAATACCCAATGAAGTGCGCTACGTTGAAGAAAAGCAAGACGTAAAGCAGGCACACCTTGTTATCGGCTTGCGCGATAAAATACACGCAAGCGATAAAAAACTGTACGCCACAGCGGTTTTTGAAGAATTATTCGGGCAATCGCCCGTAAGCAGGCTGTTTTGCAACGTACGCGAAAAGCATTCGCTTTGCTATTACTGCACGTCGGGCCACGACGAGGCAAACGGTCAAATGTACATATCAACGGGTATAAAAGCCGAAAACAAAGATAAAGCGTTAAAAGAAATACTTTATCAGCTTGAGGAGATAAAAAAGGGCAATATTTCAAAAGAAGAGCTTGAAATAGCCAAAAAAAGCGTAAAAAGCGGTTGGCTTGCGCGGAAGGATTCTGCAGGCGCTTTGGCTTCAAGATGTATTTACAGGGTCTTTTTCTGCGGTGAATATACCTCGGTAGAAGACGAGGTACAGCTTGTACAGTCAGTTACCGTAAAGGATATTCAAGAAATAGCCTGCGGATTACAAACCGACACCGTATATTTTATGTACGGTGATGAAGCAAATGGGGGCGAAAATGACGGATTTTGAAAAAACGCTATGTGCGGCAACCGGCGACTATTGCCTGAAAAAAGTGCTTGACAACGGCCTTACCCTTTACATAGCACCAAATAAAAGAACCGTATCTTACGCAGTGTTCAGCACTAATTTCGGTTCGGTAAACAGTAATTTCGTTTGTTCTGACGGAACATCGTTTTCCCTGCCTGACGGCATGGCGCATTTTTTAGAGCATAAAATGTTTGAAACGATGGACGGGGGCGACGCTTTTGAATTATTTGCACAAACAGGCGCTGATGCAAATGCGTACACCTCGTTTACGAAAACCTCGTATCTGTTTGCCTGCACGCAGGATTTCGAACAAAATCTTGAAATTCTGCTTGATTTCGTTACACATCCGCATTTTACAAACGAAAGCGTAGATAAGGAAAAAGGCATTATAACAGAAGAGATAACCATGTACGACGACCATCCCGCTTGGCAATCTCGCAGCGAAATGATGAAGGGCTTGTACAGGGCAGATAACCCGTTGATAATAGATATCGCGGGCGACAGCGCGTCTGTAAGCAAGGCAACGCCCGAGCTTTTGTATTCCATACACAGCCAATTTTACGACCTTTCCAATATGTCTGTATGTATTGCGGGCAATGTTGATATAGAAAAGGTAACCAAGCTGTGCGAAGCGCTGAAGCCAAGCACCCGTAAAGAAATCCCGAAAACCGTATTTCCCAAGGAAGAAAAAGCATCAGTTGAAAAATACCGCGAAAAATATATGCAGGTTTCACGCCCGGTATTTTCTTTCGGCGTGAAGGATACGGTGTGTAACGATATGGCGGAAATGCACAAAAGGGCTTACGCACTTTCAATCATCGCAACGGCGTTGTTTTCCACCAGCAGCGAGTTTTACACGCGGCTTTACGATGAAGGTATTGTAAACAACACCTTTTCTTCGGGATATGAATATACGGAATATTACGCAATGTATATGTTTCACGGCGAAAGCGACAAGGTGCTTTTACTGTACGACGAGCTATGTAAATATATAGAACAAGTAAAAGAAAACGGTCTGGATAAAGACAGCTTTGAAATAGCACGCAGGGCAGTTTACGCAAACATATTGCGCGGTTTTGAAAGCAGCGCCAGAACATGCGAGGAAATGAGTGAAACGGGCGAATTTGTCTTCCGTGCACCCGATGTGATATCAAAGATAACGTACGACTACGCGATGGACGTATTTAAAAGCGTTTTTACACCCGAATCGTACACGTTATCCGTAATAAAACCATTAGAACAGAAAGGAAAATAAAATGTATCAGGTAGAATTTAAAATGTTTGATTTTGCCTTCCGTTTTTCCCCCGTGGCGTTTTCGCTTTTCGGTAAGGATATATATTGGTACGGCATTATCATAACGGTTGGTATCATTCTTGGCGTTATTTACGCTTTTCAGCGTGCAAAGCAAAGCGGTATCAACTCTGACCATATGTACGATTATGCGATATTTACCGTAATTTTCGGCGTTATCGGTGCGCGGCTTTACTACGTTTTGGCAAATCTTGACACGTATAATTCGTTTAAAGATATAATTGCCGTGTGGAACGGCGGCCTTGGCATATACGGCGGCGTTATTGCAGGGATAGCCACGATAACAATAGTTGCATTTATCAAAAAGCAAAAAGCTTTGCGCGTGCTTGACTGTGCCGCACCTGCCGCAATGATAGGGCAAATTCTCGGCAGATGGGGCAACTACGCCAACCAAGAGGCGTTCGGTATAAATACCGATTTGCCGTGGGGTATGCGTTCCTTCGTGTACGAACAGTCTGCAACCTCGCGCTTGCAGGGCACCGTTGAATATCTTGAAAAATATCAAAGCAAAATAATGGCGGAAAATCCGGGCATGGTGGTAAACCCCGAAGGGTTTGTACACCCTACGTTTTTATATGAATCATTGTGGAATCTGCTTGGATTTATACTGATAAACATTTTTTACAAGAAGAAAAAGTTCGACGGGCAGATATTCTTAACGTATATCGGCTGGTACGGTCTTGGCAGAATGTTTATTGAAGGGCTTCGTACAGATTCGCTTTATATCGGCACGGTAGGCTCCGGCATTAGACTTTCACAGCTTGTTGCATTTATATGCGTTGTTTTAAGCGTATTCTTCATAGTATTGCTTATGATAAAGGCAAAATCAAACGGTGTAACATCCTTGTACACCAAACTTCCCAACGGCAAATGGATAATGACAGATGCAATACAGCAAATATCCGAAGAAGCAGAAAAAGAAGCGTCTGATGAAAACGCAGATGGCGGCGACATCTGCGAAGAATCCCCTTGCGGTGATGAAAACAATGAAGACGCTTCGCTTGATGATGAAGATATAGAGGATGAAAGTGCCGAAGATGCTTCATCTGATGAAGAAGCCGAAAAAACAGAAGATTCTGAAGTAACAAAAGACGAAACTGAAAAAACGGAGGGTGAAAACTAATGCCTGTAATTATCGACGGTAAAAAAACATCAAGTGATATGCGTAAAGAAATAAAGGAAAAAACGCTTCAATTTCAAAAAGAAAACGGCTTTCTTCCCGGACTTGCAGTTATAATAGTGGGTGAAGACCCCGCGTCGCAGGTTTACGTAAGAAACAAGAAAAAGGATTGCGACGAGGTAGGATTTTATTCTGAAGTTATCGCTATGCCCGAATCCACGCAAGAGCAAGAGCTTCTTGACCTTATCAAAAAGCTGAATGAAAGAGAGGATATACACGGCATACTCGTTCAGCTTCCTTTACCGAAGCACCTTGATTCTGAAATAGTTATCGCACAGATAGACCCCCGTAAAGACGTTGACGCCTTCAGTTACGTAAACGTTGGAAAAATAACCGTAGGCAATTACAGCTTTTTGCCTTGCACGCCTGCCGGCGTTATGGAGTTGCTTCGCAGATATAATATCGAGGTTGCAGGCAAAAACTGCGTTGTCGTAGGCAGAAGCAATATAGTAGGCAAGCCGATGGCTTTGTTACTGCTTCACGCAAACGGCACCGTAACGGTGGCACATTCGCGCACTAAAAACCTTGCCGACGTTACAAGGCAGGCAGATATTCTTGTAAGCGCGGTAGGCAAGGCAAACTTTATAACTGCGGATATGATAAAAGAAGGTGCAGTTGTTATCGACGTAGGTATGAACAAAAACAGCGAAGGCAAGCTTACCGGCGACGTTGATTACGATGCCTGTGCAGAAAAAGCATCTGCTATAACACCCGTACCGGGCGGCGTAGGCCCTATGACAAGGGTTATGTTGCTTGAAAACACGTTAACCGCCGCAAAGCAAAAGGTTTCAAGGGGTTAATGCGCACTCGGCCGACAGATTATCCGCGATCTTGAACCGTTAATAAAATATTTACAAAATAAGCCCCCGTTTTACTTGAAACGGGGGCTTTATAATGTTAGAATAGTCTGCCGCATGATGTACGGCTATGTTTAAACGGTAGTAATACCTGCCTTACTCAGCGAGTTTATTTGAAAGAGAGGTGCTTTTCGTGTTTGCTATTATCGAAACCGGCGGAAAGCAGTACAAAGTATCCGAAGGCGAGTCTATTTATATCGAAAAACTCGATGTAGAACCTGGCTCCGAATACACATTTGACCGTGTGTTTGCAATTTCCGGCAATGACGGCATAAAGGTCGGCACACCCGTTGTTGAAGGTGCAACAGTTACCGCAACCGTTGATAAAAACGGCAAGGCAAAGAAGATCTACGTTCTTAAGTACAAGCCCAAAAAGAACGAAAAGAAAAAGATCGGCCACAGACAAGCCTATACAAAGGTAACTATCAAATCTATCAACGCATAAGCCGATGACGAAGATCATATTTTATAAATCCGGCACAACCTATTACGGTTTCCGCGAGGTCGGCCACAGCGGCTACGACGATTCGGGAAAGGATATCGTTTGCGCGGCTATTTCCGCAATGACGATGCTTATAATCAACACCGTAGAGGTTTCCATAGGTTCAAACGTAGAATACGTTATCGACGAGAAGACCACAGATATTGAAGTTATCTGCAAGGGTGCTTTGCCGGAATATGAAAGTGACGAAAAAACAAATTATGCCATATCCGCCCTTTTGCAAGGTTATTTCCTTCAGTTGAACGACATGCTTGAGGATTATTACGACTACCTGCAGGTGGATGAAGAACAAAGGGAGATTTAATTTCCCGAAAATAATTACGGAGGAATGTGAAATGTTAAAGTTAAACCTTCAATTTTTTGCACATAAAAAAGGTGTTGGTTCTACAAAGAACGGTCGTGACAGTGCGGCGCAACGTCTTGGCGTTAAGAAGTTTGACGGCGAAAGCGTTTTGGCGGGCAATATCATTATCCGTCAAAGGGGCACAAAGATTCACCCCGGCACGAACGTAGGCAAAGGTTCTGACGATACGCTTTTCGCGCTTATTGACGGCCGCGTAAAGTTTGAAAACATTGCCAAAGGCAGAAAGTGCGTAAGCGTTTACGCAGATGCCGAATAATCAACTGCTTTAAAAGCACACTCAACCCGGTTTTCTTAAAAGAAAGCCGGGCTTGTTTTTTTTGTATAACAAAAGCCGATACGCATTTCTCTGTTGTTCTTAACGGAGAGTTTGCGGACATAAATCGGCAGAGAACTTGTTTTCGCTGCCGATTTGTGTTATAATGGTGCTAACGAAAAGTCTTACTTCGGGAGAAAGGCATCACGCGAAGCGTGACGGAAGGAGCCGGCGTAACTTTAGGTTTGGATAAATCTTATTGTATCGCGCTCTCCCTCAGTCGCCTACATCGCCAGACGCGCGCAGCTTCAAGGGTATGGGCTTGCCCTATGCCCGCGTTGCTTGCAACGCTGTAATACAAATGCGAAACTGGCGATAAAACAGAACGATAAGAATTTTACGAGGTGATATGAGATGGAATACATAAAAGCAACAGAAAAGGATTTGGAACAAATAGTAATATTAGTGCAAGAAACTATAAAGACAATATATCCTAAATATTATCCGAAAGAAGTTGTTGATTTTTTTTGTGAACTTCATTGCCGAGAGAATATATCTAAAGACATTGAAGCCGGCTTAGTTGGTGTTTTGAAAAAGGATAATCAAATTCTGGGGACAGGCTGCTATAAAGAAAATCACATTACAAGGGTATATGTGAATTCTGCATTTCAAAAGCAGGGATACGGCAGCTATATTATGCAATGTTTAGAAAACGAAATAGGATTGCAACATGATACTGTGTGTCTGGATGCCTCTTTGCCTGCAAGTCATTTGTATGAGAAAAGAGGTTATAAGACAATAAAGCATGAACGTTGGAATGTTGAAAATGGTGTAGTACTCGTATATGAAATTATGGAAAAACGATTAGTGAAATGCTCGACAAGTATTTGCTATAATGAGAAATTTTTTGTTCCGCGAGAAAATACAGAGAATGGTGAAGTTAGTGGAAACACCATATTCTCATACTACCAAGATGGTAATATTTTATGGGCAGATTATTCAGGTGGAGAGGTTGTTAGAGGTCATTTAATAGGAACGGTAGCAGAGAATGGCGAACTCGATTTTTATTATCAGCACGTAAATGTGCAAAAACAAATACGAGTTGGGGTTTGCCATAGCGTTCCGAAAGTTTTAGAAAATGGTAAAATCGAGCTTTCCGAAAAATGGAAATGGTTAAATGGAGATAAATCAGAAGGTAGTTCGCTTCTGGTAGAGGTTTGATTGTATATTAATGGATGAATTTTAAATTAGAAGCACGAACAAATTTCAGTTTGGTGGAGTGTCAAATTCCAATAGGTCGAACAGTTAGGAAAATAAGAATTTGACGGAGGGGTGTGATTGAATGAAAAAAGTATTTAAAGTTATTAAATGGATAGCAATTGTCATTTGTGCATTGCTTGTTGTATTCTTTTTAGTCAGAGCAATTGGAATGGCGGTTAATAATCGAACTCCTGATGGTGGTATAAATGAATCAATGTATATAGATGTAAATGGGACAAAACAGTGGATTGATATTTACGGTGAGGATAAAGACAATCCTGTTTTGCTTTATTTGCACGGTGGCCCTGGCTCAGCAACAAGCCACATCGATTACGCTTTCACAAGAAAGTGGGCTGATGTTTATACTGTGGTTACCTGGGACCAACGCAATTGTGGGAAAAGCTATGATTTTGAACAAAACGACATTGAGTTAACAAAAGAGCTGTTTTTGACGGACGGAAAAGAAGTTACCGAATTTGTGCTTGATTATCTTTCAAAAGATAAGCTGACAATCCTCGGACATTCTTGGGGCAGTATTTTCGGTGCTAATTTAGTACTCGAATATCCCGAGTATTACGAGTGTTTCATCGGAACAGGTCAGCTTATTGATTATTTAGATAATGAAAAAGCTTTCATTCAGGAGGCTTTAAAATGGGCTGAAAACGATAGTGAAATGCTAAGTTTGATTAACAGTTTAAACCCCGAGAATCCTACCATTGATTATTTCAACGAGCGAAATAGAATTATGAATAAGTATGGCTATGGAATGATGGTAAACGGAGCTGATTATAATCTGATTACAACCATTATTTTTAATCCAAATTATTCATTTTCAGATTGGATGAAGTATCTCGACATCGATATGAGTGTTTATTATGACTTTTTCGCTTCGGAGGAATTTTTTGACTTTTCATTAAAAGGCAAAACTGAATATGAAGTGCCATACTATAACATAAATGGAGATAAGGATTATCAAACAAACTATAAGATAGCACAAGATTATTATGAACAAGTAGAAGCACCATATAAACAAATGTTTATAATGGAAAATATGACACACGGTTTATTAGAATCTGATTCAGAAGGTTTTTCCAAAATTGTTCATCAAATTGCAGAAATTGAGAGAGAATAACAAATTCCAATTTATCGAATAGCACACGCCGACAGACTTTGAAAATCTGCCGGCGTTCATTATTTGTTTACTGCGGATCAAATCGAGCAAGGTTATTTATGATTTCTCCGCTAAGAACCTTACCCATTGTATCGGCTTGTTTATTTTTATGTACTGCTTATTTAAACATTCCTTGAAGCCAGTAAATAACGTGCGAGGCAAAGCCGTGGTTACAGCTTGCGTGTGATGTATCGTTTTCCCACAGGGTACCCGTTTCATCTGCCATTTTTTTGAAATATCCGCGGATATTATCTGCTACTTTTTCGTATAAACCGTTTTTGTAAAGCAATTCCAAGCGCAGATAATTGCCGATAAAGGCGTTTGCATAGTGGATACGCTGCCATTTTTTTGTTTCTTTTCTTTCGGGGCCGAAATCATTTACCAAGGTATCCCATAATTCGGGATAAAGCTCGGGTGTGGCAACCTCGGTAAAGAAAGCGTAATATTGACAGCTTTCGGTGCATTCGCCGGACAATTCAGGCTCGCCTACTTCGTTGTAAACAGAGTTATCGCAGAAAAAGTCGCCCATAAACGAATAGTTTCGTATAACCTCGGCAAGCTTTTCTGCTTCTTCTTCAAGCTCGCGGTCGCCGTAAAGCTCGGCTATCGTTTTTTTGAATTTACAGTAAAGCATATTCGAAGGATACGATATATCCTGCGTTAATTTATTTGATTCCGACCATTCGATAAACACCCAGCTTTCAAGCTTGCTTAACAATCCGTCGCTGTTTTCGAATTTTCTTAAAAACGCAAGCAAGTCGTAAACCCTCGTTTTGCAAGCATCAACAAGCGTGCGGTCGTTACTGCGGCAAAGGTATTCCTGCAATTCGATAACGAACCACATCGCCCAGTTTGGAATATATACCGTATCCGTATGGTCTGAAGGATAGCACATCGGCAGCATTCCTTCGGGAATATACCCGAATTTATCAGGCAAAATAAAGTTTTCTATAAAGTTCTTTTCAACAACAGTTCTTCCCGTTAAGGCGTATTCCACGCGTGATGTAAAGAAGCTGTCGCAAAGCCAGCCCGCCCTCTCTCTTGAAGGGCAATCCATATAAATATCAAGCGTATTCTGGCAGAAGGTCGCGATTGCCGCGTTGTATATCTGCACCAGCTCGTCATCCGGCAGATTGGGCATTTGTGCGGTTATTTCCGAACGGTTAAATTCAAATCTGCGAAGCGAAACCCTCTTTATTGCCGCACCTGCACCCATGCAAACAAATTTAATATATCTGTAAGAATACGGTTCAAGCGTAAAAAGGCTGTACGTGCCCGCCTTTAATTTCCAAACTGCGATATTGCAGGATTTCATTCTGTACGGATTAACGTCGCCGTTTGTAAGTATTTCATCAAACGCGGCGTATATTAACGTATCCTCTGAACAATTAACCTCAAATTCGCAAAAGCCCGTTAATTCCGTTCCCATATCGAATACGGCGTACGAATCCTTTACAAGGGTTACCTCGCTTGTCGGCACTTCACCGCTTGCCTTGGGATAAAAATCAAGCTTGCCGTATTCCGTAGTGGAGAAAAACTCCAGCTCGTCTGCTTTAAAGCCCTTGAATATCGGCGTTATGTTAACTATCGAACGGTCTGTATAGTAGCTTTCCTTTTCGCTTACGCCTACGTTGCCCGCCAAAATGATTGCTTTTGCAAGGTCAACCTGATAATCGGGGTAATAAACGCCCCTTGGCAAAAGCTTTCCTGCTTCTACCTGCTGTAATTGCACCGTTGGTAAAGTATATTCGGGCAGCGTTTCGTACGCGTTATAATCCTCACCGTAATTATAAACCTCTGCAAAAGTGCGTTGGAAGGAATATCTTTGCGTTTTTTTAACCTTCGGCAAATACTCTGCCGCTTCAAACAGATCTATACCGTTTTGTGCCTCTGCGCCGGTTGCGGCAACGGTTACCGTTGAAGAGAAAAGCTCTGCACATAAAAACGACTTTTGATCGGGATATTCAAAGCTGTTCACTGCATATCCTGCAACAAGCAGGGCAATAACGTTTCGGTCTTTATTTAAAAATTCGTCAAGCTCTATTTTGTCAACCCTGAAAAAGCCGTGCGCCGCGCGCGCAGGGCCGCTTGCAACGAATTTACCGTTTACAGTTAATCTGTAACAGCAGTTGCACGCTATTTTAATTACACCCGATGTTTTTTCCGTAACGGTACGGAAAATAAGGGTGTGGTTCATTTCTTCGGTTTTTCCTGCCTGCCAAACGGGCACAGCCCTTGAAAACCCCGTATATTCTGAATAAAACATTTTTTATATCCTTATCTTTAAACAAAAAAACCCGCCAAGCCGTGTAATCAAGCATTGAGAAACCCTGCATTGCAGGTTGGTGTTCTCTTCCGTACTTTGTGCTACCAACGTCCTGTTAAATCGTGCAACCTTGCGGTTTTGAACAGGAAATAACAGGGAGGTCTGCATTCCCATAGCGGAAAGCCCGAACTCCATAGTTCTCTTGTGGGTTTTAACACCTGATCATCACTAACCGAGCAGGAACTTTTTTGCCTTATTCGTCTGCGCCGTAGTCTTCGTCGGCAAACAGCTCGTCTTCAAAAATATCGGCAACGGCATCAAACTCGTCATCATCGTCAACCGTTACAAAGATATCTTCGCCGTTTTCATCCTTTTCGGATTTAAGAATAGTATATTCGATCTGATCTTCGTTTTCGCCGCCGTCTTTCAACGGAATAACAGCAAAATAAATGCCGCCTTCGTATTCGCAGCTGCCAACAACCTCGAAATCGGTTTCTACGCCGTCTTCATCCGTAAGGGTGAATACGTCGCTGTTTTCAAACAAATCTTCTGCCATGATTATAATATCCTTTCGCAATAATAATTATGCTTATTTTCGAATGTATTATAACATCTTTGCTTTGTTTTGTCAATACACATTTAACCGGTGAATATCTTTTACTTTTTTAAATAAAAAATCATATCAAGATATAATAAATTACACTTTATTTCTTGTTTTTTTAAATAAATACTGATATAATTGTTGTGTATCAGTGTAATTTTTTTTGAAAGGCAAAAAAAACGATGTTATTTACCTTTATAGGCGGAATTCATCCGAAAGAACATAAAAACACAAAAGACAAGCCAATAGAACGGCTTTCCAACGTTGCAACGGTAAGCATTCCTTTATCGCAACACATCGGCGCACCGTGCAAGTCGGTCGTAAAGGTTGGCGATAAGGTGTATAGGGGGCAAGTTATCGGCGTGGTTGAAAACGGGCTTGGCGTGCCTGTACATTCAAGCGTATCCGGCACCGTAAAGCAATTCGTATCAAAGCGTATGCCCGACGACAGGGTAATAGAAAACATAATAATTGAAAATGATTTTGAAGATACCCTTTGCCCGGATATAAAGCCCGTAGTAAAGCCGTTGAAAGAGCTTTCTGCGGAAGAAATAATCGAATCCGTGCGGCTTGCAGGCATTGCGGGCATGGGCGGTGCGTCGTTTCCGACGTATGCAAAAATACAATCATCGCTTAACAAGGTTCACTCAATTATTATCAACTGCTGCGAATGCGAGCCTTATATTTGTGCCAACCACCGTTTAATGCTTGAAAACCCGAAAGGGATAATAGGCGGTGCGGCAATACTTATGCGCGCACTTGGCTTGCGCCATTGCGATATTGCCGTTGAAAATAATAAAATGGACGCCGTAGAGGCATTGCAGCGCGAAATAGGCACATCCAATATGTTTAACGTTTGCGTTATGAAAACAAAATATCCGCAGGGCGACGAAAGGCAGTTGATATACGCGCTGAAAAACGTGGAAATACCTGCAGGCAAGCTTCCTTCCGACGTTGGGTGCGTTGTTTTCAACGCAGAAACCTGTTATTCGGTTTACCGCGCATTAACCGAAGGTATGCCACTTATCGAACGCATCGTTACAGTTGACGGCGACTGCGTTGTAAAGCCCAAAAACGTGCTTGCGCCCATCGGTGCTTCATATACAGACCTTTTATCCTTCTGCGGAGGATTAAAGCAAACACCAAAAAAGATAATAAACGGCGGTCCGATGATGGGCGCCGCCCAGTGGGACCCTAAAGGCAGCGTAACAAAAGGTACTTCGGCAGTATTATTTATGTCATCTAACGAGTCTGCCGCTTACACATCAGACGGGGTTTGTATCCGTTGCGGCAAGTGTGTAAGGGCGTGCCCTATGCACCTTTACCCCAATTATCTGGCAATGTTTGCAAGAACAGACGCGTTTGAAGAATGTAAAAAATACGACGTGATGAGCTGTGTGGAATGCGGAAGCTGTACGTACGGCTGCCCGGGCGGTGTACCGATAGTTCAATTGATACGGTCTGCCAAGGTTCGCGTAAGGGCAATGAAATAAAGGGAAAGGCACGAACGGAAGATAAAATGAACGAACAAAATAATTCACCTAAAAAATCTTCGGAAATATCGCAATTATTGACCGTTTCCGCTTCGCCGCATATCAGAAGCTCTGTAAACACAACGTCTGTGATGCTTACGGTTATAATTGCAATGCTTCCCGCTTTATTGTGGAGCATTTACGTATTCGGATTAAGATCGCTGTTGGTAGTTACGGTAAGCACTGCATCGGCAGTATTATCCGAATTTTTATACCAAAAGCTGATGAAAAAGAAGGTTACCGTTTCCGATCTTTCTGCCGTTGTTACGGGAATGCTTGTAGGCTTTAACCTTTCGCCGCTGATTCCTTTATGGATGGCGGCAGTGGGCTCTGTTTTTGCCATTATAGTAGTTAAGCAACTATTCGGCGGTCTTGGCAAAAACTTTTTGAATCCCGCGCTGGCGGCAAGGGTATTTATGTTTATTGCATGGTCCAAACCAATGACGCAGTTTGCAAAGCCGCTTTCCAATATTTCCGTTTTCGAAAGCAATGCAGACGTTATTGCTTCGGCAACGCCGCTTGCAAGCATTAAGGCGGGAACCGTTCCTGCAAACGTAAACGTTTTCCAAGCCTTCATCGGGCAAACAAGCGGCTGTATAGGCGAGGTTTCGTGCTTGCTTTTATTATGCGGCGGCATTCTTATGCTGGCGCGCAAGGTAATAACGTGGCATATTCCCGTAACGTTTATAGGCACGGTTGCAGGTTTAACGTATTTCTTCTCGCCCGAAACGATAGATGCCGCATCGTTTATGATATATTCGATATTAACAGGCGGCCTTTTCCTTGGTGCTATATTTATGGCTACTGATTATGCAACGTCGCCCCTTACGCCTACGGGTAAAATAATCTACGGTGTAGGATGCGGCGCAATAACGGTATTTATAAGATTTTTTGCAGGCTTTAACGAAGGCGTTTCCTTTGCAATTCTTGTAATGAATCTGTTGGTGTGGTATATAGATAAATATACTCGGCCTAAGCCCTTCGGAAAGATCAAAGCAAAAAAAGTTAAGGGGGCAGAAAAATGAGCAATCAGAAAAACACCTCCTTTGTAAAAATCGTTTTGGTTTTATCGCTTATATGCGCGGCTATTTCGTCGCTTGTGGCAGGGGTCAACGCTTTAACAAAAGAACAAATAGCTAAAAATACCGAAGCGAAAATAGAAAACGCTTTAAAAGAAATATTCCCCGTATATTCAAGTAAAACAACGCTTACAAGCGAACAATTTGCCAAAGAAATAAACGCCGTTTACAAAATAAACGGCGATGACGGCGATTTAGGCTATGCAATAGATATAACGGCAAAGGGCTACGGCAGCGACGGTATCAATATGATGGTAGGCGTAAACGGCGGCAAGGTTATAAGTGTCGTTATAGTAAGTGCATCGGGCGAAACACCTGGGCTTGGTCAAAACGTAACGAAGCCCGATTACCTTGCGCAGTATATCGGTATTGCAAAAGATCAAAAAGCAGATGCAATAACAGGCGCTACGGTTTCTTCAAACGCAGTTCAAGCAGGTGTAACAACCGCGCTTGAAACAGCAGATTCGATATCTGCCGGCTTAATTACGGTAAAGGAGGCACAGTGATGAACAAAATAGTAAAGCAATTTAAAAATGCGGCTATTATAAACAACCCCACGTTTGTTCAGGCTTTGGGAATGTGCCCCACGCTTGCTACAACCACCTCTGCAGAAAACGCCCTTGGCATGGGCCTTGCGGCAACTGCCGTTCTTATTTTGTCAAACGTAATAATATCGCTTTTAAGAAAAATAATCCCCAATCAGGTAAGAATCGCCTCGTATATAGTTATTATTTCCGGTGCGGTTACGGCAATCGAATTGTTGATGAAGGCGTATTTGGTAGATCTGTACGATGCCCTTGGTATTTTTATCCCGTTAATAGTTGTAAACTGCATTATACTTGCAAGGGCAGAAACGTTTGCATCTAAAAACAACGTTTTTGATTCGTTTATCGACGGTGTTGCCACAGGGCTTGGCTTTACCGGCGCATTGCTGATTATCGGATGTATAAGAGAGTTTTTGGGATCCGGTTCGATATTCGGTTTGCAAATAACGCCTGAAAGCTTTCACGCAACGATATTCGTAATGGCGCCGGGGGCATTTCTTACGCTTGGTTTTTTAATCGCGATAGTGCAAAAAATTAAATCTATATCAGAAAAGAGAAAGGCGGAGGTAAAATAATATGGCTGAAATATTGATGATAATGCTTGCCGCCATTTTAACCGAAAACTTTATTTTTATAAAGTTTATGGGCATATGCCCTTTTCTTGGCGTTTCCGATAAGGTAGATAAGGCAGTCGGCATGAGCTTTGCCGTTATCTTCGTTATGACGCTTTCTTCTGCGGTAACGTGGATAGTTTATCACTATTTGCTTGTTCCGTTTGGACTTGAATACCTTCAAACGGTTGCTTTTATTTTGATAATAGCATCTTTGGTGCAATTTATTGAAATGTTTTTAAAGAAAAATATACCTGCACTTTATTCCTCGCTTGGTATATTTCTTCCCCTTATCACAACAAACTGTGCAGTGCTTGGTGCGGCGCTTCTTAACATTTCAAACGGATATACGTTTATTCAATCCGTTATATACGGCTTTTCTGCGGCGGTGGGCTTTATGCTTGCCGTGCTGATATTTGCAGGTGTAAGAGAAAAGCTTCGCTATTCAGACGTTCCGAAATCATTCCAGGGTATGCCGATAGCACTTATAACGGCGGGACTGATAGCAATGGTATTTTCGGGATTCTCCGGTATTAGTTTTTAAAGGGGGATAACATGAACGTTTTATATGCTATTTTATGCTTTGTAGGACTTGGCGTTGTTTTCGGCATTCTTTTGGCAACTGCATCGAAGGTATTCGCCGTTAAAACCGACCCAAGGATAGAACAAATACAAGAATGCTTGCCCGGTGCAAACTGCGGCGGATGCGGCTTTTCGGGTTGCGGAGATTTAGCTGAAAAGATAGTAAAGGGCGAAGCAAAAGTATCTGCCTGCCCGGTTGGCGGTAACGAAGCCGCGTTGAAGATAGCGCAAATTATGGGCGTAGAAGCAGAAAACGCCGTAAAATTGCGCGCGCAGGTAATGTGTTGCGGAGAAAAAGGCGTTTCGACGCAGAAATACATATACGAAGGCGAAGCCGATTGTAATGCAACGGTAAAGCTTGGGTACGGCGATAAGGTCTGCCCCAACGGTTGCGTAGGATTAGGCTCTTGCGTTAAGCATTGCAAATTTGATGCAATACACGTTGTAAACGGTGTGGCAACCGTTGATTACAGTAAATGTACAGGCTGCGGTGTTTGCACGCTGCATTGCCCCAAGCAAATAATAAAGCTTGTTCCGTTTGATGCACCGCATTGGGTGGCGTGCTCGTCTTTAGATAAGGGTGTTGTAACGAAAACGTATTGTCAAGCAGGCTGTATCGGCTGTAAATTATGCGAAAAAGCCTGCGAATTCGGCGCGATATCAGTTACCGATAACGTTGCTGTAATAGATTACACAAAATGTACCGCGTGCGGTAAATGCGTTGAAAAATGCCCTAAAAAGATTATCAAAACAGGAAAAATCCAACAGAAAGAAGTATAAAGATGGGAAAGATAATTGCGCTTGCCAATCAAAAAGGCGGTGTAGGCAAATCCACCTGCGCTATAAATATTGCCGCAGCTTTGGGATTAAAAAACAAAAAAACTTTATTGATCGACCTTGATCCTCAGGGTAACTCTACCAGCGGATTGGGTGTTAATAAGAAGCAGATAAAAACTTCTTCTTACGATCTTTTGATATCAAGAAGCGATGCAGATAGTGCGACGATTAAAACTGCATTTGAAAATTTAAGCTTGATTCCCTCCAATATTACATTAGCCGGTGCAGAGTTTGAGCTTGTTGATGCCGATAATCGCGAAACGCGCTTTAAATCCGCACTTGATAAGATTAAAGATAAATACGACTACATAATTATTGACTGTCCCCCTTCCCTTGGATTGTTAACGATAAACGCACTTGTCGCGTCAGACGGGGTTACAGTACCCATGCTGTGCGAATATTTTTCGCTTGAGGGGCTTACGCAGTTGATGATAACAATACGCGAGGTAAAAAAGCGCTTTAATTCAAAGCTTGACCTTGTTGGAATAATAATAACTATGTACAACGGCAGATTAAACCTTTCTGCAGAGGTTTTGCACGAGCTAAAGAAATATTATTCTGACAAGCTGTTTAAAACGATGATTCCGCGCAGTGTGCGTGTTTCAGAAGCGCCAAGCTACGGCCAGCCTATTCAATATTATGACAAACGCAGTAAAGCCGCTGAAGCATACAACGATTTGGTAAACGAACTTTTATTAAGGATATAAATGTTCCACGTGGAACAATTCCATATATAGGTTTAAAAATACATATGGTGAAAACTCAATTATTTAAAACGATGGTTGCAATCCATCGTTTTTTATTTATAAAAGCTTTAACAATGTTCCACGTGGAACATTTGCCTTTTGACTATCTGATATTTTAAATTTAACGATAATTTTGTTCCACGTGGAACAATGTTATGCAAAACGCTGAAATTCAAGTTTTAATACAATGTTTACAGGCAATCGCATTCCATATCACATATTTGTGATATAATGATCGAAGAATTTCATTTGGAGGATTTACATATATGGCAAAAAAACCTGCAATGGGCAGGGGGCTTGAAGCAATTTTTGATTCGAACTCGACACAAGAAAATACCGGCGTTTCGGTTATAAGAATATCCGACATCGAACCAAACAAGGGCCAACCCCGAAAAACATTTGAAGAAAGCGCGCTGATAGAATTATCGCAATCTATCGCTGCACACGGCGTTATACAGCCCATCGCCGTACGTTCCACAGGAGATGGTTTTTATAAAATAATAGCAGGCGAACGCAGATACCGCGCAGCAAAAATGGCAGGCCTTTCCGAAGTGCCCGCAATCGTTATGGAATTAGATGATAAAGCCGCCGCAGAGGTCGCTATAATTGAAAATATTCAAAGAGAAGACCTTTCCGTAGTTGAAGAGGCTATGGCATACCGAACATTACTTGATGAATACGATATCACGCAGGAAGAGCTTTCACAAAGGGTCGGCAAATCACGTTCTACTATTGCAAACGTTTTGCGCGTACTTGACTTGCCGGAAGAGCTTCAAAAGCTGTTAAGCGAAGAAAAAATAACATTGGGGCACGCAAAGGCTTTAATGGGGTTGAAATACCGTGAAGATATGATAAAAGCCGCAGAACGCGTATGCAATCTGTCGTTAAACGTTCGTGCAACGGAATCATTGGTAAGAAAAATTAACGCTTCGTATAACGAGCAACCCGTTCAAGACGAGAATACTTTAAGCTATAACAAGGCGCTTACCAAACATTTGTTCGATTTGTCGGGCAGGCGCGTCCACATAGGTACGGGCAAGAAAAAAACGCTTGAAATATCCTACGACGATACCGAAGATCTTGAATCACTTCTGAAGCAGATTTTCGGTGAAAACGCATTCGATTTCTAATTTTTATCGTTTTGCGATAAAAATATGACTAAAATTTTAAATGCGTTAATAATTTTTCAAATATATATGTAAAATTATATATTATACTATTCGGAACAAGTTATAGTCCGAATTGTTGATTTTTTTCCCAAAACACTATATGTTGTGCAAAAGGCTAAATATACGATTTTTTAAAGCTTCAACCGATTTGAAGCATCTATTCGTTAAGGCGAAACACAGAAAGGAACGATTACAATGATAGACATTAAGCTTATTAGGGAAAACCCCGATTTGGTAAGAGAAAATATAAAAAAGAAATTCCAAGACCACAAGCTTCCCCTTGTAGATGAAGCGGCAGAGCTTGATAAGGCAAGCCGTGCATTTCAAAAAGAAGCAGACGATCTTCGCGCCGAAAGAAACAAGTATTCAAAGCAGATCGGCATGTGCATGAAATCAGGCGATAAAGCAGGCGCAGAAGAATTAAAAGCAAAGGTTACCGCAGCCGCAGAAAGGCTTGCACAGCTTGAAAGCCTTGAAACTGAATACGCTGAAAAACTTAAAAACGTAATGATGCGCATACCCAACATTATAGCAGATGACGTGCCCGTTGGCAAAGACGACAGCTGCAACGTTGAAATAGAAAAGTTTGGCGAACCTGTTGTGCCTGAATTTGAAATACCGTACCACACGGATATAATGGAAAAATTCGACGGTATCGACCTTGATGCCGCACGCAGAGTTGCAGGAAACGGATTTTACTACCTTTGCGGAGATATTGCAAGACTGCATTCAGCAGTTATAACGTATGCACGCGATTTTATGATCGCAAGAGGATTTACGTACTGCATTCCGCCCTTTATGATCCGTTCTGACGTTGTTACCGGCGTTATGAGCTTTGACGAAATGAGCGCCATGATGTACAAAATAGAAGGGGAAGACCTTTATCTTATCGGCACAAGCGAGCACTCTATGATAGGCAGATACATTGATACTATTATTGACGAGGCAAAGCTTCCCTACGCACTTACAAGCTATTCACCCTGCTTCCGCAAGGAAAAAGGCGCACACGGCATTGAAGAACGCGGCGTATATCGCATACACCAATTCGAAAAACAGGAAATGATCGTTATCTGCAAGCCCGAAGAAAGCACCGTTTGGTTTGACAAGCTGTGGAAAAACACGGTTGACTTGTTCAGAACGCTTGATATTCCCGTAAGAACGTTGGAATGCTGTTCGGGCGACTTGGCAGACCTTAAAGTAAAATCGCTTGACGTAGAGGCTTGGAGCCCCAGACAAAAGAAATATTTCGAGGTAGGCTCTTGCTCGAACTTAGGCGATGCACAAGCACGCAGATTGAAAATAAGGGTTAACGGCGAAAGCGGCAAGTACTTTGCACACACGCTGAACAACACGGTCGTTGCGCCGCCGAGAATGTTGATAGCATTTTTGGAAAACAACCTTAACGAAGACGGTTCGGTTAACATTCCCGAAGCTCTTCGCCCCTACATGGGCGGTGTTGAAAAGTTAACACCCGTAAAGTAAATTGATGAGTTATTTAACTTTCGTATTACCCGAATTTGCCAAATCCATAGACACTATCGCCTGGTGCGTATTCGGCGGTGTTATCGTAGGGGCGGCAATGTCGGTATATTTTAAGGAAATATTGGGCGCTTTTATCCGATATATAATCAAAAACGGCAGCAATTCGCCCGAAAACGCCGTTGCACTTGAGGAAACAAAGTATAAAAATAACTTTGCCGTGTGCAACGCAATAAGAAAAGGCACGTACAAGCACGTATTGAAATACGTCGATCCCGATGATGATAAGCTTACAGAAAAGCAGCTGTTGCTGAAAAGGAAGTACTACATTCCGCAAGATCTTGTTTTCGAAGCGGAAAATATCTTCAGTAAAAGCGGTACAAACTGGTTTGCACTTATATTAACTGTGGTTTTATTCTTCGGCGTGGCATTGCTTTCATTGGTTATCGTGCCCGATCTGATAACGATGCTTAACAATTTTCTTGCATCGCTTTAAAGCACCTATATCCTGATATCAAGGAAAGGAACGGTGAATATGTAAAATGCACCGAAATTTCAAAAACAGTACTGCCAAGATAGTAATTATTATTCTCGTCGGCGCACTTGCTGTTGCAGGGCTGATATACGGAATAATATACGCAACGGGATATCGCGTTATTACCTACCGCGCAGAAAGCGGGGAAATAAAGTTTTACGGCAAGGTTGATGACAACGGCGCCCCATACGACGGAACGATATATTACCCGGACGGCACATCAGGCGTTATTGATGGAGAAAAGAATACTATCACATACTCTAACGGTGACGTTTACGTAGGGCAGATAGTTGAACTTAAACGCCACGGCGACGGAAAAATAACCTTTGCAAGCGGCGAGACCTACGAAGGCCAATTTGCAGACGACCGCATAACGGGAACGGGCAAATACACGTACGCAAGCGCCATTGGCGATATTTACGAAGGCGAGTTTAAAAACGGCAAGCGCGACGGCCAAGGTAAATACACCTGGGCAGACGGCAGCGTTTACGAAGGCAGCTACAAAAACGACAAAAAGCACGGCCGGGGTAAATACACCTGGGCAGACGGCGGCAGCTACGAAGGCACGTACGAAAACGACTGCAAGCATGGCAAAGGCAAATACGTATATGCAAACGGCGATATTTACGAAGGCGATTTTGTAAACGACGTAAGGCAAGGTCAGGGCATATACACCTGGGCAAACGGCGAATATTATATCGGCGAATTTGCCAAAAACATGATGGAAGGAAAAGGCACGTATTTCTGGCCGTCCGGCAGAACGTACGAAGGCACTTTTTCACAAAACAAAATAGTTTGGGACTAATAAAAAAAGCGGCTGCCGCACATAGGAAACATGACTTTCTTATATGCGACAGCCGAAGGACCGTTTAATTAGTGATATTTGGGCAGATAATCGCCGTGTGCCTCGATAAGCTCGTCACACAGCTTTACGATATCGTCTATCGAAAGCTCGGCGGCGGTATGCGGCTCTAACATTGCTGCTTGATATATAATATCTTTTTTCTTCGTTACGGCAGCCTCTATCGTAAGCAACTGCGGGTTGATATTCGTCATATTCATTGCCGCAAGCACGGTGGGCAATCTGCCAACCTTGCAAGGCTGAATGCCTGCTTTGTTAACAAGGCAAGGAACCTCTACGCACGCTTCGCGCGGAAGGTTTTCGATAAGCCCGTCGTTAAGCACATTTCCGCCTATTTTATACGCCGTATCGGTTACGATTGCATTCATTATTCTTGAAGCGTATTCGTGCGTTCTTGTATGCGTAACGTTTCCGCTTACATATTCTTCTTTTGCAGATTTCCATCTGTCTATTTGAACCACACAGCGGCGCGGATACTCGTCAAGCGGGATATTATATCTTTGTATCAATTCGGGGTATTTATCCTTTATAAACAAGCAGTTATACTCTGCATTATGCTCGCTTGATTCGGTGCAGTAATATCCAAAACGGCGCACGTATTCAAGGCGAACAAGGTCGTGCCGCGCATTTTCATACTTATCCTCATCAAGCGCTTCCGACGCCCTGCGTCTTATTTCGGGATAAAGGTCGTTTCCGTCGGCATCGCGTAATTCCAAAAGCCAGCCCATGTGGTTTATACCTGCTATTTTCTCTTGCAGGGGCTCTTTTGCCGTCATATGCAAGTGGTTCAGCAATCCGCGCGAGCATACTTGAACGCTGTGGCACAAGCCAACGGTTTTTATGCCCGTATATCTTAACATATATCCCGTAAGCATTGCCATGGGGTTCGTATAGTTAAGGAAATACGCATCGGGGCATACCTCCTCCATATCTCTTGCAAAATCTTCCATAACGGGAATCGTTCTTAACGCGCGGAAGATTCCGCCGATGCCAAGCGTATCGGCTATGGTTTGGCGCAAGCCGTATTTTTTCGGTATTTCAAAATCTATCACTGTTGACGGTTCGTATCCGCCTACCTGAATAGCGTTAACAACGAAATCTGCACCGCGCAATGCGTTTTTGCGTTGTTCTACCCCAAGATATTTTTCAATTTTTGCTTTTCCGCCGTTGATATTTTCATTCAACGCGGTAACCATAACGTACGATTCTTCAAGACGAACAGCGTCGATATCGTACAATGCGATAGTAAAATCGCAAAGCGCTTCTGTAAGCATTGCGTCGCCCAACACATTTTTGGCAAACACGGTGCTTCCCGCGCCCATGAAAGTAATTTTTCCCATTACTGATACCTACCTTGCACACTTTCTAATTGTTGTGAATTCAATCAAAAAACATTAAAAATAACTATATATTGATTGTTGAAATCAATATATATTAAGTATAATAAATAACTTAACCTTTGTCAATCCCTCTTGCGAAAAAAACGGAATATTTTCGCAAGGTTTTGAATATATATTGAACACGCTTGAATATTTTTCGGCAAGCGACAAAATCAAGAAAGGATGAATAACATTGAAAGGAATAATATCGGCGCTGGCAACAGTGCTTACCATCGCCATAATGATTCCCCTTGTTCTTACAAGCGCATATTTCGAGCCGACGGAATCCCTTCCGCTTTCACAAAACACGGAAAAGAACACCGAAAGCGATCCTGATGAAAACGCCAAAGGCGATATACCTGCAATCAGTGAAGATTCCATTACGCAATCAACAGAACGCGATGATGCATTCATTTTCGGAATTGAAGAAGACGACGGCTTTGCTTTATCCCCATTATTTCAGAACATTATAAACATGGGCTCGCTTAAAGACGAGGAATCAGACCAAACACAGGAAAAAGAAGAAGAACAGCTTCCCGAATCGGGCGATGAAACGAACGAAGAAATAACAGACGAACCGCAGATCGAGGAAACCGAGAAGGAAGACGAAGAAGCACAAGCACCCGAAACAGACGATGAAATCGAAAAGGAAGAAGAAAAAACAGAATCCGTACCCGAAAAGCTTCCCAATTTCAACGTTTCTTTCGATAAAGATCTTGCCGCCAAGGAGGATGAAACCTCTATCAAGGTATATATGCACAAAACCAAGTCTTACAAGTATATGTCCCTTACGGAATATCTGTACGGCGTGGTAGTTGCCGAAATGCCCGCATATTTTGAAATCGAAGCACTTAAATCGCAGGCTATCGCGTGCAGATCTATCTCGCTTTACAAAATGGTAAACGGCAACTTCAACGCAGACCGCCACGGAAGCGGCGGTGCGCACATATGCACTTACAGCGGCCACTGCCAATCGTACATTTCGTACGAGGAAGCCGTAGAAAAATGGGGCAAGGCGTATGCAGACAGCATTTTTGAAAAGGTGCGCCCTGCAATCGACGCTACGAAAGGCATGGTAATGACGTACGACGGTCAACCGATCGACGCGGCATACCACTCTATGTCTTACAAATATACAGACGACGTTAAAAACGTATGGCCCACCTGCACGCACCCGTATCTGCAATCTGTTTCTTCCCCCGAAAACGATGATTTCGACGGGGTAGATACAAGCGAAACGATAAGTGCGGATAAATTCAAAAAGAATATTTCAGCTAAAAGCAAATCGGCAGAATTTTCGTCTGATCCCGCTAAATGGATAGGCAAAATAACATATAACAAAAGCGGAAGAATAGATACGATAGTAATAGGCGGCGTTTCCTTCACAGGTAGAGAAATACAATCCGTTTTCGGCTTGCGTGCGTCTAATTACACCATAAAATACAACGCGGAAGACGATGCTTTCACCATCACCACCTACGGCAGGGGTCACGGCGTAGGAATGAGTCAGTACGGGGCAAACCTTCTTGCAAAAGACGGTTACACTTGCGAAGAAATACTGCTTCACTATTACACAGGCGTTAAGATCGAAAGCTTTGCTTTTGCAGATACCATTAAAAAATGATACTTAACATATTGACCCTTGGCGATGTGGTAGGCACATCGTCGGTAGAAAAAATTCAATCCGCCTTGTGGGGGCTTCGCAAAAGTCTTGATCTGCATTTCGTCGTTATCAACGGCGAAAACGCGGCAGACGGCGGCGGTATAGACGTAAAAAGTGCACGTGCCCTGCTTGATGCGGGCGCAGACGTAATAACCACCGGCAATCACACCTTCAAAAGGCGTGAAATACGCGAGTTTTTAGACGATAACCCCTACATCGTCCGCCCGGGCAACTTTCCCGATGAAGTAAGCGGAAACGGTTATACCACGCTTGACGCTTTTGGCGTTCGCTTTTTGGTAATGAACGTAATGGGCGTTGTGTTTATGGAGCCTTTGGCTTGCCCCTTCCGCACGGTAGAAAAAATGCTTGCAAAAGCACCTGCGCACGACGTGTGCATTCTTGACGTGCACGGCGAATCCACCAGCGAAAAAATCGCAATGTCGCTGTACTTTGATGGAAAAATTGATATAATCTTCGGCACGCATACACACGTTCAAACGGCTGACATACGCGTAATGCCAAACGGCACGGGCTACGTTACAGACCTTGGCATGTGCGGCCCGGAGGATTCAGTTTTGGGCATAAAAAAAGAAAAAATATTTGAAAAGCTGATAACCCATATGCCAACGAAATTTGAAGTGGCGCAAACCCCCGTAAAGCTTCACGGCGCACTTTTTTCCTACGATACGGAGGTAAAAAAAGTTATCAAGGCTGAATTGTTTGAATATTAACCTAAAATCGGCACGATGCATGATCGTGCCGACTTTTTGTTTTTGCAATATGCAAGTAAAGTTTTTTGCATATAACCGTTTTCCGCGCATGGCTTCTTCATCAATCAGCGTTAAGCCGTTGTACTTTCGCCCAATATAAGCAAAAGCGCCAACAAAAACGTTGACGCTTTAAAACTATTCACAAAAACACGCAAAGAACTATTATTTTATTTTTTTCTTTTTGATAACGATAAACGCCGCAGCACCGCCCGCAATAACCACAACGCCTGCTGCAACTGCTATTATTACAACCGTCAGCGAAGAATCTTCTTTTTTGGTGTATGTATCTTCATCATCCTCATCATCTTCATCGTCGTTTTTATCAGTCGGCTTTTTGGTTACCTTATAATTCTTCGTTTCAGAAGGATCGTTGGTTTGCAGATCTTCTGTAACTTGTGAAGTTTGCGTATCCTCTGCTTATCAATAATACAATAGCAATGATAATATACGTTTCATCGCTTCAAGAGTTCGTTGCAAAATTGTCAAAATGCACAAAACCATGTGTAAATTTTCGGTAAACAAACGCTTTTTTTTTGAAAAAGTATAGACTTTTTTTCAATTTTGTGATATATATACTTTGATACACAGGGGAAAACGACTTGTAAAATACCCGTGTTCACTTAAATATGCAAATAAATATATTTGGAGGATAAAATATGGCAAACAAAAAGTATGTTTATCTCTTCACCGAAGGCAACGCTTCGATGAGAGAATTGCTCGGCGGTAAAGGCGCAAACCTTGCCGAAATGACAAAAATCGGTCTTCCTGTTCCTCAGGGCTTTACCGTTACTACAGAGGCTTGCACTCAGTACTACGAAGACGGTAAGAAGATCAACGATGATATCCGTGCAGAAATCATGGAATACATCGACAAAATGGAAGGTATCACCGGCAAGAAATTTGGTGACAAAGAAAATCCCCTTCTCGTATCCGTTCGTTCCGGCGCGAGAGCATCTATGCCCGGTATGATGGACACGATCCTCAACCTCGGTCTTAACGAAGAGGTTGTTGAAGTTATGGCTGCTAAATCCGGTAACGCTCGTTGGGCTTACGACTGCTATAGAAGATTTATTCAGATGTATTCCGACGTTGTTATGGAAGTTGGTAAGAAATACTTTGAAGAGCTTATCGACAAAATGAAAGAAGAAAAGGGCGTTAAACAAGATATCGAGCTTGATGCAAACGACCTTAAAGAGCTTGCAAACCAATTCAAAGCAGAATACAAATCCAAGATTGGACAAGATTTCCCCTCCGATCCTAAAGAACAGCTTATGGGTGCTGTTGAAGCCGTATTCCGTTCATGGGATAACCCCCGTGCAAACGTTTACAGACGTGACAACGATATTCCTTATTCTTGGGGTACAGCAGTTAACGTACAAATGATGGCATTCGGTAACATGGGCGACAACTGCGGTACAGGCGTTGCCTTCACACGCGACCCTGCTACAGGCGACAAGGGCCTTATGGGTGAATTCCTTGTAAACGCACAGGGCGAAGACGTTGTTGCAGGTGTTCGTACACCTATGCCCATCGCTGAAATGGCAGAAAAATTCCCTGAAGCATTCGAACACTTCAACAAGGTATGTGCAATTCTCGAAGATCACTACAGAGATATGCAGGATATGGAATTTACCATTGAAGAAGGCAAGCTTTATATGCTTCAAACACGTAACGGTAAGAGAACTGCTAAAGCTGCTCTCAAGATCGCGTGCGATCTCGTTGCTGAAGGCATGATCGACAAGAAGCAAGCAGTTGCTATGATCGATCCCAGAAACCTTGATACACTCCTCCACCCCCAATTTGATGCTAAAGCTCTTAAAGCTGCAACACCTATGGGCAAGGGTCTCGGCGCTTCCCCCGGTGCTGCTTGCGGTAAGATCGTATTTACAGCAGAAGATGCTGAAGTATGGAACGCAAGAGGCGAAAAGGTTGTTCTTGTTCGTCTTGAAACATCCCCTGAAGATATCACGGGTATGAAAGCATCCCAAGGTATCCTTACAGTTCGCGGCGGTATGACGAGCCACGCAGCCGTTGTTGCCCGCGGTATGGGTACATGCTGCGTTTCCGGTTGCGGCGATATCGTTATGGATGAAGCAAACAAGAAATTCACACTCGCAGGCAAAACATTCAACGAAGGCGACTTCATTTCTATAGACGGTTCTACAGGTAACATCTACGACGGCGTTATCCCCACGGTTGATGCTGCTATCGTAGGCGAATTCGAAACCATTATGAACTGGGCAGACGAATTCAGAACACTTAAGGTTCGTACAAACGCAGATACACCCGCAGACGCAAAGAAAGCGGTTGAACTCGGCGCTGAAGGTATCGGTCTTTGCCGTACAGAGCACATGTTCTTCGAAGCAGACAGAATTGCAGCATTCCGCGAAATGATCTGCTCTGACACAGTTGAAGAACGCGAAGCAGCACTTGATAAGATCCTTCCTTTCCAACAGGGCGACTTTGAAAAGCTTTATACAGCACTTGCAGGTAACCCCGTTACTATTCGTTTCCTCGATCCCCCGTTGCACGAATTCGTTCCCACAGAAGAAGCTGATATCGCTGCACTCGCTGCATCACAGGGCAAAACTATTGAACAGATCAAGGCTATCATCTCCTCCTTGCACGAATTCAACCCCATGATGGGTCACCGTGGCTGCCGTCTTGCAGTAACATATCCTGAAATTGCAAAAATGCAAACAAAGGCTGTTATCCGCGCGGCTATCACAGTTAAGAAAGCAAACCCCACATGGAACATCAAACCCGAAATCATGATTCCTCTTACGGGCGAACTTAAAGAACTTAAATTCGTTAAAGATATCGTAGTTGCTACGGCAGACGAAGAAATCGCTGCAGCAGGTATCGAATTGGCTTACGAAGTAGGTACAATGATCGAAATTCCCAGAGCTTGCCTTACATCTGACGAAATCGCAAAAGAAGCTGACTTCTTCTGCTTCGGTACAAACGACTTGACACAGATGACGTTCGGCTTCAGCCGTGACGACGCAGGTAAGTTCCTTAACGCTTACTACGACAAGAAGATCTACGAAAACGATCCCTTCGCTAAGCTCGACCAGAACGGCGTTGGTAAACTTATGGAAATGTCCATCAAGTTGGGCAAGGGCGTAAACAGCGCTATCCACTGCGGTATCTGCGGCGAACACGGCGGTGACCCCGTTTCCGTTGAATTCTGCCACAAGATCGGCTTGGACTATGTATCCTGCTCTCCCTTCCGCGTGCCGATAGCTCGCCTCGCTGCTGCTCAGGCTGCTATTAAAGAAAGTAGGTAATTCTGCTTTCTCCAAAATGTATGAATTTATGTTTAATAAAGAAGATGCAAAAGCATACCTTTATGCAGAATCTACAAAACATAGAATCTTACAATGGCGGGATATAACGGTTAGTATTTATCTATAAGTGTATAAGGTATGCAGAAGTGATTCTTGCATACCTTATGCCAAATATATTTTTATTGGAACTGGTTTAAATCACTATGAAAAGAAATCCAATATTTTCTAAATTTGAAACGATTGATAAAAAAATCAGTGGATTATTCTCTTTTTCGCTTGTTATTTCAATTTTAGTATGTGTACTGATAACATATGCCGTAGAGAAACAAATGCCTGATGCATCGTCAAATGGATTTGTTGATGTAGTCAAACCATATATTATCTCTATGTTTGCTACTGTCATAACTTTTGCTATCACTACACTATCACAAAGTTTTATACAAGTGATTTCGTTGAAAGCCAAAACACAGGAAGTTAGTTGTCGTTGGTTAATCTATACATTAGGTTATTCTCTGCTTTATACTATTTTATATTTTATTTATTTAATGGATAGTAATTTACCAGAGACCATTTTGATTATCGTTTTCACGGTAATCTGCGTTCTACTTTCTATTCTTTCATTTGCAGAGGCTTTTTCAACAGAAAAATCTTCAGTGGTAGGTGAAAAAAAATGAATACTACGATTATTTGTTTTTTATTGTCCATGCCTCTTTTGTTTATAGTTTCATTTATTATTGTCAATAACTATAAGACTTGGACAACAAAAAAGAAAAAGAAATTTGCTTCATATAGTAGAGGAATACTTAATACAATCGCACCAAACAACAATTCAAAATCGTTGACTGATTTTGTAAGGTTCTTGGATGAGGACAAGCCTAAGCGTTATACTTTAAAAGGTAATAAATATGAGTGAAAACGCAAGTGCAAAAATAGATTTGAATAAAATACATAGTTACGATTATATTTTTCATCAAATCGTCTTACCATTAGCACAAGAAATGGCAGAAGAAGTTGACCCGGAATTTAAAAGTGAATGCGATTTTGAAATTCTTGAAACAGAAGCAATTTACAAAAAAAGTCATGTACTTTATAAGCAAAAAAGAGAAATGATAAAAAGTTTCTTTTATGGAGATGTTTTTTTTGAAAAAGATGAATATTTAGATGATGATAGTTATCGTTTAGATTTGCATAAAATAGCCTCAATAATTTGTTCAACCTTAATAAGAAATAAAATATTTTGGTATGATGAAAAAAAAGCAAAAAAATATTTGAACAATAACGAAAAATTATCAACAGATTGGAAAATAAAAAACATTTTAATAAACTTCCAAATCTATCTAAAAAAACCTGCGTCCGATGATAACCTGAAACGAGTAAAACATGAAAATGAAAAAGACCAACGTGGATGACTACTCCTATCGATGGTCAACACAACAGGCGGCGACGAAAGGAGGCGACCGAGAGAGGGGGATGTGTGGGAAAAATAAAATCAAACGTTATCCTCTTATTGGGCAAAAGAAATCAAGGCCAAGCAGAGTTTGACACG
>JAZQHC010000017.1:0-72954 GCA_045540335.1 Eubacteriales bacterium
ATTGAGCTGAGCGATACTAATAGACCGAGGGCTTGAACTTCCGAGGTTTTCGTGCGAAAGCACTGCAAATCCTTGTGAGTTTATACAATGAATATTTGAGTTTTCGTTTCCTTTATTCGGTTTTCAATGAACATAATTAAATATGTTATACAGGGGCTGTGCAATAGTGCGGCCTTTTTGTTTTGCAAAAAAATACTATTATACATTTTGTTATTTTCAGGCCCAATATCCATAGAAAATATTTTATGCAGATGTGTGTGTTGTTAAAAAACGAAAAACTTTTGATTTATAATAAATATTTATTTTATCTTTTAAAACTGATATTTATATTAAAAGTGCAAAAAGTTTTTACCGTATGTATTTTCAAAGGTAATTTTCTTGTCTTTTCGGAGAAAAGGAATTTAAAAATATCGAAAAAAATATACATTTTGCTTGATAAGTTACAAATTTTGTGCTATACTGATACGTAGTTTGCTTTTTGTAGCGAAAAATTTGTTTTTTACCATTAAAATTTTAAGTTTTGCTGTAAAAAAATTTTCGTTTCTTTTAACCATCGAAGAATGCTTTTACGGATCATAAGCATAGGAGAATATATGCAATACAATATCTCATATTCGTGTGTCAGTCATGCGGGCAAGGTTCGAAGTGTGAACCAAGATAACATTATTTGCGACGGACATTTTTTGAATTCAGATGGTAAAACTGATATCAAATTTCCTTTAAGCGGTACAAAATCTTCCAAAGAATTATCGTTATTTGGCGTGTTTGACGGTTTAGGAGGAGAAGCATGCGGAGAGATTGCATCTTATATTGCCGCTAAAAATGCTTCACGTTTAAATCTTGGTGATGATGCTATTTCAGATCTGTCGTTTTTTTGTAAAAAAACGAACGCAGATATTTGTAATTATGCTGCAAAAAACGGAATCTCTTCTATGGGGACGACGGCGGCAATGCTTGCTTTTACAGAAAAAGAAATTGTACTTTGCAACATAGGCGACAGCAAGATTTTACGTTTTCACGAGGGTGCGTTAGAACAGGTTTCTGTTGATCACGTAACGGTTTCTGTTTTTGGAATGAAGCCTTTTTTGTCGCAAAATCTTGGTATTCCGTCCACCGAGATGATAATAGAACCATATTTTGCACACGGGTGGTATGATAAAGATGATATTTATGTGATATGCTCTGACGGATTGGTTGATATGGTATCGAATGAAGAAATATCGGAAATTTTAACTTCCGTACCATTTGAAAAAGCAATAGCAAAGCTTCTTGACAAAGCTCTCGCTAATGGGGGAAAGGATAATATTTCGATTATTTTGTGTAAAATTGAATCCCCGAAAAGTTTTTTTGATATATTTAAACACCGCATTTCTAAAAAGGAGAATAGGAAATGACAAATGATGTTTTGAAACAAATATGGCCTGAGTGGCAAATCGAAGGCCAACCTCTTGGTAAAGGATCTTATGGCGTTGTTTATAAGGCTGTACGAAGGGATCATAATGTGGAAAGCTATGCGGCAATAAAAGTGATTTCTATTGTTGCAGAATCTTCTGAAATTGATTCCTTGCGTTCTGAAGGTTTGGATATGAATGCCACGAGAACATATCTGGAAGGGATAGTTAATGATTTTGTAAGCGAAATACAATTGATGGAATCATTAAAGGGTGTTCAGAATATTGTAAGCGTAGAGGATTACAAGGTTATAGAAAAAACAGACGGAATTGGATGGGATATCTATATTCGTATGGAATTGCTTACGCCCTTTAACGCCTATATTTGCGACAGAAAATTAAGCGAAGAAGAGGTTATCAGGCTTGGATGCGATATCTGTACGGCACTTGAAATTTGCAGCCAACGTAACGTTATTCACCGTGATATTAAGCCCGAAAATATTTTTGTAAACGATTTTGGCCATTTTAAATTAGGCGACTTTGGTATAGCGCGCAAAATGGAAAATTTAACGGGCGGAATGTCGCAAAAGGGTACTTTAAATTATATGGCACCGGAGGTTGCCAACAGCAGAGATTATGACGCAAGAGTTGATACGTATTCTCTTGGTATTGTGTTGTATCGATTGCTGAACGGTAACAGACTTCCTTTTTTAAATAGTGAAAAACAGTTGTTGAATCCTAATGACAGACGAATTGCAGTAGAAAAACGTATTCGCGGCGAAAAAATGCCTGATCCTTGCGAAGCATCTGCTGCTATGGCAAACTTAATTCAACGCGCTTGTGCATATAATCCGGATGCTCGTTTTTCTTCTGCAACGGAAATGAAAGAAGCATTGATGAGCGTTAAAAACGGGACGTATGTTTTTGTGCCCGTTAGCGATCCTAATGCAACAATGCTTGTTACGCCTACGCCTGTTAATTCAGCCCCTGAAATAAGCAATAATACTACTGCTCTTAACGAAACAATGGGTACAGTCGGAAACCAAAATGTTAATACTTTTGGAAATGCGCCAAAAAAGAAAAGTAAATTACCGTTGATTATTGTGGCTGTTTTATTGGCTTTGCTTCTTATAGGCGGAGGGGCATTTGCCGCCATAAAATTACTTGGCGACGGTCCATCTAACGACGTTGTTTCAAATGACGATGATGAAGACGATAATGATAATGATGATGACAACTCATCTCAAACGGATAAAGCATCATCTAAAGATAAAGAAAAAATATCGTCAATTATTTCTGAAGCGGAAGAATACGCAGCTAAAAAGAATTATGCAGAGGCACTTACAGCAATTCAAGAAGGGCTGGCGTTGTATCCCAAATCAACACAGCTGCAGAAAAAAGAGGCTGAATATGCAAAATTGATCGAGGAAGAGGCTATTCGTTCTATTATTGAGCAGGCAGAAGATATTGCTGCAAATAAGGATTATGAAGGCGCGCTTGAAATAATAAAAGACGGATTGGATATTTACCCCCAATCTTCATCGTTAAATGATAAAAAGACGGAATATACAAACGAGTTGAATAATCAAGTTATCGCTTTTGTACTTGCCGACGCTGAAAAGTATGCTGAAATTGAAGATTACGAAGCCGCTATGTCGATTATAAAGGAAGCGCAGGATGTGTACGGCAATAACGTACAGTATCAAGCGGCGTACAATACATATAATCAAAAATACACTTTGCAGGTGAAGACGGAAGCGCTTGCTTCGGCAGATATATTTGCGCAAGGCGGTGATTATGAGAATGCGGTTAAGGTATTGGAAGAAGCACTTGCCAAGATTAAAAACGACACTGAATTAACCAATAAAATTAAAGAATATCAAGCAGCTGATAAAGGGGAAACGGATAAAGACGAGGATGTTCCCAGCGGCACTATTCGCGACGGCGAAGAATTGGAGATAAAAGGCGGTTCAAGCAGGGCGGATGCAAAAGAAATTAAGCTGGAAGATATCCATCACGCTTCATTTACAACGGCAGGAAACGTTGATTGGTTTAAGGTAACGTCATCTGCTAATTATTCGTTATATCGTTTTAAAATTGATAATTTAAGTATAGACGGATATTACGGAATCTATATAACCGTTTACGATGAGACAGAAAAGCAACTTGGAGAATCCAGATGTACCAAGGGGAATAATTGTTACGTTGATTTGCAGTTGACCCCCGGCAAGACGTACTATATTCGAATACACAGAGATGATAAAGCAAAATTAGGAAATTACAAATTAACAGTAAATGAAAATATCTGCGATGCCGGCGTTAATAAAAATGAATCTTTTAATATACTTCTTGAAAAAGAATATATAAAAAAATTTGATGTTTCCCAATATGCGGATTGGTATAAAGTTACCGTTAGCGATCAATATTCGTTATATCGTTTTAAAATTGATAATTTAAGTATAGATGGATATTATGGAATTTACATAACGATTTTTGACGAGTATGATGCACAACTTGGAGAATCCAGATGTACCAAGGGGAATAATTGTTACGTTGATTTGCAGTTGACCCCCGGTGAGACTTACTACATAAGAATAAGTAGAGACGATGGAGCAAAATTAGGAAATTATAAATTGATAGTAAACGAATACCTTTGCGATGCCGGTGTTACCAAGGAAGAGGCGTTCGAAATCCCCGTTGCGACGGAGCAGATGAAAAAATTCGACGTTTCTAAATTTAACGAATGGTATAAGGTTACAATCAATTCAGATAATGCGGCGTATCGTTTCTCACTTGATAATTTAAGTATAGATGGATATTATGGAATTTACATAACGATTTTTGACGAGTACGATGCACAGCTTGGAGAATCCAGATGTACTAAGGGAAAGAATTGTTACGTTGATTTGCAGTTGACCTCCGGTGAGACTTACTACATAAGAATAAGTAGAGACGATGGATCAAAGTTAGGAAATTATAAATTGATGGTCGAAAACCGCGCTTGATTTACGTGCACCGGGCTTGTGATTACAATCTATCATTGCTTTGAAAGGTAAATGATATTTGCGTGATTTTATCGTACAGCCTGTACAGTTTGGTTGAAATAAAAAAAGAGAGGCTATTTCAAATGTGTTTAACAAATTTGAAATAGCCCGCTTTTTGTTTATAGTTAATTAGATACCGATTTAAGTGTTGGCAACAGCTTTGCTTGCACAGAAAGGCATACGAAGCAGGTGGTTTGGCAGGCGGGGGGAATCGTCAAATACCACAATGAAAGTATTGACAAGTACCGTTTTATATGGTAAAATCACAATGGATTTTAATATTTCTTTCAAGTTGGAGGATTGATTTTATGGACGAAAAAATGAAAGCCTTATACGAAAGTATAATAAACGACACATCCGACGTTGAATGTGACAATACAGGCGTTGGCATCTACAAGCAGACGCCCTTTGAAGAAAGGATAGTTGCACTTGCATATACCACCTGGCACCATGCGAAAAGGGGCTGGGGCGAAGGTACGTGGGATCTTCCGCTTTGGGGCGGATACCGTTCTGACGATCCCGATATTATACGCCGACACGGCGAGATGTTTGCAAAAGCAGGTATCGACCTTGTGTTTGTTGACTGGTCTAACAATACGGGATACGACCCTGAAACCATGAAGGAAACGAGATTTGATTTCAGCGTTATCGAGGATGCGACCGAGCTTTTGTTTGATATCTGGAAGGATATTCCCAACGCACCGAAGATAGCGATATTTGCAGGTCCCGGACATAACGGCCCCGAAAGCGTGCAAAGGGGCGAGCACGACCGTAAGGTTGAACAGATATACAGAGAATATGCAAATAACCCCGCACGCAAGGATATGTATTTTATATATCAGGGCAAGCCGTTGCTTTTGTGCTACGGCGCAACGCCCAACTTTTACGGTGCAGACCCCGAATGGGATGACGACCGCTTTACAATTCGCTGGGTAACGGGCTACGTGGGCCAGCAAAGCGACCTTTACGATAAACGTACGAGAAAAAGCCACCACTTCTGGAGTTGGGAGGAACGCGGCGCACAAACCTTTACCGTTTCCGACGGCACGGTTGAGGCTGTTACCATCACCGCGGCAACGCGAGCACAGGGAAGACCGGGGGGCGAAGGATATATTCCGCCTGCGTTAAGGGATAACGGCGCAACGTTTAAAAAGCAGTTTCAAAGGGCGTATAACCTTGGCGCAAGAATAGCCGTTTTGGTATCGTGGAACGAATGGGTAAACGGCGAGCAGATAAGCACCGAAAATTCTAAAGATCTTGAACCCTCGCAGGCACACGGAACGTTTTATTACGATTTGATGTGTGCGCAGATAAAGAAATTCAAGGGAAAGGTATAATTTTATGTTCAAAAGAATAATTTCTGCCGTTTTGTTGGCGTCTATGGCGTTTTGCACCGTTGCTTGCACAGGTGATACGGGAAGCAATACGGGCGCGGATACAACGCAGCAAGTCATAGAAGAGCCGCAGGAAATCACTTTTGACGTTACCGACCTTTTAATAGAAACTAAAAATAATATAGATCTTAAATACGATTTTTCAGAGGACACGCTCGGCAAATGCCGAGATAACCTTAATCTTACCCTTACGGGTGACAATTTCAGCCGTGACGGTACGGGCCTTGTAGGCAGCGCGAGAGAGGCGGGCGCTTTGGGCTTTTCCTTCAGGCTGGATTCGTTTCCTTACACGGCAAAGGCGACCGTTTACGCAAGCTCGCCAAGCAGATCGGATAAAATGAAAACCGTTATGGTAGGCATCGGCTGTACCGATGCAAATCAACGCCACACAAGCGGCGGTATCTGGTTTGCCTTCAGAGATAATAAAGTAATGCTTTACGCGGGCGGAAAAATACACGAAAATGCAGAAAAAAACGTTCGCTTCGGTGCAAACCAGCAGGTTGACGTTGAAATGCAATCAACGCCCGACGCTATACGCGTAAGCGCAAACGGCGTACATATTACGACGATAACGTACGATGATGACAACGTTGTATTCAGCGACGATGCAGGAAATCAAATTACTTCCTGCAAGAAAACGAATATCGGTATTTCCAATAAGTCACACGGATATTTCAGGGCAGAAACGAACGCCTGTGCTTGCAAGATAGGTAAATTATCCTTGCAACATATAAGCGAAGATAAATTTCAGCCAGACGGCTCTGTATTCGGCTTTAAGAAAGACGAGGACTATTCGTTCTGCGAAAAGAAAAGCTTTACGCACGCAGTTAAAGCAAGCGAGATAAACGGCAAGCTGTATGCAGATATAAAAGCCGTGGCAAAAATGTTTGATTTTGATTGTAAGGAAGAAAACGGCAAAACCGTTCTTACAAGAACAAATGCAGTGCTTTCGCTTACGTCAGACGTTCCGCTTATGGGCGTAAACGGCGAAGAAAAGCCGTTTTCATCACCTAAAACGGTAGATGGGCAGATGTGCATTTGCATTGAAGATTTCGTTAAAATAATCGGCTACGGCGCACATTACGACAGCCAAAGCGGTATATGCACCGTTTATCCGTTAAACAAAGAAGTTCCGAAAGAAAAACAGGCACTTATAACGGATCTGTATAAGCTTTACAACGACGTAGTGTATAATTATGCCGATGTTCAGTGCGATACGCGCCGCGGCAGCTTTGAAAAAGCCCCGTACGACCAACGCCTTGTAGGTATTGCGTACAGCACGTGGAACAGATGCACGCGCAACTGGTGGAAAAACGCGTGGGATACGCCGCTTTACGGCATATATGAAAACGACGATGAGGATCTTCTGCGATATCACGCGGAATTGCTTGCCGCGGCAGACGTTGATTTCGTGTTTGTGGATTGGTCGAACAATACGACAACGACGAACAGCGTTTACGAATACGCAGAGGACTTCCGCACGATAGAACAGGCAACGTACAAAATGTTTGAAGTGTGGAAAACCGTTCCCAACGCACCGAAAATATGCCTTTTCGTAGGGCCGGGACACGCAGGTATAGCAAACGTTGATAACGGCAACCACCAACGCAAGGTTGATCAGGTTTACAGAGATTTCGTTACAAACCCCGATAATAAGGATATGTATTTTTGGTACGAGGGCAAGCCGTTGCTTGTTTGCTACGGTGCAACCCCCACGCAGTACGGCGAGGTTCCGGCTTGGAAGGATAACAGGTTTACCGTTCGCTGGCTGACGGGCTACGTAGGCCAACAAAGCGGTCTTTTCGACAGAAAGCTTTATTCCGAGGTGTATTGGAGCTGGGAGGAACGCGGCGCGCAAACCTACACCGTATGCAACGGTATGGTTGAAGCCGTTACCTGCAACGCCGCAACACGCGGAGAAAACAATAAAAATAACGAATTAAGGGATAACGGCGCAACGCTTAAAACGAAATTCCAAAGGGCGAATTATCTCGGTGCGAAAATAGTTATCCTTACCACGTGGAACGAATGGACCGCAAGCGAGCAAAAATCGGTGGACCGTTCGAAGGATCTTGAACCGTCTGTGGCGCACGGTACGTTTTACTACGACCTTATGCGTGAACAAATAAAGAAGTTTAAAGGCAAAATCTAACCAAAACGGAGAAGCAAAATGAAACAACTTTTAAAAACCATTACGGCATCTGTTTTGCTTGCGGCAGTTATGCTGCAAACGGGCTGCAAGGATAATGCAGAAGGAACGGATACCACAAATTCAACAGAAGGGGGTTATACCGATATGTCTGCTACGGTTACACCTTATGAAGACGCATCGTTAAAAGAAATAAAGGTTACCTCTGAGGGGGATACGTTTGACGCGGGCGTTAACATAGTTTTTGAAGAGGGAAGCGGAACGTTCAAGCCCGATGCTCTCGGCATAGGTATAATACACGACAGCTCAACGTGCAGCGATTGCGGATTTGTAGAGCATAACGGCAAAAAAGCCTTCCACATTTGTGCAAACTCGGAAAACCAAGGCGGTATGACGGTTTCGCTGTTTGCGCCTATTGCCGCTTCGTCTGTTACGGGTATGACGATTACGTACATGACCACGGGCGAAACATCTAAATCGGAATTCCGCATTTTGGATAAAACCGAAACGAACAACGCCGCGTTTATAAACAGCTGCGTTATTGCCGGTACTACCGCCGATTGGACGACGGTTGACCTTAAAGTAGGAGATTTTAACAAGCTTGCAGATTCCGACGGGTACATCAGGGCGTTCAAGGTTTACGCGAGAGATAAAGACAACGTAGAATTTTACATACACAGCATCACCCTTGCAACGGGTATTCAGGGTCTTTGCAAGGTTTCGGGCATACAGGGCGTATCTATGTGCGAAAAAGATGCTTTAACCAAAGCGGCAGAGGCGTTGGCACAGGTGCTTACGTCTGCCAAGATAAAGGCTGATATAACGGTAAAATCGGAAGAATACGTTCAAAACACCACGCAAAAGGCGGGCAAGCTTACCTTCAGCGCGACCGTTACGTGCGGTGAAAACGTTTACGATATTCCTTCACAAAGCGTAGAGCTTCCCGCAATAACGGGCATCTGGCTTGATAACTCAAGCGGTGCTTTCGGTTCTTCGCACGATTCGAAGGACCAATGGAAAACCACGTTTGATAAAGCGGGTATCGTTACGCTTACGGATAACACAATATCCTGTGCAGACGGCGTAAAAACGGTAGAATACGCCGTTATACCCCAAGGCACGGATTACAGAAGTAATAACGATATAAAGTGGTTTGTACCGCAGGTGCTGGAAATGAACGAGGGCGGCTTTGCCAAGCTTTATGCAAACGCATTTCTTGATTACGGTGCAGAGCTTAAAGAGGGCACGCAGTACAATTTCGTAATAAGGGCGTTAACGAATGCCGGCAACTACATTGCACACCTTGATATTCCGTTTACGTACAGCAGCTTTTCTTCAGATGCAGAGGGCGCGCTTCTTAACGCATGGAACAGCATAAACAGCGCTGTTCTTTCCTGCGATGCAGATACCGATAACAAGCAGGAATATATAAATACGGCGATAAAGACGGCTATTAACAACGAAAACGTAGATGCAAACGTTAAATTGCTTTCCGAGGGCGCATCTTCAATGAAGGTAAGCGTTTCGCTTATATACAAAGGCAATATAGAATCTGCACGTCTTGCTTCGTACAATCTCGGTACGGAAAAGAAGGATTTCTTTGCATACGAGGGTAAGGCGTTCTGCAACGGCGCGCTTATAGTAGGCTTTTCTGCTGATGCGAATACAAGCATCATTCCCACAGCACCTTACGACGGCCAAACCGAGATAGTTCTTGCTTCTGAATATATTACGAAGCATATGGCGGCGTCTTTAAGGTCTATTCAAAACGTAAACTTCGGATTTTCCGATCAAGAGGTTTGCACACCCCCTGCCATAACGTTTGCTTGGACGGATTCCAAGGCGGCAGAGAATAAAGAATACATCGTAAGAATTTCGGAAAAAGACGATATGTCTTCACCCTTGCAGTTCAAAACAAAGGAAACTACTATTGATATATACAACCTTAAGGTAGGTGCAAAGTATTATTGGACGGTTTCTGCCGATGGCGAAACATCTATGAAGTACGTGTTTGAAACGAAGGGCGGCTACCCCAGATTTATCAAGGCTGATAACGTTTCCAACTTCCGCGATATCGGCGGATACAAAACGGAAAGCGGAAAATACGTTAAACAAGGCATTCTTTTCAGGTCGGGCCAGCTTGAAGATGCAAATTCCGACGGCAGAAAGGTAATAATAGGCAATCTCGGCATTAAAACCGACCTTGACCTTCGCGGCGGCGCACCCGTATCTGCAGTTAAGGGATTGAAGTGCATTTCCGTTGCTATGTCTTGGTATAACGGTATATTCAGCGAAGAAAATAAACCCAACGTTAAAAAAGCAATTCAAGTATTTGCAAACGAAGATAATTATCCTATCTTGTTCCACTGCTCTTTGGGACGTGACCGTACAGGTACGATAACCGTGCTTCTTCTCGGCCTTTGCGGCGTAGATGAAACGCTTATCACAAAAGAATACTTTACATCGTTCTATTCTGTAAAGGGCGGCTTCAACGCGTACGAGCACAGCGGTGCCGTTGCCAATATCAAGGCGCTTATGTCAGGGCTTGATAAGTACGGTTCTTCGGGCGACTCGTTGCAGACGAAGATTACAAACTATCTGCTTGAAATAGGCGTAACACAGCAGGAAATGGATGCTATCAAGTCTATAATGCTTGAGGATAAATAAGCACTATACAATTTAAAAAGCTGTAATTTAATTAAAAACGGTCGGGTGCTTGTAAAAGGGCAGTAATGCCCAAATACAAAAGCCCGACTGTTTTGCGCTGTTTTTTTACGATATTATTTGCAAAATTATGCAATAGCCTTGTATTCTTATACAAAAGGTATTGACTTTTGCATTGCTTTTGTGATATAATAAATAGTAATTTTTATCAGGAGGAAAATATATGGACGGTAAAATACAAATGCTGATTGCCATGATAGTTTATATGGCGGCAGTTATAGTTATCGGCGTAATATATGCAAAACGTGCAAATAAAAATTCAGAGGCGTACTTCCTTGGCGGCCGTTCGCTTGGCCCTTGGGTAACCGCGATGAGTGCGGAAGCCTCGGATATGAGTGGCTGGCTGTTAATGGGCTTGCCCGGCGTTGCATATTGGTGCGGCTTGGCAGATGCCGCGTGGACGGCTATCGGCTTGGCGGTTGGTACATACCTTAACTGGCTGATAGTATCAAAAAGGTTAAGAAGGTACAGCGTAAGGGCAAACAATTCTATAACCCTGCCCGAATTCTTTTCTAACCGTTTCCGCGAAGAAAATAAGCACATAATGTTTATTTCTGCGGCGTTTATTCTCATATTCTTTACTGTTTACGCATCAAGCTGCTTCGTTACGTGCGGCAAGCTTTTCTCTACCTTGTTTGGTGCGTCTTATCAGTCGATGCTTATCGTAGGTGCGGTATTCGTATTGCTTTATACGGTATTGGGCGGATTTCTTGCAGAAAGCGTTTCAGACTTTATGCAGGCAATAGTAATGCTTGTTGCATTAACTGTAATCGTTGCTATCGGCACGGTAAAGGCGGGCGGCTTTGGCGCTATTATTGATAACGCGCAGGCAATCCCCGGATTTCTTGAATTTTTCGGCTTGGCCACCCCCACGCTTGATGCAAATAATACGCAAATACTTACAGAAGCCGGAAAGCCCGTGTTTGGTGCAGCATCTGATTACGGCGTGTTAACTATCTGTTCTATGATGGCATGGGGTCTTGGTTACTTCGGTATGCCGCAGGTGCTTTTGCGCTTTATGGCTATCCGCAAGGAAAGCGAATTGAAGCGCTCGCGCCGTATTGCAATGGTTTGGGTGTTGATATCGCTTGCGGTTGCCGTATTTATCGGTATTATCGGCCGCCAGCTGTTCCCAACGGCACACCTTACGAAATCCGCTGCGGAAAATATCTTTATCACTATGTCTGAATCGTTCTTGCCCCCGGTTATTGCGGGCTTTGTTATGGCAGGTATTCTTGCCGCTACTATCAGCTCTTCCGACTCGTATTTGTTGATTGCGGCTTCTGCGTTTTCTAAAAATATGTTCCAGGGCATTTTCAAAAAGTCCGCTACCGACAAGCAGGTAATGACGGTTTCGCGCATCACCCTTGCGGTGCTTGCAATTATCGGCGTCGTTATCGCGCTTGATGAAAACAGCATTATTTTTGAAATAGTGTCATTTGCTTGGGCAGGCTTCGGCGCAACGTTTGGCCCTGCAATGATTTTCTCGCTTTTCTGGAAACGTATCAACAAGCCCGGCGTTATCGCAGGTATGATAGGCGGCGGCGCGATGGTATTCTTCTGGAAGCTTGTTTTAAGCAGTATCGGCGGTGTATTCGCTATATACGAGCTGTTGCCCGCGTTTATCTTCTCTTCCGTATGTATCGTTGTTGTATCGCTTTTAACGAAAGCGCCCAACAAGCAGATACAAGAGGATTTCGAAGCAGTTCGCACAGGCGCAGTATGCGACGAATAATAATTTAAGAGTAAAAAAACGTGCATTGGAAAAGCTGAATGCTTTTACAACGCACGTTTTTTATCAGTGGACACGAACCGTGACGGAACGGAATTCTGCACTGTAGGGACCGGCGTCCTCGACGGTCCGTTATCTATGCCTTTTACCCACAGCATCGTTTACAGTCACGCCGATTTCCCTTTGATAAAAAGATATAACTGCGTATGCGTTCCATATCTATTTTAACAATAATACGAAAAAATATAAGAAGGTGTGCCTACATATACTTGAAAACGAAAGCGGCTCGTGATATAATATGCAGGTACAACACAAGAAGAACGTGTTTAAATCATCTGAAAAACAGAAATCTGCAAGGCAGATATTAAATTCGAGCATCGGAGAATCTTTATTAAGGTATGCGGTGCTTTTTATAACGGATAATGCACGTGCATTTATATAAAAAGCCCACAGGCTATGTTACCTGCGGGCTTTTATCGTTTTATGATTAGATGGGTTATTTGTTGTATTTTGCGATTTCTGCCATAAGGCTTTCTGCCTTTTCGTTGTACGACTTAAGCTTTGCTTTTTCGCCGTTTACGACTGCTTCGGGTGCTTTTGCTACGAAGGATTCGTTTGAAAGCTTTTTAACCAAACGGTCTATTTCGCCCTTCGTTTTTTCAAGCTCGCCTTGCAGGCGAAGCTTTTCTTTTTCGAAATCTACCACTTCGGAAAGCGGAATGTATATAGCGCAATCGTCGGTTATGATAGATACGGCGTCTTCACCCTTGTATTCGTCGGTATAAACGACCTCGCTTGCAGATGCAAGTCGCGTAAAGAAGCCCGACGTTGTTTCGTTGAATGCATCTTTCCTTTCGGACTTGATAAATACCGTTGCTTTTTTAGAGGGCGGCACGTTCATTTCTGCCCTGCGGTTTCTTACCGCTTTTACCGCCGCGATAAGGGATTGCATACGGCTTTCGTCTTCGGGGAAGTCAAGCGCGGGGGTGTATTCGGGATATTCGGATATCACGATGCTTTCAACGGTATGGGGCAGCGCTTGATATATTTCTTCGGTAATAAACGGCATAAACGGGTGCAGCAGCTTCAACGCGCTGATAAGCACGTATGCAATAACGTTTTGCGCTACTGCGTTGTCTTCACTGCCCTTGTCGTTAAAGCGCGGCTTAAGAAGCTCTATATACCAGTCGCAGAAGTTATCCCAGATGAAGTCGTAAAGCTTGGAAAGTGCAACGCCAAGCTCGAAGGATTCGATGTTTGCGCTTACTTCCTTTATCAATCTGTTCAGCTTGGAAAGTATCCATTTATCTTCTATACGAAGCTTTTCCGTTGCGGGAAGCTGTACGCTTTCAATATCAAGATTCATCAATACGAAGCGCGCCGCGTTCCATATCTTGTTGGAGAAGTTGCGCGATGCTTCGATTTTTTCATCAGAGAAACGCATATCGTTTCCGGGGGAGTTACCCGTAGCCAAAGCAAAACGCAATGCATCTGCACCGTATTTTTCAATTATCTGCAACGGGTCGATACCGTTACCAAGCGATTTAGACATTTTTCTGCCCTGTGCATCTCTTACAAGGCCGTGGATAAATACGTGTTTAAACGGTATTTCGCCCATATGCTCCATTGCGGAGAATATCATTCTGGAAACCCAGAACGTGATTATATCGTACCCTGTAACGAGAACGTCGGTGGGGTAGTATTTTTCAAGCTCGGGCGTTTTGTCGGGCCAGCCAAGCGTAGAGAAGGGCCACAAAGCCGAGGAAAACCACGTATCAAGCACGTCTTCATCCTGGCGAACGTCGCCGCCGCATTCGGGGCATTTGTCGATATCGGTTTTAGAAACCGTCATTTTGCCGCATTTATCGCAGTAGAATGCGGGTATTCTGTGACCCCACCAAAGCTGGCGCGAAATGCACCAGTCGTGCAGGTTTTCCATCCAGTTGATGTATATTTTGCTGAAACGGTCGGGCTCGTAGCTGATGCTGCCGTCTTTTACAACGTCGATAGCGGGCTGTATCATCGGGCCCATTTTAACGAACCATTGGTCGGAAGTTAACGGTTCTACCGTGTTTCCGCAACGGTAGCATTTGCCAACGTTGTGGCTGTGCGGCTCGATTTTAACAAGGAAGCCCTGTTCTTGCAGGTCGGCAACTATTTGCTTGCGTGCCTTGTATCTTTCAAGGCCTTCGTATTTGCCGCCGTATTCGTTTATGGTTGCATCGTCGTTCATTACCTTGATAACTTCAAGGTCGTGGCGTTGGCCTACGAGGAAGTCGTTCGGGTCGTGTGCGGGTGTTATTTTAACGCAGCCCGTACCGAAATCTTTATCAACGTATTCGTCTGCAACTACCGGAATTTCCCTGCCGACTAACGGCAATATAAGCATTTTACCCACAAGATGGGTGTATCTTTCATCGTCGGGGTTTACTGCTACGGCAGTATCGCCAAGAAGCGTTTCGGGGCGCGTTGTGGCGATGGTAACGTATTCGCCGCTGTCTTTAACGGGATATCTGATATGCCAGAAGTTGCCTGCATCTTCGGAATATTCAACCTCTGCATCGGATAAAGCGGTGCGGCAGTGCGGGCACCAGTTGATTATACGGTAGCCCCTGTATATAAGCCCTTTGTTGTAAAGATTTACGAATACCTCGCGTACCGCGCGGGAAAGGCCCTCGTCCATCGTGAAGCGAAGCCTTGACCAGTCGCACGAGCAGCCAAGCTTTTGTAATTGGCGGATAATTGTAGAGCCGTACTGTGCTTTCCAATCCCACACCCTTTCAAGAAACTTTTCGCGGCCAAGGTCGTACCTTGTAAGGCCTTCGTTTTTGCGAAGATATTCTTCAACCTTTATTTGCGTTGCTATGCCTGCATGGTCTGTACCGGGCACCCAAAGGGTAGAAAAGCCCTTCATTCTTTTATAGCGGATAAGAATGTCTTGCAGGGTATCATCAAGCGCGTGGCCCATGTGAAGCTGCCCCGTTACGTTTGGGGGCGGAATAACTATTGTAAAAGGGGTTTTGCCGTCGTTAACGTCGGGGGTGAAATAGCCGCCCTCGCACCAGGATTTGTATAACCTGTCTTCAACGTCGGCGGGGTTATACGTTTTTTCGATTTCTTTCATTTGTGAAACCTTGCCTTTCTGAATTTTCGGAAAACTGATAAAAAATAATGCCCCCGTCCGTATTAGGACGGGGGCTTCCCGTGTTACCACCTAATTTTGCAAAAGGGTGTTACCCTTACGCCTTATGCAGCCAAAAAGCCGCCGCGCACCTTTACGGCTGCGCCCCCGTCGGCATCTACTTGGCAAAAGCCTTTCTCGCCGCTGCTCCAAGACTACTTCCGAAAAACATTGGAGGATACTTTCACCAAGCGTACCCATCTCTGCACCAAGAGGTTTTGCGTACTTCTTCTTATCATAGCATTTTATTCGGTTATTACAATTATAACAGTATTGGGGGATTTGTCAAGTGCGGATTTAAAAAGTTTACAATTACCGCCGGTGCGCGCTTTTGATTACGGCGGAAGACTGCGAAAAAAGTGCGCCGCTTTGTGCAAATGCTAATAATAATGTAAAATATTTATCGCGCGTAATAATAATCGGCATAATTTTTTATAGGTACAAAAGCAGTGTGAAAGCGCCAAAGGGTTGATTTAAAGTTTATTCATATACAATAGGCTTTTTTATGCAATAGTGACAAAATAAAAAAAGGTAAATTTTGCAAAATGACTATAAGGGAAAGATGAAGAAGAAAAATGGGCAAGCTTTTTTAATTTTCAGTTATCAAAATGTAAAAATAAAGTGAAAAGCACCACCCTTTACAGAAAAAACACAAAATAGTTGTTGACAAAAGACTTTAAGTTGGTGTATGATAAAGGCGGGTATATATTATAAAATATCTATCAAAATAACGCAACGACACGATTTTAAGGCACATTATCTCAATTCATTATAAATTTTTGGAGGAAACATGAAAAAGAGAAGCTTATCATTCTTTTTAGCAGTCCTTATGGTGGTTTCGGTTTTGCCGCTTTCAACCTGGGCAGCTGAAACTGCGAACGATGACGGCACTTCTTTGTTGGCGGAAACAGACGTATTGGCAGATGCTATATATCTTCCCGTAACTGTTCGCGACTTTAAGAGTGACGGTATCTTGTTCGAGTACAACAACAATAATAACTCGGCTGCCAGTGCAAGCAGTATTGCAACCAATTACGCGCCTGCAATTACCCCCAGCACGGGCAACCAGCTTGAAAAGGGGGCAAACAGCGCCACGGGCGGATTCGGCCAGGCGTACGTTTCAAAAAGGTTGTCGGGTATTTCAGCTTCCGATACCGATGTTTCTTATCAGGTTAACGGCAGCATGATATTAACGGCTGACGATAATAATAACGATGGCGTTATAGACCCGCAGCTGAACTTTACGCTGGATTCGTTTACTTACAGAAGTGACTATGCGCACAGCGCATACCGTTTTTTGGCGATGGTATATAAAAATCCTGATACTGAGATGATAAATTCCAGCTACAATATATTTTGGGGCGCAAGTACAAACGATTACGGTTCGAATACCATAACGAAAAAATACAGCGCAACCGCGGGTTCGACTTTGTCAAGCACAACGGGCGCATCGGGCTGGAACGTTGCGTTTATCGAAATTCCTTTTACAAACAAGCAGGTAATAAACAAATTAAGATTTGACTGGACGACAGATGCAAATGCAAAGGTTACGGTAGCAGGCATTTATCTTGTAAACCCGCCGAAGCAGCTTAATAAACAAGAAATAGTTGCTAAAAACAGCACCGACAAAACGTATGATGTCAGCACAGTAACTGTGCATACAGACAACCCCGCATCGTACTTCGGCGTTGATTCAAACGGCATGCTGTATGCAAGAATTACGGCTGCAGCTGCCCAACCGTTTGGTATAAGGGTTGGCACGAACCAGGAAGACCGTAACCAAAAGACCACGTACGGCGGCGACCAAAACGCCGTAGTTGCTATCAGATATAAAACGACGGCATCGGTTACTATGTGTATGATAAGAGGTTCTGACGGATTTGGTACTTATCAAGCACAAGACCTTTTTTCTAACGGTAATTTAATTACCGACGGTAAATGGCACTGGCTTCTCGGCAGGTTTGCCGGTTATACTGCAGGCACGGATATAAACAACTTCGGCTTGTATTTCAGGGGCGGTGCGCAGGGCGATACTATTGATATTGCCGAGGTAATACTTTTAACCGAAGCTGAGGTGAATAACTTCCGCGCATATGAAAGAGTATCGGGCAACGGCTCGGTAGAGCTTGCAAATGCCAACGATTATGACGAAGGCTTTAAAACGGTCACGACTAGCAACGGAACCACGGATACTGTCGTAACAAAAACCGAATGCCAAGACGTTCTTGCACGTCCCTTTTATGACGGTAAAATCAAGAACCACTATACAAAATACATTGCGCAAAAGGCTAACGCCGTTGTAAACCTGTACGACTATACGTATGTGGAAAATGCATCGTCTTCGCGGCTTGATTTTGGTGCTAACGGTAAAAAGATTCGATACGTTCAGATAAGATACCGCGCAAGCAATTTCCCCGCAACGAACAGCAGCGGTACTTACATTCAAAATAAATTAACATTCCAATTTTATACGGTATCGGGCGATACGGCTACGCCGCCCATCAACAATCAAGCCGAAAGATCAGTAAGAATAGATGCCGACGGCACATGGCATACGTTGGTTATCGACCTTGGTACGAATTTCGAATGGTATTTGTTTGATATTTATACCAAGCTTCCCAACGGTGCAGTGCTTGACGTTGACTATATAACCTTCTTCCATCCGGATGCTACGGCTAACTCAATTAACTCCTCCGGCATTTTAGGTGCAGAGTATTGGAACGTTAACAGAAGCAACAGTTCTAATCCGGGTGATTACATCAACAAATACACCAACGGTTACAACTTTATACACGAAGCGTTTACCATGGTGCAATTTACCGCTATCAACGGTACCGTTCCAAGATCGGTTATAGACGGCAGAGCGTATGAATATATATGGAGTGATATTGCAGCAAGCAAAGGTACTAAAGCTGCCGAAATACAAGCCGGATTAGGAGAAGCTACGGTTGGAATATCGTATCTTACGGGAACCCAAAATATTTACGGCGGTAACTTTAATACTCATATTAAAAATGGTAGTACGTACGAGGCAGGCGGTTGGCATATAGGCCTTGTAGAGCCTGAGCTTGTCAATGGCAAAATACGTTATAAGGAAGTAACGGTTAGATTCATCGCACGCGTTCTTTCGTTGGCGCTGATGATACCGTACGAAAACGCCGACGGTTCTCGTAACTATTCTGCGCTTGCGGGCGACAAGATAGACATGAAAGACCTTCAGTATTACGACCTTGAAGCTACAAACGGTGATACCTGCTTTGATTTGGCGCAATACCTTCGCTATAAAATAAAACGTTATAATGATTCAACCACGGATGCTTTCATCGTTGGCGGATATGACGAAACGTTAGAAAAGGTTCAAGACGAGGGCGATATAACGCTTAAAAATATCAGAACCTGTACGGATGCTGCGTATTATTTATTGAATAATATGTGGAATTCGTATGAAGATAACGGCTACGGCAGAAATACGTACCAATACAGTAACATCGGCCTTATTCCTTTTAAAACAAGTAGCGGTGTAGATGCGTATATGTTCGGCTCTTCCTACACCAATACGGTATATTCCGATATTCAGAAAGACGGTTTAGGTATTATTTACAACACGCAAACCAAAAACGAGGTTTGGATGGCGGTTAACCCCGACCCCAACAACATAGCGGGAACGACGTCGGCAAACAGGTTTTTAACAAACTTCATCAGCGGATACGGCACAACGCATTCGCCGTACTATATCTCACTTGGTAACCTGGCAAATAACAAAAACGATTATTATTCGTTTACCACGAAAGATGCGGCAGGCAAAGAGTTTAAAAACTGGTATAAAGTATCAAACTGGGATACTTTGGCAGGTGTAACGAGCGACAAGGCCAACGCACATTTTTACGACCAATTTTATAAAAGCGGCGTAAACTACAACTCTACCATCGAGGGCAAGGGCCAGTTTACGTACAAGAAATCTGAAAACCTTTTCTTCACGTTCCTTGGGGACGACGACGTTTACCTGTTTATAAACAACAAGCTTGCACTTGACCTTGGCGGTGCGCACGTTCGCTCGGGCTACACGATAAATCTTAACTCCATGGCTGAGGACCTCGGCTTGGTAGATGGCGAAACGTACGACTTCTCGTTCTTCCAGGCAGAACGCCACGGCTTTGGTTCTAACTTCCAGATATTAACGAACATTAAAATCGTAAACCCTGATATTGAGGTTGAAAAAACTGCTTCGCAATCCGGCAAGAATCTGCAATACGGTGCACAGGTTTCCGAAACAGAGCCTGTTGACTACAACTTCATGCTTGAAAATACGAAAAAAAGCGATAAAACGCTTGTTCACCTTTCGTTTGACGACCCTGCAATCGGTATTCATTTAGGTTACGATACCTTAAGCTGGAATACCCATGCAAATATAAACAATATCACGGTTAAAACGTACGACGCTATATTGGATTCCGAGGGCGAGCCTACGGGCAATTACAACGTATATACCTATCAGGCAAACTCTGACGACCCCGGCGTACTAGACCTTGACGAAGCTAAACTTAAGGAAATACTTACAGGTAAGCTGTTCCCCGATCAAGTGGCGGATACTGTCAACTACGGTATGTCTTACGGGGATAAAATAGAAATAATCGGTATAAAACACGTCCTTACCGAGGCGCAAGTACAGCAAGGTGCGTTCCGTAATACGGTTACGGTGGTGGCAAACGTAATAACACCTGTCGGCACGTACGAGCCACTTGTTAAAAACGACACGTTCCTTGTTATCGTTGCAAACGATAAAATATATCTCTGGGCAGGCCACGAAAGAAGCTTTACGATGAATCAACTGTTTGCCGACGGCGAGTACCTCGGTACTTATCCGTTCTCGTATTACAGCAGCGGTACGGCCACTGTTGAAGATGAAAAATATACGTTTACCGCAACAGCAGCGTATATTGCAAACAGCGCTACGGACACAGGCGCTACGGTAACGTTGGCGAGTGGTTCGAAAATCAGCGCTTATAAATTCACCGTATCGTTCCCGAATGTCGGAATGTATATGTTTGACTACAATATTACAACCACCGTTAAGGATTCAGGCGGTACGGTTAAGGAAAATACAACGTATAAGTATTCCGTTGCGGTTTACGTATATGATGTAGAAGACGTACATTTTGAAATCGACTACGGTCTGCCGGTTGCCCTTTCTACAAGTGGTGACGGTAAGATAGTGGGCAATGTCTGCGCTGACGATACCTTGGCGTTGGATGAAAATGGATCCACAACCTGGAAAACTTTCGGATATTGTGATTCGGAGGGTGAGGTAAGCGGTTTGAATGCAACAAGTGGCTCGAACGGCCAGGGCGATTTCAGCGCAATATCGGGCGATGCCGCAACCGGATATAATTTCACCTACACACCGAATAAATTCATCGAAAAAGCAGATGAAGTTTACTTGAAGTTCGGCGTTTCCGAAGACCATAGTTCAACTGAACCCAAACCCTATACGGTAACAATGGGTATCGTAATGTGGAAAAAAATCTCCATGCGACCCGCTTCTGTAATGTATTATGAAGAATACATCGACTCCATAAAGACAAATGACACATACGGCGTAACGTATTACGGCAACGGTATAGCGTTGAATGATGGCAAGCCCGTTGCAAAATACTGCCAATCTGCAGACCAATCGCTTCAATACGGATACGACCCTGCATATAATGAAGATCTTAAAACAAACAACGACGCAATCCCTGCGGAATATTACAGCAAATGGTTTAAAAAGCTTTACACCTTAGAGGGAACGGGTACAGGCGGATTTGACGGCAAGGGTAACAACTACGCCTTCAGTAACAACAGCGTATTGTTCCTTAACGTTGGCGGTAGCAAAGACGACGCTAACTCGTACTATTCCTCTTATATGGGTAAAGAGGGTACTGATCGTTCTGTAGTAAACTTTACGTTTAGCGGTACGGGCTTCGAGCTTATCAGCTATACTAACCTTTATACGGCAACGTTTATGGTAGAGGTTTATAATTCAAGTGATGAACTGGTGCAAAGAAAGACCGTAATGACGAAATATACGAACGGCCAGCTTCACCAGATACCCGTTATCGACTTTGAAACGCCAACGTACGGCACATATACCGTTCACGTTTATGCAATCCCGTCTGCGTCGGGTGCTTCACCGTTGTTCTATCTTGACGGTATAAGGATATTCAACCCCATGGATCCTTCAGCTTCTTTACCAAACGCTGAAGTGGGCGATTATCTTGCAACTGAAAGATATACGTCGTTTAACGAAATACGCAACAACATCCTTGATGATAAAATTATCATTTCCAAGGTAGAGGTTGATGCAAAAGGCAACGTTATTGCCAAAGCAGGTACCAACAGCGCACTTGTTGAACACGTAGGCAAGGGCCTTGGCGGACTTTACGATGCGCCTGTTGGCACAAAGAGCGACGAATCAGCACTTACGTATGCTTCCGTTGGTCCTAACAACGAAATATATCTTGATAAAAACAGCGCGATAACCTTCTTGCTTAAAGAAGCTACGCTTACTTCAAATAATGCATATCCCGCTTCAAGAACGTTCCAGATAGAAGCGAAGATGTTGGGCGAAAATTCAACCGGCACGTTGCTTACCTATGCAACGACAGACGGTGCAGCAGTTGCCCCCGTATTAAGCTATACGGCAATGTATTTCCCGATATCCGTTACAGAATGTCCTGCGGTAACAGTTAACGATTCTACTTACTACGTTGTAACCATTGGCTGTGCAGACGATGTAAAGAATAACTACGTTGATGGCGTAATCAGTCTTACGTCGTTCAAGATGAACGGATACGAGCTTTGCACAAACCTCTCCACACTTATAACAACAGAGGAAACTGCAAACGCTGCCACAACTGAAGTAACAAGAACAGTATATGAAAATATGATCGATATTTCCGCATATGCTTTGGCATACAACGGCGATCTGTTTGTAAAAACTGTAACGGCTTCACCGTCGGCAATAGCAGGGGAAACCATTAAATTGAATATCGTTGCTTCTGCAAATGCAGATAGGGTATTTGTAAAAGATGCAAGCGGCGAATTTGTGGAAAGCACGGTTCAAAGCGTTAAAACCTTGGGCGAATACAAGATATTCACAGTAACTATAAACGCGCCTGAAGAAGCAGGCACTTACCAATACGCTGTAACGGTTCAAGACGGCGATAACAGATTGTCTGAAGAAATGCGTACGGCGGCAATAAAGGTAAATTAAAGGAGGGCAAAGATGATGACAACTAAAAAGGCATATTCTAAGCCCACGCTTCACGCTGAAAGATTTCAGATAAACAAATCTATTTCTACAACGTGTATGGACCCTACGATAAGCGACCTTATCGACGTGCTTGGCTTGTTCAACACAGATACGGAAACAACCTGCGCCATGACCCCTGAAGAAGCGGGCCTCGGCGATGGATACGAAATGGCGTGCTACCACACCATAGACGTATCGTTTGGTTCAAACTGATGTAAAAATAAAATCGGCAGAACGGTGTTCTGCCGATTTTTTTGTATAACGAAAACCACCTGCTTAGCAGGTGATCAGATAGAGGCTTTTGGTGATGAGTAATTCCGCCGCAGCGATAGGCACCTTCTGAAAGGAAGCTGTCGAGCGAATGCAGACTGAAGTACAGTTCGTAATGATAAAATTCAGCAAAACGGGACTGTAATGCAGGCTTCTTCCACCGCGTTGCGGTTTCCCTTCCTCTTTGAGGAAGGCTTTGAATTGCCACATCTGTGGCGGCAGGGCACCGTTTGCAAGTGTCAAATGCTTCGGTGGGCTTTAAGCCCCGCCGGTAACACGCCCTTATAGGGTTAAGCAAGCCGCAGGGCGGCTGTGCACGCTTGTGCTTGCGTAGTTTCTTTTTGCAAGCGCTGATGATATTGACAAATGCTTTGCTTTGTGATACAATTTTGCTATCTTTTGAAAGGTGTTTTTAATATGATATACGGCCTTATAGGGCGCAAGCTGCCGCATAGCTTGTCACCCTTGATACATGAAAAAACGGGCTGTCAACCGTACGAATTGAAAGAGTTAGAGCCCGAAGAATTAAACGAATTTTTTGAAAAACGCGATTTTAAGGGTATAAACGTTACCATACCGTATAAAACAGAGGCGTTTAAGTATTGCGACGTTTTATCGCCATTGGCACAACGCATAGGGTGCGTTAACACCGTTGTTAAAATGGCAGACGGCAGGCTTTTCGGCGATAATACGGATTATTACGGTCTGTTTTCGATGATGAAGGCATGCGGTATTGATGCAAAGGGAAAAAAGGCGCTTGTATTGGGAAGCGGCGGTTCGTCTTTAACGGCGCGCACCGTTCTTGAGGATATGGGTGCAGAACAAATAATAATCGTTTCGCGCACGGGCGAAAACAACTATTCTAACCTGCATTTGCACGCAGATGCCGCCGTTATAGTTAACACTACCCCCGTGGGAATGTATCCCGATAAAACGGATATGTGCCCCGTTGATATATCGCTTTTTCCAAATCTTCAAGGCGTTGCCGACTTGATTTTTAACCCCTTAAACACCGTATTGGTTCAATCGGCACAGAAAAGGGGCATAAAGGCGTGCGGCGGTATATCTATGCTTGTAAGGCAGGGTTTTCGCGCGGCAGAGCATTTCCGCGGCTGTACCTTTACCGAGGAAGAAATGGCAAATGCGGAAAAAGAAGTGGTGCAAAGCGTGAAAAATATCGTGCTTATCGGTATGCCCGGGTGCGGTAAATCCACGTTGGGCAAGCTGCTTGCAGAAAAGCTTAAGCGCGATTTTTACGATACGGACGCCCTTATAGAAGAAAGCGAAAAAACCTCTATACCCGAAATTTTTGCCCTTCATGGAGAGGAATATTTCCGCGATGCCGAAAGCAGAATAATTGCCGAGGTATCGCAAAAAAAAGGTGCTGTTATCGCCGTTGGCGGCGGCGCGGTATTAAGAGAGAAGAACCAAACGTTTTTGCGCGGTAATTCGCTTGTAGTATTTATGCAGCGCGATATTTCCGCTTTGCCTACCGACGGGCGGCCGCTGTCTAAAAACCTTGAACAAATGTATAAAACACGCTTGCCCATATACAGACAAGCGTGCCATAAAGAGATTATTTTAAATTCCGATAACATCGGCGGAAATTTTGATATTCTGCTGTCATCTACCGGGTATAAGGCTTAAGATTTTATCTTATCCCAATACGCCTTGGCGGTTTGTTCCGTCTTGTTTGCGCCGTAGGTGTAATATACTGTGTTTTTTATGTCGTCCGGCAGGTATTGCTGGGCGACATAGTCGTTTTCATAGGCGTGCGGATATTTATATCCGTCACCGTGCCCGATAGATGATGCGCCCGCGTAATGGCTGTCAAGCAGATGCGAGGGAATGCTTTTGCCCTTACCCTTTGCTATGTCGGCGGCTGCTGCGTCGTACGCCATATACGCGCTTGCCGATTTTGGTGCAGTTGCCAGATTGATAACGCAATTTGCAAGCGGTATGCGCGCCTCGGGCAAGCCAAGCGACAACGCCTGCCGGCAACACGCGTAGGTTATTGCGGCCGCCATCGGATACGCCGCGCCTATATCTTCAGATGCGATAACCGAAAGCCTTCGTATAACGCTTAACAGCTCGCCTGCGGAAAGAAGCTTTGCCAAATAGAATATCGAAGCGTCAGCATCAGAGCCGCGAATGGATTTCTGCAAAGCGGAAAGAAGGTCGTAATGGCTGTCGCCGTCTTTAGAAAAAGCGCCTTGGCCGCGCATAGCATCGGGAATAAATTGGTCTGCCAGCTCTTTAGTGATAACCGTATCTGCACCGTAATATATATGCTCAAGCATGGTGATGCAACGGCGCACGTCACCGCTGCAAACGCGTGCAATATATTCTGCTGTTTCTTCGTTAAAGGCGATGTTTTTTTTGTTGTCGTCGTTTAATATATCCACCGCTTTAAGCAAACGGGGCACGCATTCCTTCGGTGTTACGGGCTTGAATTCGAACACCGCGCTTCGCGATATTACCGCGCCGTAAACAGAGAAAAACGGGTTTTCTGCGGTTGAAGCGATAAGGGTTATTCTGCCGTCTTCAATATATTCCAGCAGTGACTGCTGCTGTTTTTTGTTGAAATACTGTATTTCGTCAAGGTAAAGCAATATTCCGCCTTGGCCGATAACGCTTTGTGTTTGCTCGGCTATGTCGCGCACGTCTGTAAGGGACGCCGTCGTTGCGTTAAGCTTGTACATAGTCATGCCGGAACGCTTGGCAATAATGTTTGCGCAGGTTGTTTTACCCGTTCCGGGCGGGCCGAAAAATATCATATTTGCCATATGGCCCGATTCTACCATTCGGCGTAAAGCGCCGTTTTTGCCGAATAAATGGCTTTGCCCTACGATATCGTCAAATTCCGTTGGGCGCATTCTGTCTGCCAAGGGGCGACCTTTCATATCTGTTACCGCTTTCTTCGTTATTTACCTTAAAATTATACCATGCTTTTGGCAATAAGTCAACCGAAAACACAAACGTTTGTTTGCAATATTTAATACCAAAACCCACTGGGTTATTTTGGGTTGCCTTGGGTTATTTTGGGTTTGTGATACTTGATGCTTGATACTGATTCTTGATTCTGTATCTGATACTGAATATGAAGCTGAAGCTGATACTGAGTGCAGCCGCACGGCAGTTATCCACAACGTTTTCCACATTTAATCCACTTTTTGTCCACAAGAAATCCACAATGACGCTAAAAGAACATTTGTTCGAAAATCTGTTGACTTTTTCGGTTTTTTGTGGTATAATATAGGCAATAAAGGGCTTGGGGGTAAAATGGGGCGCAATTCATTCGTGCTGTACAACAGGTATTCGCAATATATAGACATGCTTTCCGATACAGAGCTGGCGCAGGTAATACGCAGTGTTTTTTCATACGTTTGCACGGGGCAGGCAGACCTGCCGAAATCGCGTACGGCTAAAGCAGTATATGCGCTTATCAAAGAACAGATAGATTTTGACAACGAAAAATACAAAAAAACCGTTGAAAGAAATCAAAACAACGGCAAAAAGCATATTTCTGTTACAGAGTTAAGAAAAAAAGCGGAAAATACCGTTTCGCTTTACAACGATATATGCGAAAATTTCCCTATGGCAGAGCAATTTTCGGAAGAAAAAGCCGCCCGATTTTACAAGGCACTTGGAAAAACCACAGAAGAGGAGTTTTTTCAAGCCGTGCAAAACAGCGACTTTTTAAGCGGCAAAAAGAAAAACAACAAGTACACCTTTTCACTTGATTGGCTTACCGAGCCTGAAAACGTGGAAAAGATACTTTCGGGAAAATACGCGTGATATAAAACGCCGATTATATCCTATCAAACGATTCAACGTTGATAACGAACATTACCGCGCCGGAAGTATCGTCTTTTAAAGATTCTGCATTCGTAATGAATGAAGCAAGCGCGGGGTTTATCTGTGCTTTGCTTTTACAGCTTTCTTTTAATATTTTTTTTATTTCGGGTATTTTTTCTTCGCTTGTGCCGATAAGAAGCGTTGTATTGCCGATAGACAAAAAGCCGCCAACGGTTGATAATTTCGTTATAAAAAAGCCTGCCTGCGTAAGGGCGTCGGTTACGACTGCGCCGTCGTCGTTGGGGACTATTGCAATAATAAGTTTCATTTTGGTGATTCCTTTCCGAAAGACGGTACGCTTTAATTGACAGATGCGTACCAATATATATTTTGAATTTTCAAGTTTAAGATTTGAACGCGTATTACATGAATTTTTTGTTAATTTGCAAATTTCACCTGCACTTTGTTGCTTTTGTGCCGAAATTATGATATATTTATTAAAATATCAAAAGAGGAAGAATATGTTAGAAAAATTCGCCCCCGACTACTATTTTCATAAATTTGAAGAAATAACCCCCGATTTTTTAATAGGCAAAAATATACGCGCCATTGTTTCTGATATAGATAATACGCTTGTTACATACGACGACGAAAAGCCAACGGCGAAGCTGCTTGAATGGATAACCGCCCTGAAAGAAAAGGGCATAGCCGTTTCGTTCGTTTCGAACAATACCGTAAAGCGTGTTGAGGTGTTTAATGAAGAACTGCGGTTTTTCGCCGTGGGAAAGGCAAAAAAGCCTTTTAAAAAGAACGTTTTGCGCGCGCTTGAAGAAATGGGCGTACCGTCAGAAAACGCCTGCATGCTTGGCGACCAGGTGTTTACAGACGTTTTTGCCGGCAAGGGCGCGAATATACGCACCATTCTTGTTGACCCGATAAAAGACAAGACTGATATTTTAACGAAATCCAAACGAGTGCTTGAAATACCGATAATAAAGGCGTACCGAAAAAGCCAATCAAAGTGACGCGATTTTACAAATATTTAATATAAATATTAAAAAACGCAACATTACACTATTGACTAAACAGGCAGTTTTCGTGTATAATATAAACAGAAAGAAATTTGAATGTTTTTATATAGAAAAGGAGAAATCGTTATGTCAAAAGAAACATCAACCGCTATAAAAGTTGTAGTTCTTATTTTCGCTATTCTCGGTGTTGCAGTTGCAGCGCTTCTTATCGTTAAGAAGCTGAAATGTGCGCAAGCTGAAAAAGAAGCTTCACTTTTCGACGACCTTGACGAGCTTGATATTGATGATGAAGATATCTGTGCTTGCTGCGGATGCGACGATTGCGAAGTTGAAGAAGAAGCAGAAGAGATCTGATAGGCTTATTTAAACGATAAAATTCCCAACGGTGCTTACGTGCCGTTGGGATTTGTCTTTTTTATTGCGTTTTTTGTAAATATACGCGAAAAAGCGCAAAAAGTGATAAAAACAAAAGAAAAACGAATATTTGTTCTGTTTTTTCTTTATTTGTTCATTTTTATATGGTACAATGATGTAAAGAACATTTGTTCACCATTGGTGAAGCGGAAAAAGAGGTACTTGTATGGCGGCGCTTACGAAAAAAGAACAGGCTATATACGATTATATAGTTGAAACGATAAACAAAGAAGGGTATTCCCCCAGTGTAAGGGATATAAGTAAGGCAAGCGGTATAAAAAGCACTTCTACCGTTCATATGTATTTGCAGCGGCTTGAGGATAAGGGCTACATCCAGAAAGAGCAGGGCAAAAGCCGCACCCTTCGCATAGGCGACAAGGGTACGCCGTGCGTGCCTATCGTGGGTAGGGTTGCCGCCGGGCTTCCTATTTTGGCACAGGAAAATTACGAGGGCTTTTTATCCGTTCAGCTTCCGCACGGCATATTGCAAAGCAACGTTTTTGCTTTGCGAGTTTCGGGCGAAAGCATGATAGAAGCAGGTATTATGGATGGGGATTACGTTATAGTTGATAAGACCCCCTGCGCGGAAGACGGGCAGATAGTAGTTGCCCTTATAGAAGACGAGGCAACCGTAAAAACCTTTTATAAAGAAAAAGACCATATACGCTTGCAGCCCGAAAACAGCACCATGCGCCCCATTATCGCAAAAGAGGTGGCAATATTGGGCAGGGTGATAGCAAATATCAGATATTATAAATAAATTGTAAATAATACGTTTTTCACTTGACAAAATGGGTTTTTGGTGATACAATGCTTTTGTTAATCCGAAGACAGCAGGTTTCGGTAAAAGCGAAAGCTTTCCTGCCGAGGGGAAAACGGTATATACTTTTTGTATTTTTACGCTTTCTTTTCGGTGCTGAAAAGAAAGCGTTTTCTGTTTTCGGAAGACATACCAAAACGGAGGTAAACTACGATGGCAAGCGAAAAAATCAAGGCCGCAAAACAGCAGATAGTTGCAGACCTTGCCGAAAAGCTTCAATCCGCTTCTTCTTGCGTTATCGTAACATATGCGGGCATTACCGTTGAAGACGATACAAAGATGAGAGCTGAATTGAGAGAGGCAGGCGTTGACTATTCCGTTATCAAAAACACGATGACGAAAATGGCTGCTGAAAAAGCAGGCTACGCTCAGCTTGGCGATGTTTTAGAGGGAATGACGGCTGTTGCTATCAGCCAGAAGGACCCCGTTGCACCTGCCAAGGTTCTCAAGAAATATGCCGAAAAGGTTGAAACTTTCGACATAAAAGCCGGATTTGTTGATGGCGAAATTCTTGATAAAGCAGGTATCATGGCCCTTGCTGATATCCCTTCCAAAGAAACACTTATTGCAAAGATCATGGGCAGCGTTCGTTCTCCCTTGTTCAACTTGGCATACGTGCTTCAGGCGATCATCGACAAGAATGGCGAAGGCGCACCTGCAGAAGAAGCTGCAGAAGAAGCAGCACCCGCAGCAGAGGCGTAAGCCGCTGCATATACTCTTGCAGGACCCCTGCGTGAGTTAAAAATTATTGAAAAAAATACGAAAGGTAGTATCAAAAATGGCAAACGAAAAAATCGAAAAAATTCTTGAAGAGATTGATTCTCTTACAATTCTCGAACTTGCTGACCTTGTTAAAGGTTTGGAAGAAAAATATGGCGTAACAGCAGCAGCTCCCGTTGCAGCAGCAGGTGCAGCACCCGCAGCAGGCGCAGCAGCAGCAGAAGAAAAGACTGAATTTGATGTAGTTCTTGCATCCTTCGGTTCTTCTAAGCTTGGCGTTATCAAGGTTGTTCGCGAACTTACAGGTCTTGGCCTTAAAGAAGCGAAAGACATCGTTGAAGGCGCTCCCAAAACACTTAAAGAAGGCGTTGACAAAGCAACTGCTGAAGAATACAAAGCAAAGCTTACAGAAGCCGGCGCTACTGTTGAAATTAAATAATTTCGCTTGTAAAAGTAAACCGGATAGAAAACAGCGTGATGCCCGATGGGTATCACGCTTTCTATTGCCTGTTTAATCTGTGTATAATCAAACGCATAAAAACAGAAGCCTCGTTATAATCCCAACGAGGCTTTTTTATTTACCAAAAACCACCTGCAGGCGGTTCGGCAGAGGCTATTGCCGATTAGTAATTCCGCCGCAGCGATAGGCACCATCTGAAAGGAAGATGTCGAGCGAATGCAGACTGAGGTACTGTTGTTTTCAAGTTATATATAATAAAAGAGTTATCCCGATATTACGAGATAACTCTATTTTTGATGGTATGATAAAAATCATACCGACACATTGAAAACCATACCATAGGAAACTCTGTTAAAAACTTTGTTTTTAAGCAGTAAAACTGCCGAAAGTATGACGGTTATTCCTGCCTTGCCTAACAGTTAATAGTTTAGAGTTAATTTTTCGCCTAACTTTAGAGCGATTCTTAGATTTTTGGGTAAGACATAATCATTCTTCCGCAATGTCGTTTCGGTGACACATTTTATAAGGAATGCTTGCTATTACAAAGGGTAACACAATCAAACCGAGCCATGCAGCTAAAAGCACTTTTATTACTACCATAAATATGCCCGCTGATGTGTCAATGTTACGGACAGATTTCCATCCGCAAATAAATCCTATTACGCAAAGTGCCAATACAATAAATTCACATACGCCAAAAACCGGATTGCTTGACGTAATACTGATATTATTCATTATGTAGGGTAGTACAAGAAAAAAATAGCAGACATATACTATAAGCACCAATATAAACCGCATCCAACCAGAACCAAAGACTTTTTTCATCAATTCCACCTCCTTCTTTATATAAATTAAAAACAAAAAAGTGCGACAACCGAAGTCATCGCACCGAAAAATGCAAACCCCGATTGTCGCCAAACAAATCAAAATCAGAATGGAAGTAGCTTCACACCCTAACTTGTGGAATTTGCATTTTTACCAAATTCAAAAATTAGGATGCAGAAAAAAGGGGATAATATCCCCAATAAAAAAGGAACTACACCATTTTCTGATTATTCGATTTGTTTGGCTTAATTAGTATATCACACTTTTGGGGTTTTTACAAGTATTTGTAACAAAATTATTTTTGTCCCTATTGTAACTCAACCATAACACAAATCGGCAGAGAAAACAAGTGTTTTCTCTGCCGATATTTTGTGTTCGCAAATTCTCCGTCAAGAACAACAGAGAAATCCCAACGAGGCTTTTTTATTTACCAAAAACCACCTGCAGGCGGTTCGGCAGAGGCTATTGCCGATTAGTAATTCCGCCGCGTTGCGGGTCCCCCTTCCTCTTTGAGGAAGGCTTTGAATTGCCACATCTGTGGGGCAGGGCGCCGTTTGCAAGTGCCAAATGCTTCGGTGCGCTTAAGCCACGCCGGCAACACGCCCTTATAGGGTTAAGCAAGCCGCCGGCTTAGACGGTGGTTATGACTATCGTTATCAAGCTTAAGGATATTATTAAAAAATGCAAAAATTTTTAATAAGCGTATCAAATTACCGTGCAATAAGGTCTTTAATTATCCGACTTGCCATAAGTATTCCCGCACTTGACGGCACGAAGCTGATGCTTGCGGGCGTTGTTTTTCCGTTTTCCGTAGGAATGCCGCTTGTTGACGGCACTTCTTCGGAATAAACGACGTTAAGTGATGATATGTTGCGGGCTTTAAGCTCTCTGCGCATTACCCTTGCCAACGGGCAAACGGAGGTTTTATATATATCTGCCACTTTAAATGCCGACGGGTCAAGCTTGTTACCCGTACCCATGCAGCTTATAACGGGGATATCAAGCGCTTTTGCGCGTTGTATTATCAACAGCTTGGAGCTTACCGTGTCGATAGCGTCTGCAATGTAGTCGTATTTTGAAAAATCTATTTCGTTTTCCGTATCCTTATTATAAAACAATGGCAAAGCCGTTACGTTACAGCTTGGCGATATATCCTTAAGGCGAAGCCTTGCCGCTTCTGTTTTTTTTATACCAACCGTTGAATGAAGCGCAAACAGCTGGCGGTTTATGTTTGATTGGCAAACGGTATCGTTATCTACCACGGTTATACTTCCAACGCCTGCGCGTACAAGCATTTCTGCCGTGTAAGATCCGACCCCACCGATGCCGAACAGAAGCACGTTTGATTTTTGCAGCTTTTCAAGCGCTTCTTCGCCTATAAGGGCAGACGTTCGTGAAAATTGTTCGTTTATTATCATAATTCGTCCAATGAAAGCGAAAACGACGGCATGAAATTTTCCAAAAAGTAGCGAAGCTCGGGGCTGTCGTACTTTTTAATCGTTTCAAGGGTTGCTTTCTCTGCCGCGGCAAATTCGTTGTTCCCCCATTTTAATTCCTCGGTGCATTTTATAAGGGCGCACAGCTTATCTGCGGTTTTTACAAGGCGCAGGGTCAATTCGTCGGTTTGCTCGCGCACGGGGCCGTCGTACACCTTTTTTAATTCTTCGGGAAGCTTTGATAAAAGTGCGTCTGCAGAGGCTTGTTCTATCTTGCCGTAAACAGAACGCATCGTTGAATCTGAATATTTTACCGGGGAAGGAAGGTCGCCGCACAAAACCTCGGAGGCATCGTGAAAAAGCGCGTAAACTGCCGCCTTTTCTGCATCGGCGTTACCGCCGAAAACCTCGCGGTTGATAGAAGCCAGGCAGTGCGCCACGGCGGCACATTCCATACTGTGCTGGGAAAGTGTTTCTTCTACGGCACACCGCATAAGCGACCACCGCTTTATATATTTCTGCCTGAACAAAAGGGCAAAGAAGCTGTATCCGTTTTCCATTTTTTTATCTTTCTTTAATTATTGATACAAATAGGGTGTTGCAAGCAACACCCTATTTTTTAGTTTGTTTAAAAGCGATTACGCCTTTTTCTTCTTAAGGATAACCACAACAACAACTGCAACAACTGCAACTACCGCTACGATTATAGCGATGATAAGACCTGTTGGAGAGTTGTTATCTGCCTTGTCGCCCGTTGCAGAAGTATCTGCAGAGGTGCTTGCATCTGTTGATGCGCCCGTTGCAGCGTCTGTACCTGCGGGGGCTTCTGTTTCGTCTGCGGGGTCGTCTGCACCGGGGGCTTGTGTTTCGCTTTCGCTTGATGTGGGAACCTTTGCGTTGGGGTCAAGCTCTACCGTAACGCCTTCGATGTTGAAGTTAGCAGCATCTTCAAAGTTCTTGAATACGCCGATACCGTAGATAGTCATTTCGCTTGTAAGTGTATCTGCGGGGGATTCAACGGGGTCGTAACGGAATTTAAGAATATCGCCTTGCCATTCGTAGCCTTCGAAGTATTGGAAGTCTGCAACTACTACCTGACCGCCTTCAACCTCTTGATATTCTGTAAGGATAGAGCAATCCTGCGAGATAGACGTGGATTGGCTTGTAGAGAAGAACAATTCGCCGTAGCCGTAATCGTTCGTTTTAAGGTAAAGTGCAACGTAGCGGTAATCTGCTGCGTTTATCTTGTATTTAGAGTCAACCGCGAGTGTAAATTGAGGGTCGTCACCCGTAATTGCGAGGTGAAGCGAGCCGTCGTCGTTTATAGTGGGTGTAACGCCTTGGGAAGTTGTGAAGGTGTAGCCGTCAAAGGGAATCAAGAAAGCATCTTCGGTAACTTCGATAAGGTCTGCCAAAACGTCGTCGGGATTGGGGTCAACAAGTGCGTTGCCGCCTGTTGCGCGCGTTTCAACGAACGTAAGACGGTTAGAACCGAAAATGTTATCGTCACGGCCGTTCATAACGCCGCTGCCCCATTCAAGCCAGTTTTTGTATCCGCCGCCGTCTGCTTCGCTACCGTCGTTAACGGAGATAGAGAAACCAACGGACATGCTTACGTGCGGGGGTGTTTGAAGGATTACTTCCCACGGAATGAACAATTCGTACGTGGTAAGCTGCTTTGCTTTGTCGTATGCAACAACGTATCTGCCGTTACCGCCTGCAAGGTCTTCATGGTCAACCACGCCGTGCCAGCTGTAAGAGTATGTATTGCCGTCGTTGCCGAGTGCAAATGCGAATTCGTTGTATGCAGAGTTCCAGTTACCGTTTCTGTCTGCTGTGGGAACCTTGCCCTGGTCAACCGTACAGCCGTACGCATCAAGGCGAACCTGCAAGCAGTCGCCGTTCCAGATGCTGTTGTGGTCTGCAACAACGTTGCTGTTCCAATGCTCTTCATCGGGCGTTGTGATAGCCAGATAGAAGCCTTCGAAGTTATAGCGGGTCCACATAGAAAATTCCATGTCGCCTTCCGCTTTCATGTCTGTCTGTGTGTTTTCGGGATAGGAAACATTTTCAAGCGTGGGTGTGCCCCATTCCGTAAGAGAAACCGAACCGTCGATAACAGGCTCTTTCTCTTCTGCGAACTGCAATGCTTCTATCGTTGCGAATTTTTCTTCATCTGCCATTGCTGTGATTGCAGAGAAGGAAAGTACCATGGCAACTGCCATGAAAAGAGATATAACTTTCTTCATAATATCCTCCTGAATTTTAATAAGTGACAACTCTTCCTCATTATAATATAACAAATAATCAAAAATGTCAAGAAAAATATTAAATTTAACCCGTGTGAAACGATTTTATAATATTTTTCTTTAAATGGCAACGCATTGCGCGGTTGCTTTGATGAGCGCGGAATTTTGTTCAAATTGTAAATTCAATAAGAATGACCGTATGCGACAGATTTTTCGTATTGCAGATGATATTATTTTTTTGAAATAAATTAACGGAGGACAAAATGGACGGCCTGTGTATCGAATACGAAAACGGGGTAATGCGCGTAGCTATCGAATGTGAGATAGACCACCACACCGCATCTTCTGTACGCGAGGAGATAGACGGCGAGTTTTTCGCCTGCAACCCCAAAAAAATGGTAATGGACCTTACCAACATGAGCTTTATGGACAGCTCGGGCCTGGGGCTTATAATGGGGCGGTATTCGCGCTGTCTTGCATCGGGGTGCGAGTTTGCCGTTTGCGGCACGGACGAGCGCGCACTGCGGATATTGAAAATGGCGGGAATGGACAAGATATTGAACATTAAATAGACAAAACGAGGATATACAAATGAAAAAAGAGAAGATAAACGAAGTAAGGGTCGTTATGGCGGCGATATCGAAAAACGAATCGCTTGCCAGGGCGTATATCAGCGCGTTGGTATCACAGCTTGACCCCCGCGTTGACGAGCTTGCCGACATACGATGCGCCGTTAGCGAGGCGGTAACGAACTGCGTTGTTCATGCCTACAAAAACGGCGAAAACGGAAAAATATACATAAACGCACGCGTCTATTCCGACCGCACCGTTACGGTAGAGGTAACGGACAAGGGCTGCGGCATAGCAGACGTTTGCCAAGCAATGCAGCCCTTGTTTACAACGGGCGACAAGGCTGAAAGAAGCGGTATGGGTTTTTCCGTTATGCAAAGCTTTACTGATAAAATAAAGGTTTTTTCAAAAAACGGAAAAGGCACGCGCGTGTTTATGGCTAAAAAATTTTCGTAAGGAGTTTTTTATGTCGGCGGCAAATAACGGCAGGCAAAGTGATTTTTCTTTAAACGCACAGCTTATCAGCAAGGCGCAAAACGGCGATAGAGAAGCTATGGGGCAAGTCGTAGAGCTTAATATGGGGCTTGTAAAAAGCATCGTTCTGCGATTTTACGACAGGGGCGTTGAATACGACGACCTTATGCAAATAGGCACGATGGGTATGATAAAGGCGGTAAAAAGCTATTCGCAGCAATTCGGTACCGTGTTTTCTACGTACGCTGTGCCGCTTATTATCGGGGAGATACGGCGGTATCTGCGCGACGACGGAATAATAAAGGTATCGCGCGGGGTTAAAAAGCTTGGCGTGCACGCAATGAAGCAGCGCGAGCTGTTTATAAAAGAACACAACCGCGAGCCGAAAATATCCGAGCTTGCCGCCTTATCGCAAGCATCGGAGGAGGAGGTATTATCCGCACTTGAGGCGTGCTATCCGCTGCACTCTTTATCAGAGCCTGCAGGCGATGGCGAAGGTGCAGTGCTTGAAAATATTTTGCCCGATAAATCCGACGGGATAGAATCTCTGTGCGACAAAATTGCTTTGAAAGATGCACTTGAAAAATTAACCGAAACAGAGCAAAGCATAATTTACCTGCGGTACTACCGCGATATGTCCCAACAGCAAACGGCAAAGGTGCTGGGGCTTTCGCAGGTGAAAATATCGCGCAGTGAAAAAAAGATATTTGAAAAACTGAAATCGGAATTATCCGTGTGAAATTTACAAAATATTTATTTTTTTTTACACTTACCTATTGACAAATACTTTTAAAGCAGATATAATAAACTTCGTGGCTTTTATGTCGGGCATTTATGCTTGATAAGGCAATTTTTAAAGCGAGGTTCGGTCAATGCGGCTTGATATAACGCGCATTTTATGCGGCGAGGTCGATTCGCTTCCCTTCGAAATGCAGATACCTGCCGACGGGGATGAGGGCTTTTCCTATTTCACGGAATGGGGTGTTACCTTTAAAGGTGATATTTCAGTTAAAGGCGAGGTAAAAAACAACGGCGGCTATATGTCGATGCGTGTGCAATCCTCGGTGGAATACGGCACTTTGTGCGCAAGGTGCTTGAAGAAAATGGCACGTACGTTCGAACACGGCTTTGAAAAAAGTATTGCAGTACAGTTGACAAACGAAGAAAACGATGATTTTATCCTTATTGACGGCGGATGTGTGGACGTTGCGTCGGCAGTATGCGAAGAATTTCTCCTGTCGTTTCCTTTAAAAGAGCTGTGCGGCGAATCTTGCCGCGGCCTTTGCCCGAAATGCGGCAAAAATCTTAACGAAGGCGACTGCGCCTGCGAGTCGGACGGCGACCCGCGCATGGCAAAGCTTAAAGCGTTGCTTTCGGATTATGAATAACGTAAGTAATTGTTAATTATACAAGGAGGTGTAGGGAAATGGCAGTACCTAAGAAGAAAGTCAGCAAAGCAAGGAGAGATAAGAGACGTTCCAACGTATGGCGTCTTGACCTGCCCGGTATGACTAAATGCCCCAAATGCGGTGCGTTCAATAAGTCGCACAGAGTCTGCATGACATGCGGAACTTACGGCGGTAAGGAAATAGTCAAAACAGAAGCGTAAGTATTATAACGGTGAGGAGGGGTTGTGTTTTACAATCCCTTTACTGTTTAATTGGGGGTGATTCGGCAATGGTTACGGTATGCAGCGTAGAAAAAGGGTCTATCGCGCACAAGGCGGGCATTTTAAAGGGCGACGTTATAATATCCATATCGGGTAACGAGATAAACGACGTGCTTGATTACCGTTTTTATCTTACCGAGGGGCATATAACCCTGCTTATACACCGCGGGGCAGAGCTGTTCGAGGTGGATATAAATAAAGGCGTTTACGACGATATCGGGCTTGAATTTGCCACGTATCTTATGGATGAAAAGCGCACGTGCAGAAACAAATGTATGTTTTGCTTTATCGACCAGATGCCGAAGGGCTGCAGGGAAACCTTGTATTTCAAGGATGACGACAGCCGCCTTTCCTTTTTACAGGGCAACTATATCACCTGCACGAATTTAAGCAACAGCGATATAGACAGGATAATTAAAATGCGTATGTCACCGATAAACATATCGGTTCATACCACCAACCCCGAATTACGCGTTAAAATGATGAAAAACAAAAACGCGGGCAAAATACTTGATATTATGAAGCGTTTTGCCGACGGCGGCATACAAATGAACGCGCAATTAGTGCTTTGCAAGGGCGTTAACGACGGGCAAGAGCTGCAAAGAAGCATGGAAGACCTTGTAAAGCTTATTCCCATGTTAAACAGCGTTTCCGCCGTTCCGTGCGGGCTTACCGACCATAGGCAGGGCTTGGCAGAAATACAGCCCTTTGAAAAGCAAGACGCCGCCGATGTTATTGAAAGCATGATAAAATTCGGCAACGAATGCCTTGAAAAATACGGCAAGCGCGTGTTTTTCCCGTCGGACGAGTTTTATCTTACCGCGCAGATACCCCTGCCGGAAGAGGAGTTTTACGAGGGATATCCGCAGATAGAAAACGGCGTTGGTATGATAACGTCGCTTTTAACAGAGTTTGAATGCGAGGCAGATTACCTTAACGAATACGACCTTGAAAAGCCGCGAAGGCTGTCCGTTGCAACGGGAAGGGCGGCGTATCCGTTTATAAAATGGTGTTGCGAGCGCATAATGCTTCAAGCAAAAAATACGAAGATAAACGTATATCAGATAGAAAATAATTTTTTTGGAAAAAATATAACGGTTGCAGGGCTTATAGTAGGTAAAGACTTAACCCGGCAGCTTGAAAATGCAGATCTTGGCGATACGTTGCTTATACCGTCCGTTATGCTTAGAAGCGAGGGTGATATGTTTTTAGACAGTATGACATTGCAGCAGGCAGAGGATATCCTCGGCGTACGGATAACCCCCGTTGTATCAGACGGGGCAGAGCTTATAAGAAACATATTGTATTAAGGAAATGGAGGTTTAAATGGCAAAACCTATCGTTGCAATAGTGGGCCGCCCAAACGTGGGCAAAAGCACGCTTTTTAATAAAATAACGGGGCAAAGGATATCAATAGTTGAAGATACGCCCGGCGTTACCCGTGACAGAATATATTACGAAGCAGAATGGTGCGGCAGAAAAATGCTTATGGTCGATACGGGCGGTATCGAACCGAAAACGGATAACGCAATATTGCGCCATATGCGCAATCAGGCGCAGATAGCTATCGAAACGGCAGACGTTATCATATTTATGACAGACGTGCGCGCAGGCCTTACTGCTGACGACAGAGACGTTGCGCGTATGCTTCAAAAATCGCACAAGCCGATAGTTCTTTGTGTAAATAAAATAGATTCCGTCGGGCATCTTCCCCTTGAATTTTACGAATTTTACGAGCTGGGCCTTGGCGACCCTATCGCGCTTTCCTCCGTTCACGGAACGGGCACGGGCGACCTTTTAGACGCCGTGCTTGAGCACCTTCCCCCCGAGGACGAGGACGACGACGATTCCGACAGAATAAAGGTTGCCGTAATAGGCAAGCCTAATGCGGGCAAAAGCTCTATTATAAACTACGTTTTAGGGCAAGAACGCATGATAGTTTCCGACATTGCGGGTACAACGCGCGATGCGGTTGACAGCGACGTGGATAACGAATACGGCAAATTTACCTTTATCGACACGGCAGGCATACGCCGTGCGGGCAAAATATCCGATAATATAGAAAAATACAGCGTTTTGCGCGCCAAAATGGCTGTTGAAAGGGCAGATGTCTGCCTTATAATGATAGATGCAAACGAAGGCATCACCGAACAGGACGAGCGTATTGCCGGCATTGCACACAACGCGGGCAAGGCGTCTATCGTCGTTGTAAACAAGTGGGATACCGTAGAAAAGGATAATTCCACGGTGAAAAAGTTTACCGAAAAGGTGAATATCGCCCTTTCTTATATGACGTACGCGCCCATAATGTTCGTTTCGGCAAAAACGGGCCAAAGGGTGGAAAAGCTGTTCGAGCTTATTAAATACGTTAACGAGCAGGGCGCTTTGCGCGTTTCAACCGGTATGCTTAACGACGTTTTAAACGATGCTACGACAAGGGTACAGCCCCCGTCTGATAAGGGCAGAAGGCTGAAGATATATTATATGACGCAGCCCTCGGTAAAACCGCCGACGTTCGTTATTTTCTGCAACAATGCGGAATTGTTCCACTATTCATATCAAAGATATATCGAAAACTGCTTAAGAAACGTTTTCGGCTTTAAAGGTACTCCCATACGGCTTGTAATAAGGGAGAGGGGGGACGATAATGACTAACGGCATATTCGGCAGCGGCCCTTCGATGATGTATCTGGCGCTTGGTCTTATACTTTGCGCGGCGGCAGGCTATTTTATAGGCTCTGTCAACACGGCGATAATTTTATCACGCGTGCGCTATAATCAGGATATCCGCGATTTCGGCAGTAAAAATGCAGGAATGACGAACGTTTTGCGCACCTACGGCAAGGGCGCGGCGGCAGCCACCCTTATAGGTGATATCGGCAAAGCCGTTATCGCTTGCCTTATAGGTATCTTTCTTCTTGGCGAAAGCGGCGGATACGTTGCGGGCTTTTTCTGTGTTATCGGGCACATTTTCCCGCTGTATTATAACTTTAAGGGCGGCAAGGGCGTGCTTGCGCTGGCGGCTGTGGTGCTTGTGCTTAACTGGCAGGCGTTTATCGTGCTGTTTACGCTTTTTGTCATCATCGTAAGCTTTTCGAAGTATATTTCGCTTGGCTCTGTAATATGTGCGTTACTTTATCCCATAATATTAAGTAAGTTTGCAGAACCGAATATTTTCGGTACTGTAACGTCTATCGTGCTTGCAATAATCGTAGCGGTAAAGCACAGCTCTAACATTCAACGCCTTTGGGCAGGCGAGGAAAATAAGCTGAAGCTTGGCAAAAAACCGCTTAAGCCGTGGAAGCTTGTAATTATAAACGTGCTTTTGGTGTGCGTTACATTGTTTGCAATCGTTGCAAATACCGTATTTGCAAGCGGCATGCTGCAAAGAAAGAACGATGCGGTTCGATTTGAAAATTACTACATATCGGAATTGCAGCTTCGCTATATCTACATAAAAACGGCAAACGACTATCTTAACAGCGAAGAAAACGCCCAAACTGATATCGTTAAAAATTATAATCCACAGCTTTCCTTAAACGAGCAAACCGTAAACGGCAAAACATATGCAGAATACTTTATGCAAATGGCGATAGACAAGTGTAAAGAGCTTCTCGTAATTTACGCCGCGGCAGATTTTGAAGGAAAGGTTGTTTCCCCGAAAGATGACAGATGCCTTGCCGAATACGAAAAAATGCGCGAAAGCTTTATTTTCGGTGATTCGTACGGCAGATATATCAACCGCGTTTACGGTAGGGGCGTGGGCGAAAGCGATATAAGAAATATAATTCAGGCGCAGATAACCGTTGGCGAGTATCTTTCCGCTTTGGAAGAGGGCGCGTCTGACCATTTGATTCAAAGCAAGGAAAAATATCTTACGGTAGATGAAGAAACCGTTGAAAAAATAATCAACGGCGAATATATATAATTTCTTTAAACGATTAAAAAAGGCAGATACAAAGCTTGTATCTGCCTTTTTTTACCGATAAGCAGGTGGTTAGATAGAGGCTTTTGCCGATTAGTAATTCCGCCGCAGCGATAGGCACCTTCTGAAAGGAATCTGTCGAGCGAATGCAGACTGAAGTACAGCTCGTAATGATAAAATTCAGCAAAATGGGACTATAACGCAGGCTTCTTCCATCGCGTTGCGGTTTCCCTTCCTCTTTGAGGAAGGCTTTGAATTGCCACATCTGTGGCGGCAGGGCGCCGTTTGCCACTGCCAAATGCTTCGGTGGGCTTAAGCCCCGCCGGTAACACGCCCTTATAGGGCAGGGCAAGCCGCCGGATCAGCCGATGGTTATGACTTCGTTTATAAAAGTTGCCCGTTTGCCGACGGCATAATGCGGCTGATGAGGCTATATATCCGCTTTAAATAGATATAATTAAGGCACGCCCCAAAATGAAGCGCGCCTTAAATCAAAGCCTATTATTCTGCAATAGTTTCAAGGAATCTTTCGTAATCCTTCAATTTTGCATCGTGCAATACCCTGTATCCGAAGATAGAAGAATCTATTTTGGAAAGGTCTTTAGCAAGGTAATATTCCGTATAGAACTGCAACGGGATAACCGCCATATCGTCCATCAGCATTTTTTCAGCCTCTGCAAGCTTGGCTGCCCTTTCTGCAGAATAGGGCGCAAGTGCAAGCGCTTCTTTTATAAGTGCGCTGTACGCTTCGCTTGTGTAGCCTGATTTGTTGGGCTGCGGGTCGTAGTTGTTATTCAACGTGTCGCGTGCCGCGCCGCTGTATTCGACAGCAAACGGTGCAAGCGTGGAAATTGCATCTGTCGAGTTGGATTGATAGTCAAGCGAGATAACGTCGTATTCGCCGTTTTTGTACGCTTCCATATAATCTTCTCTGTCAAGTGCTTTAACGGTAACCGTAAAGCCGAGCTGCTTCCATTGGCCTTTTATGTAATCTGCAATAAGCTTATCCGTATCGTTGATAGTGTAATCGCGGCATACAAGCGTAATTGATTTGTCGCCCGAAACGCCCTTCAAAAGTGCCTTTGCACCGTCGATATCGGCAGACGCGCTTATTATATCGCCTGCTTGTGTACGGAACGAGGTTCCTGCCTTCGTGTTGTAAACAGGCAAGGGAACGATGCCCGTTGCCGCCGTGTTTATACCGCCCGTAATATTAACTATTTCATTTCTGTCGATAGCCATTGAAAGTGCCTTGCGCACGTCTGCGGAATCAAACAATTCGTTGCTTCTGTTGAAGAAATACGTGTGCGTTGAAAGCATGTTGCTTGTTTTCATATCTTCTTTGTAATTTGCTATCTGGTCCAACGGAAGGTTGGAAAGGTAGAAGATATCGCCGTTGTTAAACTGGTCAAGCAAGCCTGCAAGGCCCGTGCCGTCTTTCGCAAGGTATTCGTAGTGGATAACTATTTTGTGGGGGTTAACGAACTTAAGCTCGTTTTCGCCTTCGGTACCCTTCAAACGGTAGTACTTGTTTCTTTCAAGCACGTATTGGCCGTTTTCCTTCGATTCGTCCATCGTTTTGATGGCGAACGGGCCGTTGGTAACCATCATCGTTGCTTTCGTTGACCAAGAGGTATCGTAAAGCATCTGGTCGTTTTCGTCGTATTGAACTACGCCGTCGTCGTCTGTCAAGGGCTTACTTACCTTATCCTCGCGCAAGGGGTACAAAGCGGGGGAAGCAAGTGCTTCAAGAAAATGGTCGTAATCTATCTTGCCTTCAAATTCGATTTCGATAAGCGTATTGTCGGGCGCGGTGATACCAACGTCGTCGATGCTTACGCCTTCCTGACCTTCTTTTGCCGCTTTAGCATTCTTTATATCGTAAAGAAGTATAGCCGCATCGCTGGAAAAATCGGGGCTGAGGATACGCTTCCACGCGAAAATAAAATCGTCTGCGGTAAGGGGCGTGCCGTCACTCCATTTAGTTTCCTTAAGCTCGATGAGCATTTTATACTCGTTCCTATCGTCGTTTTCGTCGATAGTAATATCATCGGCAATGGCATTTTCAACCTTGCCGTCTGCGTTTATTCTTGTAAGACCCTCGTAAATGATGCCGAGGACTTTAACTGCATCAGCATCAAGGTAAGCTGTCGCAGGGTCGAAATTTTTGATTTCGGAAGAAAGCAACATGTGTATTATTGCGCCCTTATCGTTTTCGGCACGGCTGCAGCCAACAAATGCCGTAAGCGAGAAAACGACGCACAAAATCAGTGCCACAATTCTCTTCATTTAACTGAACCTCCTTAGATTCAACGAATATAATTATAGATACTACGCTATTATATCATTAAATCCCGACATAATCAATAATAAAAAATTAATTTTTATAAAGATTTATACATATGCACAAAAATAAATCGGCAAATTGTTTAAATTCTACAATGAAAGACCCCGAAAACAAGATTTTTATCTTCATTTTCGGGGCGAATATTCAATAAATATTTAAAAATTATTTACGGCGGTTAATTGCCAGAACAGCGCCAAGGCACATAACGCCGCAAGCTATGCAGCCTGCGCCGATGTCTATGGTGCCTGCCTCCATTCCGCCGATAACGCCGAAAAACGCAACTGCAACGCACGCGATAATGCAAGAATACGCAAATTTTGCAACGGCGGCAAGCACCCTGCTGTGCAGCAGCACGCTTGCATTTTGATATACGACGTTCATCGCGTAGGCGATAACGTAGGCAGTATATTCAGCACCAAGCAACAACCATGAAAGAACGTTTACAAAAACATCGGATACGGAAATTTGTTTTTTTGCCTTTGTATTGTATGAAATGGATATATTGTTATTCATAATTACCTCCGAAATTACCAAAAACGGTAGATTGTGATTGTATTATACATCGAAAACGGTAAAAAGTCAATAGCTTTTTCGAAAAAAATGATAAAAAACGGAAAAAACGCTTGACAAAACGGTAAAAATGTGTATAATGGTAAGTGTAAAAAAGACTGTGAAAGAGGTTTCAATATGGATTGGCTTGCTGAAGTTAAAAGAATTAAAAGTGAAAAAGGTATAAAAAACGATACCCTTGCGGAAAAATCGGGTATTCCGCTTGGCACGCTTAATAAAATTCTTGCAGGGCAAACCGGAAGCCCGAAGCTGTCTTGCGTTATTTCCTTGGCAGAGGCGCTGCAGGTGCCCGTTTGCGACCTTGTAGGGGGCGACGGTTTTTCTGATGAAGAAAGGGATATTATAAAAAAAATACGCACCCTTGACGGGGAAGGATATAACAACGTTTGCCAATGCCTGCAAAGGGAATATACGCGCACGCTTGAAGCAAGAAAAAAGAAAGCCTCTGCGTATGAATTGGATATGGACAATACCGTACAAATACTGTTTTACGATATGCCGGTTTCCGCAGGGTGCGGATATTATCTTGACAGCGACAGGGCAAAAAAAATAACCCTGCCCCTTAACTCTATTTCCGAAAAGGCGGATTTTGCCTTGCGTATAAGCGGCGACAGTATGGAGCCGAAATATTCCGACGGGGATATAGTTATAGTGGAATCGGGCAGTAAGGTAGAAGAAGGCAAAATAGGCATTTTCGTTTTAAACGGGGAAGGGTACATTAAAAAATTCGGTACTGACAGATTGATTTCCCTTAATCCTGCGTATAACGACATAAAAATAAAGCCCGACGACACGTTTGAATGTAAGGGCGTTGTGCTTGCAAAGCTGAAAAAAAGCGTATAAAACGCCGTTTTATCACGTAAAAATCCCCCTTTTTGCAAAGGGGGATAATTATAACAGCACCGCGCCGCCTACGTCGGTAAGCACGTCTTCCGAAAGGCATATTACTTCTGCAAGATTTTCTTCGCAGAAGCTTTTTATTTTTTGCCCCCAAGGGTGGCGTGCAATGCTTCCGAAAAAGAATATTTTTCCATCGTCGTAAAACGAAGCACCGCCGATAAAGCCGTAATCATAGCCTGCCAGACTGACGCTGCCGTGCGGTATTAAAAGCACGTTTTCGCCGTTTTGCCGCATTGATGCGTGTATTGCTTTATCCGATGTGATATATGCGTTTTCCAAGCAACAGACCGAGCATTTTGCATACCCTTGATTTACGTGTGAAAGCGTAAAGCCGTTTGATACGGCGTGGCTTTTTATTTCTTCCGATACGTATTTCATATTGGCGTAAAGCGCCTTTTTGGAAAAAAGCGCGTTTAGCATAACGTCGCCGGGGTATTTCGGAAAATGGCTTTGCGGCGTAGTGATTACGGGATATTGCCGCAACAGATGTTGATTTTCTTCGTAGTAGTATTCGCACGTTAATATTTTGCCCGATAAATTTATCATAAGCATATCCGCGTGCGAGCAAACGGGCAATTCAAGCCTTTTTGAAGGCGGCAGTACGACTGCGGTATAGCCGTATTTTTCAAGCTGCGGCAGAAATTCTGCACCGCAGCTGCCTATAAAAATAGTTTTCATAATAACCTGCAAGAAAACAAAGCACGAGAATCACCGATGACCCTCGTGCTTTTGTTCTTTTAAAAACTGATTTAAAATACAAACAGACCCTTACGCTCTGCTAACCTTACCGGAACGGAGGCAACGGGAACAAACGGATACAGTTTTTGTAGTACCGTCAACATTAGCCTTAACCTTTCTTATGTTAGCCTTCCATGTTCTGCTTGTTTTACGGTTAGAGTGAGATACGTTGTGACCGAACGCAACGCCCTTTCCGCATACGCAACATTTTGCCATGTTTTTACACCTCCCTGAAGGAATTATATGAAACCCGAACAAACGGGTTAGTCGAAACGACAAATTACCGTTACAACAGACAACGGCTATTATATCATACGGTTTGCAAAAAATCAATAGACTTTTTAGAAAAATATCAATGAATTTGTGAATTTTTTTTGCACATTGTTGTTCAAAAGACGGCTAAACACCGAATTTTTCAAATACTGCTTTACCATTTTACTTGTATTTCGCCCGAACGTATAACGCCGCTTGTGCCGTCTTCATACACGGCGTTAAGCGAAAAATCTTCGTTTATGCCCGAAATAAAGGCGTTTTTCGTTTCGCACGGGGAAATAATGCGGCAGCTTTTGCCCAAGGTTATACAGCTTTCGGCGTATTCTTTGAAAAAATCCAAAACGTTTTCTTCGCTTAATTCGTCAAGTGCTTTTATTATATCCGCCGACAACTGTGTGCGTGAAATTTTTACACCCGTTTGCGTATAAAGCGAGCAAGCAGTATCGGCAATTTCGCACGGAAAATCGCCGAAGCTTTGCAAAACGTTTAACCCAACGCCTACGACGGCGCACGGCGCGCCGTTTATAAACACAGCCTCGCACAAAATGCCGCAAAGCTTTTTTTCGCCCATGAAAAGGTCGTTTACCCATTTTATTTTGATTTTATCACCCACGGTATTTTGGCAGGTGCTTTGTATTGCGTGCTTTACCGCAACGGCGCACATTGGCGTTAAAACGTGCATAAGGCGTGACGGTACGTTTTTTATAAGGTATGAAAGATATATTCCCTTACCGCAAGGCGAATGAAATGACTTGCCGTATCGCCCCTTGCCGTTTGTTTGCCCGTCTGCTATTACGACAGTACCGCTTTGGGCGGTGCTTGCCAACGACTTTAAATACGTGTTTGTTGACGGCAAGCAATCGAAAAAAAGCACGTTTTTTGCCCGTTCTTTACCGAGGTGCGCTTTAAGCGCGCGCATATCGTACGTCATTCTGTAAAAAGCGGGGTAGAGTAGTATCTGTCTGCCGAATCGGGCAGGATAACGGCGATATTTTTGCCTGCGCTTTCTTCCCTTGATGCAACGCAAAACGCCGCGTGCAACGCCGCGCCCGAGCTGATGCCCACAAGAAAGCCTTCTTCCTTTGCGGCAAGCTTGCAAGCGTCTATTGCTTGCTTGGTGGATACGGTAATAATTTCGTCGATGATGTTCGTATTTAATATTTCGGGCACGAAGCCTGCGCCGATGCCCTGCAAGCCGTGTGCGCCCGCCTTTCCACCCGATAAAACGGGGGAATCCTGCGGTTCTACCGCTATTATTTTAACGTTGGGGCATTTTTCTTTAAGGTATTCGCCCGTGCCTGTTAAGGTTCCGCCGGTGCCGACGCCGCAAACGAGAATGTCAACGCTGCCGTCTGTATCCTCGTATATTTCCGCACCCGTTGTTTTTTTATGTGCCTGTGCGTTTGCGGGATTTACAAACTGCCCTGCAACTACCGCGTTGGGAATTTCTTTACAAAGGCGTTCTGCCTCGGCTATTGCGCCCGCCATGCCCAGATCGCCGCTTGTTAAAACAAGCTCTGCCCCGTACGCCTTCATAAGATTGCGCCGTTCCTGCGACATTGTTTCGGGCATTACGATGATTGCCCTGTAACCGCGCACGGCACATACCGAGGCTATACCGATGCCCGTGTTGCCTGACGTAGGCTCTATTATAGTTGCGCCTTTTTTGATAATGCCGCGCCTTTCGCCGTCGTTTATCATTTCAAGCGCCGCCCTGTCTTTAACGGAGCCGGTAGGATTAAGATATTCCAATTTTGCAAGTATGCACGCTTTTGCACACACCCTTTTTTCTGCGTTGTTAAGCCTTAAAAGCGGCGTTTTGCCTATCAATTCGTCGATTCTGTTGTATATTTTCATAATAATCAGCTTCTTTTTTTAGATTTGTATTCCGATACGTCGCCGCTTGTAAAGCCGCGGCGCATTACCGCACCAAGTGCGCGGCGGTATTCGGGGGTGCAGTCGTTTTCGAGATACTCTTTTATGCCTTTTTTTTCGATAAATTTGCCAAGTATTTCCGAAAAATCGGTTTCTTCCTCTATTTGCGACATTGCCTTTTTAATATACTTTTTTTCAAATCCCTTGGCGTAAAGCTTGTTTGCCACCGAAAGCCTTCCGTGCAGCTGCTTTACTGCCGCCCTGCCTACGCGAAGTGCGTGGCGTTGCTCGTTGATGTAACCTGCCTGCTCCAAATAAACGCACGCGTCTGACGATATTTCTTTATCAAACCCTTTGGCTGCCAGCTTTTTGGCAAGCGCACTTTTCGGCATATCCGAAAAGGAAAGCAGGTAAAGCCCCTTGCGTATTGCCGAGGTGGTGGCTGCAAGCCTTTCGAACAGGGAAATATCGTCTTCCGTTATAGGTGCGTTATCGTAATAACCGTACTGTGTAAAAAGGCGGGAGGAAACCACCCATTGAAGTGTTTTCCCCCCGTAATACGCGGTTATTTGCGTCGTTCCGTCGCCGTTTGGGGCGCAGGTGACGGTATTATTCATCATCGCCCGCTATATCAAGCAGGCGGATGTTGAAATCGTCTTCATCATCATCGTCGTCATCATCGTCAAGCTCGTACGCGTCGGTAAGAGAAAGGTCGATATCGTCCTTCTGGGCTTTTATACGGTCTTCCAATTCCTTCATCAAAGCGGGGTGCGCTTCGATATATTTGCGCGTGTTTTCTTTACCTTGGCCAAGCCTGTCGCCGTTGTAAGAGAACCACGAGCCGCTTTTTTCAAGTATTTCCAATTCTACGCCGATATCTATTATTTCGCCCGATTTTGAAATACCCTTGCCGTAAAGTATATCAAATTCCGCTATTTTAAACGGGGGCGCAACTTTATTTTTAACTACCTTGCATTTAATGTGGTTGCCGTACGTTTCGCCGCCGGATTTAAGGCTGTCCTGCTTTCTTACGTCTATTCTTACAGAGGAATAGAATTTCAACGCCCTTCCGCCCGGTGTGGTTTCGGGGTTGCCGTACATTACGCCAACCTTTTCGCGCAGCTGGTTGATGAATATTACAACGCAGTTGGTTTTTGCTATTGCACCGGATAATTTACGTAACGCCTGGCTCATCAATCTGGCTTGCAAGCCAACGTGCGACGCGCCCATTTCCCCGTCTATTTCCTGCTGGGGAACGAGTGCCGCAACCGAATCGACCACCACGACATCTACCGCGCCGGAGCGAACGAGCGCCTCGGTTATTTCAAGCGCCTGCTCGCCGCTGTCGGGCTGGGATACAAGAAGTGAGTTTATATCAACGCCGAGAGCCCTTGCGTAAACAGGGTCAAGCGCGTGTTCTGCATCTATAAAAGCCGCTTCGCCGCCAAGCTTCTGAACCTCTGCGGCAACGTGCAGTGCAACCGTTGTTTTACCTGATGATTCAGGCCCGAAAATTTCAATTATTCTGCCGCGCGGCACACCGCCGATGCCAAGCGCCAAATCAAGCGTAAGCGAGCCTGTCGGCACGGCGCTTACCTGCATGTTTGCATTATCGCCCAGCTTCATTATCGTGCCCTTGCCGAACTTCTTTTCTATTTGCGATATAGACGTTGCAAGCGCTTTTTTCTTTTCGTCGGGTGATACTGCCGCCGGGGCGGGTGCAGCTTTTTTAACTTTTGCCATATTTTGTCGTTCCTTTCCATTTTATGGTCGAACAAATATTCGTTTTTATTTGATTATACAACACAAATTGCGAAAAATCAACAAAAGTGCGAACAATTTACAATATTTTCACAATCGTTGTTTTTTTGCGCCGTATTGCAGTTAAAAAGTGTTTTCAAAGCCCTTTACGCCTTTTTTCTTGCGGTGCAAAGAACGTACCGCAGGGTACCCCGCCGATTATATCGTAAAGTATTTCGGGTTCTTGCCCGTTGGCGATAACCATAGATATTCCCGCCTCGGTAACCTGCTTTGCAGCATCTATCTTTGCGCGCATTCCGCCCGTACCCCTGGCAGAGCCCTCTGCCCCTGCCATACGGTATATTTCATCGGTAACGGATGCAACCGTATCTATTTTTACCGCATCGTCGTTAGCGCGCGGGTCTTTATTATAAAGACCGTTTATATCCGAAAGGTTTATAAGGATATCCGCGTCGCAAATAAGGGCAACGAGCGCCGCCAGCGTATCGTTTCCGCCGAATTTGATACCGTGGTAGGAAATAGAGTCGTTTTCGTTTACTATCGGAATAACGCCCATTTCAAACAGCGTTTTAAACGTGTTTTTGGCGTTTTGCATCGGCTCGTCCTTTTCCATTACCGATTTCGTAAGAAGTATCTGTGCAACGTTATGGCCGTAGCCGGAAAAGAATCTTTCGTATATCCTCATCAATTCGGTCTGACCTATGGCAGCCATGGCTTGCTTTTCGATAAGCGTCATCGGTATATGGTCAAGATTTACCTTTGCCGCGCCTGCGGCAACCGCACCCGAAGATACCAAAACCACCTGCTTGCCCGAATTTTTTATATCGGATATCACGCGTGCGAGGCGGTCCATCCTGCGGAGATTCAATTTGCCCGTTTCGTGTGCAAGCGTGGTAGTGCCTACCTTTACTACTATTCTGTTATAACAACTGTTTACCATGGTACAGCCCTTTCTGTATGTAGGATATAAACCGCTTTTTAACGTAAGCACGCGGAAAATGCGGTTTGGTAACAAGGTATTTTTCAAAATATTATAAAAATACTCTTGCATAATTAAAATATCTATAATATAATGGTTTTACCGTGCGTTTATTATACTATGGCAACGGTAAAAAATCAAGTATATTTTTACATAATGAAATAAAATTTTGAGGTGGATGATGAAGCAAAGCGTTAAAGTGCAGGTTGCGGGCGTTTCTTTTTACGTCGTTACGACCGACAGCGAAGAAAAAACGGAAGAAATAGCCAAGCTTGTGAATACCAAAATAAACAATCTTGTTTTACAAACTACGAATTGCACCAAAATGAAAGCCGCCGCCCTTTGTGCGATGGATTACTGCAGGGAAGCATTGCAGCTTCGCGAAGAGGTTGAAGAGCTGAAGCGTAAATTGGAAAAGACGCAGGGTAAAAGCGGTGCGAAAAGCAGAAACGCGGAAAGCTTTCTTTCCGACCTGAACGGTGGCGGGGAATGAGTGTAATAAAAAAACCTGCCCTGCTTCTTCCCGCGGGAAGCCCGCAAGCGCTTGACGCGGCAATAAAAGCAGGGGCAGACGAGGTATATTTCGGTGCGAAATCGTTTAATGCGCGCATCGGGGCAGAAAATTTTTCACCCCAACAAATAGAAGAAGCCGTAAGAAAATGCCATTTTTACGGCGTTAAAACGAATATAACGCTTAACACCGTCGTGCACGACAGAGAATATGCAGACCTTTTGCGCCTGTGCGAGCTTCTTTACAGGGCAGATTGCGACGCGATCATCTGTGCCGACGCGGGCGTATGCGCTTTGATAAGAGATAATTTTCCCGATTTCCGCCTTCACGCCAGCACGCAGGCATCGGGCCACAATGCCGCCGCGGCGAGAATGTTTAAAAAAATGGGCTATTCGCGCATGGTGGTTGCAAGAGAAGCCTCGTTTGAAGATATTCTGCTGATGCGGAAGGACTTTCCCGAAATGGAATATGAAATTTTCGTTCACGGTGCGCTTTGCGTGTGCCATTCGGGAATGTGCTCGTTAAGTGCCTGCATGGGCGGCAGAAGCGGCAACAGGGGCGACTGCGCCCAGCCGTGCCGATTGCCCGATAAAAACGGCAGCTATCCGCTTTCGCTTAAAGACCTTTGTCTTGCAGGCTATATGACGGAGATAATAAGAAGCGGCGTTGCCGCCTTGAAGATAGAGGGCAGAATGAAAAGCCCCGAATACGTTTTCGGCGTTGGAAGCATATACAGGCGTATCATCGACGAAAACAGAGATGCGACCAAGGAAGAAATGCACACCCTTGCCGCATTGTTTTCGCGCGGCGGCTTTACCGACGGGTATTTTACGAAAACGGTCGGCCGCGGCATGCTTGGCGTAAGAAGCGAGCAAGACAAGGCAGTTACCAAGGAAGCAGAGATTACCGCCGCGTTTGAAATGAAAAACGCCAAGCGTACCCTGCCCGTTAAAATGACGGCGGAATTCAGGCTTGGCACGGCGTGCCGTCTGCAAATGACGCATAAGGATAAATCGGTTGTGGTTTACGGCTCTGCACCGGAGATGGCAAAAACCGCACCGCTTACACCTGAAAGCGTAAAGAAAAATCTTATAAAGCTTGGCACTACGCCCTTTTCGGCAGACGAGGAGGATATATCCGTATTTCTTGACGATAACGTTATACTTCCCGTTTCTGCGATAAATTCTTTAAGGCGTACTGCCGCAGACCGGCTTCTTTCAAAAATAGATACCGTGTATTATCCGCATAGGGCAGGCTTTGAATTACGGCCCGTGCAAAGGCAAAAGCCTGATGCGCCGAAAACCTCCCACAGGATAAACGTAGCCCATTTTACGCATGCATCGGGTATGCCGGGGCGCGTATTTTTAAGCGGATTTTCGCACATATTCCTTCCCATAGAGGAGTATCTTAAGGCAAACGACGCCGTAAGGGGCGTGGTTGACGGGGTAGAATTTCCCAACGTTACCATGATGTCTGAATACAACGCACTTGACGATATGGCAGTGCGCGTAAAGCTTGCCGGTATAAACCGCGTATGCGTAAACAATATAGGCTCGCTTGCCATTGCGCTGAAGTACGGCTTTACCGTTCACGGCGGTATCGGGCTTAACGTGCAAAGCGCACGTGCCGCAGACGAGCTTGCAAGGCTTGGCATAGAGGATTTCGTTGCACAAACCGAAATAAAGCTTCCTGCCGTAAAAGCCATTGCCGAAAACATCGGGCAGAAAATAGGCGTTGCCGTTTACGGAAAGCTTCCCGTAATGACGGTTGAAAAATGCGTTATACGCGATATTGCAATGGGCAGTAATGCCCCCGAAATATCAAAGTGCGATTATTGCAGCACGCACGCGTATTCGTACATTACCGACAGAAGGGGCGCAAGGCTTCCCATAAGGCGCACCTTTACGCACAGAAATATAATTTACAACAGCGTGCCTATATACATGGCAGACAGAATGGATTTCGTTACCGACGAATGCATAGGCAGCCTGCACTATTACTTCACCGACGAAAGCGCAAACGAAGCGGCAGAGGTTATAGAGGCGTACAGAAATTCCGCCGCAAGAAACGGCGATATAAAACGGTTGTAAACCGCGAAAGAGAGTTACTGCAAAAGTGAAGATAAAATACAAAAAGCTTAACGAAAACGCCCGCGTTCCGCAGTATCAAAGCGAATACGCCGCAGGGGCAGACCTGTACTGCTGCGACGAGGATACCGTAATACCCGCAGGGCAAAGGCGGCTGATACACACGGGTATTGCCATAGAATGCGAAAGGTGCGACGTGGTTGCCCTTATCTGTGCCAGAAGCGGCCTTGCAAACAAGCACGGTATAACGCTTGCCAACGCCGTAGGCGTGGTTGACAGCGACTATCGCGGCGAGATAATGGTGTGCCTTGCCAATATATCAAGCGAGGATTACACCGTAACGAAAGGCGAAAGAATAGCCCAGCTGATGTTTTTGCCCGTTATAAAGGGCGAGTTTGAAGAGGGGCAGCTTTCCGACACTGCGCGAGGCGGCGGCGGATTCGGCTCTACGGGGAAGAAATAGCGCGCACCTGTGCGGTCGGCAGTGCCGACTGAAAGGGCGCGGGAAGATTTAAAAAAATCCCCGCGTACGGCTTGTGCGCCCTTTGTACGGGCAGAAAAACAAGCGAAAATATATAAAAAACGCACGATGAAAAGTGCGTAAAAAAACGAACGCGCATTACAATGCCCGTACGGCACAGGTGCGCGAAGCTAACGAAAGAGGAAAACGGACGAAATGATATATTTAGCATCGAAATCTCCGCGCCGCCGTGAAATACTTACAGAGGCGGGAATAGATTTCAAGGTTATATCCGTTGATGCCGACGAATCGTGCGATTTTTCGCCCGACCCGTGCGACCTTGTAATGGGTCTTGCGTGGCGCAAGCTGCGCTGTGCGGCAAAAAACGTAGGCCCTGAGGATATAGTTATCGCGGCAGACACGATAGTATATTGCGACGGAATGGTTATGGGCAAGCCCGAAAGCGACGAGGACGCCTTTCGCATGCTCTCAATGCTTTCCGGCGGTTATCACGAGGTATATACCGGCTTTGCCGTTTGTAAGGGCAGCCGATACATAAGCGATTACGACCTTACGCGCGTACAGATGCGCGAAATAAAAAACGAAGAGATATACGCCTATATTGCAACGGGCGAATGTAAAGATAAGGCAGGCGCGTACGCCATTCAGGGCAGGGGCAGTATTTTCGTACAGCGTATAGAGGGAAGCTACCATAACGTGGTGGGTCTGCCTATTTGTAAGGTGTATTCTGCCATTGCGGAATTGAACAAGAAGGGAACATGATCCTATGCCGAAATATATAGGTCTTGATTTAGGGCAGGCAACCACGAAAATATACTGCAAGGGCAGCGGCATCGTGTTAAGAGAGCCTACCGTTATCGCGTACGATGCGTTAAGGGGTGATATAATCGCCGCAGGCACGCAGGCGTCTAAAATGTACGGCAGAGTGCCAAAGGGAAAGCAGGCGGTGCGCCCGTTGAAAAACGGCGTTATAGACAGCTATGCAGACGCATCTGAATTGCTTTACTCGTTTTATTCCAAATTAAATCTGCGCGGCGTATTAAGCCGTCCGAAGGTTGCCGTAGGTATTCCGTGGGGCATATCGGAGGTGCAGCGAAATGCGTTTGAAAACGTATGTATCGAGGCGGGCGCGGGCGCAGTTACCCATCTTGTAAGCCAGCCGATGGCGGCGGCGGTCGGCGCGGGTATAAACGTGCTGAAGGCAAAGGGCAGCTTTATATGCGACGTTGGCGGCGGTAAAACGCAGGCGGCGGTAATATCGTACAGGGGCGTTTTGCACGCTTGTACCATACCCGTTGGCGGGTGCGACCTTGACGATGCGATAATTTCATATCTTAAAACGGCGTACAACGTATTGATAGGGCAGTTAAGCGCGGAAACGCTTAAAAAGTCGGCAGGCTCTGCACATCCTGCGTATGACAGGGGTGCCGTAAAGGTTTACGGAAAGGATATCGTAACGGGCAGAGGGGCAGAGCTTAACGTATCCTCGGGCGAGGTGCGCGAGGCGGTAACTGACTGCATCTGCGCCGTTTCCGACGGTATCGGCAGAATGCTTGAAAATCTTCCCCCGCGCATCGCTTCCGACATATTTGACAACGGCATGACGCTTTGCGGCGGCACGTCGCTTTTGCCGGGAATTGAAAAAGCCCTTGAAGAATCACTTGGCTTGCCCGTAAAAAGGGCAGTTCACCCGTTGGACTGCGTAGTTGCGGGAATAGGAAAAATAATTGATTCCCCCGGAGAGCTTACCGAGGTTGTAAGCCGCCAGGAATTATTGGATTAACGTATGAACAAATTTTTTAAAAGCAGATTTTTTATAATTACCTGCACGTGTGCCGTGCTGCTTACGGTAGTGGTGGGGGCGTTGTCGGTATCGGGGCATTTATCCGTACTTACCAACGTTGTAAATATCGCCGCCGCACCTTTTCAAAGCGGTTTTTCGTCGTTTGGAAAAGCGCTTGACGGATACAGGGATTATTTCTTTGCCGTAGATGAATTAAAGGCGGAAAACGAAGCTTTGCGAAATCAGCTTGACAAATTGCAGGATAAAATATACGATGCGGAAGCCGTAATAGACGAAAACGAATTTTACAAGAATTTTTTGGGCATAAAAGAAGAGCATACCGACTATTCGTTTCTTGATGCAGACGTTATCGGAAGGGAAGCGGGCAACTTTACCACCGTATTTTCACTTGATAAAGGCACATCTGCTTCCGTACAGGTAAACATGCCCGTAATTTCGCAAAACGGCGGCCTTGTTGGGTATATAAGCGAATCGGGCGTTAACTGGTCTAAAGCGACCAGCCTTATAGACGCGTCGGCTTCAGTCGGCATATACATTGAAAGAAGCATGGCAACGGGCATTTTATGCGGCGATTATTTTCTTCAAAAAGACGGCAAGTGCCGTGTAAACTATCTTGAAGGCGACGCCGACGTACAGCCCGGCGACCGAGTGATGACCTCGGGCCTTGGGTCTATATATCCAAGCAATATCGTTGCAGGGTACGTTGAAAGCGTTCATTACGACGATAATTTAAGAACGAAATATGCCGTGGTGATTCCCGCCGCGGATCTTGAAGCGCCCGAAAAGGTGATGGTGATAACCGATTTTCAGGCAGAAGAATGATTTTAAAGAAAGGCATCGGCATGATCGGCACGGTAAGGATAAAATCAGCTATAAGGGTGTGCATATCTTCCATTGCGGTATTCGTTACCGCCATGCTTCAAATGTGCGTTTTTCCGTATTTCAGGGTGTTTGGGTGCATTCCCGATGCTTTGGGCGCGCTTTTGATATGCCTTGCCTTGTTTGAAGATGAAAGGGTAAGCTGCATACTTGCCGTTTGCGGCGGCTTTATTTTGCAGGCCGCGGGCACGGGGGGTGTATCGTACTATCCGCTGTTTTACCTTATAGCGGTAAGCGTTACGATGGCAATATCGTACGGCGTGTTTGAAAGCAGGCGCATTTCCGCTGTAACATCGGGTGCGGTATGCTTTATTGCCGAGGGGCTTATTTCGTGTATTATGGCGGGCGGTACGTTTGCCCAGGCCTTTATTTACACGTTTGCCCCGCAGCTTCTGTATTCTTTGGCTTGCATGATACCCGCGTACGGCTTTTGCAAGCTTCACGGTGCTTTATTCGGCACTCGGAGGAAGATAAACTTTGAAAAATACGAATAAAAAATTTTATACAAGCGGTCTGTTTATATTGGGCGCGTTTTTCGTTGCCGTTTGCGCCTTTTACGCCGTAAGGCTTGTAAATATGCAGATAACCCGTTCGGAGGATTACGCCTTTATCAGCAGTAAAACGTACGAACGGCGCGAGGTGATACAGGCTGTGCGCGGCGAAATATACGACAGAAACGGAAAGCCGCTTATCACCAACGAATACACCAATACCGTTGAATTAAGCTATAACGCGCTTAAAACGGTAACGCCGAACGGCAGAAATATAATTATTGCAAACCTTTATTCCGTAATGGAAGACCACGGGGAGGAGTTTGTTACAAGGTTTCCCGTAACGGGCACGTATCCGCACGTTCAGTACGATGATAAAGCCCTTGAAAGCACCACCACGAAAAACCGCTTTAACGCCTTTTTAAAGGCGAACAAATTAAACGAGGATATCGGCTGTGTGGAATTGTTTGAATGGCTGCTTGAGCATTACGGTATAAAGAAAAACGGCAAATACCTGTACGAGGGCAAAACGCAATACGCCGTTGTTGCCGTAAGGTACGAGCTTGATACTATGAATTTCGCCCCCGACAACCCCTTTATAGTTAAGAAAGATGCGGATATGCGCTTCGTAACCTCCGTTTTGGAAAGGGCATATACGGGTATCTACATAGAAAAAGAATGGCAGCGCATATATAACTATCCGGGCCACGCCTCGCACATATTGGGCAGGGTTGGCAAAATTCCCGAGGATATGATAGACGAATACCTTCAAAAGGGGTACGCGTATGATGCGATAGTCGGTATAGACGGTGCGGAAAAAGCCTTTGAAGAGCTTCTTTGCGGCACCGACGGCGTTCAGGTGTTCGTAGAAAACGAATACGGTACTGTAATATCGTCGTACGTGGAAAAAGAGGCCGTTGCAGGCAAAAACGTATTCTTAACGATAGATATAGACCTTCAGATAGATGCCGAGCAGCTTCTTGCCGATAACATAAAAACCGTTGTGGAAAACGCCAAAAACGAATCAGACGGGGCAAAAGCAGACAGCGGCGCAGTAAGCGCGATAGACCCAAACACCGGGCAGGTGCTTGCCCTTGCCTCGTACCCGTCGTTTGACCTTACCACCTTTACCGAAAATTATTCGCAGCTTGCAAACGACGAAAAGCGCCCCTTGTTTAACCGTGCGCTGCTTGGCAATTACGCGCCGGGCTCTACGTTCAAGGTGGCTACCTCTGCCGCGGCACTTACAAACGGCATAGTTTCGCCGTATTCAAAGGTATATTGCTCCGGCAGGTACAATTATTACGACGATTACAAGCCGCGCTGCTGGAACACAGGCGGCCACGGCGAGCTTGACCTTCGAAACGCCCTCGGCGTTTCGTGCAACTGCTATTATTTTGACGTTGGCAGGCGTCTTGGTATAGACCTGCTTAACGAATACTGCACGTCGCTTGGGCTTGGCGAATATACGGGTATCGAGCTTACCGAATCCAAGGGTGTTATTGCGGGCCCTGCGTATTACGAATCAGCGGGGCTTGGCGCGTGGAATCCCGGTGATACGCTTCAGGCGTCTATCGGGCAAAGCGGCAACGCCGTTACCCCGTTACAGCTTTCAACGTATATTTCCGCCGTTATCAACAGCGGCGTAAGATATAAGGCTACGATACTGTACAAAACGGAAACGTTTTCGGGTAAAGAGGTTCAGTATAACGAGGCGGTCGTTTTAGGCAAGGCAGAGCTTTCTGCCGACCATTGCCGAATTATAAAAGAGGGTATGAAAAATTCCAAAGAGGTAACCTCTGCCACGAAAAGATATAAATTTCCGATAGGCTCGAAAACGGGTACCGCGCAGATATCCACCACCGATAACAACGGCGTTCTTACGGCGTTTGCACCGTACAGCTCGCCGCAGATAGTCGTTTCGTGCGTTATCGAAAACGGCGCAGCGGGCGGCAACGCCGCACCCACCGTGCTTGGCACGATATCAAGCTATTTCGGCCTTGATAAAAACGGCGAGCCGCTGCAAGCCGATGAAGAACAAAATAACGGCTGATGCCTTTGCGTTTATAGGCTGACAGCCGTAAATAAATCGACAAATTTGCTTTTTTCATTGACTTTTTCATTAGTATCTTGTATAATCAATTTAAAATAATAATATATTGGAAAGAAGGGCCATATCATGTTCAATTCCCCTTGTATGTCGCTTAAAGATCTGCTTGGCGAAGAATATTCCGCTTCAGTCTGCAATGCTGCCGTATATAACGGCTATGCAACGAAAGAACAGGCAGAGGCGATCCTTTGTGAAAAAATCGATTTTATGCCTGAAGAAAGACAGGCGGCAAACGAAAAAATGCTTGCCGACGTGGGTAAAAGCGTTATTCCCGCATTTGAAACCGATAACAACGGTGCGGCTACCGACGCGTTTTCAAAGGCGCTGCATAAATGCATGGCTCCGCTTTCTGCCAGGGGGCTTTGCCGTATAGGAGAAGACGGTAAGGTTTATTTTATCGGCAAAAGCGAGCATTATCACGCTTCGTTGGGGCACGGCTTCGGCGGATATAAGCTTATAGACAACGCGCGTAAGCTTGGCATTCCGAACGCTACGCACAACAATACCAGAGGTTACATAACGCGCCTTGCGGAAAGAGAGCTTATCAGGGCGGCAAACGGCGGCGTTAACGATGAAGAGCTTGAAAAAATACTGCAAAGCAGGCAGCCCAAGGTGCTTAACCGCTGTATAAACCTTGAAACGGGAAGCCTTGCGTGCGAAGCCGGCCTTAAAATGATGCTTGCAAGATTCTACAAGCTTGACGGCACGTTTGCAGAGCCTAAATATTACGGCAAAACGCCCGTATTCTTCGTTATGGGCGATATGAAGGGCACAAACGAGGGGAACTACCACGGCACTACCGTTATTGCCCAGACGTTAAGAGGTTTGTGGGGCGGATTTGCAAAGGCAGCAGAGAAAGCCGGCCTTTATAAGGTCGTTCCCGTTATGATAAACGACCTTGATGATTTTGAAGCAAAATTGAAAAAATACAACAGCGGCAATTACAAAACCGCAGGCTTCAGCCACGAAATAATTCTTATGAACTACGGCGCTATCCGCCTGACGAAGGAATTTTTGCAGGGCGCGTACAAGCTTTGCGCGGAATACGATACGCCTACCATGTGCGACGAAATTCAATCCTGCATGTGGTACGACGGAATGTTTTTGTTCAGAAAATGGGGGCTTAACCCCGATTTTGCAGTCGTTGGCAAGGGCTTCCCCGGCGGCGAATATCCTGCAAGCAAGCTGATAACGACTGCCGAAATGGACGCGTTGAATCTTTTCGGTGCGCTTGTAACGAACGGCCAGGAGGAGCTTGCATCCCTTGCATACCTTATCACTATGGAATGGTCCAAGGCGAACAGCGAGCAGGTGAAAAACGCAGGCGAATACTTCTATTCCCAACTTGAAAATATCGCACAGGAAAACAGCACCCTTATCGTAAGGGCAGACGGCTTCGGCCACCTTGCGGGGCTTCGCTTTGCAAAGGTTGAAGAGGCGGCAAGATTCGCACAGATACTTAACGATATGTGCGTGGATATATCCGCACAGCTTTACAAGGCAAATTGCCCGCCCGTTGTGCTTGTTAAGCCGCCGCTTATCGCATCTGAAAACGCGATGGATTTCCTTTGCGGCAAGATAAGAGAAGCTATAAAGATGATGTAAAATATCGGCATCCGCAGGGCTTTATAAAAGCACCGTTTCAATTCGGTGTGAACGAAAAAAACATCGTTTATCTTGATCAAAGGGACTGCGCCGTAAAAAATACGGCGCACCCTTTTCGGCACGTGCAGGTATATTAAAAAAAAAGAAGCCGTACGCCGAAAGGGTAGGCCGCGCAACGCGGCAGTCCCTTTGAAAAAAGAAGCTTTTAAAGCCCTGCGCGCCGATACGGATGCGCAAACGGTGCAAAACAGAAAGGTAAAGTAATTTTCAAATGTATGTATTAGGTATAGACGTAGGCACTACGGGTACGAAAACCATCGTTCTGGGAGAAGACCGTAAGATTCACGGTGTTGCCTACCGCGAATATCCCATAATATCAGCCGCAGGCGGCGTGTCAGAGCAGTCTGCCGAGGACTGGTGGGATGCGGTAATATACACCGTTAAAGAAAGCACGAAGGATATCGACAAAACGCAGATAGCCGCGCTTTCGCTTTCAACGCAGGGTGCAACGACCGCCTTCGTTGACGAGAATTTTAATTCTTTGCGTTCTGCAATAACCTGGATGGATATGCGTGCGTCTGAAGAATGTACCGAGGTTGATAACGTTCTCGGTAAAGAGGGGATATATAATATCTGCGGATGGACGACAGACCCCGGCAGCGACGCGGCAAAATTACTGTGGGTAAAAAAGCACGAAAAAGAAGTTTTCGACGATACCTGCAGCTTCGTATCCACCATTGAATTTATAAATCAAAAGCTTACGGGCGAAAACGTGATAGACCCGACGAACGCCGCCATGCGCCAGATATTTAACATAAATACGGGCAAATGGGATAAAGACGTGCTTGATATAATCGGTATAGACGAAAAGCGCTTACCGAGGATAATGCCATCGGGCGCGTTTATAGGAACGCTTACCCCAAACGCCGCACAGCTTTTGGGCTTGCCGAAAAGCGTAAAGGTTTACAACGGCGCGCACGACCAGTATTGTGCTTCTATCGGCTGCGGTGCGTTAAACGTGGGGGATATGATGCTTTCAACGGGCACTGCGTGGGTGGTGCTGGGCATCAGCGACAAGCTGACGTATTGCAAAAGCCACATATCACCGGGTATCCACCCGCAAAAAGGGCTTTACGGAAACATTGCCTCGCTTTCGGGCGTGGGCAACGCCATGAAATGGGTGCGCGACACCTTTGGCGGCGATTACAGATCAATAGATAAAGAGGCTGAAAAACGCCTTGAAAGTGCCAAAAACATACTGTTTTTCCCGCATTTTTCGGGCGCGGGCTTCCCCTTGAGGGATAGCGCCCTTTACGGCGGAATATACGGCTTGCGTTTGGGCAATGATAAATACGATATTGCACGCGCCCTTATGGAAGGGGTTGCCTTCGAGGTGCGCGCGGGGCTTGAAAAATTTGCCGAGCAGGGCGTTGACATCAGCGCCTTGAAGATAATGGGCGGTGCATCCAGAAGCGACCTGTGGTGTTCGATAGTGGGATACGTTACGGGCTGTAAAATAACAAGGATGAACAACGCCGAAGCGTGCGCAGTGGGCGCGGCGGCTATTGCCGCTGTGGGCTGCGGCATGACGGACGGATACGTTTCGCTTTCCGAAGGGGAAGTGCTTGATCTGCCCGATGAAAAAATATACGCGCATTATAATAAAAAATATAAAAAATATATCGAGCTTTGCAGCTCTGTAAAGGAAGTGGCAGACAAATGGTAGTAGATTATTTCGAAAGAACAAAGGTGGACGATGAATTTTATAAAGAGTTTATAAAAGACAGGATCCCGAAAAAAATTATTGATATGCATATCCACATTTCAGACGTGGAAATGCGTAAAAACTGCGTTGCCGACCCTGACGACTGGTCTAACCAGTGCAACTCTATAATGAGATTTCAGGATTACGAATTTTACCGCGACGCATTTTACCCCGATTCTCAGGTAGAGGCAAACGTTCTTCCCTGCGTTACGAGAGGGCTTGACGTTGTTGCAAACGACAAATACCTTGCAGACCTTAAAAGGCAGGGCAAGGCAAGATACGCCCACATGATGGTTGACCCCTCGTGGGACCCCGAATTTACCGAAAAGCTTTTGCTTGAAGGCAACTTCGACGGCTTTAAGCCCTACCCCGACTTCGTTTCGGGTGTTCAAGGTGCGGAAATAGGCCTTTTGGATTTTATCAAGCCCGAGCAGCTTGCCATCGTTAACAAGTACAAGAAGTCTATCGTTTTGCACCTGCCCCGTGCAGGCAGATTCCCTGATGATAACAACATTAAGGAAATACGCTACGTTAAAGACAAATTTCCGGATATCAAGCTTATCATAGCACACGTAGGCAGATGCTATTCTATCGACTGGATACAGCGCGCAACCGCAAAGCTTGGCGACGACCGCAACTGGTTCTATTACGACCTTGCCGCCCTGCTTAACCCCGTAGTGCTTGATTACGTATTTGAAAGATATCCGCTTGACCGTATAATGTACGGTACAGACCTGCCCATATTCCTCTGGCACGGTAAACGACAATGGACAGACGTTAAATACATAAATATGCCCCGCGAGGATTTCCCCTTCAACAAGCATATAGAAGGCCCCGAAGCGGAAGCAAAATACACGTTCTTTATTTACGAACAGCTTAAAAGCTTGCTTGACGCTACGTACAAGGCAGGCGGAAAGAAATTGGCTGAAGACATTTTCTATAATAACGCCGTTAACCTTTTGGGTTAAGAAAGGATGATACACATGACTAAACCGAAGATAGGGCTTTTGCCGCTTTATATCGCGCTTTACGACCAAACCTCTCCTAAGCGCCGCGTTCATCTTGAGGGCTTTTACCAAACCTTGTGCAGAGAGCTTCGCTTTAAAGGGCTTGACGTTGTTGAAGCACCTATATGCTGTGTAAAGCCCGAATTTGAAAGGGCAGTTAAAGAGCTTGAGCTTTCAGGCGTTGATGCGCTTGTTACGCTTCATTTGGCATACTCGCCCTCGCTTGAATCTGCCGACGTTCTTGCAAAAACGAAGCTGCCGATAATCGTGCTTGATACAACGCCCGATTACAAATTCGACCATACTGTAAGCGCAGAACGCGTTGGCTCAAACCACGGCATCCACGGTGTGCAGGATATGTGCAATATGCTTATCCGAAACGGAAAGGATTTTCAGATATTTGCAGGCCACTACGAGCATTCAGACGTGCTTGATAAGGTGGCAAACGCCGCAAAGGGCGCAAAAATGGCAAACGCCATGAAAAACGCCAAGGTAGGCCATTTTGGCGGCCCGTTTGAAGGAATGGGGGATTTCCTTATCCCGACTGACGAGCTTGAACAAACGATAGGCATGAAGGTTGCTGTATTCAACGACGGCGATATGCCTGCCGTTTCTGCAGAGGAAACGCTTGCCGAATACGAAGCCGACTGCCTTAAATACAACATGAACGGCGTAACTTATGAAGAATACAAGGGCTCGTGCCGTACTGCGCTTGGTATAAGAAAATGGATAAAAGAAAACGGTATAACCGCATTTACGATGAACTTCAACGGCGTAAACGGCGATACCCAGTTTGATTATATGCCTTTTACAGAGGCGTGCAAGTCTATGGCAAACGGTATAGGCTATGCAGGCGAGGGCGACGTTATGACGGCGGCATTCGTCGGTGCGTTGCTTTCCGTATATGAAGAAACGACGTTTGCGGAAATGTTCTGCCCCAACTGGGAAGCAAACACCATATATATGTCGCACATGGGCGAATACAACCCGAAGTGTGTTTCCGAAGCGCCCGTTTTCAAAATAATGAATTTCCCGTACGGCAAAAACGCGGGCAACCCTGCTTTGATGCTTTCCGTATTTAAAGCGGGCGATTTGGTATATACGTCGCTTAACCCGATAGGCAACGGCAAATACAGGCTGATACTTACAAAGGCGCAAGGCGTTGAAGCACCTTACCAAACTTCTTTTAAAGATGACGTAAGCGGTTGGATAAAGCCGTGCCTGCCTTTAACGGAATTTTTGCCTGCATTCAGCCGATTGGGCGGTATTCACCACGGTGCTATGATATACGGCGGTGATATTGATGCTTTGGCTTCATTCGGAAGAATAATGGGCTGGGAAGTAGAGGTTATTAAATAATGTATTATATAGGCGTTGATCTCGGCGGCACTAACATTGCCGCCGGCCTCGTTGACGAGGATAACAATATAGTAAAAAAAATATCCGTTCCTACCTTGCCCGAAAGGGGAAACGATGCAGTATGTGCGGATATTGCAAAGCTGATAGAGGATCTTTGCAAGGCGCATAATATCACCATTTCAGACGTTGCGTATGCAGGTATTGCAACCCCGGGTGCTATCAACAGCGATACGGGTATGATAGACAGGGCGTGCAACCTTTATATGGAAGAATACCCCATAGTTGAAAGGCTTGCAAAGCTTGTACCGGTAAAGATATACCTCGAAAACGACGCTAACGCTGCAGCCTTGGGCGAAGCGGTGGCAGGCGCGGCAAAGGGTGCAAAATATTCCGTTATGATAACGCTCGGCACGGGCGTAGGCGGCGGCATAGTAATGAACGGCAAAGTATATTCGGGCTTTAACTATGCAGGCGGCGAATTCGGCCACATGGTTATCGAGCAAGGCGGCGTACAATGCAACTGCGGCAGAAAAGGCTGCTGGGAAGCGTACAGCTCTGCAACGGCGCTTATAAATATGACGAAAGAAGAAATAGAAAAAAGCCCCGACAGCCTACTTGCCGAAATTGCCAAGGAAAGCGGCAAGGTAAGCGGCAAAACCGCGTTTATTGCACAACGCAAGGGCGACGAGGCAGGCAAAAGGGTAGTCGATAAATACATCAAATATCTCGGCTGCGGCGTTGTTAACGTTATAAACCTGTTCCAGCCTGATATTTTGTGCATAGGCGGCGGTGTTTCAAACGAAGGGGATAACCTTATAAATCCGTTGCTTAAAGAGATTGAAAACGAATCCTTTACGAAAAATATCGCGAAAGAAAGGCAGACCGTTATCCGCATTGCACAGCTTGGAAACGACGCGGGCATAATCGGTGCTGCAAATCTTGGTAGATAAAATGACAACGAAAAAAAGGTATATACTGCCCTTGGTGATATACGCGTTGCTTGCAGCAGGGCTTGCCGTAGGTGCAGTTTACGATTATCAGATATCAAGCGCGCTGACCGAATTAGACGATTCGTGGGCGTATTTTATGGAAAAATGGGCAGAGCCGCCATCTTTACTGTTCGTTGGCTTCGTGTTTGTTGCGCTTGCGGTTTGCATATTCCGCCAAAATGAAATAAAGGGCAGGCATTACCTTTCAACCCTTTGTATAATAGGCGGGTGTATTGCAAATTCCTCTACTGTCGTTCGCACGTTTGAATATTACGGCGTAACGTCGCCCATGGCGCTTTTTATTGCCTTGGGTGTGATTATAACTTTGCTGTTTGTGCCGTTTGCCGCAAAAATAGACCAGCAAACGCTTTTGAAAGCAAAAAGCGCGCTGGTTTGTATAGTTGCAATGGCGCTTGCAACGTTGGTAATAATATCTGCCATAAAATCAATGTGGGGCAGGTTAAGATTCAGGGAAATGCAGGATATTTCCCAATTTACGCAATGGTTTATACCCGTAGGCAAGGCTGCAGACGACGCGCACAAGTCGTTTCCGTCGGGGCATACGTCAAACGCTTTGCTTATTTGCGGCGTTTCGTTTATATTTGATGCCATAGGAAAGAAAAAAGCGGCGCAAATTGCAAAATGGGCAAGCATTGCGTGGGTTGCCTTCGTAATGTTTTCGCGCATGGTGTGCGGGGCGCACTTTCTTTCGGATACGTGCGCGGGCGCGGCGATAACGCTTGGCATAGTTCTTGTATGCTATAAAATATTTTGTATGAAAAAAGCATAAATCAAAAACGGATCGGCAAATATCCTTTGCCGATCCTTTTTCTGTAAACAACAATAAAACGGCACGCGCCGACAAACCGCTTGAAAGCAATTTGACTGCGTGCCGTTTAAATTATATGCAAGTGTGTATTTTATTATTTGTTTTTATTTAACCAGTGGGTTTTAATGGTATCCCATATAACCTCTGCCGCAAGGCAAGCACCCTCGTACGATGCGTGGCCGCCATCGGGTGAATAAAGCTCTACCTCGGGGTGTTGGTCGTAATATTCCCAAAAACGCGTGCCGCAGGGGGCAAGCAAGCCGCCCGTTAATTCTGCTGCGCGTTGGTAGCCTTGCGTCATTTCTTCTTGCTTGTGGCGTTCCCACTTTTGCGCCCACGTCATAAAAAATACGGGTGTTGCGCCAACCTCGTCGCACCATTTGCCCATAGTAACAGATGCTTCAAGCATATGCCCGTCAAGGTCGAAGGGGTGCGCGTGCTCTTGAAATACAACGTAGTCGTATCCGCCGTGCTTGATGTTAAACGGTACGTCGGGTTCTTTGCTGTGCTGGTAAAGCGTCCATCCGCCGTGTGCGTTCATAGCCGCTTCTGCTTTTATTCCGTCCTTTTCGGCAAGCTGAAGAAGTATCAACGGTACTTCGAAATTATATGTATGACTGTTGCCTACGAATAAAATTTTCATTTTACAAACCGCCTTTTTATTTTTTTAAATTGTACCATTAAATAACGTAAAAATCAATAGTGTGCGCGGATATATTCAGATAATTTTTCTTTTCCGCCCTTTTTATATACGAAAGGGCGGAAAAAATTATAATCCTTACGAATACATACCGTTTATTTGCATATAATCGTATATCATTTTGCCGTGCTGCTGTTCTTCCTTTTGAATGTGGTTAAGCATTGTACGCGCGTTTTCGTCTTTAAATTCGAAAATGCAAGTGTCGTACAAGTGCGAAACGTGCTTTTCAGCGGCAAGCAGGTCTGAACAAAGGTACATATCTGCCTGCTTTTCGGGTGTATTTACCCCGGCGTAAGACGCCGTAAACGTTGGTGCGCTTTGGCTTGAAGAGGAAGGGCAGGGAACGGTTCCTGATTCCATTTGCGTTATCGTGTCGTAATGGTTTCTTTCCGTTTGGCTTAATGAAGAAAAAAGATTTTTTAATTGTGCGTCGTGTGCGCACGATGCGTGCTTTGCGTATTTATCTGCACAAAGCTGTTCCTGGTCTTTAAGGTCTTTTAAAAGGCCTGTTTCTTTTTGTGTCCATTGCATGGGTACATCCTCCTTTTGTGTTTGATAGGATTGTACCCCTAACACTGCGTTTTATACAGATACAGCCGTTAATTGCCAAGAAATTTTAAAATATCGTTTTTTACCTCGCCGTACGTAAAATCGTTTAATATTTCGTGCCTTGCATTTTTGTAAAGCTTGCAAAAAACGTTTTTGCCGTTCTTTTTCAATTTACTTTCAACGGTTTTCACGCCCTTGCCGTAGTTGCCGACGGGGTCGTTTTCGCCCGAAAGCAAAATAATCGGCATTTTGCTTGAAATGCTATCGTACCACGTATTGCAATTTGCATATTTCAGCAATCTTACAAGGTCCCCCATGGAACTTATCGTAAAATCAAAGGTACAGTATTTATCTGCATAATATTTTTTTCGCACGCTTTCATCATTGGTAAGCCATAATTTAGGGTCGGTAATCGTTGTTTTGCCGAATTTTTTATTATAACTGCCGAACATAAGGGTATTTGCAAATTTCGAAACGTGCCTTTCACCCTTTAAACGCTTTATTGCACCCGTTATTACGGTTGCTATGCCTGCGGCGGGATTAGGGCCGCCCGTTCCCATAATTATAAGGCGTTGCGGCTGCACGAATCTTTGCGATGCTATCCGCGCGATAAAAGAACCCATGCTGTGCCCCATAAGCACAAGCGGCGTGTCGGGGCTTGCGTATTGCGCCCTGACTGCATCGGAATATACTTTTACGTCTTTACAAAGCAATTCCCAGCCGTTTTTTGGGGCTATGTAACCAAGGTCTGAATCGTTGTTTGCGGTTTTTCCATGGCCGAGATTATCGTATCCGAAGGCTATATAGCCCTCGCTTGCCATATCAAAAAGGAATTTGTCGTATCTGCCGATATGTTCTGTCATTCCGTGAACGACGTGAAAAAGCCCCTTTGCGTTGCCGTTTGGCAAATAAACAACGCCCGAAAGCATATGTATATTATCCGAAGAGGGAACGGAAAAAGCCTTTTTTTGTACCATACGTTTTTACCTTTCGCTGAATTTTCTGCAAGCATCGACCGCCCTGTGCCAATTATCAAGGCATGATATTCGCTTTTCTTCCGACATGCAGGGCGTAAAGCTTTTTTTGATGGAAACAAGCTTTTTTAATTCTTCTCTATCGGCAAAAAAGCCAACTGCAAGCCCTGCTAAAAATGCCGCGCCTTGCGCCGTTGCTTCCGGATTTGAGGATATCTGCACGGTAAGTGCGGAAAAATCGCTTTGCATCTGCATAAGCAGGTCGTTTGCAGATGCGCCCCCGTCAACCTTTAATATCGTAATTTTATTTGGTATGTCCCCGTCGGAAAAAAGCGCTATGTCGCCATTTATGGCGGAAACGACGTCTTGCGTTTGATACGCGATGGATTCAAGCGCGGCGCGGATTATATGGTTTTTTCCCGTTCCTGCGGTAAGGCCGAAAATACTGCCCTTGGCGTGCATATCCCAAAACGGTGCACCCAATCCGCTGAATGCGGGAACAAAATATACCCCCGCGCTGTCGTTAACCTTGCGTGCGAAATACTCGCTGTCTGATGCTTCGTGAATTATCTTTAATTCGTCGCGCAGCCAGCGCATCAGCGCACCGCCTACAAAAACGCTTCCTTCTAACGCGTATTCGATAGGGCGGTTTTTTTCGCCTGCGGCAATCGTAGTTAAAAGCCCGTGCTTGCTTTCTATTGCTTTATTGCCCGTATGTGCAAGTAAAAAGCACCCCGTGCCGTATGTATTTTTCGCCTCGCCCGATTCAAAGCACGCCTGACCGAATAACGCAGATTGCTGGTCGCCCGCGATGCCCGCGATAGTAAGCTCTGCCCCCATACATTCAAAAGTGCCGTATATTTCGCTGCTGCTTTTTATTGTAGGCAGCATCTGTATCGGAATATCAAGCAAGTCAAGTATTGCTTCGTCCCACGTGCCTGTGTGTATGTTGCAAAGCATCGTTCTTGATGCGTTTGTTCTGTCTGTAACGAATACCTTGCCACCCGTAAGCTTCCAGATAAGCCATGTATCAACCGTGCCTGCAAGCAGGTCGCCCGATTGTGCCTTTTGCTGTGCGCCCGGCACGTTGTCAAGCACCCATTTTATTTTCGTTCCGCTGAAGTACGGGTCTATCCTTAAGCCCGTCGCTTTGCGGATATATTCACTGTGGCCGTCACATTCAAGCCTTTCGCATATATCAAAGGTGCGCCTGCATTGCCAAACTATCGCGTTGTAAACGGGGTTGCCCGTGTGCTTGTCCCACAAAATTACCGTTTCTCGTTGGTTTGTAATGCCAACGGCGGCAATTTCGCTTGCCGATATACCGCTTTTGGCAATACACTCGGTAAGTGCGGCGTATTGATTGGCGTAAATGTCCATGGGGTTTTGCTCTACCCAGCCCGATTGCGGATATATTTGCGGTATTTCGTGCTGTGCCATAGAAATTATGTTTGATTGCTTGTCGAACAGAATCGCACGTGCGCTTGTCGTTCCTTCATCTAAAGCAAGGATATATTTTTTCATTTTTTATTCTCCCTCGGCGGAAATATACGGTTTTATGCTTTTTTCTTTATCAACGGTAATTTTACCATAATATCACCGTCTTTGTCAACTGCACAAGAGGGGGCGCACAGTAAAAAATACCGCCGTAAAGCGGTAATTATTGCAGTATAACACTTGTTTTTCTGCCTTCGGTGTGATATATTAAATACGTAGGATATGCAAAAACAGTTAAAGGAGTATCGCTATGAACGAAAAACAATACGGCTTGGATATCACCGACAGAACCGATTTGGTGGGTATTTGCTATACCATGTGGTTTAATGCGGTTTTAGGCAGCGGAACAGAGCCTGTAACCGAAGCCTTGAACGTAACCGAGCTTACGAAAAAATACGGCTGGAGTGAAAAATACGGCTTCGGCAACGAAAAAGAGCAGCACAACTCCGAAGGCAGCTTTCACTATTGGGCACAGCCTGCGCAAGGCTACTACCGCAGTACCGACAAGGCTGCTATAAGGCGCAATTTGTCTATGCTGCAGGATGCAGGGGTGGATTTTCTCGTGCTTGATTTTACGTTTATAGATGGCGACGCGATTCACCACAAGCATTTTTGGGATAGCCATGTGGAATGCTCGACCATTGCTTTTTTGGATACTATGACGGAAATGCGTGCAGAAGGAAAAAAGACGCCCTACGTTGTAATGTGGCCGAATTCTATTGATACGTTTGATACGTTTTACGAAAAATTCTACGGCGTGGAAAAATGGAAGGACTGCTTCGTTTATTGGAACGGGAAGCCCTTTATCCTTCATTGGCGTTACCGCACGTTCGAAACGGATATTTTTACTACGCGTGCAATGTACGGCTTGCAGGGCAAGCTTCACGAAGGGCAGTGGAGCTATTTAGAGCCTGACAACAGCCTTACCGTAGCGTATGATGAAAAGGGCGCAGCAGAGCACGTAGGCGTATCGGTTGCAATGCAATCTACGTATATGTCTAATACCGAAACTGCACACGGCAGGCAGGGTGGCCGTTTTTGGAATGCCCAATGGCAAACCGCGTTTAAATACCGCCCCAAAATGATTACGCTTACCTGGTGGAACGAATGGACGGCACAGCTTTTCCACATAGGCGAAAAATATGTGTTTACGGATAACTTCAATCAAGAATTCAGCCGCGATATAGAACCTATGAAGGGCGGCCACGGCGACCTTTATTACCGTTGGCTTTGCGAGTATATACGTGCGTATAAAGCACACCAACCGTGCCCGCTGCTTGTACAGGATAATTAAAAAACGGAAGATAGCCGCGTTATAACGCGCGTCTATCTTCCTTTTGCTTTTGGGTGTCGTTATAAAAGTGTTTGTAAATGGTCAAAAAGCGTTTCCCAAACGGCCGTTAACGGAATTGATAATATCAGTACGGCGGGTATCTGCACGAAACGCAGTTTTTTTGTAAAATTAAATTTTTTTGATAATTTAATGTCAATACGGAAAAATGCAATTAAAGCAATCAAAGCACAAATGCCTGCGATAATACAAAACGGTATAAAACGCGGGTATTGCGCTGATATCGCCTCGTTAAAGGCGTATGATGCCAAAACTGCGCCGACTACGTTCAAAAAGCAGGTAATGCCCATGCTTATTACAAGTACGTAAGATACGGAAAAAGCCGAGATAAAAAGCAACTTTGTTCTGTTCATAAATTTAAATTCCTTTCTTTACGTATCAATACCAATTACCGAATAAAAAATAACAAATCAAAAACAGACAGCCGCAAAAAATCAGATGTACGAAATTAAATAACAGCTTTTTTGATATAGGAACTTTTGGTTTTAACGGAAGCCAGCAAACGATAGTTACCGCAAAGGGTGCAAACCACAAGCTTAAACGATAAAATATGATAAATATAATTCCCAAAAGAATATTTCCGCTTTTTCCGCACAGCCAAAGGTCAAGCGCGAAGAAAAGATTAGCACCGTATATTAAGCTGAATAATATTATTTTTATCTTTTTAGAATCAGGCACGATTTTTCACCGCCTTTCTGTGTTTATTATATCACTCTTTAAGGCAGAGTGTAAAAGGGAAATGAAGCATTCGCTTTGCGAATATGAAGCAGAAGCCCTACGGCTTCTATGAAGCGGCGCGTTGCGCCGTGAAGCACTCGCTATGCTCGTACGAATAAAAAAGCAGTAAGCCGAAGGCTCGCTTCATAGGGCGAAGCCCTGCTTCATAAGTTACTTCGTAACTCGCTTCATGCACCGCAGGTGCGCTTCATTTTTAAAACAAAATGATGCTGTAATTC
>JAZQHC010000018.1:0-183602 GCA_045540335.1 Eubacteriales bacterium
AACAACTGGCAGAAAAGTTTGGTGTATCTTCCCGAAGTGTATCTCGTTGGGAGAATGGTAATACGATGCCAGAGTTAGGTATTTTAGTTGAACTGGCTGATTACTATGAAGTTGACATCAAAGAAATCATTGATGGTGAAAGGAAAAGTGAGAATATGAAAAAAGAAGAAAAAGAGACTTTACGAAAAGTCGCAGATTATGCAAAAACTGAGAAGAAATTAGTAGTGAAACGTAGATGTATAGTAACATTCGTAGGAACATTGGTATGTGCGTTGAGCGTTATGGTTGGATATATTTTGTTTCCTAAATTACCAGAAGATAGTTTTTTGAGAAGTGATGGTTTATGGTTAGGCATAGGAATTATTGGTGTGGTTCTTTTGTGGGGAATAGTAATTCGTGAAAGAATTCGTGAAAATCGAAAAAATTCAATACAAGATAAGTAAGGGTATTTTATATAAACTGAATTTGTTGAGAACGTGAAACTTTTAGTTTGCCTGTTCGATAAATTCCAATTTATCGAACAGAATGAACAACCCCCGACAGATATTGAAAATCTGTCGGGGGTTTTGTGTGCTACGGTTTAACATCCTTATGAGAAGTATGCTTTAACAGGTCGTTTTTTTGTTTAATGTACCATTTGCCAAAGTGCTGTATAATCTTCAAAGTCTATTACACTGTCTTCGTTAAGGTACGCTGCATTTATTTGAATGTCAATAGTAGGATCGGATAAGTATTTTTTCAAGCGTAATATATCTTTACTGTTTACCGTGCCGTCGTTATTGACATCGCCTTTTTTACATTGAACGACTTTGAAGGTTCGCGGCGTTTTGTCGGACATATCTATTATAAAGGAAAAGCTGTATGTGCCGTCTTTATCAAGATAAACCTGATATCCATCGTAACCGTGGACACTTGTATCATATTTTACGTATTCGCCGTTTACAAGCTCGTATATGCCCTCTATGGTGTAATTTTCAAAGCCGTAAACCCTTACAGCGGCATTGTTATCACCGCCCGAAATTGTAAATTCGGAAATGCCCTTATCTGCGCGTACAGAAGGAAGGAATTGCTCGGAAATATCTTCACCGATAGATACTTCTAATTTGTACGGATCGATACATGAATCGTTTCGAACGTTCAATACGCTTGTTATGTCGGTATCATCAGGGTCGCCCCACGGCAGAAGAACTGTATTTATTATCAATTCATCGCCTTTTTTAAGGGTTACCTTTTCAAGATCAAGTGTAAGAGCACCGTAATTCATATTTGCCAAGTAGGTATTTTTTAAAATAAAGTTACCGTCGTATTTTTCACCGTTTATCGTAATATCGGAATTTTTAACTATCAAAGCCATATTTATAACCTGCGTGCTTGTTCCTTCACGCAGATAGTAGCAGAAGAATGGTGATTCTTTACCCAGCTTTATGTAATCAACCGTATTTGTGTTATAGGTTAATGTTTTGTTTGCTACGTTGCCGTTTTCGTCAAGATAGTTTAACTGTGTATAGAAGATATGGCGGCCGTCAAATGCTACGAAAGAAAAGTCTTCTTTGAAGTTATCAAACGATATATCCTCCAAAACGGTAAGCTTAATTTGGTAGTATGTGCGGTTTTCATCTGTTTGAGGCAATTCAACGTGTTTATATTCAGCTTTAATTTTGCCATCGTCGGACAGGTATTCCATATCAATATCGGCGTAAAGAGGGCCTGCACTGTTGATATTTGCACTTTGCGATTCGGATTTATTGGTGTTGCCGTCAGAATCGGTGTAGTTTAAAAAGAATATGTGACCACCGCTGTAATGTTGCGGTTGATCTGTCCATAAAGTAGATGAAAGTGCGCGGAAGTCGGGCAATGTCCAACCGTCTTTTCCGATAACGAAATAAGGTGCAATACAGTTTGTTTCCGTAACACCTGACGAAAGGTGATAGTACGGGGCAAAAAATTGTATTGAAGATAACTGCTTAAGAGGGTATTTACCCCAATTCTGATAAAGATGAACCACAGTAAATGCCTTTGTTTCATACGCTTTTAGGGTTAACGGGAAATATACCTCGCCGTATGCTACATCATCGGGATAATATATAGGTTCTTCTATTTCGCCCTGGAAGTTTTTACATACCTCGACGGGAATCGGTAAAAGATTTCCGCTGTTGTCGATTACTGCGCTGCATTCCAAGCTTCCGTATTCGGTACCGGACCTTATATATATGCGCCTGTCATTATCGTCGCAGGTTATGGTTATCGGTGTTCTGAAATGATAATCCGGTCTGCCGTAATATGCGCCGTTAAAGCTTTCGCCCTTTGATGTGAAAGCGTATGCGCCGGTATATACGTCGTAACCTAAAAAGAATGCTTCATCAAACCCTTCGTTAACCGTTATATTGTCGCTTGTTAAGGGGTTGCGTTCCAAATATGCTTGTTTTATAAAATTTGTAAAATCGTGTGATGCGTCGTTATATATTCTGCTGCTTAATTTCACCTCGGAATCGGCTGCCATGCTTGCAACGGGAAGTGATCGGCTTATAACGTAGTAGCCGTCAGTTATGGAAACCGTTATACTGCCCATATTTTCGCCTTTTGGTACAATATATCCGAATATGCCTGCAGACGTATCAAAAGCGGCACAAACGATATCACCGTTAACGTCTGAAACAGACGAAAAATACGATTCTCCATTACCTAAAATATACTGTGAAACCTCTGATACGGGTATCTTCGTTTGAACGCCAACGTTGCGAATATCCGTTATGCTTTCTGTTGCTATAAAGCGAAGCTCTTCGTGCAATTTGTCAGAATAAGTATGGAATGTTCTTTCAAGCCTTACAGATGGGGCAAGGTTTTCAGCATAAACTGCTTTCATAGATGTAATAGAAATCGTTTCACCTACGGAATTTCCACAGTCAATTCTGACGCCTTTTACATTGCCCGTGTAGTTTGGTACTGAATCAAGCGCTACCGTATATGTGTTTTGTTGCCCGGGGATTACGGCAAAAGAAACGCATTGCGCGGCGTTAAATCCCCCGTAGGCTTCAGTATAAAAATATATTTGGCACGAGGTTGCGGTTTCTGCTTTTAACGTGATTTGTATTGCGTTATATGTAGATGTAGAAAAACTTACGTTTTGGGTGTAACAATACGGGTCGTAAGTATTGGATACAACGTAAGATAAAGAACTGGTGCTTGAAGAAATATTGCTTATTTCATTACCGTTCCAGCTTCTTCTTGAATTTCTTAAAATGTTGTATGCGTTCCTTGTGTTGATAGTAGGCGCACCGCTTGATATTCCTTGTCCTAAAACGTGTACGTCGTAGTAGTAATAGCCCAATCTGAAAATATTAAAATACGTATCTGTATCTGTTGACGAGGAAAAATACGTGCCGTTTGAAGAGGAAACGAAAGCATCGTGTGTATCTGTAAAATACGTTTGACCGTTTGCGTTTTTAAAGCTTGAAACAAGCCTTTTTTCAGCGTTCAGATTATATATGGCCGAAAAATCGTTGTTTTTAATTTCAACTGCAGTTCTGTTTGCTGAAGTATATTTTACTTGAACATCGTTTTTTATTTCGTTTGCGTAGTTTATAGATGAACCCCAGCCTATATCATCGCCCGTTTTGTTTAAAACGGTGTAGTTATACGTGTTAGATAACAAATTTTCTGAATCGACTGTTTGCATATCGCTTGTCGAAGCCAAGGCAGGGGCAACGATGACAGCGGATAATAAAAGTATTACCCCCGTTTTTTTGAAAATGTTAAAATATTTCATAATACCCCCCATAAAATTTTTCATTATTATAATAATAACCGAAAAAATCAGAAATTTCAAGCGAATTGCATGGAAATCTATTTTATGCACAATAAGCGTTATTTGTTTTTGGAAATAATGTATAATAATAATTCAAAATATAACAAAAAACGGAATAAAGCAATTTGCTTTGTTACGTTTGCATAAATTGAAGTTTAAATACCTAATATCATTTGGGCAGATTTACCTAAAATATCTGATTTTTCTTCGCTTGTAAGAGGAAGAGATTTTATCCTTTCGATTTCTTTTCCGGCGTTACTCCATGGACTGTCTGACCCGAAAAGTATTTTTTTACTTGTGTGATTTTTTACTATGCGCACAAATTGCTCGTTGGGATAGTACTCTGTGCCCATCGATGTATCAAGATATATATCTGTGCCTACAAGGTATTTTTCAACATCATCCCATTGACTATGCCCGCCTAAATGTGCGGCAACGATAACGCCACCGCGCATTTCGTCTATAATTCTCCGAAACGCCCTTGGATCAGAACGGTACGGCGGCTTATACGCAGGGTCGCATCCTGCGTGAAAAAGCAGAATAAGACCTTTTGAAAGTGCATAATCGTACATTTTAAGCATATTCGGTTCATCTACTTGAAAATTTTGATATTCCGGATGCAGTTTAATACCTTTAAGACCGAGAGAAACAATATAATCTATATCTTTTTTGTAATCCTCCGTTTGCGGATGAAGACCGCCAAAGGATATAATGCGATCGTCTGTTGATTCTTTTGCAAAAGCGTTTATATTTTCAAATTGCGAAGGCTTCGTTACAACCGGGTGGCAAACGGAAACGTCGATTTTCCATTCGTCCATTTTTGCTATCAACTCACCTTTTGTACCGTATGTTACGGGATTATATAAGTAGTTTATACCTTCTGCAAGCGCAGTAATGGCGCGTTTTGCGATAGCATCAGGGAAAATGTGTGTATGAAAATCTATAATCATTTGTTTTCTATCAATGTATTCATCCAAGCAAGCGAAAGATCAAACCATACCTCAGCTTCTTTATTTATAAACATTGTACCGTCGGGCGAGGTAAGCTTGTTCGACAAAGAAAGTCCGTGCGGACCTTTCGGGAAAATGTGCAGTTCAAACGGAACGCCGTTTTCTTTCATAGCACTTGCCATAAGAAGGGAATTTTGCACAGGAACGCAAGCATCTTCAAACGTGTGCCAGATAAATGCGGGTGACGTTTCGTTGTGAACGTGGTTTTCTATTGAATAATATGTTGCATCTCTTTTGTTATCGCAGGCGGCAATCGTTTCTATACTGCCCCTGTGTGCGTGTACACCGCCGGTTATTACGGGGTAGGCAAGAATAGTGCCGCATACCCTTGCATCACCTTTGGGAATGTTATATTCATTTTGCAGCAGCGGTGTGTTCCAAAATGTTCCAAGTGAAGCACAAAGGTGTGCACCTGCAGAAAAGCCGATGGCAAAAATATGGTCGCGGTCGATATTAAAACGTTCTGCGTTGTCTTTTATAAATTTTACGCTTAATGCCGCATCAACCAAAGGGCGCGGAAAAGAAGCACGTTCTTTAATGGAGTATTTTAAAACGAAGGCGTTGAAGCCGCGGCTCATATACGCAAGGGCAATAGGCTCGCCTTCACGGTCGCAACACGCTTGATATCCGCCGCCCGGCAAAACAAGTATTGCAGGGCGCGCACAATTCGTATATTCGGGCGATTGCTCATGCAAATAGCAAGTAAGATGGACAGTTTGATTGGTTTCATCGGGATAAAATACTTTTTCACAAATCATTTTTGGTACCTCTGTTTCAAAATATATCTTGATCTACTTCTAAAAGCGATGGGTATATAAAATCGGGCTTTGATTCTTTCGGTGCGTTTTCTGCCTCTTGCAAGGTTGCTTCACCCGTTAAAACTAATGTTGACGTTATTCCGTGGGATGCGCCCATCGCAATGTCGGTATAAAGCCTGTCGCCAAATATGCACATGCGTGATTTTTCGGTTTTTGTTATTTGGCATATCATATCAACCGTTTCTTTATGCGGCTTGCCGAAATATTTCGGCACTACCCCTGTAGATGCGGTAACTGCCGCACAAATAGCGCCGCTGTCGGGAATATATCCGCCAATAACGGGGCAATTAAAATCGGGGTGCGTTGAAAGAAATTCAGCACCGTTTCTTATAAAAGTGCACGCATTACTTAATTTTTCATACGTTAAGGTCTTATCAAAGCTTACAACCACTATGTCAGCATTTTCATTGCCGCCGCAAAGAGGGATGCCGTACTGCCTGAAAGATTCTTCAAGGGCGGGTGTGCCGACAAGGTAAACCGTTTTGCCTTGTCTGTTCAAAAGCAGGTAGCTTGCGCAAACATCACCGGATGATAATATTTCATCTTTTGTAACCTCAAAGCCCATTCTGTTAAGCTTGTCTATGTAAACGGAAACATTTGTTGAAGCATTGTTTGTGAAAAACAATACGCGCTTGCCCGCTTTCCGCAGTTTGTGTATAAAATCAACAGCGAAAGGAAATGGGGTATTTTCCATATAGACTGTTCCGTCCATATCGAAAACGTACAAGTCTTTATTTTTCAGTATTTCATTCATTTGGGGTACCTTCCAGAAGCGCTGTACCTATAACGGTTCCGTATTGTGAATTTTCAGGTATTATAAAGTTTACCCCGAACATACTTGAAAGTGCGTTGAAAATGCTTATAGATTGCGGGATCCTGGTCATATGGCCGGTTAATACAATGTCGTTTATGCCGTGTGTTCTTGCGGCGAATATGCTCATCATGCCTGCGGTTTCAAATATCAAGTTAATAAGGCCGAGGGCGATATCGCCTTTTGTTGCCAGATCGCTTAACTTACCGAAGTTTGCCGCCGTCATCGTTTCGGAAAGACCGATATCCTTTTCTGTCATATCCTTTATTCGCAGATCGACGTGCTCGATATTACCTTCGGCGGCAAGCTTTACGATGGATTCTATACTGTCAACGCCAAGCATTTTTTTCGCCAAGCCGGATAAAGTACCGCCGCCAACGCCCGTACCGCCAAGATATTCAAAGTTGTATTTGTTATCTGTTAACGTGGCGTGTGTAATTGAAGTACCTGTACCCATACTTACGATAATGGCATCTTTCAAGCCGGAAAGATACAGCCCGCCAAGCCCTACGCTTTCAAATTCGGGAACGTGGCGGCATTCAAGCCCGTATATCGGCTTTGAAACGAAAGACGAGCCAACCCCCGTTATCATAACGCGTTCTACGTCGGAAAGTTCTAACCCGTTTATCTGCGTGAATTTTCCGAAAGCACCGTAAACAGATGTTATAGGGTCTGTTGCTTTTACGCACATTGGCATTATTAAATTTTTGTTTTCGTCAAAACCGACTATTTTCGTGGTGCTTCCGCCCACGTCTATACCTATAACGACACTCATAAATAAAGAATCTCCTTATGCGTTCAAATATTTTTCTTGCTTTTCGGAAAGAACATCTATTTCCGTATTGCAAGATTTAAGCTTTGCCTGCGCAACGTATTTATCTATTTCGCAAGGAACGCTGTATAATTTGTTTTCCATTTCTTTTCCGTGTTTGGCAAGGTATTCAAGCCCCTTTGCCTGAATCGCAAAAGACATATCCATTATTTCAGCCGGGTGACCGTTGCCTGCTGCGAGATTTACCAATCTTCCTTCTGCAAGCAGGTTTATAATTCTGCCGTCGGGCATTTGATATCCCGTTATATTAGGCTTTCTTTCCCAAATCCTTACGGCCTTTTCAGCCAATGCTATCTTATCTATTTCAACGTCAAAATGGCCCGAGTTTGCAAGAAGAACACCGTCTTTCATAACATCTATGTGCTCGCCCCTGATAACGTCGCAGCAGCCCGTAAGCGTTACGAATATATCACCAAGCGGCGCTGCTTGTGCCATGGGCATAACGGAAAAACCATCCATCTTTGCTTCAATTGCTTTTACAGGGTCGATTTCGGTAACTATAACAAGTGCACCCATGCCCTTTGCACGCATGGCAAAGCCCTTGCCGCACCAACCGTAGCCGCCTACGACTACCGTTTTGCCTGCAATAACGAGGTTGGTGGTGTTCATTATTCCGTCAAGCGTGGATTGCCCCGTTCCATATCGGTTATCAAACAAATGCTTGCAGTCGGCATCGTTTACGTTTATCATTGTGTAATTTAACTCGCCGCGTGCCTGGCGTGATTTCAAACGGTGGATGCCCGTGGTGGTTTCTTCACAGCCGCCTATAAGATTGCACCCGTATGAGGCGCATTTTCCGTGAAGAAGGTTTATAAAATCACCGCCGTCGTCTATTATAAGGTGCGGGCAGAATGAAAGCGTTTTTTCAAGATGCTTTTCGTATCCTTCGGCATCAACGCCGTGTATCGCGTTTACTTCAAACCCTTCGTGAACCAAGGCGGCAGCAACGTCATCCTGCGTAGAAAGGGGATTGCAGCCCGTTACAAAAACCTCTGCACCGCCTGCCCTTAATACGGTTGCCAAATATGCCGTTTTTGCTTCCAAATGGATAGACATTGATATTTTCAAGCCCTTAAAAGGCTGATTTTTGATAAAATCTTCTTTAATATGGTTAAGAATGGGCATATACGAAGCAACCCATTCTATTTTATTTTTTCCCGATTGATAAAGGTTTATATCTTTAATACCACTCATTTTTTTACCCTCTTATATTTCTATGTCTTCTGCATCGAATTCATCTGCGGTGTCGTTTTGCACGTCAGGTTTTGAAAATATATTATCCGTTTTCATTATCTGACCTGCGGTAACCGTAGGATTTTGCATTAAAATATTAAGCAACGTCAAATAATCGCGTATTATCTCGCGCGGGGTTATCATTACATCTGCGCCTGCACGGCTTAAGCAGGTTGTAAGAAACGCGCGCATTTCATCTGTGGTTATCCTTGGGGTAATACCGTATAATTGCCCGTGAAGGCGTGTAAGCCTTGCAATCAATGCAAATAATTCTGCGTCGGAAAGACGTTTTAAGCGAATTACCGGGCCGATAAGGTTTTTATATTCTCCGCTGTCAAATCTGCCGTCGAACAAGCGGCTTCTTAACGCCTCGTAGCTATATATGCCGCGCCTGCTGTCTTCTAAAAACTGCGGTGTGCCGCCAAGGACTATTTCAAGCCCCTCTGCTTTACATTGCAACGTGTCGTTAAACATGGAAAGTATCTTTTCGTAGTTGTTTTCCCTTGATATTCTGTTTGATATTTTATAAAGATTTACACATTCGTCGATGAAAACAACAAATCCTTTATAGCCGATAAGACGGAAAAATACTGCGTATAGCTTGATGTATTCGTACCAGTTATCATCGTCTATTATACTGCCGACGGAAAGCTGCTGCTTGGCTTCTGTTTTCGTTGTATATTCTCCGCGAAGCCATTTAAGACAAAGGGCACATATTTCATCTTCGCTGTTTCTGTATGCCTTATAATAGGTTAACAGAATGTGCGCAAAATCAAATCCGCCTACTTGTTGGCGCAGCTCTGAAAGTGTTAAAAAAAGCTTTTGTGAAACTTTGTTTTCAAAATCTGTGCTGTCAGGCATCGTGCCTTCGCTTGTAACCTGATATTGTAAGGAAGAAAGCCATTTGGTTATTATTGAAGGTAATGCGCCGCCGTCGGGCGAAGATTTAGAAGCAAGGTTTTTCATTATTTCGCGAAAGGTTGCCCTGCCCATGCCCTTGGCACCGCACAAACGCCTTTCCGGCGACAGATCTGCATCTGCCGTTATAAAGCCGTTGTCAAGTGCGTAACCGCGCATAAGCTGGATCAAAAAGCTTTTTCCGCTTCCGTATTTGCCGATTATAAAGCGCATACCGCCGCCGCCCTCAGCGACGGCTTGCAGATCGTTTGCAAGGGTTTTTATCTCGTCCTCTCGGCCGATGGCAATATAAGGTGCGCCTGCGCGGGGTACTACACCGGCTGAAACGGAGTTTATAAGCGAGGAAAGTATTCTTTTGGGAATTTTAATTTCTTCCATTTCTATCTCCTGCCTTTTCAAATGCGGATCTTAAAAGATCCTTATAATCTTCTGTAATTTCCGAATCTTCGATTATTATATCGTCGGTAATGTCAGATGCAATCTCGTTTATTTCGTCTGTTGCACCCTCAAAAAATATCCCGTTTTTAATGCAAAGCTCTTCTGCTTGCGTGCGTTTGCCGTACAAAATATATTTCAGTATTAAAAAATGAAGATCCGAAAGAGAATTTAAAAGTGCTTCGTACGGCGGTATAGCTTCTTCGGCTTGATCTTGTACAGTTTCCTGCCGGAAAAATACTTCATCTTCTTCCTGTAAAGGAACAAGCTCTTTCGTTATTTCCCACGAGGATTCCTCTATTTTTAATGCTTCCTCGGTAGTGAAATCTGAATTATCCGTATCGTATAATGCGTAACGCCTGTCTTCATCAAGCTTGCGTTTTTCCGTTTGGGTACGCATAGGCGGAAGATTTTTTTCAAAATATTCGTCGGCATAGCCACGCAATTCGTCGCTTAAACCAACGGTGGAAACCCTGCTTTTAATACCAAGATGTGCACGTACGCCGTTTTCGCAGTGCTTTACCAAAGGGGTTATTTCGCGTTTATACTTGTCGTCTTTATTTTGTCTGTAACAATCTATATCTATTCGGCATTTAACCTCGCCCGTGCATAATGCCCCGCAATAGCAATCGCGACTGATACGTACAAGCGAAGGCGCGCTTTCTTTATCAATACTTGTGCCGTTAGCACATCTTAATGCGTATGCGGCGGCAGGTATTACGTGGGAAGTAAACAAATGGCGGTTTTTTTCGTTTATAACGGGTGAAATACCGTATTTGTACATCGAATTTGCGCTGATATATACTTCCAAAGCGGAAGATGTCTGCTTACTTGTATAAAATTCTTTAAGCGTTGCCACGCGGGCAATATCGTTAATAATAGGCGATAGCTGCTTTGAAGGCGGCGGAAGCTTGTGTATAAGGCAAAAATCGCACACCCATTCGGAAAGATACTTGTCTAACCGCGGAAATTCATCTCTGTAAGTAAGCCATATATCGCACAGGTCGCAAAGACGGTCTTCAGGGGTGGAAAGACGTTCCAGATTAAGCAGTTCGTATATATAAAGCAGTATATAACTGAAATCTGCTTTTATTGGAACGCGCCTTTTAAAGCAGTCGCGCCATTTAATGTAAAATTTTAATTGCTTTAAGCTTAATTGGTTGTATTGCGGCATGTATGAAAAAAACGGTACGCGCTCGCATTCTGAAGGAACTGCAAAACGGGCAGTTTTTTCCCCGTCACTTATAAACTTCTCGTAAAAAGAATACTTTACGGGCCATGCGTAAATGCTTACGTTTGTTATCAGCGCACATTCCGGCTTGTAGGATGATAAAAGGCGCGGCGATTTTTTTTCAAACGTATCTATTATTGATTTTGCCAATAGACGCCTTTCAGGTATTGGTGCACCTGTATCTGCGGTGTTTTGCCCAAACGATATTTCTACGCTTGAGGTATCTGCAGTGTCGTATTTAACACCTCTGTCGGGTGGAAGTATCATTTCAATATCCCAGAATTCATCTTCTTTTTCAAGCATACTGTCCCCCCTTATTTTAAATCTTTTGTATCTGAATATTTTATCATATGTGCGCTGATTTGTCAATCATTTAAGGGCGGATTTTGGCAATAGCAAACTAAAAAAATGCCCTTTCCGCGACGTTTGAAAAATGATATGCGCATTTGTGTAAAAAGTTACCATATATTAATATATATTTAATTATATTGCGATATCATAAAAAAGTATTAAAAATAAACCGTATAAAACGGTTGATCAGGAGGGGTTTTGCCATGGCAGAACTTAAATTTGAAATTCAAAAAGAATTCGGTTGCATTTCCGATGAAAAAGGCGGATGGGCAAAGGAATTGAATCTGGTAAGCTGGAACGGTAACGAAGCAAAATACGATATCCGTTCATGGGATGATTCCCACGAAAAAATGGGAAAGGGCATCACACTTTCCGCAGATGAACTGAAAAGGCTGAAAGATCTGCTTAATACTCTTGAAATATAAGATATGAGTTTTAGGCAGCGCAAACCTTTTATACTCCACGATAAAGAGGCGGCTCGTAGGGAGTATGAGTTTTCAAAACTCCTTACGATGTCGCTTGCTTTTTCTGCGTTTATAATCCCGCTTGTTAACGACTTTTTTCTTTCCTTTTTGCACGGTTATTACGTAAGCGGCGATTATTCTTTAATAGCGCTTGATACAGCGCTTTCTTATATTATACCCGCCGTTTCCATGATGGGAATGTATTTTGCGTATTCCGCAACGGTACTTTCCATATACAGTTACGGTATAAAGAAAAGCTTTTCTAAAATCGTGCTGCTTATATCGGGGGTAGTTTTTTCATACCTGCTTCAATATATGTGCACATGTGTTGTGAACGGCTATATTATGTTTGATATATCTGATGAAAACGGCTTTTTAGCATTGATATCTGCGTTTATAACGATGGTGTTTATGTTTTCAAAAAATACCGTGCTTATCATATATACGCATTTTGCGTTGAAAAAAATGCGGAAATGCGGAAAAACTGTATGGCTTCAACCGTGTGAAGAAAATTCCAAATCTTCTAAATTTGCATCGTTTTTCTGCAGTACATTCGGGAAGAATTGTGCAAACAGAAAAATATCGGTACAGTTTTTTATAGTCAGTCTGGGGTGCGATCTTCTTGTAAGAACAGCTTCTACATACGTGGAAATAGCTTCTGCAGGCGCACCGGAGGAACTGATGCATTATTTGTATTTTGCAGAACAGTATGCACTTGCAGTGCTTAACAATTTGCTTGGTTTGATTATTATGGTAATAGCAGGCGGATTGCTTGGCAGGTATATAAAAAGCAAAGAGGAACAAAAATAGTATTGCAAATTTTAAAAGCGCATTTGATGCACAGCCGTGCTTCAAAAGCGCTTTTTTGCGTTTATTCAATTATTCCGTCAACAGTATAGAAAAATGAAACGACATCACCGTTTTTCGGGTAATATGCACCGCATGAAACGGAGGGGGATTCGCCGTTTACGGTATATACCCAGCCTGAAAGGTCGCCGTGCTGAAGCTGAAATATGCCGTTTATGCCTTTTATATAGGCAAACTCGCCGCTTCCGCTTGCATCTACCACTATGCGGTTTGATTTTGATATACGGCTTAATATTTCAAATACGGATTCACCTTCGTAAAGGTCAATTTCATCAGTTGGGAAAAACTTCCCGTTTTCGGATACGTTACTGCAATCTATTGAAAAAGTAATCTTGCCGACGCTTTCGTTTGTCGAAGCATCGGTGTCGGAATAATATTCTTCGGGGGAAGAAATATCAATAAAGAAGCTTGCACATACAAGAACCGCACCAAAAAGAATAACTATTACAAAATTTTGCGTTTTATTTTTGCCGGAAAGTATAATATATACGCACACCCCTGTACATATAACGGCAACTGCCGCGATAAAAGCGATACGCACCGTTTGATTTACTTTATCTTCGCGTGTGTTGTTGCTTTGCGTATTTGGCGTTTCGTCGGTTGTGGGCGGTTGTTGAATTGCCGGAGGCGTGCTTTCGGTTGCTTCATCGTCAAATCCGCCGCTTTTTTCAAATACATAAAAAGGTGTTTTGTTTTCGTATGCATGGTATGCACACATAGCCTGCGAGGTTGCTACGGTACTGTAATTTTGCCCAATGGTGTGCGAAAACCCGTTTTCTACCTTGAAATGTTGAAGTGCATCGAACATATTAACGCCGTTTTTAATAAAGCGTGCATCTGTTTTGCAATCTATCCCAAGTGAGCAAAGTGCTATTATTACCTGTGCGATGCTTTCGGCGTTTTCTTTTCCATAGCTTGAAAAAGAACCGTTTTCGTTTTGAATGTTTTGCAAAAAGGCAAGCGCCTTGTTGATATTTTCTTCGTATAAGGATTTATGCGGCGCAAGTGCCTGAAGTACCATTGCACTTACGTCTGCATCGGATTTGCCTTTTATTACAGACCAGCCGCCGTCTTCGTTTTGAAGCGATATCAACCGTTGGCAAAGCTCTGTTGCGCTAACGGGCGCAGGCTGATTATTGTTTAACAAATGTAAAGAAAAAACGGTGTACATTACAGATGCTTGTGCGCCTATCTGCTTGCAGACGTTTTTCGTAAACTCGTTTTCAACACCGCAGGCGGTAAAAGCAAGTGCGTATTTGAGCGATGTTACGTCGTATGATGTAATTTGAAGGGTGTATTTGTCAAGCGCTGAAATGTACTTTGAAAAATCGTAATTTCCGCTTTTACACAATGCGAAAACATACCATTCTGCACTTACACCCGCGTTTTCGGCAAGCTCTGTATTGATAAAATGCTGAATGTCTGTATGCGAGGAAAAGTCAGAAATGTCAAGCGCGTTTATTGTAATGCACAGAACTGCTGATATAAGAAATGCGGAAATCAATCTACGCATTTTTTCTTAAAATACAAAAACAAGGTCAAAGCACAGCAGCAAACAGCAAGCGCACAATATACAAACGAATCGCCTGTTTGCGGTACTTCATTTACGGTAATGTTGGCACAAGGAGGCGTTATTATCATGTTTTCCGCAGAAGCGCTTAAAACGTAATTTCCCGTTTCGTCAAGCTTCAGGGTAAATTTGCCGTTTTCGTCCGTTGTTGCCGCGACTTCGCCGTTAACTGTAATATTTGCACCGCCGAGAGGCTTTGGGGCAAAATTCCAGCTTTCATCAAATGCTGCCTGCATAAGCGTTAAAGAAATGGTTTCGCCTGCAACGGCAGATACTGTATTTTTGTCAAAAAAACAGAAAACATCGGAAAATGTTTCGGTATCGGTATATACAAAGGCATATATCTCATCGTTGTTTTTTATCGTGTCGGAAAGGCTCATAGTTGTGGAATTATTAAGATAGTATCCGTAGCCCATGTTATTTTCAACGCCCCACAGCTTGGTCATGCTTAAGCCGTATTCTGTATTAACGTAAGCGTAATCATCAGGGCTTTCGTGTGCCAGTATCAAAGCATCGTTAATGGTAAGCGCGCCGTCGTTATCTGCGTCGGTCATGGTTACCGCTTTGCGTTGAAGAACTAATTCGCCGTTTGCAATCGTAACGTAAACGGTAGGGCTTGATGCAAAGACCGTTAAGGCAAGCAACAAAGATAAAGCGAGAAAAAGCAGAGTAAATTTTTTCATTTTTTTAAAGTCCTTTCTTTTAATTCGGCTTTTTCCAATGCGCGAGGCCACGGGCCGAGATGGGCTTTTATCGCCATTACCTCTTTTTCACTGAAATCCGACCTTTGCGGATATCTGGCAAGGCCTTCGCCTTCAAGCTGTTTTTTCTTGTTTTGCAACAGCAATATGCAATTTTCTTTTGAATACGCCATATACCCCCCGTAAAAAACAAAAAAACGCTTTTGCAAATGCAAAAGCGCAGCAGCATACGGTCGGGAAAAGTGCACTTTCCCCAACAGAAAGCGGCCGCACTTTTCCTTGCCCAAAAATGTTCCGAATATATCGGTGCCGTACACACGGGGCGAGTATTCCGACTTTGCACATAGCGTTTACGGTAATGGCGGTTGCGACGGATTTTCACCGAACTTCCCTCGAAACACCCGCGTGTTTATTTTTTATCAAATATATCACAAAAAAAATTGTTTGTCAACCCCCGGTTAACGTAAAAGGCGGTTAAACGTGTTGTATCAATGCAGAATACAATTCGCCCTTCAACGTGGCGTATTTATACGCGTTTTTATAATCCTCCGAGCTTCTGCAAATAGATTCCATATCAGAATAAACGTTGTGCAAAAGCTGGGCTGTGTGTTCGTTTTTAGGGCGTTTTAAAAGGTCTGTCATCAATTGCTTTGCCTGCGCATAGTTTCCTTTTTCCATTTCGTAGCGTGCATTTATGTGCATTACAAAGCATTCGTTTGAAAAAATAGGCAATTCAGATGCGGCAACGGCGTGCTCTGCACCGCCCGTTTCAATAAGCTTCAGACAATAAACGTACAGATATTCGCAAATACAATCGTTGCCAAATGATGAATCCTCTGAAAGATCCACAAAATCGTTTGCGTATTTTCCTATGTAAAAGTTGATAAGGTTCATGTAAAGCTTTGCGGTGTTTTTTATATTATCGGTGTTATATACCGTCTTTCCGCAATGGCTTACACATGCGTAAAAATGCTTTTCGGCACCCGTCATATCGCCTGCGCGGTATTCTTCTATGCCAAGCGTTAAACAACAGTCTGCAAGAATGAAGGATATCTCATCTGCTGAATTACCTTGTAAAGCAATTGCTTTTTCTAATATTTTTGCGTATTCCTTGGCTTTGTAAAGTGCCTTGAATTCCTCCAGCGTTTTGGTATATTCATAGCTATGCGTGTCGTTTTTGCCTGTAAGTAAAAATCCCTGCGGCAGGGAAAGTTTTTTTGTTAAATATTCTATCGTTTCCAAAGAGGGATTTGCCGTACCGTTTTCAATTTGCGAAAGCATATTTCTTGTTATGAAATTGCCTGCAAGCTGTGATTGGGTAAGCCCTTGCTTTAAACGATAGTGCTTTATTTTTTCGCCTATTGTCATTTCATTCTCCTATTCGAAAGGTAAATGTATTTTACCATACAAGGATGCGGATATCAACAATAAACTATTAATAAACAGAGAAATAAAAAAATATTTCATTTTTTTAAAATGTATGATAGAATTAAACCACGTATTTAACGGGGAATTGGTATGAAAAATAAAACTGTGAAATCAGAAAGAAAAAGCTTTTTGGTTTATTCCTTAAAAAGCCTGCTTGTTGATAAGCGCGCATATATGATGCTATTCATTTCTGTTGTCTGCATGGTGGTTATGAGTATGAATATCATCATATATAATTCCTCTGTCAGCAGGGGCGAAAATGATACTGTTATAAGGCAGTACGGCGATTATCACGCGGCGTTTAAACAGATAGATAAAGAAACCTCGCTTTATATAGATATGTACGGGCATATCGGGCAAATAGCAAATGTTACGACGGTTTGCAAGGTTGCAAATCCGAATAAAGCGTCTGATATATCTTCTGCAACATTGGCAGGCTATACAGACGGATTGGGCAGCCTTTATATAAACGTGGAATCGGGCAGTTATCCGCAAGACGGCCAAATAATGATAAGCGACGAGATAAGCCGCGCTTTTTCGTTATACGTAGGGGATAAAACCGGCATACGCGTGCGATACAGCGGTTACGTGCAGGATAAGGATTATACGGTGTGCGGTATTTTTTCATCAGCACAGGCAGCTCGCGGATATATTTTTATTTCACAAGGAGAGCTTGATTCTATTCTTTCGATAGATACGTACTCCGGCTCGCCCTTATACGATAAATACGTAAGCTACGATACAGATTTTGCACCTAAAATAAAACGCCACACCGACGAAATAATTGAATATATGCGTAAAAACGCGCAGGATGAAGAAGAAAAGGAAGACGCCCAATACGAAGATGAAGAGGAAAGCAAAGAAGAAATACGTTCACTTTATCTGAATACCGCGGTTGTATCTTTGAAAAAATTTTATCAAAAGCCGTCTTTTTTGATAACCATGGTGATGAGTGTTTTGCCTGCGGCAGTAGCAATGCTTGTTTTCGTTACGCTTGATATTTTCAAGTCTATGAAGGAGCTTTCGGTGCTATCTATGATAGGAACAACGCCGAAGCAGTTTTTCAAGCTTTTAATATCAAAGTATTTCGTAATATACCTTGCCTCATTTCCCGTTGGGGTAATTCTTTCTGCCGTTGTTATCAAAATATTATGTGTTGTTTGCGGCAGAATGAATAACAACGAAAAAATATATCTTGCTTTTCACATAGATGGCGCGGCAGTTTGCATAATGTTTGCAATGTGTTTGGCTATTCTCGGCGGGATAACGTATTACGTTTCGCAAAAGACGACTGCCGTATCATACACAAAAATGATATCAGCTTCTAATGATGTGAACAATATTTTCGTTGCAAATTCTGCCAACCGATTGTTAAGCGGCGGGAAAAAGCTTCGTACCATCGGCGTTACGTTTTTTGTAAGAAACCGCAGGGTAAACACGATGTTTTGTGTTGTTATGGCGGTGCTGATGGGGATATTTTCGTATTTTTCCATGGTGCTTTGCCAACAGGTAGGCAGTATCCCGGTTGCTGTTGACAGGGGCGATTTCACAATAGTCGGGGATGAGGCAATAGGCGTTCAATTCAGCACTATTGACGATAGCACCGTTGACAAAATAGAAAATATAAACGGTGTAAAACGCGTTATAAAATCATATTATGTTACAGACTATTACGACGAGGTAATACCTTTAATAAGGCTAAATCCCGCAAAAATAATATCAAAACCAAAAACCAAATTAACGGCAACGTTGCAGAAAAGCTATATTACAGACGTTCTTGCCATGTCGTACGAGCAAGACAGGGCGGAGTTTCTTTTTGGCAGATACGTTGTTTCAGGCTCGCTTGATAACGTTTTTAACAACGAAGGCAGCGTTGCGATTTTTGTGCACGATTGGCAAAATTCGTCTGATTATTACCGCGTCGGCGACACGGTGGATCTGCGTGCGTCATACGTAACGGAAAACGGTGCAGCCGTACGAAATTACGAGTATAAAAAATATACCGTTGGCGCGGTGCTTTACGACCCACTTGATAAATACGAAAATATTGACGTCGTGCGTATATTGTCCGATACGGAAACGTTTAAAACGCTTACCTATATGACAGAGCCTGCCATGTTAGAAGTGGTTCTTGAAAATAATACCGACGAAGAAATGACACGCGTTGGTGAAATATTAAGGGGAATATGTAAAACAGATGCAGTAAGATATACCGATTCGAAAACGGAATATCTTCAAAATAAGGCACAAATGATATCTTCCGTTATGTTTTACGGCATTTTGTGGATCATAATACTTTGTATCGTGGTAATGCTTCTTATCACGATGACAGATTATTTGCTTGTTTCGAATAGCCAAACAAGCAAAACGCTTAATATGATAGGGTGCGGCGCAAATGGATTATTTAAAATATTCGGTACGGAATTTTTCTGCTGCGGCAGCCTGTCGGCAATTATGGGCATATTGCTTTCCATTGTGATGATAATTGCTTATTCAAGCTTTGCAAGCATACCGTATAACGGCTATATTTACGCAATACTTACCGCTTCGGTGGCTATTCCGTCTGTTTTGTGTACGTGTATTCCGTTGGCGGTAAGCAAGCGTTTTTTTAACGGCGGGGGTAGAAAATGAGCGATCTGTTTACCTCGGAATCCTTCAATAGTGCATTACAAGCCGTTTTGCATACAGAGCATAGGCGGTATAACATAGGCACGTATTCAGAAGGAACGTTGCATATAGTCTTAAAAAACGCCGTTGAAAACGATATAGCCTATCACGAAGTGCCAATAGAAGGATATATTGCGGATATCTTTAAAGATAATACGGTAACGGAAATACAAACAAGGGATTTTCACCGTTTGAACGAAAAGCTTTCGGCTTTTTTGCCGAAATATTCCGTTAACGTTGTGTATCCCGTGGCGTATGTAAAGCGCATTTCAAAGCTTAACGAAGAAACAGGCGAAATGTCTAAAGCGCGAAAATCGAATAAAAACGAAAAGGCGTTTAATATATTGCCCGAATTGTTTTATATCCAAGGCCATTTGAAAGATCCGAATCTCAATGTGTACATATGCTTGTTGGACATTACGGAATACAGAATGGTAAATCCTAAACGTAAAAGCCGCATGATGCGGTTCGATCGTGTGCCAAACGCCTTAACGGGTGTGATAAAGCTTAAAAACGGGGATTACGGTAAGCTGTTACCATGTACCCTTAAAGAGCAGTTTACCGCAAAAGAATTTTCAACCGAAACGCGTATGGCCGGAATGCGCGCATCCCGCGCCATTAAAGCGCTGCTTTCTGCCGGTGCCATAGAACAGATTGGCAAAAGCGGCAGGGCGTATGTGTATAGAATAAACGAATTTTAAAAGGGGAAACGTAAATGACGCATCTTGAATATTTTTATGAAATATCAAAAATTCCGCGCCCGTCGGGCAACGAAGAAAAAATTGCAGATTATTTGTGCGAATTTGCACAAAAACACGGCTTGGAATATTACCGTGATGAAAACAGAAACGTGTTGATAAACAAGCCTGCATCAAAAGGGTGGGAGGATGTTCCTTCGTTTTGCTTACAAGGGCATACCGATATGGTTTGCGAAAGGGATATGGACAGCGACCATGATTTTTCAAAAGATCCTATACGTGTATATGAAGAAGACGGTAAATTAAAGGCAAGGGGCACTACCCTTGGCGGAGACGATGGGGCGGCAATCGCAATAATGCTTGCACTGTTGGAAAGCAACGAGGAAATGCCTGCTTTGCAATGCCTTTTTACGGCAGAGGAGGAAACGGGGCTGTTTGGCGCATCATCGTTTGATTATTCGCGCATATACTCGAAATTTATGATAAATATAGACGGCGAAGAAGAAGATGAAATATTGACCTCGTGCGCGGGCGGTCTGCGTGTAAGAATGCAGAAAGAATATAAAACCTACCCAACGAATGAATGTACGCGTATAACGATACAAGGCTTGGCAGGCGGCCATTCCGGAAGCGATATTGATAAAAACCGCACAAACGCATCTGTTCTTGCATTTGAATTGATTAGTCTTCTTGATATGGGTGTGGGCTACTTTGCCGGCGGCACTAAGGAAAACGCAATAACCCCGTATGCCGTGTGCATCGTAAACGGCAGTAAAACGGCAGTAGAAGAAAAAATAGATATGCTTATGGCACAGATAAAGCCTGATCTTTGCCAAGAGGATGCAAATTTGCGTATCAGTGCAGAAAAAACAGAAGAAATAGCGTGCCTTTCAAAAGAGGATACACGCCTTATGTGCAAGTTTGTTAAAAATATAAAAAACGGCGTTATCAGAATGTCAGATGATATGGCCGGCTTTGTAAGCACTTCTGCCAATATAGGCGTAGTAAAAATAGAAAACGGCATAGCGGATATTTTCGTTTCCGTTCGTGCAGAAGATGATGATGAAAAGTACAGTGTGTATAACGAATATAAGGTAAATGCCGAAAACTACGGCTTTTCGTGCGAGCAAGGGCAGGCATATCCCGGCTGGAAATTCAAAAAAGAATCAAAGCTTCGCCCACTTTATGCAGCAGCATATAAAGAAGTAAGCGGAAACAATATCAAAATAAGCGCAATACACGCAGGGCTTGAATGCGGAATTATATCAGGCGCACTTGCCGATGTTGATATTATAGCTATCGGCCCTAAAATGAACTACGTTCACACTACGGGCGAATTTTTGGAAAAGGCATCGTTTGACAGGGTGTTTGAAACTGTTAAGCTTTGCTTGAAGAAAGCAAGATCTTATGTATGAGGATAAATACAGGGAATTGTATAAACGCTTCAACTCTTTTTTGCTTGAAAAGTTAAGCATCATATTGAACAACGTACCGGATTTTATAACGGAAGAGTTTATGCAGGATATGCTATACGATACAGATTGCAGCGAGGATGCGCTTTTTGGTGCTATTCTTGCACGAGGCATCGGACTTGATATAGACAAAATACCAACGCATAACGAGCTGTATAAACGTTATTTTTTCGAAATGGTGCACTTGCTTGATAACAGCGTTTATGAAAATAATCTATATTATAAAACGATTGAATTTCCCGAATTAAAGGGCAAAAAATGGTCGTTCGGGCGTGCGCAATATAAGCCGTATCAGGCTTTTGTGTGTAACGATTTTAAGCACAAATCAGACGGGCGCGTTATACCGCAGATAGGATTTTTCAACAAAACGTTTTCTTATCCGGTAGTTTACGAAAACGGCAGGGAATGGATGAGTATTACGCCAAACGAAATAGAAACCATGGTACACGGCATACAAAAAAGCCGCGGCAAAACGCTGACATTTGGTCTTGGGCTTGGATATTTTGCTTTTATGGCATCCGTTAAGGATAATGTTCAAGAGGTTACCGTCGTTGAACGAGATGAAGAGATTATAGAAATGTTTAAAAAATATCTTCTTGTTCAGTTCCCAAATAAGGAAAAGATACGTATAATTAAAAGCGACGCCTTCGAATATGCGCAAACGCAAATGAAAAACGGTGGATTTGATTTTGTATATACAGATCTGTGGCACGATCCGTCAGACGGTGTTGCCCTTTACAAAAAAATGAAGGATATGGAAAAATACTCGCCAAACAGCGAATTTGCTTATTGGATAGAGCCTACGATCAGGTATTATTTATAATAAGTTCTTAAAAAAATGTTAATACCTATTGACAAAACATAGAATATCGTGTATAATCTCGTCTGTCGAAAATGTTAAAATTCGATTAAAAATGGTAAATTAGGAGGATATTATCATGAATTGCGAAAAATGTGGATTTAATAATCCCGATAATGCACAATTTTGCCAATCATGCGGCGAACCGTTTACACAAGCAGTAAACGAACAGCCTGCGCACCAGCCCGCAGAAGCTGCGCAGACAGCGCCCACGGCAAACAAAACAATAATCGACGAGGTAAAATCTGCCGTAGCAGAAAAGAAATTTCCTAAGAAGATCGCTATAATTGCAGCGGCTTTGGCAGCTGTTATACTTTTAATAGCGCTTATATGTGCCTTTTCTTCTTCCGGCAAGTTTGAATTTGCTGAAGGTGATTACCGTGTTATCTACACAGAAGATGATAACTCAAGTGCGGTTTTGTACGACGGTAAAGTAATCGCTAAGGATATCGAAGGCGAAATTTCCATTACCGAAGCGTCAAAAGGTACGAAAGCCTTTTTCGTTAACGAAGAAGGTAACCTTTATCAGATAACAAAAGAAGGTGCAGAAAAGCTTGTTGGCGACGTTAGCGGCTTCAGCGTTTCTTCTTCCGGCGATACGATCGTATATCTTGATAAAGAAAATGCGCTTTTCTCTTATTCCATCAAAAAAGAAGAAAAAACACGCATTGCAGGTTCTTATGTTTCTTCATACGTAATGTCTGAAGACGGTAAAGCAGTTGCTTACACAGAAAGAAAACTTCCCGAAAAAGCAGATGATATTACAGAAGCTTTAACTGCGGAATACGTAGGTCACGTTTATTACAAGGGCGAATCTGTTAAAATCGGAAAAGATGTTTTCTTTGGCGCTATCTCCAACGGTGCAAAATACATTTATTACACCAAGGCAGACGACAAGGGCGAAACAGACCTTTATTTGACAAACCTTAAAGATGAAAGAGTTAAGATCGCATCCGAGGTTGAAGATGTTGTTTGGAATGCAGATCTTTCCCAAATACTTTTCAATACAGACGGTAAGTGGTACGTTTCCGTTAAGGGCGGCGAAAAGGTTAAGGTTGACGGTATTTCCAGCTCGATCAGCTATTTGTACGTTTTGAGCCCTGATTATGCATCCGGCAAAATGGATAAATTGCAAGACAATTATTACGTTGGCTACAACGGCGAAAACTACACCATCTACCTTATAAACAAAAAATGGTCTGCCGAAAAGCTTGCAAGCAATGTTGATGATTATGCGATGAGCGAAGACGGCGAAACTATCTACTACAGCAAGGATAATAAGGTTTATATTCTTGGCAATGATGAAAGCATCGAAAAAGAAGTAAGCTCGTTTGCAATGATGCCTGACGGCAGCGGTATGTATTTCATCAATGAAGATGATACGCTTTACTACAAAAAGGGTACAAGTGAAAAGCAGCGCATTTCCGATGATGTTGAAACTATGTCCGTAACACACGACGGTTACGTTATTTACAGAAACGAAGATAAAGAAATGTACGCTTCCAATAAAGGCAAATCCCCTGAAAGACTTGCGGAAGACGTAACGTATATCTACACTTGCGTAAACTATACGTACTTCAAGGCAGACGTTCAGGATGATGGCGAATGCGATATTTACGTAGCAAAATCAAAGGCTAAGTTTGAATCTTTGTTAAGCGACGTTTGCAAAAAAGCTTCCGCTAATAAAGAATAAGCTTTAGCTTCTTATAACAATCAGTCCCCCCCTAAAAATAATCGGCGCGATATTCTTAACTGAAAGTATCGCGCCGATTTTTCGTTATATTTGCTTTTTAATGCGTGGTGCTTGTTTGTTTTCTTTTCTTGCGGCGTACGCGGTTCAAATGGCGTTCGAAATCGCCGCTTTCGATAAGATAGGCAAGTATCAGCTGGTCAAACGTTGGTACGGTGCAAGAATAAAAGCCAACGCCCTTTTCGAAAAAAGGAATCAATTTCTTAGGCAATACCATGTATCCAACACGTACAGAGGGGGAAACGGTTTTGGAAAACGTGTTTACGTATATAACGTTTTCGCCTTTATCCAATGCGTATAACGTATCCTCTGCTTTGGTTGAAGCGGTAAATTCAGATTCGTAATCGTCTTCTATTATCATGCCGCTTTTTTTTCGCGCCCATTCGATATATTCTTTCTTTTTTGATGCCGTTGCAGATACACCGCTTGGATAACTTCTGTAAGGTGTAACGTGAAGAACCTCGGCAGATGTATTGGCAAGCTCGATACTGTTTATACCGTTTTTTTCAAGCTTCAATTTTTCCGTTTTAACGTTTTCGGCGTCGTAAATCTGGTTTATTTTTTCGTAAGAAGGATATTCCACCGCGTATATCTTATCACGCCCCAACGTTTTTATTATTACGCCGTAAAGGTATTCTGCGCCCGAACCGATAATAATTTGCTGTGGTTCTGCTGCCATACCCCTGCTGCGCGCAAGATAGCGTGATATAGATTCCCGCAATGCTTCCACGCCGCTTCTCGGTGATTTTTCCAATATACTTTCGCCGTATTCGGAAAGAACCTTTCGTACCGCTTTTGCATATATCGAAAACGGAAGGTCCTCGCCCGATGGGGTAAAGCTTTTATGGCGGAAGGATAATTGCCCGTCAGGATGGGAAAAATGGCTGTCTGTTCGATATGAAACAAAATATCCCCGGCGTTGTTCTGGGTGAATATAGCCCTCGTCTGCAAGAAGGGCGCAGGCGTGCTCTACCGTTATTACGCTTACGTTAAAATTGTCTGCCAACACTCGTTTTGAAGGCAGCTTTTCCCCGTTTTTGTAAACGCCGTTTTCAATATCGCTTCTTATTCGCTTATATACGTTAAGATAAGATAATTCCTGTTTTTTCATATTTTCACCGCCATTTTCAAGTGATGAATGATTATATCATACAAGATGTTTTTTTACAAGTAAATAAAAAATACAGAAAAATAAATTATTTTTACAAATAATATTGACTTTTAGAAAAAAAGGAATATAATAATTCGGAATGTTGATAAAAACGGGGTGATATTTTGAACACACAGCGTCCTCATATAGGTGGTTTTCATCATGGAGAGCATCATGCTTACAGTGCTAAACTACATAAGATATTAAACGCGGCGGCAGATTTTTCAAGAAAGCGTGCCGTGCTTTTAATAGCCACTATTGCGGCCGTGTTTTCTTGTGTTTTGGTAAAGCCCGATAAAGAATATCTTGGCTATTTTGATTTTAAAACGTTAAGCTGTTTGTTTTGCGTGCTTGCCGTTGTAATGGCGTTAAGAAGTATAGGCTTTTTTACGTATGCAGCAAGAAAAATACTTAGTGTGGCGCACACCTCTTCAGGGGCTGTGCTGTGCCTTGTTTATGTAACGTTTATAGGATCTATGTTGATTGCAAACGACATGGCCTTGATAACCTTTTTACCTTTGTGATACGAGGTGCTGGTTAAAGCCGATAAGAAAAAATATATGGCAGTAACCTTTATAATGCAAAATATAGCGGCAAATCTCGGCGGAATGCTTACGCCGTTTGGAAACCCGCAAAATTTGTATCTTTATTCGTATTTTAATATCCCAACGGGGGAATTTATGGCAGTAATGGCGCTTCCGTTTGTTTTTGCTGTGTTGCTTATAACGGTGTGTTGCCTTGTATTTATAAAAAAAGATGCAATATCCTTGCAAAGCGAAAAAGAAGAAAAGCTTCCGCCTAAAGAATGCACAATATACCTTGCATTGTTTGCGCTTTCAGTGGTGATAGTTTTCCACGTTGTTCATTACCTTATCGGTGTTACGGTAGTTTTGGCAGTGCTTGCCGTGATGAACAGAACGGCATTAAAAAAGGTAGATTACGCATTGCTTCTTACGTTTGTAATGTTTTTCATTTTTTCCGGCAATATGGCGCGCCTTACGTCCTTGCGCGACGTTATTTCGCCATTGCTTGAAAAAAATACACTTGTTTTTTCCGCCTTGTCTTGCCAGGTTATTTCTAACGTACCGACGGCAATATTGCTTTCAAAATTTACAAATGATTGGCAGCAGTTACTTGTAGGGGTAAATATAGGCGGTACAGGAACGCTTATTGCTTCTTTGGCTTCTTTGATCACGTATAGAGAATATGTAAAAATATATCCCGATGATAAAAAAGGGTATTTTATCAAATTCACAGCGATAAACTTTGCATTTTTAATAATTATGGCAATATTCTGTATTGTAATAATGTAATGTCAACGACAAATTCGGAATGATTTTTTCGCATCTGCAAATAAAATCAAATATTTCTGAAAAAAATTTCAAAAATGTCTTGCAAAATCAGAAAATATGTGATATTATAATAAAGGTGTGCCGGTGTGATGGAATTGGCAGACGTGCTGGACTCAAAATCCAGTGGTAGCGATACCGTGCGGGTTCGACCCCCGCCACCGGCACCAGAAAACGACAGATTTCGACAGGAATCTGTCGTTTTCAACTAAATCCACCCTTGCGGGTGGGTGAAATATTGCTTTGCAATGTGAAATACGCCTGCGGCGTGTGAAATTCGCCTCGACGGCGAGTGTGTGGATTTAATTTCACTTGATGCGATAGCATCAAATTTCACAATTTACAGAGTAAATTATTTCACCGTGAGCGTAAGCGAACGATTTCACTAAAAACGAACGGTTATGTAAGAGTTCGAATTCATACGCAAAAACAGCAAAAATATCTTTTTCATAGCCCATAGACAAAACGACAGACTTTCATAAGCCTGTCGTTTTTTTTGTATTTTCAAAAGAATTTAAAAAGATACGGTAAGTTAATCCGTATTCGGCAAATAAGCTGTTTAAATTTGCAAACATCAATTATTTCTATTGCAAAACCGATAAATCTGTGTTACAATGTAAAAAAAGAAATTTGAAAGGAACTATTATGGATATCAAAGCGAAAATCGAAGAAATAGTATCAAAAATCAAAAACGACGACCAAATGATGGAAAATTTCCAATCCAATCCTATAAAAACCGTTGAAGAGCTTCTTGGTGTTGACGTACCCGATGACCAGGTTCAGAAGATTATAGACGGCATTCAAGCTAAAATATCTATTGATTCTTTAAGTGATAAATTGGGCGGTCTTTTCGGCAAGAAATAATCAAAAAAATGCTTTTTTCCAATTTCGGCGGGTACTTTTCGTGCCCGCCGTTATTTTTGATATAGCCTTTTTTGAGTTTTTTGTCGTGATATAAATATGATAATCTATTGACAAAATAAAATGTGTGAGGTAAAATATACACATCAATAATTTGGAGATTATTATTATGGATTTGCAAAAATTACTTAGCGAAATGACAGTAGAAGAAAAGCTTGCACAAATGACGCAGCTTGTTCCCCAAATCATTACGGATAAGGGCGAGGGCGTTGTTACAGGCCCTATGAGAAATTTCGGAATTACAAAACAAGTTACGTCCAGAATCGGGTCGGTTCTTGGCATAAGCGGTGCAGACAAGGTTAAGGAATTGCAGGATTTTCATATGAATGAAGACCCGCACAAAATCCCCCTTTTGTTTATGGCAGACGTAATCCACGGCTACCGTACGATATATCCTGTGCCGATCGGCCTCGGTGCTACGTTTGATGAGGAAATAGTTGAAAAATGCTGCGCAATGGCTTCAAGAGAAGCAGCGGTTGGCGGCATAAACGTTACATTCGCCCCAATGATAGACCTTGCACGTGATGCACGCTGGGGCCGTTGCATGGAAACAACGGGGGAAGACCCGTATCTTAACTGCAAAATGTCCGCCGCTATGGTAAGGGGCTTTCAAGGCGACCTGCAAGAAGGCACAATGGCTGCTTGTGTAAAGCACTTCGCCGCATACGGCGCTTGCGAAGGCGGTAGAGATTACGATTGTGTTGAAATGGGCGACCATACGCTGCGCGAATACTATCTGCCCGCGTATAAAGCCGCAATAGATGAAGGCGTTGAAATGGTAATGACTTCATTTAATACCCTTAACGGTATTCCGTCGTCTGCAAATAAATATCTTGTAGATGATATTCTTCGTAAGGAATGGGACTTTGACGGTATCGTTATATCCGACTTTAACGCGTTTTACGAAATGATATCACACGGCATTTGCGAAGATGAAAAGGAATGTGCGCAAAAAGCACTTGATGCTACAAGTGATATTGAAATGATGTCAACGTGCTATGTGAAATTCGGAAAAAAACTGCTTGAGGAAGGCAAAATAACCGAAAAACAGATAGACGATGCAGTAATGCGCATTTTGAAATTAAAAGAAAAGCTTGGCCTTTTTGAAAATCCGTACAGATACGCAGATGCGGAAGAAGAAAAAAGAATACACCTTTGCCCCGAGCATAGAGAGCTTGCAAGGCTTGCTGCGGAAAAAAGTGCAGTTCTTTTGAAAAACGACGGTGTGTTGCCGTTTTCCAAGGATGTTAGAAAGATTGCAATTATCGGCCCTGTTGCCGACCATGGAATGACGGGGGGCTGGTTCTGCTGCGGAAACGCTGCGGAATGTGTAAACGTTATCGACGGTATTAAAAACTACGTAAAAGATGCAGAGGTGAAGTTTGCAAGAGGCTGCAGCACGGATCTTTCCGAAAAAGCAGAAGACGTTGCCGACCAGATTGCAGAAGCAAAGGCTATTGCAAAGGATGCAGATGCTGTTATTATCTGCGTAGGCGAAGAGATAGATATGAGTGGTGAATCACATTCTCGCGCACAGATATCTGTTACAGATTCACAAACTGCACTTATAAAAGAAATTTGCCAAGTTAATAAAAATACCGTAACGGTATTTTATTGCGGCCGTCCGTTGGCACTTGAAAAAATAGACGATATTTCTCCTGCTACAATGATATTCTGGCATCCCGGTTCTGAAGGCGGTACGGCACTTGCAAATCTTTTGTTTGGCGAAGTAAACTTCCAGGGTAAGCTTTCTATGACGTTCCCGCGCGAAGGTCAATCGCCTTATTACTACAACCATTTAAGAACGGGCAGGCCGCACGGCGGTGCAGGCTATTGCCTTGGATACAGAGATATACCGTATGAACCGCTTTATTATTTTGGATACGGTCTGTCTTATACGGATTTTGAAATTTCCGACCCTGTATTGTCTGCTTGTGAAATGGACGAAAACGGCGAAATAACAGTTTCGGTAAACGTTAAAAACATCGGCAAGCGAGATGGGGTAGAAACGGTTCAATTATATATTCAAGACGTTTGTGCATCAATAGCAAGACCTATTAAAGAGCTTAAAGGCTACGAAAAGGTAACGCTTGCCCCGAATGAAGAAAAAACGGTTGCTTTCAAAATCACGGTTGATGATTTGAAATTCCACACCTTCAACGGCGAATTTGCGGCAGAAAAAGGCAAATTCAAGGTATTCGTAGGCAATCGTTCAGACGTTGCGGCATTTGCGGAATTTAAACTTGTATAATACATACATTCACTTATTAGGGCACCATCCGAAAGGAAGGTGCCCTAATGATATCCTTTTTTGAATATGTAATATATCACGACGCTTTCATAAATCGAAAGTGTCATTTTTATATACGAAATTTAAGATAACCTCTTTATAGCATATAAAACAAATGGCGTGCGTTTTTTTTATAAAAATGATATAAATATATTTGTCTTTGATTGACAAAAAACGACAGATGTGATATAATTCCCGTTGTGTTGCCGCAAAATAAACATTGCTTAACACGAAATACAAAATATAAAAAGTATAAGGAAAATAGATTATGATACCTGCACTCGTTTTATTTGCGGTAACGTACGTTTTAATGCTGATATTCAGTAAATACCGTCCGTATATAGCGTTGGCATCGGGCCTTATTTTTATAATAAGCGGTATGTTGCCAGTAAAAGAAATACTTCCGTTTATTGATTTTAACGTTATATTGATGATTGCGGGCACAATGGGGCTTGTTGCATTGTTTGTTGAAAGTAAAATGCCCGAGCTGCTTGCAGATATGATAATGGAAAAAGTACCCAACGTGCAGATCGCGGCTGTTGCCATGGCGTTGTTTGCAGGCGTTATTTCCGCATTTGTGGATAATGTGGCAACCGTATTGATGGTGGCACCCGTTGCGCTTGAAATATGTAAAAAGCTTAAGGTTAATCCCGTATCGTTTATCATTGCCATTGCAGTAGCATCAAATCTTCAAGGGGCGGCAACGCTTGTCGGCGATACAACTGCGATAATGCTTGGTTCTGCCTTGAAAATGAGTTTTATGGACTTTTTCTGGTATCAAGGAAAGCCCAGTATCTTCTTCGCGGTAGAGTTGGGGGCTGTTATATCAGCAATAATTCTTGCATTTTTGTTCCGTAAAGAAAAGGCACCCATTCCGCACGCAACGGAAAGAACGAAGGTTACTGATTACGTTCCCACCGTTTTACTTGCAGGCGCTATCGTATTGCTTATTTGCGTTTCCTTCATTCCAAATAAGCCTGATGAAACGAACGGCCTTATCTGCTGTGCGTTGTTTATCGTAGGTCTGATATACAATTTTATAAGAAAGAGAACTGCCGAATCCATTCTTTCGCCTATTAAGGAGATCGACCTTCAAACGATAGGCTTGCTTCTTGGCTTGTTTGTAATGATTGGCGGAATATCTGCCCAGGGCGTTATAGACGAGGCTGCAGGCCTTTTGGCAAAGGCGGGCAGCGGAAATGTATTTCTGTTATACACGGTTATAGTTTGGGGCTCTGTTGTGATATCGGCGTTCATAGATAATATACCGTACGTGATTACGATGATACCGGTTATAGCAGGGCTTGCATCTGCGTTAGCGGTTGACCCAACCGTGCTTTATTTCGGATTGCTTTCGGGCGCAACCTTGGGCGGCAACTGCACGCCTATCGGTGCATCCGCAAATATAACGGGTATAGGCATACTTCGCAAGGAAGGATATACTGTTAAAAATTCCGACTTTTTCAAAATAGGCATTCCGTTTACCTTGGCGGCAATAATTCCGGCGTATATATATATATGGGCACTTTATGGTGTATAAAGATAAAAGGGGCGAAAGCCCCTTTTTGTTTTAAAGTATATTTTTTATTTGAAAAAGCGAGGTTATCGTTTCTTTTGGAAGGATCTCATTTGAAAAAGCCTGTTTTTTTGCGTTATACCACACGGTGCTTATCCCGTAGTCTATACCGCCCTTTATATCTGCCGAAAGAGAATCGCCTATTATAACCGCTTCCTCCTTTTTTAAATTCGGAAGCTGATTGAAGCAGTATTCAAAAAAAGCCGCATTGGGCTTGGTTGCACCGGCCTGCTCTGAGGTGAATATATGGTCGATAAATCGGTCAAGGCCTGCCTTTTCAAGCCGTGTTTTTACCCTTGCGAAAGATGAGTTGCTTGCAATGCAAACAACGTATTTTTCGTGTAAATATGCAAGCATTTCTTCTGCGCCGTTTATTACTGCTGCGCTGTCTGAAATGTGGCGGCGAAAATTTTCTTCAAACTCTACCCCGTCACCGTTTATGGAAAGCAGTTTGAAAATATAAGTCCAACGTAAAGAATAAAGTTGTTTTTTTGTTAATTCACCGCGCTCTAAGCGTTGCCACAAAGTTTCATTGTATGGGATGAATATGCTGTGCATTTCTTCTGTGTATTGTATGCCTGCATCAAAACAGGCGCGTTACATAGCGTATTTTGCCCCTTCGCTGAAATCAAGCAACGTATCATCCATATCTACAAGTACGACTTTTATCATTTCTTCACCTCTTGAAGTTATTATACTATACAAAAAAATTTCTGTCAATATTCGATAGTTTGTTTGAAAATACGATTTTTTTAAAATCATAAAGAAAGGTTGACATTTTAACAAAGGTTATATATAATGATAGCATAAAATAAATAGGCAGAGGTAAGGTGTCATGGGCGGTTTTTTTGGTGTTGTTTCGAAGGAAGACTGTGTTTTTGAATTGTTTTACGGCACGGATTATCATTCCCATCTCGGTACAAGGCGCGGCGGTATGGCTACGTATAGTGAAGAGCATGGGTTTGATAAAGCTATTCATAACATTGAAAATGCACCTTTCAGAACGAAATTTTCATCTGAATCTATATCTATGAAGGGCACAATGGGGATCGGCTGTATATCTGATTACGAGCCGCAGCCAATACTTGTTTCTTCTCGCCACGGCACGTTTGCCATAACTACCGTAGGTAAAATAAATAACGCACGCCAAATAGCAGAAAAGATCATGAAGGATAACGCCCATTTCTTTGTGATGAGTAATGGGGAAATAAATCCTACCGAGCTTGTAGCTGCTATAATTAACCAAAAAGAGAATTTTATTGACGGTATAAGGTACGCACAAGACATAATAGATGGGTCGTTAAGTATGTTGATCCTTACGCCGAAGGGTGTTTATGCCGCCAGGGATAAGCTTGGCAGAACGCCTATTGATATCGGCCAACGGGCAGACGGATATTGTGCAAGCTTTGAAAGCTTCGCGTTCTTAAATCTTGGATACAAGCAATATAAACAGTTGGGTCCGGGAGAAATAGTGGTAATGACGCCTGAAGGTGTTAAAACGCTTGTTCAACCGGGTAATGAAATGAAGATATGCGCGTTTTTGTGGATATATTATGGGTATCCGTCCTCATCTTACGAGGGTAAAAGCGTTGAAAAGGTTCGTTATAAATGCGGCAGCAAGCTTGCTAAACGTGATAACGTGAAGCCTGATATCGTTGCGGGAATACCCGATTCGGGCATAGCACACGCGGTAGGATATGCAACGGAAGCTAATATACCGTTTGCAAGACCGTTTATAAAATATACACCTACGTGGCCGAGATCTTTTATGCCGCCTATGCAGACAAAAAGAAATTTAATAGCAAAAATGAAGCTGATTCCTATACACGAATTGATAGACGGTAAAAGCCTGCTTTTAATAGATGATTCGATCGTAAGGGGTACGCAGTTAAGTGAAACTACGGAATTTTTATACGAAAGCGGTGCAAAGGAAGTGCATATCAGGGTTGGATGTCCACCACTTTTGTATAGCTGCAAATATCTTAATTTCTCGCGCTCTACATCGGAAATGGAATTGATAACAAGGCGCGTTATCAAAGAAATAGAAGGTACGTGCGTAGATGAAGATGTTATAAAAGAATATACGGATCCCGAATCTGAAAAGTATGAAAAAATGGTACAAGCAATATGTGAAAAGCTTCATTTTACTTCACTTCGATATCATAGACTTGATGATATGATACAAGCAACGGGCATGCCCGAGGAAAAGCTGTGCACGTATTGCTGGAACGGCAAATAAATAAAAATTACAGACTGTCTTTAGCGTAACGCTTAAGACAGTCTGGTTTTTATTTTATCATATATTTAGACATAAATTCGTTGCTGATGATAGCACAGGTATGTATGTCCCTATATTTTTCTTTTATGTACATGCTTGATCTTGCGCATCCTTCGTACGCCATTCCGCATTTTTCCATAACGCGGCGGCTTGAATTATTTCCCGACATATATCTGGCGTATATTCGATGAAGATTAAGGTTAAGAAAGCCAAACCTTATAATTTCCTTTGCCGCTTCCGTTGCATAGCCTTGCCCTTCATAACGCGGATTTATCACGTATCCGATCTCGCCTGCGTTATTATCCGTGTCGAAGGATGTAAAACCACAAGTTCCAATCATTTTGTTTTCAGCTTTTAAAACAACCGCCCAATCAAAAAATTCTCCGCTGTAATATTGCCCTTGGACAAGCTCGAGATAGCGTTTTGTATAAGTGCTGTCGATGTGCGGCTTCCAGGTAAGGAATTCTGTAACAGACGGTATCTTTGCGTATTCGTACATATCCATATAATCAGCAACTTTTATTTTTCGCAATATAAGATTTTCTGTTGTAAGGGTAGGTATTTTTCTGAAACACTTTTTAATAATGTTATTTTTCATGTGTAAAGACCCCTGCGTTTTTTGAAAATGCCGATAGTATATTATACTCTGCATGGATGAAAATGTAAATACCAAATAGTAAAAACACCGCAAAAAAGTTTTTTGGGTAAAAAAATATTTTTTTGATGTGTAGAAATTTTATGTTGAAAATTGTGTATTTTGCACAATATAAAAAAATTGATGTGAAATTATTTAAAAAAAATCACTTTTCCAAAATGGGTAAATTAAATTTACTGTAAGGTGCTTGCGACAGCACGAAAAATGCAAAAGTGTCGTGAAAGAAATAAAAAAATGCTTAAATTACGGCACAAAAACGTTAATTTTTAAAGAATTGCACAGCGCTGAAGTAAATTATATTTAACAGTTTTTTTGGCGAAAAAATGATTTAGAAAAATGAGCAAAAGTAGAACAAATTTACGCCTAAAAGGCGTTGAAAGTGTTGAAAAATGTTCATAACATATCAAAAAAAATGTTTTTTCAAACTAAGCCCCACGCTTGACAATCCGAAAATAATATGTTATTATATTTAATAAATATGAAATTGGGGTAAATAGTGATGCCGATCGGCGGCATTTTTGTTTATACCTGCAAGTTTTATCACTTGTATTTTCAGTTCATTTTCACAGGAGGAAGAATCCAATGAGAAAATCAAGATTGTCAAAAGTTTTGACGGTTTTTCTCGCCCTGCTTACAGTTGTGACACCATTGGGTGCAAATGCAGCTACGGGTACCTCGACTTCAACCAGTATCGAGGAAGTTCGTGAGTTGCTTGAAGCCCAATCGTATTACGATTATTTGCAGGAGAACAACAGTATCGGCTTTAAGAATGGAAGCGGCTCTGTCGTTATAAACGCGGCGGAAAACTTCACATTCACCGAAGATGAAGAGTATGGCAAAGGCGACAAGGCAGAGGCTGTAGCCGACCCGGACGGTGAAAAAGGAAACGTTCTTTTTACACCCGGCACAGGTGAAGTTTCTTGGAATTTCACGGTGCAACAGGCTGGCTATTACGTTGTCAAAATAGTTTACAGACCCGTGGAAGATGCTTCACAGTCTGCCAACACCGCTAATATTGAACGTGTGCTTCGTATAGACGGCAAGGTTCCTTTTAAGGAAGCCAACTATTTCGAAATGACGCGTGCATTCAAAGATGAATATACGGAATTTAACGAAAACGGTACACCTGAATTTGTGAAGGATTTCAACGGCAATGATAAAAAGCCTGAAAAGTCGCAGGTTTACACATGGTCGGAATACTATTTAAGCGATTCCTCGGGTTATCATATCGATCCGTTTGTGTTTGCAATTGAAGCAGGCGACCACACGCTTTCGTTTGAATCTGTGATGAACGATATGTATCTGTATCAAATTACGGTTGAAGCGTACAGTGCGCCTATATCTTATGCGGATTACATAGCACAGTACAGCAATCTTCCCGCACTTGATGCTTCAAACGAAGCAAATGCGTACAAGATTCAAACCGAATTTGCAACAAGTACGTCGGATCTTACGATATACGGCCTTAACGACAGAACTTCTCCGATTACCGAACCGCAAGACCCTGCAAAGCAAAAGCTTAATACGATCGGTGGAAGTAAGTGGCAAAATATCGGTCAATGGATAGAATGGACTATTCCCGCAGACGCTATCAAACAAACGGGATTGTACAATATTATTCCGAGATATTTGCAGAATACACTTGCAGGTCTCTACGTTTCAAGACGTATTTTGATAAACGGCGAAATACCTTTTGCTGAAGCAAGTTATTTGCAGTTCAACTACTCGGATGACTGGGTTGCAGAACCTCTTAACAATGGTTCAACGTCATTCCAGTTCTATCTTGAAGCAGGTAAGGAATATACCATACGCCTTGAGGTTGTATATGGTAACCTTTCGGATGCTTTGCGCCGTTGCGAAGAATCGCTTACCAACATGAACAGCATTTACAACTCCATATTGAGGATCACAGGTCCTTCACCTGATGAAAATATGGACTATGGATTTGCAGAACAAATATACGACACCATTATTCTTATGCAGAAAACAAGGGATGAGCTTCAGTCGATCGTTGACATGTTCCTTGAAATTTCGGGCGGTAAGAAAGCAGAAAATATAGCAACGCTTGATAAGATCATATTTATTCTTAACAAGATGTGCACAGACGAAGATGAAATAGCGAAGAACCTTAATAACCTTAAGGCAAACGCAGGTACTTTGGGTACGTGGATAATGAATACAAAGCTTCAACCTTTGACGCTTGACTACATCGTTATCCAACCCGCAGAGGCAGAGCTTCCGCAAGCAAACGCAACCTTCTGGGATAGCTTGTTGTTTGAAGTTCAAGCATTCTTCCAAAGCTTCGTTACAGATTATAACTCTCTCGGCGCTTCGCTTGAGCTTGATCCCGACTCCGTAGTTGAAGTATGGATCGCAACCAGCCGTGATGAAGCACAAGTTATGCGTGAGCTTGTTGATAAATCATGCCCTGTAACAGTTAACTTGAAGCTTGTTGCAGCAGGTACGCTTTTGCCCGCTACGTTGGCAGGCACGGGCCCCGATATTTCACTGGCAACCGGTCAGGCAGACGTTATTAACTACGCGATTCGTAATGCAATCGAACCGTTAACGCAGTTTGACGACTACTTTAATTACGTAGGCGACCCGAACCGCTTCAATCCGGAAACGCTTGTAGGTCTTAAGCTTCAAAACCCCGAAACGGGCGAAGATGAATATTACGGCGTTCCCGAAAGACTTGGCTTTGTTATGATGTTCTACCGCAAGGACGTTTTTGCAGAGCTTGATATCGAAGTTCCCCAAACGTGGGATGATTTGTATGACATCATTCCCGATTTGCAAACCAACTACCGCGATATGGGTATGGCTTCCAGCCTTGGCGGTTTGCAGATATTTATGTACCAGCTTGATGAAGACCTCTATGCGGACAACGGTATGAGGATCAATATAGATTCAAATACCTCGCTTGATTGCTTCAAACGGTTGTGTGACTTGTTTACTTCCTACAACTTCCCCCGTGTTTATGACTTGGCAACATACTTTAGAATGGGTGAAATGCCTATTGCAATAGCAGATTACCTTACGTATAACCAATTCTCGATTTATGCTACGGAAATCAAAGGCCTTTGGGAATTCGTTCCCTTGCCCGGCACGTTAGATCCCAAAACGGGCGAAATAAACAACTCTGTTCCTTGCAGTGTTTCGGCAGTTATCCTTATGGCAGATGAAAACAGAACCGAAAAGGTAAGAAACGATGCGTGGGAATTCATCAAATGGTGGACAGACGCCCCCGCACAGAGTGAATACGCAAGACAGTACGAAGCACTTATCGGTATGGCTGCTAAATATAACACAGCGAATATGGAAGCGCTCAGAAGTATGCCGTGGACTTCTTCGGAAATGAAGAACCTCGAGGCACAGTTTAAAAACCTCAAGGGTACTCCCGAGTATCCCGGCGGCTATATTATAACACGTTATGTAGATTTCGCATTCCTCGATGCGTACAACAATGGCACAGACCCTGTTGACGCACTTCTTGATAACATTATTAACATAAATAACGAGCTTTCAAGAAAACGTCAGGAATTTGGTCTTCCCACTTACGAAGACGTTTACGGCGAAGAAGCAAAATAAAATATAATATAGTAAAAGATTATTCTTTATATGTAATTCTGATAAGGAGATTATACACATGTCACAAAATGCGGCAGTCAAAACTGATGTAAAGCCGGTTTCCCGTAAGGAAATGACAAAATTGCAGTGGACATGGAAAGAAATGAAGAAGCACAAAGCAGGCTACCTTATGATAGCACCCTTCTTCATATTGTTCTTCATATTCACGGTTGTTCCCGTTATTTTGTCAATGGTGTTAAGCTTTACGTCATTCAACTTGCTTGAATGGCCCAAGTGGTTGGGGCTTGACAACTATTTAAGATTGTTCCTCGATGATGATATATTCCTGATCGCTGTTAAAAACACACTTATATTTGCAGTTGTAACAGGTCCTGTATCATACATAATGTCCCTTTTCGTTGCGTGGTTCATTAACGAGCTTTCACCGCGCGTTAGGGCAGTAGTTACGCTTATATTCTACGCGCCGAGTATTTCCGGTGCGATGTATTCGATATTCTCCATATTCTTTTCCTCTGACCGTTACGGTTACGTTAACGCGTTGTTGATAGAATTCGGATTTATCACAGAACCCTTGCAATTCTTCCAGGATGCGAATTACGTTATGCCATTGTGTATCGTAGTTGCATTGTGGACGTCGCTTGGTGTTACGTTCCTTTCGTTTATCGCAGGCTTGCAGACTATCGACAACAGCCTTTACGAAGCAGGTGCGATCGACGGTATCCGTAACAGATGGCAAGAGCTTTGGTATATTACACTTCCTACCATGCGCCCGCAGTTGTTGTTCGGTGCGGTTATGGCTATCACAGGTGCATTCGGCTTTGGTGGTGTAGTTACTGCCTTGGCAGGCTTCCCGTCTGTTGACTATTGCGCACACACTATCATGCACCACCTTGAAGACTACGGCGGTCAGCGTTTCGAGGTAGGTTATTCATCAGCAATTGCAACGGTGTTGTTCTTGATGATGATCGGTTCTAACTTGTTAGTTCAGAAATTACTTTCGAAGGTGGGCGAATAAGATGGCAAAGAAATTAAGAGTTCGTAAGCACAAAGTTGTTCTTAACCGTTCCGCCGGCGGTGACTTTGGTATCACGGTAATGCTTTTCATACTTGGCGCAATGATGTTTTTGCCGATGTACTTTGCGGTAATGCAGTCATTCAAGCCTCTTGACGAGTTGTGGTACTTCCCCCCCAGATTCTACGTTGTTAACCCGACGTGGAAAAACTATTCCGACCTTTTCAAATTGATGAGTACGTCGTGGGTTCCGTTCTCACGTTACATATTTAACACCGTTCTTATCACGGTAAGCGGTACTTTCGGTAACTTGGCACTTGGTTCTTTGGCAGCGTATGCGCTTGCTAAGATACCTTTCCCCGGAAGAAAAGGTCTCTTCCAGATGGTCGTACTTTCACTTATGTTCGTTTCGACTATCACGGGCGTGGCAAACTTTATCACCATGAAAACGCTCGGTCTTATAGACAATATTTTGGCAATTATAATTCCCGCATTCTGTTCTACGTTGGGCTTGTACCTGATGAAGCAGTTTATGGAATCTTCGGTTTCAGACCAAGTACTTGAATCTGCCCGCCTCGACGGTGCAGGGGAATTCAGGGTGTTCTGGACAATAGCGATGCCGATGGTTAAACCCGCGTGGTTGACACTTATCGTGTATTCGTTCCAAGGCTTGTGGAACACAGGTTCTTCCATTTACATTCAAAGTGAACAATGGAAAACGTTTAACTACGCAATCAGCCAGATACTTTCAGCGGGTATCGTTCGTGCGGGTGCAAGTACGGCGGCGATGGTTATCATGATGATCGTCCCCGTTACGGTATTTATTATTACGCAAAGTAACATTATTGAAACGATGAGTACATCGGGTATGAAAGATTAAGGAGGAAATATGAAAAAATCACTTTTCAAGATATTTACCGTCCTTTTGGGTGTGCTTACGTTGGTTTCACCCCTCACGGCTTCGGCATATTATTCTTATGATACATATACCTACTCTATCGATGGATGGTATATGAACTCTCCGGATGCATACGTTCCTTCGGAGATTGTGGACAGTACGTCAATGGGCTTGTCAATTCCGATTGATGACCCCAAGGATATTACTGTGGATAGCGACAACAATGTTTACATTGCTGACGCTACAAATAACAGAATCGTTGTTTTGAACAACAGATTCAAAAAGAGATTTGAAATTTCAAAATTCATAAACCAATACGGCATTAAAGACCAGTTGGCTAACCCCAACGGCGTATTCGTTACCGATAAGAAGATATACGTTGCGGATACTGATAACAGCCGTATAGTGGTATTTGATAAGGACGGTAACTTCCTTGAAACGGTTGAAAGACCGATTTCAAAAGAAATCAGCGTTGACGATCTTTACCGCCCCATCGCACTTGCGGTTGACTCTGCAGGGCGTATGTATATCGTTTCATCTACCACGTACCGCGGAATTATCGCAATCAATAAAGACGGCGAATTCCAAGGATTTATAGGCGCACAGAAATCAACCCTTTCTGCGTGGGAAATATTCTGGCGCAAATTCCAAACGGAAGAACAAAGAAAATATTCCGATACGGTAGTATCTACGGAATACAATAACATCACCATAGATGATATGGGTCTTATCTACGTAACTACATCATCTATTGATGAATCCTCGCAGCAAAGCGCTATTCAGAATAAAGACAAGTCGGGCGACTATGCTCCTGTCAAGAAAATGAATATCGGCGGCGATGAAATCTTGGACAGAAACGGCTTCTGGCCGCCGTCCGGCGAAGTTTCCGTAAACAATGCAAATATGACTACGGATTCTTCTGCAATAACGGGTCCTTCAAAAATAATTGACGTTGCCCTCGGCCCGGAAGGTACTTGGAGTATTATCGACGAAAAGAGAAACAAAGTATTCACATATGATGAAGAAGGCCGTTTGCTTTTCGTATTCGGCGACCAGGGTACACAGCTTGGTAATATGCAAAGCGTTCAAGCTATTGCATACATGGGCGACGAAATGCTTTTGCTTGATAAAACGGCAGATAATATCACCGTTATGAAGCGTACAGACTACGGTGATACACTTATTAACGCAATCAGAAATCAGCGTGAACGCCGTTACGATGAAGCAGAGGCAGACTGGAAAGAGATCCTTAAAAGAAATAACAACTTCGATGCGGCGTACGTTGGCATAGGTAGGGCATATTACCGTGATGGTAAGTATGAAGAAGCTATGGAAATGTACAAATACGCGTACGATACGGAAAACTATTCTACGGCATTTAAGTATTACAGACAGGAATGGGTTGCAAAATATGCAATCGTAGTTCCGATCGTTGTGGTAGTTGTTGCAGTCGGCTTGTATTGGTTCTTCCGTTATGCGGGCAAAAAGAACAAGGAAGTTGCCGTAAGACCTGACGGAACAAGAACCTTCTGGGAAGAGATCTTGTACGGTGTTCACGTTATGATGCACCCGTTTGACGGCTTCTGGGATCTTAAGCATGAACGCCGCGGCTCGGTAAGGGGTGCGTTGGTTTACGTGCTTTTGGCAGTTGCTACGTTTAGCTATAACGCAATAGGCACGGCATATTTGTTCAACCCGAAGGGCGATTACACAAGCGTGTTCGGGCAGATAATTTCAATACTCGTTCCGCTGTTGCTGTGGTGCGTTGCAAACTGGTGTCTTACTACGTTGTTTGAGGGCGAAGGAAGCTTCAAAGATATTTTCATTGCTTCGTCGTACTCGTTGGCACCTGTTCCGTTCCTTATGATTCCCGCAACGTTGCTTACAAACATATTCACATTGAACGAACAACAGGTCGTTACCCTTATCGTAGCTCTCATGTGGGTTTGGGTATTCGCGTTGGTATTCTTTGGCTCGATGATCACACACGACTACTCGTTGGGCAAAAACTTGATAATCAGTATTTCCACGATAGTGGGTATGGCAGCGATCATGTTTATCGCGTTGCTGTTCTCCAGCTTGTTACAGAAGATAATCAGCTTCATTACAAGCATCGTAATGGAAATCTCGTACAGAATTTAGTAAGGATAGGAGGTAATTACAGATGATTTTAAAGAAATTTTTATCAACGATCCTTGCTGTTATGATGATCGTAGGTACTCTTACGGCAGCTTTTGCGGTAACTACCTACGCAGAACCCGAAACAGACGCAGAAACAGGAACAGATACAGAAACTGATACTGAAAAAGAAGAAGAGGAAGAGCTTGACGGAAACATCGATTTCACGAAGCTTGAATACAAAACGCCCGAAGAAAAGCTTAAAGCGATGACGCTTCGCGTACAAAACAACAATTACGAGCTTTATTCCTATGCAAGAACGGGTGAAATTGCCGTTCGCGACAGAAGAACGGGTCAAATACTCTTCTCTAACCCTTATGACCTCGGAAGCACAACAGGTTCTACCGATACAAAAGAAATGCTTCTTTCGCAGGTTATTATCGAATTTGCTTCCAGCTCAACAAACCAAACGTATTACAGCTATAAAGAAGCTGCATTGCGCGACCAAATAATTGTTAAAAACATTAAAAACGGTTTGAGGGTTGAATACGCTATCGGCCGCACGGAAACAAGAAAGCTTGTTCCGCGCCAGATTACGAAAGAAAGCTTCGAAAACAACATTCTTGCAAAATTGAAAGAAGGCGGCATGTCTGCCTGGGCTTATAACAAGTTTACAGCGTACTATCAGATCAAAGACCCTGCTAAGAAAGGTGTCACGCAGGCTGAACTTAACGCCATGTATAACCAATGGCCCATAACAAAGCAATATGCGATCTACGTTATCTCTACCGATACGAAAGACCGCGAATATAACTGGCTTGAAGAGCAGATAAAATTATACTGCCCCGAATATACCTTCGAAAAGCTTGACGAAGACCATGATTTGGTAGATTACAGCGTTACAGATACAGCACCTCCGTTGTTCCGTCTTTCGCTTGAATATACTCTTGACGAAAGCGGTTTGACGGCACGACTCGCTGCAAACGGTATCCGATTTAACGAATCGTCATACAAGCTTAAAAAGTTAACTATCCTTCCGTACTTCGGTGCAGGTAACAGTAAATCCAATAAAGGTTATACACTTATCCCCGACGGAAGCGGTACTTTAACAAGATTTGAAGATGTTAAATCACAGCTTTCCTTAAGTGCAAAAATGTACGGATCAGACTTTGCATACCATACAGACGATCCTCAACACCGCCAGCCCATGAGATTACCTGTGTTCGGCGTGGTTGAAAATTATTCGGAAACAGAAACGTACCGCGTAAGCGTTCCGCTTGCAAAGTATTACTATGCAGACGGTAACGAAATAACGTACTATATTTCCGAAAATGTAGAAAAAGGCTGGATCAATACGTATCCCGAAGGCGGTGTGTTCTACAACGCAGAAGGAAAAGCGGCAGTAACCTTGAAAGACGGTCTGTGGCCTGAAGATATTGAATATATCGACGCATACGGTAACCTTATCAACTCTCGCTTCGTTACGGAATCCCGTACGGAATCGGAAGACAGGGGATATTTCGCTATCATGCTTGACGGCGATGCGCTTGCAGAAATATCTACAAACCACGGCGGCGTTCTTCACGATTACAGTTCGGTTGCTACGTCTTTCTACCCCCGTCCTACGGACTCTTATAACCTCGCAGATGCTACAAGCGTAGGTGCTAACGCTATGTGGACGGTTACGTCCAAGCGTAAGTACACCGGCAGCTATATTATGAAATATACGATGCTTACCGATGCGCAAAAGGCAGAAAATTACGAAAAATTCCTTGCAGACCCCGAAGCATACGAGGCAGAGCTTATTGCAGGCCTTACCCCTGATGAAGAAGGCAACGTAGATACTTCCACATTGTTTATTCCCGAGGTTAAGGATGATGACTATAAGTTCTATCCTGCTTCTTACATGGGCATGGTAAACGTTTGCAGAGATTACTACGAAGCAACGGGTGTTCTTACAAGATTAAAAGCAGAAGATGTAAAGAGTGATATTCCCCTTTGTATCGAAACGATGGGTGCTATCTATTCTACTGAAAAAATATTAAGTATTCCCGTAACGGTTAAAGTTCCGTTGACTACATTTGACGATGTACAATCAATGTACACACAATTGGCAGATAAGGGAATTACAAATATCAACTTTAAGCTTTCCGGCTATGCAAACGGCGGTATGGAATCCGTAGTTCCTTCCAAAGTTAAATGGGAAAGCAAAGTTGGCGGTGCAGACGGATTTAAAGAATTGATGGCATTTGCCGAAGAAAAAGATATCGGCATTTACCCCGATTTTGAATTCTCTTACGTAGTAGGCGTTTCCTTGTTTGACGGATTTAACTATAAAAAGCATGCCGTTCAAACAATGGATGGAAGATATCCTTCGCAGCGCGAATACGACCCCGCATATCAAATGTTCTACAAGAACGGTTATAACCCCATATCTCCCTCGGTATTTGAATACTTCTACGACAAAATGTCCCCCGAACTTCTTGAGTATAAGCCTACGGGAATTTCGGTTTCAACTTTAGGTTCTGATCTTAACTCTGACTTTGATGATGAAGATCCGTACAACAGAGAAGATAGTAAAGAGTTTGTTGTAAACCTGCTTGAAAAAATGCAAAAAGACTATTCAAGCGTAATGGTAAGCGGCGGTAACTCCTACGTTCTGCCTTACGTTGATTATATCCTTGAAGTTCCGCTTGATTCCAGCCAATACCTGAAATCCAGCAACGCTATTCCGTTTATGGGTATGGTTATCCATGGATACGTAAACTTCACAGGTTCTGCGCTTAATATGGCAGGCGATATTGATTATGAATTGCTGAAGTCTATCGAAAACGGTGCTTCAATGTACTTCATACTTAACTATCAAAACACAAGCAAACTTAAAGAAGATAAGTTATTCCAAAAATACTATTCTGTAAACTTCGATACATGGCTTGAGGGTATAGCTGAAAGCTATAATAAACTCAACGGTGCTCTTAGTGATGTTCAGGATAAGATAATAATCGATCACGAATTTATCACCGGTATCAGAGTTTTGACACAAGAAGAAATAGATCAGGCAGAGGAAGATAAGCTTCGCGAAGAAGCAGAGGAAAGCTCTCGCCTGGAAGAAGAAGCCGCAAAAACGGAAAATGCAGAAACACAAGATCCCAACGAAGACAGCGATGTTGCAGATTCTGATGTTCCTGCAGAAGATCCCGAACAAACGACTCCTTCCGAAGACGAAGAAACCGATGATGAATCTGAAGAAGATTCTGAAGAATTCGATGCAAATAATTTCATCGACAACGGCAAGATCGTTAAAGTTACTTACGAAGGCGGAAAAGTATTCATACTTAACTACAATAACTTCAAGGTTAACGTAGATGGTGTGGAAATTGATGCTCTCGACTTTTACACATATACAGAAGGAGGAGAAGGCTGATGACAAATGCAGATGAAAAGCTTGTAAAAGCTGCCCCCAAAAAGCGCCGCCGCGGTGCTTCGCTTGACAGAAGAAAAGCGAGAATGGGTTATGTATTCGTATTACCTTTTATAATCGGTCTTGTGGCAATGTACTTGCCGATTATATACGACTCCATTTTGTATAGCTTTACGAATATCAAGCACGGTGCTGAAGGCTATCAGTTGATGTGGGTTGGCTTGGAAAACTACCAGGAAGCTTTGTTCGTAGATACGTCTTACGTTCAGATCCTTACTTCCGGTATCCAGCAGTTGTTCTTAGATATTCCTTGTATCATTTTGTTTTCGTTGTTTATGGCTGTTCTGCTCAACCAGGATATGGTGGGCAGGGCAGCGTTCAGAGCGATCTTCTTCGTACCGGTTGTTCTTTCAACAGGTTTGGTTGCGAAGATAGACGTCGGCAACGAATTGCTTTCCTACATGCAGAATACCGATGAAGGTATCAGTACGGGCGCACAAAGCACCGGCGTTACTGAAATCGTTTCTGCAATGGACTTTAAATATTTGTTCTCAAGCATGAAGGTCGGTACGGAGCTTGTTGACTACGTTATCAATGCTATTAACAACATCTATAACATCATCAACCGTTCGGGCGTTCAGATGCTTATATTCCTTGCAGGCTTGCAATCTATTTCACCTGCAATTTACGAATCCTGCCAGATAGAAGGCGCATCTGCTTGGGAAACATTCTGGAAGATCACCTTCCCGATGATAAGCCCGATGATCCTCGTTAACGCTATCTACACGATAATCGACGCATTTACGTCTTCCACCAACACGGTTATGACGTATATCGATCAGGTTTACAGCAAAACAGATGGTGACGTTCTTTCGTCTGCCATGGCTTGGATGTACTTCCTCATCGTTATTGCGATCATCGCAGCAGTAGCGGGTATCATGTCTGCGTTCGTATTCTATCAGAGAAGAGATTAAGGGGGTGTAAGAAATGAATGCTGATGCAAGTGTAAAAGTTAAAAAAGAAACAAAAAACACTATAAAGGTTGATTTCGACAGAACCCCGTTCTGGCAAAGAATGAAGGCTAAATACCTCTCCTTCTTCTTCTTGCAAAAATTGGTATGGGCGTTGTTCAGATACATTTTGCTTATAGGTATCTCGTACGTTATATTGTTCCCGTTCTTTGCTAAGATCGCTTCTTCCTTTATGTCTCCTGAGGATTTTGTTGATGCAACGGTTAAATTGATACCTAAGTATCCTACGTTTGACCAGTATAAATACATTTTCCTTGAAAACCATTACTTGAAAGCGATATTCAATACTACAACGCTTTCACTTTCCTGCGCTGTTATCCAAACGTTTATTTGTGCGTTTATCGGTTACGGCTTCGCAAAGTTCAAATTCCGCGGCAACGGTCTGTTGTTCTTGTTGGTTATCTTTTCGATGGTCGTTCCTCACCAAACGCTTCAGCTTGCTATGTTCATGAAGTTCAGATATTTCGATGTTTTGGGAATTTTGAATTTGCTTGGCGGCGGCGTTGTGAAAACGTTTGATATTACAGGCGGCGTTACGTATTTCAACCTTACGAACCAATTTACACCGCTTATTCTGCTTTCTTTCACGGGCTTGGCGTTTAAAAACGGTTTGTACATATTCATGATGCGTCAGTTCTATAAGGGCGTTCCTGATGAACTTGAAGAATCTGCATATGTTGACGGTTCAGGTATGTTCCGCACGTTCTTTAAGATAATCCTTCCTCTTTCCGTTCCTATGATGATTACGATATTCTTGTTCGCGTTCTCATGGCAATGGACGGACAGCTTCTACACAAGCTTGTTCTTTACAAAGACGGATATTTATCTTATGAAGAGTATTATTACGATTCCCAGAAGCTTGGATATTACGTTTGCTGCTTCAAATCTTTACAATGCGGCAATCAGAAATACTTGCGGATTGATGATAATTCTTCCCCTTGTTATATTGTTCCTGTTCTGCCAAAGATATCTTATCCAAGGTATTGAACGTTCCGGTATTACGGGCTAATAATTGGGTATTTAAACAAAAATTATACCTTTTGCGAGACTTCTTATAAAGAAGTCTCGCAGTTTTTTTGCAGTAAGTTTATTGCTTGGCGATATTTTTTTGTGACTTTAAGCAGGAAGCTTTCATAAGGTTGAATACAGCCATTGCGTTCAACGTTTATACACTGGATATTGGTACGATTTACGGAAATATAGATATTTTTACCGGCAAATAAAAGCCCCCGAAAGACTGTGAATCTGTCGGGGTCCGTTTTTTGTTTATGGTAAAGCGAATACGCTTTCTATAAGTAAGCAGCCTTATGAGATGTTTGGCATTTTATATACTATAAAAATACACGCCCGATTTAGTATATCGGGCGTGTATGATTATCTTGCACCTGTTAAAACGGAGTATATTTTAGGTAAAAATCGTTTTAAAATAATGCCGAAAATGTTTATCAAAAACAGTGAAATGATTATAGTAAGCGCGCAGTTCAAAAAAGCGAAATACGATGATTTCGGCAAAATGAAATACAGCAGCTTTGTAACCACCGCAGAAACATTTACGTGCATGGCAAAAACAAGGAAGCTGGAAGAATAAAATTGTCTGTTCTTTAATTTGTCGATAAATAAATCAGCAAAAAGCCAGAAGGATACTGCAGATATGTAAATTAACGCGTAATATACGAAAGATGGAATTATAAACAAATTAAAAGTTTTAAAACATATGACAATTGAAGAAACAACTATTGCTGAACCGCCGAATATTTGCCATTTAAAAGAAGATTTTTTCGAAAACGCATCGAAAAAGTGTCTTCCTATCAATCCACCTAAAAGAAAAGGGAATATTCCCGAACTGACTAAGGGGATAACGCAGCCTGAACCCTGTAAAATAAATATTGCGGAAATTATTGATATACCGATGTATTTATTTTTTATTATGTAATATAAAATCGGTGAAAGTAATATCAGAATAATCAGTTCTTGTATAAACCAAAAAGGAATATTGCATCCGTGATTTAAGATGGCATCTATTACGTTTGGAAGTGTTATTATAAACTTTTCACGCCCAATAAAATAGTTTGATATAAATGAATACGAAGTAATTATACTAAACAGCATACACAGGGTATTCCAGACAATATATGGTATAAACAACGATTTAAAACGGGATTTTATTTTTTTGAAATACATACTGTTGTCGTAATTACGAAAAAACAACACGCCCGAAATAATAAAAAATAACGGTACGCCCAAACGCGCAATACATTCTTTTATGTACATGTATATACAACCGTTTATTGTATCTATAGTCAATCCCTTATATGGATAGTTTGCGAATGAAGAAATGTGAATGAAAAAAATCAGAATACTTAATAAATATGTGACTTTTTCTTTTTTTTTCCAAAAATAATCGTAGTTTTTTTCGCCCAAAATAAGAATTCCTTTCTGTGCTTTGTGCGTAAGTGTATAATGTAATGAAAAGTAAATTCAAACGGCGTAACCCAAAAGCCGCACAGTATGTAATATAATTACTGTGTATGTTTTCAAAGTTGCGCCGATTGAATGTGATATTTAAATGAATATTAGAACAAATCTGCCTCGTTAGCTGTTTTTATACCTGCGCCTGCAAGTGCGGCAGCGGCTTTTTGATTGTCGTCAACGCGGAATATCATATATGCACTTGATTTGCCTGATAAAAATGCATACGTGTACTCAACCGAAACGTTTGCTTCAGATAATACTTCAAGAATAGTTGCAAGGCTTCCGGGAGTATCGGATATCGCTGCAGCCAGAACATCGTTTGTGATAGTTATATATCCACCCGATTGCAATGCTTTTTGCGCAGCATCAGGATCGTCGCATATGATACGAAGTATTCCGTAATCTTGCGTATCTGCAATCGAAAGTGCTTTTAAGTTGATATTATGCTCGGCAATGAATCGGGTCGCTTCTGCGAGCCTGCCTTTTCTGTTTTCGATAAAAACGGAAATTTGTTTAACGCTCATATCAGTTCTCCTTTATCAATCGTGCAATTTTCTCTTGTCTATAACGCGTACAGCCTTGCCCTCGCTTCTGGTGATCGTCTTGGGGGCAACCAAATGCACCTTGGGGTTAATTCCAAGCATTATTTTTATAGCATTTGCAAGTGATTTTTCTTTCATGGAAATACCTTTAACGGTGTCGGTGAATTGTTCGGGCGTAAGCTCAACTGAAACATCAAGTGTGTCGGTGTTATGCTCTCTGTCAACCTCAATAAGGTAGTTTGCAGAATATCCCTCTTTAAGAAGTACCGCTTCGATCTGAGATGGGAATACGTTTACACCCCTGATAATAAGCATATCGTCGCTTCTGCCCATGGGCTTGCTCATTTTAATAAGTGTTCTTCCGCATGAACATTTTTTGCGTGTCAAAACGCAAATATCTCTCGTGCGGTAGCGAAGCAGGGGGAAGCCCTCCTTGTCAAGACTGGTGAATACCAATTCACCTTTTGATCCCTCAGGAAGAACCTCGCCTGTTTCAGGGTCGATAATTTCTGCCAAGAAGTGGTCTTCGTTTATGTGCATGCCCGTTTGCTCTTCACATTCGAAGGAAACCCCCGGGCCGCTTGTTTCCGTTAAACCGTAAATGTCGTATGCTTTTATGTCAAGGGATTTTTCGATATCACGGCGCATTTCCTCTGTCCACGGTTCTGCACCGAAAATGCCTGCTTTAAGGTCGATATCTTCGGGTGTAAGCCCCATTTCCTTCAACGTTTCACCTATGTAAGCGGCGTAAGAAGGTGTACAACAAAGTATAGTTGCGTGCAGATCACGCATAAATTGTATCTGTCTTTCGGTGTTTCCTGATGACATGGGAAGTGTAAGGCATCCTACCTTGTGAGAACCGCCGTTTAAACCGGGGCCGCCCGTGAAAAGGCCGTATCCGTATGCTACCTGACATACATCTTCGTTAGTACCGCCTGCGGCAACTATGGCACGTGCACAGCATTCTTCCCACAATTCAACGTCTTTTTGTGTGTAGAAAGCAACTACGCGGCGGCCGGTAGTTCCGCTTGTGGATTGTATGCGCACGCAATTTTTAAGATCCGTGCCAAGCAACCCGTACGGATAAGCATCGCGAAGATCTGCCTTCGTTAAAAAGGGAAGCTTGTGCAAATCGTCAACCGATTTTATGTCGTCGGGGGTGACGCCCTTTGCATCCATTAAGTCGCGATAGTATTTAACGTTTTCGTAAACGCGTTTTACTTGTTTTATAAGTTTTTCATTCTGAATAGCCCGCATTTCGTCAAGTGAAGCACATTCTATTTCTGGTTGATAATAGTTTGGCATTGTGAAAATTCTCCTTCTGCATAATCAATATGCTGAAATAATTATATCCCTGCGGAAATTTTTTGTCAATATGATTTTGTAAATATACACATTAACAATCGTATAAAAATACATTTTTTACGATTTTTTAACAGTATTTAAAATGTCTTTTATTTTTGGACGCGCACCGTAAAGTAATACACCGACGCGGTATATTTTAGCAGAGATCGCACCTATGGCGATTGCAGAAATGATAAGAATTACGATGGAAATTATTATTTCGTATATTGCTACGTTGCCCATTGCAATTCGCGTAAACATAGCCATTGGGGCTGTGAATGGCACAAACGAGCAGATCTTCATCAAAACGGAATCTATTGCATCTGATGTGAAAGAAAATACAACTACCAAAAAGCCTGCAACGAAAATAAGCGTTATCGGCATAACCAAAGTATTTATATCTTCAAGCTTGGAAGCAACAGAACCCATCGCACCGTACATGAAGGCATATACTGCAAAGCCTAAAACAAAGAAAACAATCATATATACCAGTAAATGCAACGGTATATCAAATATCATGGTCATTACGCTGTCTGAATCCCAAAATTTTCGATTCAGATTAAATGCTGCAAAAGCAGTACCGAAAACGCATATCAACTGTATCAGCCCTGCAAGGCAGGATGCTATAACTTTGCCAAACATCATGCTTGTGGGATTTGCGGTGGTTATCAAAAGCTCCATCGCGCGTGAGCTTTTTTCTGTAGCAACGTTGGTAGCAACCATTTGTCCGTATAACAGAATTACCATATACAAAGCCATTATCATTACGTATGTATAAAGGTAGTTTTCCATTTGATCCTTTCCAAGGGTCTCTACTTCACTTTCTATTTCCAGCGAAAGGATATTTTCTGCATCTTCAAATGAAATACCGTTTTGGATCATTACGTTCATTCTTGCAGCGGTTTGCAATATCTCCATGGCTATGATTTGATTGCTGTCGTACATTGAAAGATTGTTTACGCAATATTTAAACGAGGTAAGACTGTCTAAAATAAATGCACATTCCGCATCGCCTGATACGATTTTGTCTTTTATTTCGCTTTCTTCGCCTTCTGCAACTTGTACGTTGTATTCGCTGAATGCTTCTGAAAATACGTCCTTTACATTTTGCGCTTCTTTTCCGTAAATAAGCATAACGGGAAGAGAATCAACACTGTCGTTAGGTGCTTGTTCTCCATTGTTTTCTTCAGGATAGCGGATATCTGTATCCGAATCAAGAAATGAAGATATTTGGGGGAAAAACATCGCAAACGCGATTACAATCATCAAAAATAACGTAATACCTACAAAAACCTTGTTTGTAAAATAGTTTTTAAGCTCGAATTTAAGAATTTTTCCAAATTGTTTCATAACTTTCACCTCTGTGCGTATTGAACGAAAATATCGTTAAGGGTAGGCTCTAAAACCTTTATTTCGTCTATATCATAAGTTTCGGTGATTTTTTTCATTACCGGCATTTTTTCTTTCGGATCATTTAAAGTTAAAACGATTTCTTCGTTGTTACCTTGGCAGCAGTCTTTGAAATCGGACATTATTTTTTCGTTTTCACAAGAGCGTATGCACAATTTGTTTCGAGGATAGTTGCGTTTAATATTGTAAAGATCTCCTTGTAAAACAACTTTGCCGCTGTTTATAATTGCAATGCTGTCGCAAAATTCTTCTATGTAATTCATTTGATGGCTTGAAAATAATACGATCTTGTTTTTGGATATTTCTTCCTTTACCACGTCTTTTAAAAGCATGGCGTTAACGGGGTCAAGCCCTGAAAAAGGTTCATCAAGGATAACAACGTGCGGATCGTGCGCAAGCGCGGTAACAAGCTGTATTTTTTGTTGATTGCCCTTTGAAAGCGTATCTAATCTTTTATTTTTATGTTCTTGCATGCCCAACCGTATAAGCCATTTTTCTACGGAAGCAACGGCATCGGAATGCTTCATTCCGTGAAGCTCGGCAAAATATACAAGCTGATCGTTGATTTTCTTTTTAGGGTATAAGCCGCGTTCTTCGGGCAGATATCCAAAGCTTACGCTGTTGTAATCTATTGGCTTGCCGTTAAACAAAACCTCGCCGCCGTCTGCTGCGAAAACGTTCATCAATATACGGATGCTTGTCGTTTTTCCTGCGCCGTTTCTGCCTAAAAGTCCTAAAGCCTTTCCGCTTTCCGCTTTTATTGAAACGTTATTTAAAACCTTGTTTGCACCAAAGCTTTTGCATATGTTTTTTAATTCGATATTCATACTGTCCCCCTTGTTTATTCGTAAAAACTACGGTTACTTATCAATTTTTCTTTTTTCTTTTTTAAACGCGAATTCCCCATCCAGCCCAACAAAGAAATTGCAATATTGAAAATACCTGCCAGGTTGATAGGTTCTTTAGAGGATATATAAATTAAAATATTCGCTACGCCGATAAGAAGATTAGCCAACGAAACAATATCTACGAATTTTATTATTCTTTCAAGATGCTTTATACGCGATTCGTTGTCGGAATATAATTGAAATTCGCCGTTTTCCTTTTTCTTTTTAATATATATCCAATTTTTAACACACCCAATATATTCCGCGCCTGTTTCTTCTAAAAAGGCAATATATTCTTTTCCTTTTTCGGTGTTTATTCCTTTTTCGGGAAATTCAAGCCTTACGGTATATTCGTCATCTGTTTTCGTAAAATCATAACGGCAAAAACCAACACTTGAAAGTACAAGACCCTGCCGCGCCATTTCGTTAAGCCACTGTTCTTCTTTTTCAAAATTCCATACCCAAAACAGTTTACGTACGCGCTTCATGATTTTCCCCCTTTAAAATATTTTCACCGTTTTCTACAAGCTCGTGTAATCGGCTTAATTCATTTGTGGCCGCTTTTACACCCTCTTCGGTTATGATGTATTCTTTTTTTCGGTTTTCTGCTTGATTGCTTAAAGCGCTGATCCAACCTTTTTCCAAAAGCGTTGTTATTGCGCCGTACAATGTACCTGCGGCAAGCTTTACCCTTCCGTTAGAAAGCGATTCTACGTTTTGCATTATGCCGTAACCGTGCCGTGGCTCGGTAAGTGAAAGCAAAATGTAAAAAACTGCCTCCGTTAAAACTATGTTTACCATATTTCCTCCTATCGTCGATCGATATAACGGTGTGCGATATATCTGTTGACGATATATATTATAACGGCTGCCGATATATTTGTCAATACCTTTTTGAAACTTTTAAAAAAACCTATCGGCATAAAAGCCGATAGGCAAATGTTATATAATACCGGAAATAAATATTTCAATTCCTATAAAAATCAATATTGCACCGCCTAAAACAGAAGCCTTGTCAGACAGCCCTGTTCCAAACCGTTTTCCAAGTGCAACGCCCGTTACGCATATTAAAAACGTAACTGCTGCTATAACTGCACCGCAAATAAGTGCTTTTGTAAGATCGTATTCGGCAATGGTAAATCCTACGGACAAAGCGTCGATAGAGGTGGCAACACCTTGTATCATCAAGCCGCCTATACCAACGGCACTTTGTTCTTCGCCGTCTTGCTTTACGCGCATACCTTCGAGAACCATTTTTCCGCCTATGAATAAAAGCAATATCAATGCTATAAACGGAATACATTTTTCGAATGCCTTAAATTTTTCCGCTATAGTATGTACGCATATCCAGCCTAACATAGGCATTAAATATTGAAAAAACGAGAAAACACCGGCAACGCCGCACATTTTTTGCGTTGGCATTTTCGGTTCGTTTAAACCGTTTGCAAGCGAAACGGAAAATGCATCCATCGCAAGGCCTATGCCCAATAAAATACTATTAAAGAAAAATTGAAAATCCAAACCCATTTATTTCACCATATCATTAAGTTAAAAGCCGAGCATGGTGTTCATACTCGGACAAATCACATTTCACATTATTATACCATATGAAAATGATATGTCAAGTAGAATTTTGTTAAGTAAGCATATCATATAAAATTTACAAAGCACCCCTTGCAAGAGGTGCTTGTATCCTTATGATGCTTTTTGTAAACGCGCTTCGTTTAAGCTGCTGCTCGCAGAAAGCATATTTTCTATAAATATGCCGTAGCCCTTGGTTGGGTCGTTTATCAATACGTGCGTTACTGCCCCTGCAAGCTTTCCGTTTTGTATTATCGGAGAACCTGACATACCTTGAACTATTCCGCCTGTTTTATCTATCAAACGTTCGTCTGTTACTTTGATTACAAAATTTTTGTTTACGCTTTCTTTATCAATTATTCTGACTATTTCAATGTCGTAAACCTGCGGGGCGTTTTCGTCGGTGGTGCATATTATCTGTGCGGGCCCTTCGAAGATCTCATCTTTTAAGCTGATGGGCAAGGGGGGATTGCACTCATTTGGAATTTTATCAAACCTTCCGAAAACACCGCATACTGTGTTTTTTCTTAAAATACCCGTTTCCGCACTTGAAAAAAATCCGCGAAGCTCGCCGGGCGTTCCCGATTTGCCTTTAGTTATTCCGCTGATGGTAACGTTACAAACATTGCCCGCTTTAAAGGGCATTAAAACGCCTGTGTCTGTATCGCATACGCCGTGTCCCAATCCGCCGAATTCGCCGCTTTGAGGAACAATATAGGTAACTGTGCCGATTCCTGCTGTGCTGTCCTTTACCAATAATCCTGCTTTATAACGGCCTTCCGTTTTTTCAAATACAGGGGTTATTTTTGCCGTAATATTTTTGCCGTTTCTTATTAACGTTACGGTAAGCTCTTTGCCGTCGGAATTTTCTACGGCATAGGTGAATTCTTCATTTGAGTTTATCTTTTTTCCGTTAACTTCTGTTATTATATCCCGTAATTTAATTCCGCCGTTTTCTGCAGGTGCAAACGTTCCTTCGTCGGTCGTTACATCTGCTATGCCTACTACCAGAACGCCGTCTGTGGTGAACTTTACGCCAAAAGGCATACCGCCGGGTATTAAGCGGATGTCGTCATACACCGAAAGGGAAACGTTTTTAAAATCAACCCCGAATACGGATATTTTAGCTTTGTGATTGCCGGGTTCATCGCTTGTTCGGTCAATGGCGGAAAATGAAGGTATGTCGATATCTTCACCTGCAAAAACGGATATGCTGTTATCTATAGATCTATCCACAATACCCGTAGCGGCGCAAAAACAAGCAAGCAAGGAAAAGAAAACAGCGAAAAGCCTTTTACTGCCGATGCGGTTTTTGTTATTCATTATTTATAAAACCAAGCCTTTCTTGAATATCTTAAAAATATTTTCTTTAGCTTATTATTGCCATGTGCAAAAAAATAATTCTTTACTGCTGCTGATTGCAGCAATATTAGTTTTGTTTTTTTTTCGCATATTATCCTATGAAAAAATTTATCTAAAATCCAGTAATTTTATATTGTAAAAAAATGATTTAAAAAACCAAAACATCGAAAAAAATATTTACAAAAGCCGACGAATGTGGTATAATAATGCAAATAATCGGAATTGAGAGGGGATAAGTGCATGCACAGAATCTTAACGGTAAGCGGTGTATATATGTGCTTAAGGGCACAGGTTGGCACGTTGCCTTTAAAATCACGGGAAAGAACGGGCGAAAGCTTTGATTTTTTACCCGGTGGAAGGGGTGTTGTAACCTCTGCGGCTTTCTCTGCCCTTGGTGCGGACAGTATCTTGTGTGCCAAAACAGCCAACGATGCAAACGGAAAAATATTGTCAGATTTCTTTTCTGCGGCTAATATTTCGTGCAGATACGCCTCGAAAGCGAAGAAGGATAAAACCGGGTATCAAATAACCCTTTTCGAAAGCGATAATTCGTGGCGCACAATTAAATTCCCCGGTGCAAATACCGCCTTGGATACGGACGATGTGGAATATGCGTTTACCTGCATGCCTGACGCTGTGTTTTTACAGCGTGAAATACCTGATAAGGTGATGGTTGACGTGTGCAGGATAGCACACGAAAAGGGAATACCGATATTTTATCAGCCGTGTACGCAAAGGGGCGATTTTTCGCCGTCTTCGCTGGGCGAATTGGAAATGTTTATTCTCGATTCATCAGAGGTCTATTCTTATTGCGGCATAGAAATGCGCGAGCTTGAAAAGTGTCTTCAAGCGTGCATTGCACTTTCTTCCCGCGTGATGGCAAAATATTACGTGATACGCTTGGGCGATGAACGGGGCACGTTTATTTACGACGGCAAGTATCACAGCATCGTACAGCCGTACAGCACTACATCGTTTGATATAGGCGGTGCTTTTGAAATTTTCGGTGCTGCCACGGTTTGTGAATATCTTAAAACGCAGAACTTCCGCAAAAGCGTTGCGTACGGCAATGTTGCATATGCAATATCTGCATCGCGAATGGGTGATGTTGATTCTATCCCCACGGCTAATGAAATTGAAGATTATATAAAAGCGAATGATTTGGAACTCGGTTAATATTTTGTAAATTTAGTTAAACCACCGTTGACAATGGGTGAGGTTGTAATTATAATTTATATTTAATAAAATCAGGCAACGATTTCCGAATGCTAACCGACCAAGGTATTCGGTTTGTCGAAATTCAATTTGTGTCGGAGAATGAGGTGTGGAATGTTTAACTGTAACGAAAAAGAAAAATTTGTAAAAGAAGGTCTTACTTTTGATGACGTGTTGCTTATACCGGCGAAAAGTGATATCCTTCCTGCCGATATCAATCTCGGCACAAGACTTACGAAGAAGATCTCACTCAACATCCCATTGATGAGTGCTGCCATGGATACCGTAACAGAATCCGGCTTGGCTATTGCTATGGCGCGTGAGGGCGGCATCGGCGTTATCCACAAAAATATGCCGATAGATTTGCAGGCAGATGAAGTTCAACGTGTTAAACGCTCTGAAAACGGTGTAATAACAGATCCGTTTTTCCTCAGTGCAGACAATTTTGTTTACGAAGCCGACGCTTTGATGAAAAAATACCGCATATCAGGCGTTCCGATATGTGATGAAGATAAAAAGCTTATCGGTATCATCACCAACAGAGATATGCGTTTTTTAGTAGATCATAACGTGAAGATCAAAGACGTTATGACGAAAGAAAATCTCGTTACCGCACCTAAAGGCACAACGCTGGCACAAGCGCAGGAAATACTTCGCCGCCACAAAATAGAAAAGCTTCCCATAGTAGATGAAAGCGGAAGGCTTTCAGGACTTATTACGATAAAGGATATTGAAAAAGCACAAAAATATCCTCATTCCGCGAAGGATTCAACGGGCAGGCTTCTTGTCGGTGCGGCAATAGGCGTAACGGCAGACGTTCTTGTTCGTGCGGAAAAGCTTATCACGGCAGGGGCAGACGTTCTTGTGCTTGATTCTGCACACGGCCATTCTGCAGGAATAATGAGTTGCGTTGAAAAAATCAAAAACGCATTCCCCGAATGTCAGTTGATTGCAGGTAATATCGCTACGGCAGAAGCTGCACACGATCTTATATCTGCAGGTGCAGACGCCGTAAAGGTAGGTATCGGCCCGGGATCTATCTGTACTACGCGTATTATCGCAGGTATCGGCGTTCCTCAGGTTACTGCTATTTACGACGTTGCGTGCGAAGCAGATAAATACGGTATTCCGGTTATCGCAGACGGTGGTATCAAATACAGCGGCGACTGTGTAAAATCCATCGCGGCAGGCGCAGAGGTGGTTATGATAGGTTCGTTGTTTGCAGGCTGTGAAGAAAGCCCCGGCGACTGCGAAATATTCCAAGGCAGGCGCTTTAAGGTTTACAGAGGCATGGGTTCTTTGGCAGCAATGGAAAAAGGCTCTAAAGACAGATACTTCCAGGAAGGAAATAAAAAACTCGTTCCCGAAGGTGTTGAAGGGCGCGTTCCCTTTAAAGGTCCGTTGTCTGATACTGTGTATCAGTTGGTTGGCGGCTTGCGTTCCGGTATGGGATATTGCGGCGCACACACGGTTGCGGAATTACGCGAAAACGGCAGATTTGTAAGAATCACCGGTGCAGGCTTGCGCGAATCGCACCCCCATGATATCAGTATCACGAAGGAAGCACCCAACTACAGCATGCAAGGCTGATGCGTTTTTAAAGGTTATATTTAATGTAATAAAATCAACGGTTTGCGGGTTGGATTTCAGTTTCGCAAACCGTTGTTGCAAATAAAAAAAGAAAGGCGGTCATAAAAATGACGCTTGTTGTTATGGCAGCGGGAATGGGCTCTCGCTATGGTGGGTTAAAACAGGTTGACCCGATCGGCCCAAACGGTGAATTCATCGTTGACTACTCTGTTTATGACGCAGTGAAGGCAGGATTCAAGAAAGTAGTATTCGTTATCAAAAAAGAAAATGAAGAGATCTTCAAGGAAACTATCGGATCACGCATAAAGGGGATAGAGGTTGCCTATGCATTTCAAGGCGTTAACGACTTGCCTGATGGCTTTACGTGCCCCGAAAGCAGAATAAAGCCTTGGGGAACGGGCCATGCCGTGCTTTGTGCGAAAGATTGTGTACAGGGTGCGTTTGCGGTTATAAATGCAGACGATTTTTACGGCAGAGAATCTTTTGAGCTTCTTGCAAAGCATTTGAAAAACGCTGAAGAGGGCGAATATTGTATGGTAGGCTACAATGTGGCTAATACTATTACCGAAAACGGCACTGTTTCAAGAGGGGTATGCCAAGTTGAAGAAAACCGCCTGGTTGATATAGTTGAAAGAAAAGAGATCAAAACTATTGATGGTGAAATAAAATATCACATCGATGATGGCGATTTGTGGTGTGCCTTGCCCGAGGATACGGTAGTTTCTATGAACTGCTGGGGCTTTACAAACGGATTTTTTGACGTGTTGGAAAATGCGTTTGTTGAATTTTTAAAGAAAAATATAAACGAAGAGAAAAAGGAAATATTCTTGCCCTTCGTCGTTCAAGAACAAATGCAAAAGGGTGCTTGCAATGTAAACGTGTTTACAACACCGTCTAAATGGTACGGCGTAACGTATAAAGAAGACAGGCAGTCCGTTGTTGATTCTTTGAAAAATATGACGGCAGACGGTACATATCCCAACGGCCTTTGGGCAAAATGATTTTTTAAAGCGAGGTTTTTTAACATGGCAGTTTTAGTTGCGGGCGGTGCAGGTTTTATCGGTTCGCACACGTGCGTTGAACTTATAAATTCCGGCTACGATATTGTTATTGCAGACAATTTTTCAAACAGCAAGCCCGAGGTGCTTAACAGGCTTAAAAAAATTACCGGCAAGGATATTGAATTTTGCCTTGTGGATCTGTGCGACAGCGAAAAAACAGACGAGCTTTTTGAAAAATATAATATAGATTCTGTTATTCATTTTGCCGGATACAAGGCAGTAGGCGAAAGCGTTGCCAAGCCTATGATGTATTACGAAAACAATCTTATATCTACGTTCAATATTATAAATTCGATGAAGAAGCACGGCTGCAACAAGCTTGTTTTTTCGTCTTCTGCTACTGTTTACGGTATTCCGAAAACGGTTCCGATAAACGAAAGCTTTCCTTTGTCGGCAATTAACCCGTACGGGCAAACAAAATTGATGATAGAGAATATCTTAAAAGACGTTTGCAATGCAGACGGCGATTTCAGGGTTGCGCTTTTAAGGTATTTTAACCCGATCGGTGCGCATGAAAGCGGCTTGATCGGTGAAGATCCGCAAGGAATTCCGAACAACCTTTTGCCGTATATATGCAAGGTTGCAGCGGGCGTTTTGCCGCGCTTGAACGTATATGGTGACGATTACCCCACCAAAGACGGAAGCGGCGTAAGAGATTATATTCACGTTGTCGATTTGGCAAAGGGCCATATTTGTGCGCTGAAATACCTTGATAAAAATAAAGGTGCCACAGCGGTAAATCTGGGCACAGGAAACGGATACAGCGTTTTTGAAGTTGTAAAAGCGTATGAAAAAGCATGCGGCGCAGAGATTCCGTACGTTGTTGCCGAAAGACGTCCCGGCGATGCCGCAGAATGCTATGCAGACCCTTCGTTGGCTAAAGAATTGTTAGGTTGGTCGGCACAGTACGGCATAGACCGTATGTGCGAAGACGCCGCACGCTGGCAGAAAATGAACCCCAAGGGTTACGACGTGTGAGGGGAACAGGTTCTGTTTCCGCATACGCTTGAAGAAAGGCATTTGAATTCTTCATTACTGCCTAAAGGGCGTTGCATTACCACGCTGAACCCTAAATCAGGGCAGTATTTTTGCGATATTTCGTATTGTTCGGAATGCTTCGGCTTGCTATTTTGTATTTCAAATGATTCCGATGTGTTCTTGTTTAAAATCAAAATAAATCACCCCTTGGCGTTATTGTTTGCCAAAGGGGTGATTTTTATTCGTTTTATTATATGCGGTCATTATTCGGTGATTTGCGCCTCGGCATACCTTGTCTGCCTGTTGTATCATGCTTTTTACCGTTTGCCGCTGCGTTTTTTTGTCGTAAGGGCAAAGGCTTTTACACACGGGCAATTTTTCGTTTTTTACAAGCTGTACGCAGAGCTTTTCTTCAAGCGTAAAAAACGGGCGTATTATGCGAATGCTTTCGTATTCCGTTACGGGTAAAAAGGTTTCAAATTTCCCGTTGTAAAGCAAATTTAAAATAACTGTTTGTGCAGCATCGTCTTGTGTGTGCGCAAGCGCCAAAGTATCGCACCCCATATCGATTGCGGCATCACAAAGCACGCGCCTTCTCATTTTAGCACATATTGCACACGGATCGCTTGCGCTTGATGCAATATTTGCAATATCGGTTTTTACTACTTTATATTCTACACCGAGATTTTTACAAAAATCAACCATTTCGGAAAAATCGCCGTTTGCAAAGCCATTATCAACAGTGATGGCACAAACCGAAAACGCAACAGGATAAAACGATGAAAGCTTATTAAGCGCGTAAAGCAAGCTTACAGAATCTTTTCCGCCTGATAGCCCAACGGCAATTTTGCTGTTGGGCATTATCATTTGTTGATTTTGAAGGCAGGTGCGCGTTTTGCTTAAAACAAGCCGAAAAACGTCCATGTTAACCGTTTATCCATGATTCGTCTGAAGGATTGTTGCGGAATTTGATAAGCTGATCCTTTGCTTCGGGCTTGATATATCCTTCTGCAACGGCAACATCTACAATAGTATCAAGATCGGTAAGGGAAACGTTTTTCGCATTTGCTTCGTTAAGTCTATCTATTCCTTTTTTCATTCCGTATGTGAATATACTGGCAATACCAAGCACCTCTGCGCCTGCTTGGCGAAGAACGTTTACAACCTCGATAACGCTTCCGCCTGTGGAGATAAGATCTTCAACAACGACAACCTTTTGGCCTTTTTCAAGGCGGCCTTCTATTTGGTTGTTTCTGCCGTGGTCTTTAGCGCCTGAGCGTACGTATCCCATAGGCAGCCCCATAATATGCCCGCAAATTGCGGCGTGAGCAATGCCTGCCGTACTTGTGCCGAATATAGCCTCGCATTCGGGATATTCTTTTTTTATTATTTCTACAAGACCGTTTTCCACATCTGTTCTTACGTCGGGTGAGGTAAGCGTTAATCTGTTATCGCAGTAAATAGGGCTTTTTATTCCGCTTGCCCAGGTGAACGGTTCTTCAGGGCGAAGAAAAACTGCTTTAATGGATAATAAGTCTTTTGCGATAAGTTTTTTCATTTTATGAATATTCCTTTCTGTTTGAAAAGTTGGATATTATTCGCCTTTTACAAATTGGTTTACACACTTGATATAACTTTCAAGCGGATCGTTTGCGGCGGTTATCGGGCGGCCCACTACTATATAGTCGCTTCCCAGCTGCCTTGCTTTTGCAGGGGTGGTAAAGCGTACCTGGTCGCCTACGTCACCGTCGGCAAAGCGTATGCCGGGCGTTATGGTTAAAAAGTCTTGGCCGCAGGCATCTTTAACCTCAGGTACTTCAAGCGGAGAGCATACTACACCATCCAATCCGGAATCGCGTGCGGTTTTGGCATAACTCATAACTACGTTTTTAAGCGGTTTTTCAATAAGAAGCTCGTTTCTCATTCTTTCTTCGCTTGTCGATGTTAATTGCGTTACAGCAATAAGAAGCGGTCTGCTTCCGTCTTGCCTTGTAAGACCTTCTATTGCGTATTTCATCATTTCACTTCCGCCTGCGGCGTGAAGATTGCATATATCAACGTCCAAGCGCGAAAGCGAAGCCATTGCTTTTTTTACTGTGTTTGGAATATCGTGCAGCTTGAGATCAAGAAAAACCTTGTAACCTCTGTTTTTTATTTCGTAAACTATTTGCGGGCCTTCAGCGTAAAAAAGCTCCATGCCTATTTTAAAGTACGGCGAATAGCCTTCAAATTTTGATATAAAATCGATTGTTTGCTGTTTTCCTGCAAAATCGCAGGCAATTATTACGTCGCGATTCATTTTTTGCTTACTCCTATCAAATCAGTAATTTTTTCATAACCCAAAGATGGGATAAGTTTATCCAGATCTTCAATTATTTCTTTACAAATGTAAGGATTTATAAGGTTTGCCGCCCCTATTTGAACGGCGCTTGCGCCTGCCATCATCATTTCTGCAACGTCGCGTGCGCTTGATACACCGCCCATGCCGATAACAGGTATGCTTACGGCACTTGTTACCTGATACACCATGCGTAAAGCCAACGGGAACAATGCCGGGCCCGACATTCCCCCCATAACCCTGCCTAAAACGGGTTTGCCGGTTTTTATATCTATCCTCATACCTTGAAGGGTGTTTATAAGTGAAAGACCGTCTGCCCCTGCGTTTTCGCACGCTTTTGCGATTGAAACGATATCTGTAACGTTGGGCGTAAGCTTCATAAATATTGGCTTTGTTGTAACCTTTTTTACTTCTTTTGTAACTTCTGCGGCAACAGATGCATCTGTGCCGAATGCCATGCCGCCGCCGTGTATGTTCGGACAGCTTATATTTACTTCTATTATACCTACTTGTTCTTCCTTGTCAAGCAAAGAAGCAACGTAAACATAGTCTTCTATCTTATCGCCGCTGATGTTTGCGATAACTTTTTTGGAAAAATATTTTTTCATTTCGGGCAATTCATGCTCGATAACGCTATGAACGCCCGGATTTTGCAAGCCTACGGAGTTTAACATTCCACACGGGCATTCGGCTATTCGAGGCTGTTCGTTTCCATCCTTTGGAAATCTTGTCGTGCCCTTGAATGAAAAAGACCCCAATATATTTATATCGTAGTATTTAGAAAATTCTTTACCGTATCCAAAGCATCCGCTTGCGGGGATAACGGGGTTGTCAAGCATCATGCCGCACAGGTTTACCTTCAAATCTGCCATACTATTTCTCCTTTATTGAATACGGGACCCTCTTTACACACTCTTTTCATGCCGCTTTTCGTGGGGATAGAGCATCCCATGCAAGCCCCAAATCCGCAACCCATGCGTGCTTCGAAGGAATATTGCCCGTCTGTATTTGACTTGTCGTATAAAGCCTTAAGCATCGGCAAAGGCCCGCATGCGTACGTGTAATCGTAATCGTGAAGCTGTAATGCGTCGGTAACGAAGCCTTTTACGCCAAACGAGCCGTTGGCGGTCGTTACCGTAACCTGAATGCCAAGCTTTTCAAACTCGTTCTTGTAAAATACGTCGCTTTCTGTATTAAATCCCAATATTACCGACGGCATTTTGCCTGCCTGTATCAATTTTTTGCAAAGGTAGTACAAAGGTGGAACGCCTACGCCGCCGCCGACAAGCAAAGGCTTTTCTGTGTTGACGGAAATGTCAAACCCGTTCCCAAGACCCGAAATAACGTCTATGCAAATGCCTTCTTTATAGTCGGACATTGCGTGCGTGCCTACGCCTACCGTCTTGTATATCAGGGTTAATTCATCGCCGTTTACATCGCACACCGATATGGGGCGGCGAAGATAAAAGCCCGGTAATTTTAATTCGACAAATTGCCCCGGTGAAGTGATCGTGCCGGTATCGCCTTTCAAAACGGCTTTGTAAATATCAAGTGCGATCTTTTCGTTTGATATCATTGTGAAATTCATAAATTATACCTGCCATACTGTTTTTTCGTTATATACGGTTAGTACGTTTTTACCGTAAACCTCGTAGCCTTCAAATGGGGTGGATTTTCCCATAGATATGAATTTTTTAGAATCTATTGTGTATTTTTCTTCAAGATCTATAACGGCAAATTCGCTTTTGCTTGTGGGAATATTCAATATTTTTCTTGGTGCAAAGCACATTTTGTCGATCAACTGATCAAGCGTTATTATACCGCGCTTTACAAGATAAGTGTATAAAACAGGGAAGGCTGTTTCAAGCCCGGTTATTCCCATTGCGCTTTTTTCAAGTCCTTTTGATTTTTCTTCCTCTGAATGGGGGGCATGATCTGTTGCTATAACGTCGATAGTGCCGTCTATCAAGCCCGCGATCAGCGATGCTCTGTCGTTTTCTGATCGTAACGGCGGATTCATTTTAAACCTACCATCTTCCTTCAGATCCTTATCAGAAAGTATAAGGTAATGGGGAGCCGTTTCGCACGTTACGGGCAGTCCTCTTTTTTTGGCATCGCGGATAAGGTCAACGCTTTCGGAACACGAAATGTGACAAACGTGATATCTGCAATTTGTTTGTTCAACGATTTTTAAATCACGCCTTATCATCTCGTACTCGCTTGCAGAAGATATCCCCCTGTGATTGTGGGCTTTGGCATACTCTCCATCATGTATATACCCATTATTTAAAAGTGAATTTACTTCGCAATGTGCCGCGTATATTCCGCCGACACTTTTGCACTTTTCCATCGCTGAAAGAACCGTATCGTCTTCCTGCACACCTGAACCGTCATCTGAAAAAAGATGTGTAAAATGCGACATTTCTTCAAAATCGACAGGCGTACTTCCTTTTCTTTCTTTTGTAATACAGCTGTACGGAATCGTTCTTATAACCGAATCTTTTTTTATTATGTCAAGCTGCACTTCAATATTTTTTGTATTATCGGGCGCGGGGGAAAGGTTCGGCATCGTGCATACCGTGGTATATCCTGCGCTTGCAGCGGCAAGCGACCCCGTTTTTATCGTTTCTTTATAAGAAAAACCGGGCTGCCTGAAATGAACGTGCATATCAGCAAAACCCGGAATCAATATCAAATTTTTATCATCGGAAATATAAACAATTTTACCGCCGAAAGAAGCATCGTTTACTGCTTTAAAAGCGATATCCTTCAAAACGTTGCCGTCAACCTTCATGATTCGCACCTCCGAACTTGTTTAAATCATCATATCACCAAGGGCGATGCTTGTCAACCGAAAACTGTTAATTTCAGAATAATAAATTGTAAAATACGATTATAAACATCTATATTATAACGACCTATTACAAATCTTACATAACCGCAAATGCCTGCCCGCTATTGACTTTGAAGTGAAGTTATGTTATAATATATCCGATATTAAGGTGTATATGCTTTAAAAGAAAGGTACGGTATTTTTGGATGGTTAAATTAAGATCGTTAAAAATTATGGCTTTTCTCATCGCACTGTGTATTACTGCTTCTTGTGGCTTGTGTTATGTAAGTGCGGAAACGATCAGCCCTAATGCAAACGGCGTTTACGAAATATCTACGTACGAACAGCTTTGTACTTTTGCAGACCTTGTTAACGGTACGGGCATATATTCGGCAAACGGTGCTGTTTCAAATGCAAGTGCAATACTTACCTCGTCTGTGACGGCGAATGAGGATTTGCTTAATGAAAACGGCGACCTTGCAGACGGCACGTTTAAAATGTGGAATCCGATTGAAAATTTCAGCGGTACTTTTAATGGAAACGGATATTACATAACGGGCTTGTATATCGACGGGTCAGAGAATAATCAAGGGCTGTTTTCTACTATTGAAAACAGCGGTATTGTAAAGAATCTCGGCGTTTACTCCTCGTATATCTGCGGGGCAGACAGTTTAGGTATTATAGCAGGCACTTCGTATGGCGAAATATCAAACTGCTTTGTCAGCGGCAATGTTTTTGCACTTTCCTGTTACTTTGCTGCAGGCGGTATTGTGGGTGCTTCTTACGGCAACATATATGGTTGCGATAATAGTGCTACCGTGTTTGCTGTATCGGGCTTTTCAAACGGTGAATATACCGGTTACAGCGGCGGCATTGCAGGTGCTTGTAACGGCGTTATAAGCGGTTGTGCCAACTACGGCGAGATAATAAATACCGATTCTTCTGCCGGCGGCATCTGCGGTAAGGGCGCGGAGATAATCAATTCTTACAACAGGGGCCCTGTTACGGGCGTAAAGGAAGCAGGCGGCATTGCGGGTCAAGTAAACGGTAAGGTTGAAAACTGCTACCACCTTGGCGAGGTTTTCGTAAACGTAGATACCGAAAAAAGCGGTTCTTACGGGGCAATAGCAGGTGTTGCGTACATAAATTCCGAAAAAACTGTTGAAGAATATTTTTTGAACAACTATTATAACGGCGTTGGCGTAATTGGCGTAGGCAAATATGTTTTGAATGAATCGTCAACTACACTTCAAACAGATGTAAGCGGCACAATAAATACGGATGAAAACAGTTTTTTAAACGGAAGTGTGGCTTATAAACTTGGAAGCGGTTACGGAATGATCATCGGCAGCGATACAGCACCGATCCGTGCGGATGGATACAATGAAGTATATTATATTGACGAAGATATAGTTTGTGACAATTCAACGTTGTACGGCGTTGTTGACGGATACGCAAACTCGTCTTTATATGTTATTGCAAACGAAGGGTACGCGTTTGTCGGCTGGTTTTCTGGCGAAAATTGTGTAAGCGCCACACCGTGGATACCTACGCAAGCATTTATAAGTGAACGCGCCGAGGTGCTTATATGCGAAAAAGGCGATTTAAACGGTGATGGCAGCTTTAACGCAAAAGATGTTATTAGATGCAAAAAAATGCTTGTAAGCGGTTGCGGTATATGGCACGATGCGGCTGATGTCAATAGTGACGGCAACGTTGACGAAAGTGATCTTGCCCTCGTGATTGAAAAGGTTAACGGCTGATATAATGAAAATAAAAGGTTCGGTACATTTTAGGTATCGAATCTTTTTTTGTTTGAAGTAAAATTGATTTTTGAATTGTAAGAAAGTATGTACGATGTTTTATAAACTAATCCACGGTATGTTTTTTTGTATATTTTGTTAAAATTGATATTGTTTAAGCGATTAAAAGATGCTAATTCGTCAATGTGCACAAAAAGCGGATAAAAAGATTGTGAATCATTTCATTGCAAAATTCCTTGACATACCTTGCTTTTTTATGTTAAAATGGTACGGACGAAAAAGGGCTGATATGCCCATAAATTAATTTTATGCAATTATGCAATTGCGTACAGAAAGGCGGATTTCAGAAATGAAAACATTTACATCAAAAGCATTAAGTGCTGTGGCAATTATGCTTGTTATGGCTACGCTTATGATGCTTATTCCCGCTATGCCGGTAAGCGCCCTTACTTATTCAGAGGCTTCTTCCTCTTATAAAAGTGGTGTTTACTATAGAAGGCTTACGGCGGTTGAGCTTACGGGTGTACAAAGGCTTGATATAACAAACGTTGCTAATTCGCAGGTTGGTTATCAGGAAGGTTCAAGTTCTTCCTCACTTTCCGGTGAATCCTACGGTGGTTCTAACTATACGGAATACGGTCGTTGGTACGATATGCAAGACATGTGGTGCGCTATGTTCGTATCATGGTGTGCATATGTTTGCAATATTCCCAGCTCCATTATTACATACCACTCTTATACACCTACCGGTTTGTCTTGGTTCAAAAACAGAGGCCAGGCGTACTCACGTGCAACGGTTGCTTCGGGTGGATATACACCTATAAAGGGTGATATCATTTACTTCAAATCTTCCCGCAACCAAAACACCACGAACCACATCGGTATTGTAACAGGCTATTCTAACGGTACTGTTTATACGGTAGAGGGTAACACGAGCTCTGCTACAATTTCCACAAACGGCGGTGCTGTTGCAGCAAAATCTTATTCAATCAGCAATACGTATATAGTTTACATTTGTAAACCTGCCTATACAACAGGTACAACTACAGTTGCTTCTACGTATGTAAATACATTGGAAACATCCGGTTCTGATTATTCACAACAAACAAACAACCCCACAAATGCTACGATGACGGTTAATAAGAACGGCGTGTTTAACCTCCAGGGATGGAGCTTGCACTCCGATGGTATTGACCATTTCGAATGGAATATCAACACAACATCGTGGGGAACACTTAACAGCACGTTCCGTCAGGATGTCGCTAATGCATATCCTTCGTATTCGAAATGTACTGATATAAATGCTTTTTCACAAGAAATTGCAGCTGCAGGTTTGGCAACAGGTAAAAACTATATTGACATACGCGGCTATACGAAAAAGGGTAACTATTACACTGTAGGTAGGTTGACAGTTATTGTTATGCCGGATGACAGTGCGACATCGTTGTCGGTTCCCAAAACTACCGTATCGCTTGATGAAGGTGTTGAATTTACCGCAAAGGGTGACCATCAGTATGCATGGGTTGGCTTGTTTGGCCGAAACGACAACCCGGGCGAGGTTCCTTCTTATCTGTGGTACGAAATGGGTAAAGACGAGGTTACTATAAACCTCATGCACTCTGAAGGCGTTACTGCCAACAGCAGCAGAGGTGAAGTAATGGTAGGTGAATACAGACTTTACTTGTTCGTTGATGCGGACTATATTGTAGATGAATATATCGATATTACGATTACATCTAAACAGGGTATTATGTACTGTCTTGACTCCCCTAATCCCAAAACAGTTGAAGTTCCTCAAGGCGAAAATATAAAATTGGCAGGTTGGGCACTTCACAACAACGGTATCAAGTCTTTCCACTACACTATTGACGATGGTGCGAAGATCGCTATTACAGATGTAACATCTCGCGCAGACGTTTTGAATGCATTCCCTGCATACGCAACATCTTGCGCTGATATCAACGGATATTCTCACTTCATCGCTACGGATAACCTTGAAGCAGGCGATCATACGATCGTTATCTACGCAACCTCTAAAGATGGTTATGAGTTCGTTATTGGCAGAGTTTCCGCCAATATTAAGGGTTCGCTTTCCGCTAAAGACGATTCTATCGAAATTAACAGAGATGGCGACGTTAACTACGTAACGTCCGTTAAGCCCGGTCTTTCCGCTGATGAAGTTGCAGCACTCTTCAATGAAAACTGCACAATAGTTGATGCAAACGGCGAAGTTGTTGCTGACGGTTTCGTTGGAACCGGTTGCAAAGCAGTATATTATAACGGTACTAACATTGATGATGAGCTTGTAATTATCGTTCCTGCAGATGTTGACGGTAACGGCGTAGTTACCGCTAAAGACATCATCAAAATGAAGAAAGTGCTTGCATCAAAGCTTACTCTTAAGTACGAAGCAGCTGCAGATGTTGACGGCAACGGTTCGATTACAAATGCTGACTTGACAGTCGCTATTGACCTTATGGGCTGATTATCAGTCGGATAAAGTCACTATAAATTTAAATATAAAACCCACAAGTCATAAAGGCTTGTGGGTTTTTAACAATGAGGAAATTTTCTTTTAAATCTATTGACAAATAAGGGTAATAGTTGTATTATTTAAGTAGGGAGAGATATGGTAATATAAGGTATTTTAAGAAATATCCGTACCGATTACCAAGGCGGTGACCGTTGACACCGCAAAGCATTATCCTGTATAAAATCGCAAAGGGGGTTTGCCGTATGGCGCTTTTAGAGTATCGGGACATTTGCAAGACTTATGGCGATTTTCCTGCGGTATCAGGTATAAATCTCGACGTAGGTGCAGGTCGTATCGTTGGGCTGTTAGGTCCTAACGGAAGCGGAAAAACAACCTTGATTAAGATGACAACAGGTTTACTTTCACCTACAGGCGGCACGATTCGGGTAGATGGCAATCCGATAGGAACAGAAAGTAAAAAAATAGTGTCGTACCTTCCCGAAAGAACGTATCTTGATGAAACTCTTACAGTGGATAGGGTTATCGATTTTTTCAGTGATTTCTATATTGATTTCGATAGAATAAAAGCTTACGATATTGTATCAAGGCTGAATATCGATACAAAACGCCGTATAAAAACGCTTTCAAAAGGAACAAAGGAAAAAATTCAGCTTTCTTTGGTAATGTCACGCAAAGCAAAGCTTTACCTTCTTGATGAGCCTATTGCGGGCGTTGATCCTGCCGCCAGGGAGTATATTTTAAATACAGTTCTTTCAAATTATGCAGAAAACTCAACGGTTGTAGTCTCAACACATTTGATCTCCGATGTGCAAGACGTGCTTGATGACGTTATATTTCTTTCACACGGCAAAATCATACACACCTCTACTGTGGGCTATATAAAAGACTGTTATAACAAGTCAGTTGACGAGTTGTTCAGGGAGGTGTTCAGATGTTAGGTAAATTGTTGAAATACGATATGCGTTATGTTTCTCGCATAATGGTTGTCGTTTATATAATTGCTTTATCTGTTTCATTACTCATTTCGGGCTTGATATTTTTATCGTTTAAGGTTGAAGAGGTATCTATCCTATTATTGATGTCACTTCCGATGGCGTTTTTGGCGCTTGCGGCAGTTTCAGTATCCGGGTTGATAATGATAGCAATAAGAACGTATAAAAATTTATACTCGGATGAAGGGTATTTGACATTTACATTGCCTGTTACCGGTGACGACATCATTTGGTGCAAGGTCATATTATATATAGTATGGCAATTACTTGGAATGATAGTCGCTGCGGTATGCGTTGCTATCCCGATTTTGGTTGCGGTCCTTTGCGCAGGCGACGGAATGATCGACACTGTTAAGTATTTCTTTGATTACATCTGCTTTTACATCAAGGATACTATAGGATTTGTCGGTAATAGTTTCAACGTTCTTGCCATTGTTTCGGCTATATACTACCTGATTTCGTTCATATCTGCCCCTGTTATTATAATCTTCTCATTTTCAGTTGGGCAATTTGCAAAAAAACACCGTATTCTTATGGCTGTTGCCGTTTATTATGCATATTCAGTAGTAGCTTCGACAATATATACTATTGTTGAGGTAATACTTATAGAATTTTCTTCGGATGCATTCTATGCGTCATCTGCAAATTTAGCACTTACCGAATTGACCTTGTTCTATGCTATTGTCAGTGCAATATCACTTGTATTAACGTCAGTATGTTATTTGTTTACAAAAAATATTATGGCCAATAAGCTAAATTTAAATTAAATTCGGGAGGTATAAAATGACTGTTGGCGAAAGAATTACCTATTTTAGAGAGGGGAAAAACATTTCAGTCAACAAGTTGGCGCATCTTGCAGGTGTTTCGCAAAGTTATCTTCGCGATGTGGAACGCGGCAAAAAACAGCCGACTGTAGAATATCTTTCATATGTATGCGATGCCTTGGGTATTACTATATCAAAATTTTTTGATTACGATCAAACAAATGATGAGCTTACAAGGGCTATCAGAAGGTTGAATGATGATCAAAAAAATAAATTGCTTCAGTTTCTTGAATCAATGGATGAATTTAAATAAAAACAACGGGTTGCACAAAAGTGCAACCCGTTTTTTAACTGAAATTCTATATCCCCTATTCGATTTATAATGTCAATAGGGGATATTTCGTATAAATTACGTGGCTTTACCTGAAAATTGATTGTTGTAAAGCTTTGAGTATTCGCCGCCAAGCTTAAGCAATGCTTCATGACTGCCTGATTCTATTACATATCCGTTTTTCAAAACAACTATAACGTCTGCATCACGTATGGTTGAAAGACGGTGGGCAATTATCAGTGATGTTCTGCCCTTCATCAGATTTACCATTGCCTTTTGTATTTTTAACTCTGTTCTTGTGTCAACCGAGGATGTTGCCTCGTCTAAAATAAGTATTTTCGGGTCGGCAAGAACGGCACGTGAAATTGCAAGAAGTTGCTTTTGTCCTGCAGATAGGTTAGATCCGGATTCGGTCAACATCGTTTCATACCCTTGCGGTAAACGGTCTATAAACGTATCCGCCATGGCAATTTGCGCAGCATTTTCTATTTCGTTTTGCGAAGCGTTTTGATTACCGTATCTGATATTTGAGGCAATAGTATCGTTGAATAGCACGGTATCCTGCAAAACGATGGCTATTATTTTTCTTAAATTACATTTAGGAATCTGTGTTATGTCTATGCCATCGATGGTGATACAACCGCTGTCGCATTCGTAAAATCTTGTCAGAAGGTTTATGGCAGTTGTTTTGCCCGAACCCGTTGCGCCGACAATGGCGATTTTTTGCCCTTGCTTTACAGAAAGAGAAAAATTCTTTAAAACAGGCTCGCCTTCTTTGTAGCTGAAATAAACGTTTTTAAATTCAACATCACCGCGTACCTTTTCATAAGATAGGTACGTTTTGCCTTCGTCGATTTCTTCATTACAGTCTAATATCTGAAATATTCGTTCTGCACCTGCTAATGCTGTTAATATCGTCGTGTACTGCATGGCGATCATATTTATGGGATGACTGAATTTTTTTGAATACAGTAACATTGCCTGAATAGATCCGGGGGTAAGCGAAGACACCCCACTTAAAGCCAGATATCCGCCGATACAAGCAAGAAGTACGTATTGGAAATTTCCGAGAAAATTCATTATAGGACCCATTATTGATCCCCATACCTTTGCTTTTACAGAGCATTGCTTTAATTGATCGGAATTATCCGAAAACGACTTTATAAAATCGTCTTCTTTGCCGTATGCCATAACCGTTTTGTATCCTGTAACGCTTTCTTCCACGCAACCGTTTATTTGCCCTAAAAGCTGTTGCTGACGTACGAAATATTTCCGCATAAATTTTGCAAGATTGTTGGAAACGAATATAGTTACGGGTATGGTTACAATGGAAATTACGGTCATTGCAGGACTGTAATATATCATCATTGTTAATGCACCCACGAGGGTAAGAACGGCTGAAAATAACGCAGTTATAGATTGAGAAACGGCATTCGAAACGTTTTCCACGTCGTTGGTCATACGGCTCATAATATCGCCGTGGCGATGCGTATCGGTGTATTTTATGGGCAAACGGGATATTTTTTCAAAAAGATCATGCCTTAAAATATAAACCGTTCTTTGCGAAAGCTTTGATGCCAAAATCCCTTGAAAATACGTCATAAAAGCGCTTAACATAAAAATTACGGCAATAACGATAAGGTATATTTTCATTTGTGAAAAATCTACCTTTAAGGTGTCGTTTTCAATGTATATGGTGTCGATAGCTTTTTGCTGGAAAAAAGGACCTAAAATATCTATTGCGGTTACTGCAATCATTATACAAACCAAAGCAAAAAGTATATTTCGATTTTTTCCTATATATTTAAGTAGGCGAAACAAGGTTTGTTTTGTATTTCTGGGCTTTTCGGCAGACATTCGCGCATTCATAGGTCCGCCCGGTCTGCCGCCGGGGCCCATTTTTGGAAGATCTATCTGCTTTTGAGGGGGACGTTTTTCGTTATTCATAGTGTATTATCCCTCCTTTTCGGCAAATGCGCCGGAACGTATTTGTGAATCGTAAATATCACGGTAGGTGTCACTTATTTTTAATAATTCGTCATGCGGGGCGCAATGCTTAATAGTGCCGTCGTTTTCGATAACGGCTATTCGGTCTGCCTCCATGACAGATGCTATTCTTTGGGCAACCATTATAACTGTGGTGTTGGAAAGCTTTTTGTTCATGGCACGGTGAAGCTTGCCCTCTGTTACAAGGTCAAGTGCAGATGTGGCATCGTCTAAAATAAGAATGTCGGGCTTTCTTATGATACCGCGTGCGATTGATATTCGTTGCTTTTGACCGCCCGAAAGGGAAGCGCCCTTCTCGGCAACGCGCGTATTTATCCCGTCTGCAAAGTTGTCTGTGAATTCTTTGGCTTGCGCTGTTATAACGGCTTCTTCTACGGCATTTTTGTCGGCATCTGGGTTGCCCCAACGCACGTTTCCCTCGATACTGTCGGAAAAAAGCTCGCTTTTTTGCATTATATATCCTATTTTATTGCGCAAAGATTCAAGGTTGTAATTGCGAACGGGAATACCATCAACAAAAACCTCGCCATCACTTGCATCGTAAAAACGCGGAATAAGATTTACGAGGGAAGTTTTTCCGCAACCGGTAGATCCGATAATTGCAAGCGTTTCGCCTTTTTTGATATCCAAATTGATATTATTCAAAACCGGCCTACCAACGGTTCCCGGATAATGAAATGAAATGTTTTTAAAAGAAACGGCTGAACTGCTGTTTGTACCTTCGTTTTTTTCGCCCGATACGATAACCGGATTAGATTCAAGAACTTCGGTGATACGCTTTGCCGAGGCATTTGCTCTGGAAACTGATTGAAACATATTTGTAACCATCATTATAGAGTTTAATACCATGGTCATGTAGGTTATGGCAGCCATTATAGAGCCTGTGCTCATTCCTGCGTTTTCTATATGAATGTTGAATCCGCCTATGTATATAACCGCTACAATCGAAAGATTAAGTATTATCGTCAATACCGGAGGAATAACAGCCATAAGATTTAATACTTTAAGGTTAATAGAAAATAAATTTTTATTTGCTTTATTGAATCTTTCACACTCGTATTCTTCACGTACATATGCCTTTACTACTCTTGCACCGCTTACGTTTTCTTGTACTACTGAATTAACCTTGTCTAATCTTTCCTGAACTTTTCCGTAAAGAGGGATTGCCTTTCGCAAAACTAATGTTAAAAGAACGGCAAGCGCAGGGATAGAACAAAGCAAAACAGCGCCGAATTTTAAATCAAGCATTACCAGCATTACTGTACCGCCTACAAGAAACATAGGTGCACGTACAAACATGCGTAACAACATTTCCATAAAATCTACCATCATTGATATGTCGTTTGTCATTCGCGTAACAAGCGACCCCGTTGTGAATTTGTCTGTTTGTTCTATGGATAACGCCATTACCTTGCTATATGCATCACATCTTAAATCATGCCCAAAGCTTTGCGATGCCTTCGCGGCGGTGTAAGCACAAAAAGTGCCGAAAAAGCCGCCAACAAGCGTAATAACTATCATCATTATACCAAACGTTATGATAATTTGCATATGGCTGAATTCCGCACCGTGGATGAATTCCATAATACCCGCGGCAACGCTTGAACCGCTTTCGGCATCATACATGTTTTTTTGCAGTATTCCGAAATCTACAATGTAAGACATAAGATACGGCAACAAAAGGTCGCATGTTACCTCGCCTATCATTACCAAAGGGGATAGAATGGCGAAGAAAGCATATGGCTTCAAATATTTAAAAAGTTTTTTCATGGATATAATCCTCCGTATGCTAACAATTATACGAAAAAAATCTCTTGAAAAAAACGCATATTTTTAAACAATATGCAAATCATTGTCGTAATTGAATAAAAGCAAATTCGTCTGATAAAGATGACGATTTTAGTTTTTAAAGGTGAAATTCTTCTAAAATTGATGAATTTTATAATCGAAAAGGATTTTTTTGAAAAAAATAATTTTTTTTTCGAAAAAAGACTTGACAAAATCGGTTTTTTATGATATATTAATCAGGCGCTGACAGAGATACGCGCTGTGGCGGAATAGCTCAGTTGGCTAGAGCGCTCGGTTCATACCCGAAAGGTCGTGGGTTCAAATCCAACTTCCGCTACCATGTTCTCGTCGCAGCGGCAGCGGATATACCCGTTGCCGCTGTGCAGAACGAATTTTATACGGCCCGTTGGTCAAGAGGCTAAGACACCGCCCTTTCACGGCAGTAACAGGGGTTCGATTCCCCTACGGGTCACCAAACGTAACAAATCCGAACTATTTCGTAAATCGAAATTGGTTCGGATTTGTTTTTTACTATAATTATTCGAATTAATACTAAAAACACCGCCGATAGCAACCGAACGGTTACTATCGGCGGTACTTTTGATTTAGCAGGACACCTATATTAGGTTTAACCTTGGCACAGAGCGTCAATCTCCTGAGTCAGTTGCTCTATTTGTCTATTGAGCTCGGCAATTTCTTTTTCATAATCCGGAATTTTTTTGAAGGCAACCGCTTTGTTCACACGACTTTGGGTGTACTTATTTAAGACTATTGTATATAATTTTTCTTTGTCGTGCGTACCAAAAACAACAATCAATGTAGTTAGAACAAGGAGCGATACAAGAGAAATAGATATGCCATGACTTGAAATAAACTTAGCACAATCAACTTTAGTTTCAAGCCAAAAGACAAATGCAGTAAACATGGTCAGAGCCATCAACACCGGTATGCATAACTGTAATTTGTACTTTAATTGTATATGCGCATATTCGCTCTCAAAATCTTTCTTTTTATCAAACAACAATCTTTTTCGTTCTCTTTTTTCTTCGCACAACGACTCATTATAACGCTTGTTTTGATCCGCTTCCTGCTTCTTTGAAGCGGCTAATTCCTCCGAAAGCTCTGCTATTCGCTTCTCGCCGTGCTCGCTTTTTTCTCGATATCCTGTCGCAAGCGAAGAAAGCTCCTCTATTTTTTTGCTTTTTTCTTCGCTTTCAGCATATACATGATCTGCTTTCGACATCTTTTCCGCTATGTATTCATCAGCAGATTCGTCGGTCAAGGATAGCAACTCCTCTAAACTCATGCTTCTCGGATTGAATGTCATAGCAAGCCTGTCCATTTGTCTTTCGTCAGACTCATATTTTGTTTTTTGAGTATCGATTATGCCCGATATTCTCATAAACTCATCGTCATCAATCAAATACTTGTTTCTTAACGAAAGTACCATATTATAGAAGCTTTCATTGGAGATGTTCTGTGGTTCATTCAGCCAAAATAGTGTGGATATTTGCGCTTCTGTGATACACTCTGGAATCTCATGAGCCCTTTTTTTTCGAGAACACCATTTTGTTAATTTAACATCATCTGTTAAAACCCACCAAGAGGCTCTTTTTGCCGAATAAATGTACTTGCTGCGCAACCGCTTAATAGTTTCAATCAGTCTAATGTCGTGTTCTACACTCTCACCATCTCTATTTTTATAAGTACCCAATGAATCCAAATCTTGCCAAGGAAGTTCTGCGTACGGAACATCAAATTCAGTAAACTCTGCTACTCCATATTTTTCTTTCAATTCATCCGCAAAAGTTTCTATTATTTGGTTAAGCTTAATTGTATCCAAATTCCTTCGAATAACAGCAGAACCAATTCCACTAAATCTAATATCGCCATAAGGATTAATAATTTTCCCAGCGGTTGGAGAATACTTTTTTGAAAAAGCCTGAATAGTTTTAACTACTTGCAGCAAAGTTCCGGGCAACACCCAAAAATTGCAGCCTCTGCTTTTCAAAGATTCGTACGTTGATTGCGCTGCCTCGTACTCGTAATGTGTCTGAAGATCTAACAAACGGAAAATAAAGCTACTGTCTATTAGAACATTATCAATATTATAAGGATTATCTCCAACATTAACATCTCCCGTAGTAACAACGGATGCCATAACAACGCCAGAATATATTTCTTGTATTAATTTATATGGGGTGCTATTTTTGCTACGTTCTTCCAAAAAGAAATTAATAATTCTTTCTTCGTATGGTTCATCGGTATGCTTAACATTTTCAAGATTGGATTTATAATTGAAATAACTATTCACCTCTATGGCATTTTCACAAATAAAACGCAAAAGATAATTGATCGCGGGTTCGTTGTACTCTGGATTTCGAACGGGTTTAAGATATCTTTCTAACTCTTGTTTTAGCACTTCTAAAGATTCATAATACGGCTCATCATAATCGATAAGGTTTTCCTTATGAATTTCAAGTGATTCACCCCTGAGCTTTGTGACCTTGTTTTGATTTTCAAGATATGTAATTACTTGACCAAGCAAAGCCATATCAATATCGTCACCAAAATTGACTTTATATAATTGTGCAAAATCTGCGATAGTTACAGTATCCCCTTCAATTTGGAATAACAATCTCTCAAACAAAGGTACAAAACTCTCTAACATTGATTCGCCTTTAGAATACTTGTCCGATAGTATTGCATATGAGATGATATTAAATTGAGTATCCATTCCATTTGCAAGCATAATACAATAATTCCTCTCTATATGGACTTGCTTATATTATACATCATTCGACAAAATATTTCAATTCCTTTTAGTAAATATTTACAGTTGCGGAATAGAATTTGTTATCATAACAAATTCTATTCGCATTTAATACTAAAAATCTTTCTTGGGGAAATAAAAGGGCTACCTCTCCAATCATTTTGAAAATAAATATCATGTTATTATCAAATTTCAAAAAATCTCCATCATGAATAATCTTGTCATACTTATCTCTATATATTTTCAATCCATTGCTCCCGTTTTCTAATTCATTACATATTATGCAACAAAAAGTTTCCGGATAATCGATATTGTCGTTAATTCTTCTCATTGGATTCATTTGCTTTGCAATTAGTATATTGTTTTCTATTTTTCCACTCCTCAAACTCCTTTTTTCCCTGCTCCGACTCATAATAAGCAATGATATCCGGCAGAAGACAACGAGCGATCTCCATGCGAATATGCTTTGGTATTTCGGGTATATGGCTTTCTCCGCGCGTATCACGGAAGACGAATTCAATACGCAGGAGGAAACGTTTGAACCAGCCTGCGCTCAAATATTCCTCGCGCAGAAACCAAGTGGCGAGGATCTCTTGCTCCTTCCTCTGCCTTTCCGCTTCTTCTTCACGCTGCTTACGCTGAACTTCTTTCCAATCCTCGATGTCCTCACCCTCACGAAGCACCGTGCGGTTATCGTGAAGCAGAGCGTTCACACGCTTCCAAAACTTTTTCCAGGTCATATTATCATCCTTTCTTACATCGTAATATCAAATCCTTCGTCCTCGTCATCGTCAATATCTTCGGCAGGCGTGGGGTTTTGTTGTGTTAAACCAATCACACCACCAACGACAACACCGATAGCAATTCCAAAAGCAGAGCCTGCATTTCTTGCTTCTCGCTCTCGCTTTTCTTCCTCGGATTCCTCGCCGTCAGCCTCGATGATATTACCTACATTCGCAATCCCACGTAGACCCATAAGAGAAATATCAAGATTGTTGGGATGAACGTTAGTGCGAGACGAAGAAACCATATTGCCTCGTCCCGATGAATTCTTCTGTCGATAACTTCTGAAGCTTTCTCGCTCGCTTTCCCAACCTGTTCGGTAGCTTCGTTCGCGATCTTCCGTATCGCTTTCGCTGAAGCCTCTGTCTGCTCCTGTGCTGCCTTCTTCATCACTATGGCGTAACTCTCCGCTGATGCCTTCAAATCCGCTTTCTGCGCCGACAGCTGGGCTGACAGAGCCTCCATTCTGCGTATCGTTTCGCTCAGGCGCATCCATTCCTCTGCGCTGATCTGCACCATCGGAATCTCCTGATCCGTCTGTTTCTCCTGCTGTTCTTCTTGCATCGCTTGCTGTATTGCCAGTGGCATATTCATTGCCTTGAGCTTGTCCATAGAGCTTTGCCCTGATCCTGAATTCATATTCCATATTCTCCTTTAGATATTTTTCATCGTTTAGTTTTATATCACGCACCTTGCGCTCCTCGCCGTCTTGTGTCGGGCAGATGTACGTAATGTATTTACGATCCGGTGTCCACACCATATCGTAGCCCAGCTTCTTCATCTTGTGCTGAAACTCGTCCTTGTTTGTAGCCCTCGTCATGCAGAAATCAATAGCGACTCGCAGAGCCATCTTCCAGCTGTTACCGTTCATGGCGGCTCGGTATTCCTTGGGACCGAGGCGTTGAGATTTGACATTCGGATTGTATTTTTTGAGAACGTTCAGCCCATGAGCCTGACATATCTCGTCGCTTTTTTGCCGTAAGTCCGAGAGGAAATATTTATTATAATGCAATTTCAATCCGCTTTCGAGGTCATAACTGCACGCGACAATATGATTATGGAGGTGGTCTTTGTCAATATGGGTTGCGACAATTACCTCACGATTTCCAAAGATTTTTGCCAGCTCCATTCCGATTTTGTTTGCCTCTTGCGGTGAGATGACTTCGCCGATCTTGAAGGACTGAACGAAATGATAGAAGCGGATGCCGTCAGGCTCGTGGCCAAATATCTTTTGCGTGGCAAGGAAGGACTCGTTCGCCAGCTCCGGGATGCAATTGTAGCCCGAAATATAGGCGAGCTGTTCGTCCTCGTCGAAGGTTTTTGACGGCTGCATACAGTAATCCAGCACGCCTTTCTGTGCTCTGGGAGTCTGATTCTTTTCGGGAATACTTTCAACAACTGCCATCGTTTTCACCTCCGAGTGCGAGAAGAATTTGACGATAGAGCATCAATAATTCTGTCAACTCCGGCGCATAGATTCGTCCTTGATGGCAGAGCTTTGTGAGCTGGTTGAGGTTATTACCTTGATAGCGAAGCTCTTGATTTAGCTCTCTCAAATCCGAGTTGACAATGATTTTTCCGTTCATACACATGTCCAAAATGAAGGCTCGCATCGATGGTGAAACGGCTTCCTTCATGCGCTCAACCATCGCCTTTTTTTCTTCCGGGGTTACGTGAAGAGATATTGTTTCTGATTGCAATCTGCCCAATATATTTCTCCTTTCATGGAAAAGTGGGTTCGGGCTTCTGCCCGATTCTGTCCCGGCGTGAGCGCAGGGACGGTGCGAGGTGGGCGCCGCCAAATGGCGGTGGAGATCCACGCGCTATGCTTGCCCCAGACGCGAGCGTCGGGAAAGCAGAAAAAATTGTGACATTGCCGTATGCGGCAAAATATCCACGTCGATAACGATGGTTGCAGAAGGCTATTTTGCCGATAGCCTTTTCTTTGATTTCAGTAGGTCACTTCTTGGCATCTGTGACAGCATGACAAGTGACAGCTTCATTTTTCTCGATGGTAGCACCTCCGGTGGCGTCATCCGACAATTCTCGTATTTCATTCTCAATATACTCTGCCAGATCTTTGAGGTGTTTTATAATAACTCTACGATATATCGGCATTGTTTTTAGCTTTGGAAAATTCTCGTATTCACGTAATAGCAGTTGAATCAATTCATCAATTTTTCCGGGGATGCCTCCTGTCACGCAATAATACTCCACTGGCTTGTCCGTTTTATGGATTGTTGCTCCGTTTTCTTCAACCGTATATCCGTTGGCAAAAAATTCATCAAGCTCTTGATACATGCCTCTTTTATGACGTTCATGCAAACCACGATTCATGAGTTGATTGGGATGCATGCGCTTTCTCTCTTCAAGGGTCTTATATTCAAAAAGATCATTAGATGTGTCGATGATAGCTTTTTCCTCCGGAGAGTCAATAACCGTCACGGTATTTTTACAACTGTCACCTGTCATGCTGTCATGATTCGCTTCGGACTCCACAGACCTCGCAGATATTTCTATCGGCAGCTTTCCTTTTTCAAAATAGAGACGTCTGACTTTTTCAAGAATGAATCGGAATACCAGCGTCCTTGTCTGTCCCGTTCTCTCGCTTTCAAACTTGAAACCAAGCGCTTCAAGCTGAGCATGGTACTCCACCAATTTTTTCTTGATCATATTTGGCTTCAGAGCTTCGTCGCCGGACAACTCCAAGAATTTATTTGCACCTTCTGCCAGCTCAGATGCTTGGATTCTTACATACTCCTTGCTCCAATCAACCTTGGGGGAAGTATCGTCCGCGCTATATTCTCCCGATTCCTGACGCAAGTCATTGGCAGAGAGCAGATACAATACGATAGCGCGGATATATGGATCCGTGCACTCCAATTCGTATTCAAGTTCCTCGGCAAGCTCCCATATAGCATCGTCGCTCATTTTGATTTTCACGTCACGGCTCTCGATGTCACGCCCCGAAATATAGAGCGTACCCTCACGAGCGATTCGGTCAAGGCGCTTGAGCAGAAGGTAGGAATCGGCTGCCGCTGTCATACCCATACTGCCCGATGCTTGCTTGTATGGGTCGCTTTCCTCAGCCTTTTTTCCGTGGTGGATGAGTACGATAGAGAGGTCGTTTTCCGTAGCAAACTGCTGAAAACGATTCATCTCCACATAATCACGCTCGTACATATTCTGACCGTTATTTTTTGCCGGCGCACGAACGAGAAGGAACGTATCGATTACGATCAGCGCCGTGTCGGGATGACCCTGTTTGAACAGCTTCAGCTCGTCCAACAAGCCTTCGTCAAGTCGAGGCGCACGATTGCAGAAGAAAAGATTCTCTGATCCTTCGTCCGTCATAGCGCAGAGTCGCTTCTGCAAACGCATCATTGAGTCCTCCAGCGCAAGATAGAGCACCGTTCCTTTCCTCGTGGGGTAGCACCAAAAGTTTTCGCCGTTGGCAACCGCCAAGCACAGTTTCAAGATGAACAGCGATTTACCCACTTTAGGCGCACCTGCAAACACCGTCAGCCCCGAGGGAAGGATGTCAGCAACCGTGAATCGTATGGGCGGTAGTTGCATATCCATCAGCTCGGCGCTGTTGACCAAATTCAACTTACTTTTCTGTTGTTGTTCCATTATTACACCTCCTAACGCAACGATTACATTGTATTATACCACTGTTGTTCCAATTTTCTTTGGTATTTGACATTATAACACAATAATATTGTATTGTCAATAGCTTTATATAACATTTTTGGAGTTTTCTCTTGACAACTACAAGGAAATATGTTAAAATAGATCAGCAATACAATTGGAGGTATATCCGTATGAGCTTTATTGGCGAACAGATAAAGAAGTACCGTAATATAAAAGGCATGACTCAGCAGGACATTGCCGATGCTCTCGGTGAGAGCTCGGGCAGAGTTATCTATAACTGGGAGAAAGGCATCGGTCGCCCCGATTGCGATAAGTTGGCAAGACTTTGTGATCTGCTTGGTGTATCTGCGGACGAGCTGATCGGATGTAAGTCTATGGCACAGCGTCCTACCGCTACTGAATGGGGTACGTTACAAAAATACCGCGCCCTTGACGAGCACGGTAAAGAGGTTGTTGACTATATGATTGACAGCGAATATAAACGTGCGACGGCACTGACGAGAAAACCCAAGCCCCGTATGCTGAAGATCGATTGGTATGCTCAACCTGCCTCTGCTGGTACAGGCATCTTTCTTGACAGCGATCTGGCGGAGGAACTCTATGTTCCCGAAAGTGCGGAAGCAGAACAGGCGGACTTCGTTATCTCTGTTGGCGGTGACAGTATGGAGCCTACATACCACGACGGTGACAAGGTGTTCGTCGAGAAGTGCGATGCTGTTGATGTTGGCGAGGTAGGTATCTTTGTTATCAACGGTGATGTTTATATCAAGGAGCTTGGTAACAAGTGCCTGATCTCTCACAACGAAAAATACAAGCCCATCCGCATCGGTGAGAGCGATAGCGTTTATTGTTGCGGCAGGGTTATTAGCGTGGTTGCGGAATAAAGCAAATGTTTTTAGGAGGCACTATGTCTGATACTAATGAGAAGAAAGTAGATACAAATGCATCACCATCTGCATATGGCTGGGTGTTTCAAGTTGGCGCAGGAATCACGTTAATGCTTGATAATGTAAAAGATTTTACCTCTATGAAAATGGAAGGTAAGAGCGATGATATAGAGTTTACACTTCCCGCAGGAAAAATATATGCTCAAGCGAAATCCGTAACTCAAATGGGAAATCAAAAAACTGCTTCGACAAATTTGAACGATGCCTTAAAACTGTTAGATTCCGATAAAGAAAACGGTGACGCCGTAAGGCTGATATATATCACGAATATTGCTAATCCACTATCCAGCAAAATGGCTTCGGCATTTCAATACGAACATGTATATGATTTTTCAACGCTTTCGGAGGAAGATCAAGAGAAAATCAAATCTAAAGTGTCCTCAGATTTCCCCACCGAAAAGTTCCAGCTACACATACTGAACTTTTTTGGAGAAGGTGATAACAAATTTGCTAACGTAAAAATTAAAATAGCAGAATTTCTACGTGATGCTATAGGCGATCCTTCATATAGCAAGCGCCTTTTGGATAGTTGGTTTGAGACATTTATGGTCAACTGTTCCGACAAACCAAACGACCAAAAAGAATTAGCCTTAACTAAAAATGATATAATGCTACCCGTCATTATTCTTGTAATTGATCCACCTTTGGATGAAAACGATTTCAACAGGGTGTGTGACTATGATGATTACGAAGGACTGGTCCAAGAATATCGAAATGTTATTGACAGACGAGTTTGTGACTACCCATATTCATCTAAAATCACAGGTGATTTCTTGCAGAAGCGAAATTTTGTTGTCGATAAAAACAACTATAAATATGAGTATGTAAAATCCGAATGGAGACAATACGAGCAGGATTTCGATACTATATCTGATAGTTGTAAACGAGAAGCTGTAATAAAACTTCTTCTTTTGACTGTAATTACACGACGTACCAAAATTAAACAAATTAAGGAGGCTGCGAAACTATGAATTTATTAGAGTTTAAAATCAGAGAATATCGTAGTCACAACTGGAAAACCGTTGACCTTAATAACGATGTTTGTGTTTTTTATAGTAAGAAGAACTCAACCGGCAAAACAACCCTTATGCGAGCTATTCTATATACTCTCGGGTTTCCAATTCCAAACACCGAGTTGGTAAAATTTGAAAACTACGAGTTTGTTCTTGAATTATCGCACCAAGATAATAATTACATTTTGATGCGCAAGGATCAGTTGCTTAAAATTAATGATACCGAATTTGATTTGCCTGTGGAACAATCGGCTGCTCATACTTTTTTGTTTGGGATTGCCAATGCTGAAGTATTATACAATCTGCTTGGAACAATTTATTTTGACCAAGAGAAAGGGTGGACTCTATTAAACCGAGGGACGATAATTGGCACTAATCGTTTTTCCATTGAGAGCTTTTTTAGAGGCTTGAAAAATGACGAAAGCGATGAAAGCTATGAAATCGTCGCTAAAATAAGTGCTTTAGATAAAAAAATCGCACAGTACAACTTGATGTCTAATATCGCCGAATATCAGGCAGCTATTAATCAATCAGATGATACCGTCATTGATTATCAAACGTTCGACCAAGAACTGGCCGCCAAAATCGGTGAAAAGAAACTTCTTCTCAAAGAGGTAGAAGCCGAATTAGCTCGTGTAACTGATATTATCAAATCAAATAAAAGCTTTTCTGATTATTTAGAGTGCAGAAAAATTTTTGTAAGAAATCCTATTGATGGCAATCCAATTCCGGTTAATAGAGAGACCCTGCTGGATTATCAAGATGTAACCGAAATAAACCAAGCGCGTAGAAGCATGCTTATCGCCCAAAGAAATGCACTAAAAAAACAGCTTGCAGAGTTAACTTCGCAGCAAGAAAAGCAGGTGAGATTATTTAGTCTGCCGACACTTGACGAAGAATTAACTAAACGGTTAGCAAACATTCAAGGAATTAGTGCCGTTGAGGTTGATTCGATACTAAAAAAATTAAAGAAGGAAAGAACAGATCTAACCAATGTCCTGAAAAACAGAACCAAAAATGATAATCCTTGGATTTATCAAGCATATGAGATAATTTGCAAATACACTCAAGAATTAAATCTATCGTTTGATTACAAAATAGATATTTTCACTCACAATTTAAAAGGAAAATCCGGCGCGGTTTTACACAAAATGGTTTTTGCCTATAGACTGGCTTATATTAAGCTTTTGAGCGAAAAAATCGGATATGCCTTACCTATTTTCTGCGACTCGCCAAGTGGACGTGAAGTGGAAAAAGAAACGATTGATATTATGTTGAGAATCCTACAACGAGATTTTTCCGAGCATCAGTTAATCGTTGCATCCATATACAAATATGAGGATGCCCTGCCAAATGCGAAAATTCTTAAAATGGATGGTACGCTGTTCAACCAACAAACTATGTTCGATTCTTAATATTTTGCTCTCGCCACAAATTGCGGCGAGAGCTCCTTTTAGACTTCTTCTGCGAAAGCATATTGAAAGGCTTCAGCCATCAGCTACACTCCAAGTCGGAAGCCGTAGGAGAAGGCATCGCGCTCGGTGATGCTGTGCATCTCATTCATGCATTCTTCGAATTTCTCGAGTGTTTCCTTTTGCTTTTCCGTGAGACTTACGTCCAGTTCTTCGCGATTCCGGGTGACCAGCTTCAGTAGTTCCTTCAGCCGCTTATCACCGCGAGTGCATTGCTCGAAAGGCGAAATATTGCCGTACCAAAGTTCGTCAAGTGTTTTCATTAGAACCTCCGCATACAGAAACGGTGACCGCATCTCCGAGTTCTCCTTCGACAATACAGTCACCGTTCTTTTTCATTTTGTATACCGCAATCAATGTCTGGCGTATAATTTCGAGTTCCAAGACTGTCTGCTCGTCCACACCAGCTTTGTTGGGCGATGCGAGGAACATCGTTTTGAATACCTCGCTCATCACGGAGTATTTGTCACCGTAATATAGGTCTTTAATCGTAATCTTTGCCATATGTGTTACCTCCTTGGCTTTTGATACACACAATATACCACAAAGCATTTCAACAATCCAGCAATTTTCAAAAAAACTTGTCCAAAACACAAAGAATTAACATATTACCCCCTTGCAATTGTTCGCAGTTCGGTATATAATAAGAACAGCTCTTTTTAAGGAGGCATTATGAATTTAATTAGTGTAAAAGAGACGGCTGAAAAATGGGGTATCGCACCTCGCCGAGTTCAGCTTTTATGTAATGAAAATAGAATTCCGGGTGCACAGCGTGTAGGCAACTATTGGGTTATTCCCGATGATGCAGAAAAACCAGAAGATGCGCGCAAGAAAACTGTGGAAAAGAAAAAACTGATAAACCAAAATGTTCGCATTGAACGTGTATGGGCCATGCCCAACAAAAACACTTTCGAAGTCAAACCAATCCACGATCTTATTGTAGAGGAAATGACGGAAGGAACATGGATTGACCCTTTCGCTAACCGCAACAAGTTAGCTACCATAACAAATGACTTGAGTGAGGAATTTGATACCGACTATCATCTGGATGCTCTTGACTTCATGAAAATGTTTGATGATTCATCTGTTGATGGCGTATTATACGATCCTCCGTATTCTCCAAGACAGGTTAGCGAATGCTACAATAATGTTGGTTTTAATGTGACATGGGATACTACCAAGGCATCCTTTTGGGGCAACCACAAACGCGAAATTTCACGAATTGTTAAAGTCGGCGGAAAGGTTATAACTTTCGGTTGGAATAGCGGTGGAATCGGCTATAAATACGGCTTTGAAATTACTCGCATATTAATGGTGCCGCATGGCGGATGGCACAATGATACTATCTGCACAGTAGAAGTAAAAACACATGACGGGGTGAAAAAGGAAGCCTCTCCTAAAAAGGAAATTGTTGAACCTATGATTATTAAATTTAATACCGATGAACAGTTGGTTGAATATCTGAAAAAACTTCCTGCTGATTATTGGGATTTTAGAGACGATGATACGCATGGATATACACACGGTATACACTCGTATCCTGCAATGATGGTTAGCCCTATTAGCAAAAACATTATTGATATTGTTAAGCAGTTTAAACAAGTAGATTCTTTATTCGATCCATTTGCAGGCTCCGGAACTGTTCTCGTTGAAGGTATGTTAGCAGGTATTCCTGTTATCGCAGGTAACGACATCAACCCTCTTGCGTTACTGCTCTCCAAGGTTAAGACCACACCGATTGACCAAACGGAATTGCAAAATGAATATATTGAGTTGAAAAATCGTCTTGATACGCTTTATACAAAGTATGACTTCCTCATCCATTTTGTAGACGATTACATGGTAAAAAATAGAGGCTTGGATTTGACTGCGAAAGATGGTTGGGGATGTGATGCTCCAATATATTTAAATGAATTTTATCAAGAATATCAGGTCACTCTAAAAGCCCCCACATTCAAGAATATCGGTTATTGGTTTAGACCGAGAGTGATATTTGAGCTAACGTTGCTTAAGAGTGCCATTGCTGAAACACCAAACAAGGGTATTAGAGATTTCTTTTCTGTTGCGATGAGCGAGATTATTCGTCTTGTTTCTAACAGAAGAAACGGTGAATTCAAAATGTTCCGCATGACGCCTGAAAAGGTTGCAAAATTCAATCCTGATACCAAGCAGGAATTTATCAAGATATTAGAGCGCAATATCGATAAAATGAGTGATTTTACCGATGCGTATGATTATCTTGTTGCACCGCCACAAGTTACAATATTCCGCGAAGATGCTTGTAAGCTGCCGTCCGTTCCCACTGAAGCATATGATCTAATTGTAACATCGCCTCCGTATGGTGATAGCCGCACTACTGTTGCTTATGGTGAGTATAGCAGGCTTTCAATGCAATGGCTTGATATTTTCGAACTGACAGAGAAAGAAATCATGAGCGTAGATCGCACCTTGATGGGCGGTCAAAAGTATCGAAATGGGTTCGAATATACTGTAAAAAGCGCCTCTCTCCGTAATATCCTTGAAAGAATTAAGGATGTAGACCTTGAACGTGCTGGAGATGTGTTCAGTTTCTATAATGATCTTGAACAATCTATCGCTGCTATTGCAGAGAAAACTAAGAAAGATGGATATCAATTTTGGGTGGTTGCAAATCGAACCGTAAAAGGTGAGGTTATTCCAACCGATAAAATCATAGAGGAAATTGCTCAAAATTATGGATTACAGTACGTACATACTATAGACCGTAACATAGTGAACAAAGTTATGCCGTCAGCTAATTCTCCCACAAATGAGGTTGGCAAAACAGTTAGTACAATGACTGTTGAACATATAGTGATTTTAAGAAAGTTATAAATACAGAAGCGTAGCTATGAGCAGTCACAGCTACGCTTTTGTATTAAAAACAATTATTTATATCGTCAATTACGCTTTCAAGCGGTTTGATTGTTGTTATGCTTGATGTGGGCTTAGCAACATAAGAATAATCAAAAAAATTAAACATAGCTGCGATTTGCGGTTGTGCAATTTCATCATAAAAATCCGCAGTTATAAAGCATACCTTTATTTTTCTTTGTGGCGCGTATTCAAGGTGATAAATATTTACTGGACATTTATCGTTTCCTATTTTGTGATCGCACTCACAGGAGGCTAAATCACTTAACAGTTTCCACTTATATGTTTGTCCAGCACGTTCTTTGCAAGAAGTTTTGCACGAAAAATTCATAATAGGTGACGATGTGTTTGAATCATCATAAATCAAAACATCTGAATCTGGTTTTTGCGAATCTTCTCCCACCTTTATCGTTGCGTATTCTTCCAGTATGTTTTTGGTTGACATGGTTACCGTTAAATTTCCGGCAATATTTCCTTGAACAATGTTTTGAGCCAATGTGTATGCTACCATCTGCTGAAAAACATTGCCAGCGGTAGACTTTTTTGATTGATCCGCATTCGTAATTTTACCACAATCGATTCGCTCTTGAATAAGTGCTTCTACGCTACCTTGTGCATCTCGCATTACAGAGCAAAGATGAGATAGAATTTTACTATATGCTATTTTCAAAACATCGTTTTCTGATAGTTCGGGATGTTCTTCTATTATTGCTGCGGAAAGTTCAGAGAGCTTATTTGTATAGGCCCCAAAAGCTCTGGCAAAATAAGGCATACTTTCTATTTTTCTTATTAGAGCAGTACAGTTTCTAATATTCGCTGGAACTGGCATAGACATATAATCTCCTTATACAATTTGTCTTTTTACTCTAAACAATAAAGGCTGGTCTGATTCTTTTATTCTGAATGCAGTACCATGGTCATGTGTTTTTCCTTTGTTCTTTCCGTCATGGTATTGGCCAATACGAAGATCGACATAAATTTTGCCATCTTCAAGAAGATCAATAAAAGCTTCATAATCAAAGCCGGAAACCTCGTAGGCTTCAACAAACTTAAATTCTTCAGCTGCACCAACACCTCTTGACAGCGCTTTTGCATAAACAAATTTGTTTTTGTATTTCTTTTCGAAAGATTTTTTCAACGCCTCGCGAGACCAATATACATTTTCTCTGCCGTCTTCAGACATAATGTAAATTCCATCTATATCACATGAGATTTTCAAGCTGTGACCAGTATTAGATATCGGTACAAACCTGTTAGCTGACAGTGTTGCGTGAAGAACCTTTTCTTCGTTATCGTACGCACTGCTGGAATAACCGTATTTCATGCGCAGATAGGTGTTAGAACGACTTGGTTGCGGAGATCTTGTGAACATAGTCAGCATGCTGTTAGAGTCAATTCGGCATGACTTCAATTCATAATCACCAAAGTCGGGCTCATCAAGGTTGTTTTCGGGAATGCCGAGCAAATCTTCAAGTGTCTTGCCAATACCTGTAGGACCAGAACGATGCGTTTTGATCCACCCCATCGCTTTTACTTTTTCAAATTCATTTATAAAATCGTTTAATGTATAAATCATATGATCATCGTCCTTTCCAAGAGATAAATAATTATAACATATTTTTGCCAATCTTACAAGAGCAACTTTATAAATAATGTGATGAGCTGTTTTCTTTGATTACTGCGATGCAATATTTGGTTTGTTATTTAATACAAGGAAGTTGTGTTGCTCTAAAAATATATATAATATTTTTGGAGTTTTTTCGTTGACAAATTCAGATTTGTATGGTATAATGGTCACACTTAATGCAGGAAGGAGGCGAATTGATGCGAGGCGTTATTTATGCACGCTATTCCTCGGATAATCAGCGTGAGGAATCCATCGAAGGTCAGATTCGTGAGAATACTGCGTATGCCGATAAAAACGGAATAACCATTGTAGGTCACTATATCGACCGTGCGCTTTCGGCAAAGACCGATAACCGCCCGGAGTTTCAGAGGATGATCAATGACAGTGCAAAAAAGAAATTCGACGTGGTTATCGTGTGGAAGCTCGACCGATTCTCTCGTAACCGTTACGATTCGGCAAAGTATAAGGCGATGCTGCGTAAGAACGATGTCAAAGTCATTTCCGCAACGGAATCCATATCCGGTGGCGCGGAAGGTATTATTCTCGAATCTGTGCTTGAAGGTATGGCGGAATACTACTCCGCTGATCTGGCTGAAAAGGTATCGAGAGGCATGACCGAGAATGCGCTCAAAGCTCGCTTCAACGGCGGTCAAATTCCGCTTGGTTTCACGATAGATGATGAACACCATTATCAGATTGATCCCGAAAAAGCTCCGCTTGTAATTGAAATGTTCCGCAGATACGCAGGTGGCGAGTCCATTACCGATATCATCGAAGATTTGAATGCACGTGGCGTCCGCACCTCGCAAGGCAACCGATTTAACAAAAACTCTCTCGCTCGTATTTTTGCCAACCGCAGATATATCGGTGAGTATGCATATAAGGATATCGTGATTCCCGATACGATACCTGCTATTGTTTCCAAGGATGTTTTTGAAAGGGTGGCTATACGAATGGGGCAAAATAAACACGCAACGGGCAAGGCAAAAGCTCCCGAAAGATATTTGCTGACAACCAAACTGTTCTGCGGAACTTGCAATTCTATGTTTGTAGGTGACAGTGCGAACAAACCTAACGGTGTGATTTATCGTTATTACAAATGCGCCAGCGCCAAACGGCATGAATGCGACCGCAAGGCAATTCGCAAGGACTGGATTGAGGACAAGGTTATCGAGCAGATATCCGCTTGGTTGAATAACGATAAGCTGATCAGCGATATGGCAGATGATGTGATGGCTCTCCTTAACGAAGACGACGGCATGATTCTCGCCCTTGAAGCACAGCTCAAAGAGGTTCGCTCATCAATCGATAACATAATGAAAGCCATCGAAAAAGGCGTTGTGACTCGCACCACAAAATCAAGGCTTGAGGAACTGGAAGCGGAAGAAGAAAAACTCACTTGGAGTATCAAGGCTGAAGAGGACAAAAAGCCGAAAATCACAAAGGATTTCATTTTGTTCACGCTGCACAAGTTCCGCAATCTTGATCTGAGATTCGAGAAGAATAAAGAACGGCTGATTGACGGACTCGTCAAAGCCATCTTCGTTTATGATGGTTATATCAAGGTGTTCCTTACCTTCGATGATAAGCCAATCGATATACCTACAACTGAAGAAATTGAAAATATGGCAAATAGTTCGGACATCCAATCGTCTGCTTCACCAACAGCAAAGGAGTTCCTGATGGAGCTCCTTTGTTGCTTTTTGTATGTGTGTAACTAAACGTAATAAATCCGAACTATTTCGTAAATCGAAATTGGTTCGGATTTGTTTTTTACTATAATTATTCGAATTGAATAGTGATAAACATTGCCGATAGCAACCAAAACGGTCACTCTCGGTGGGGATTTATTTTACTTTTCTACGCTCATCCAACAACCTTCTGCACCGATTCCATCCTTGGGAGGTGTTAATACGCCCTTTTTGATAAGGCATTCAACAACAGCATCAAGAATCGGTAATGATGCCAATGTGTTTGCAAATTTCCATTCTCCTAATAAATAATTGGGCACAGATTTTTTAATAAGCAATGCAATCTTTTCCGCAACGATTTGTGCTTTATTGTCGAAATATCCATTTTGCAAACCATTACTGATGTCAAAAAGTCTATCTCGGTCTGAAAGTTTGCTTACAAGGATCTTTGTGTAAAGCATATCACCGTCACGGTACAAATATCCGCACCCAATGGCTTTAGCGGCATACTCCTTTTCGCTTTCGGATAATGACGAAATATCAAGTCCATATATAGCGCGGAGTGAAAGCTGAAGCAAATTGTCTTTTGATACATTGTGGCCGCAATCAAAGTGCTTTTTTATACGTGTAATATAAATGTTGTCAAAACGGACATCGGAAAAACCGCAAATGTTTTGTGCCGCGATACCATCCCAACCGTTGCCGTAATATTTACCGTTATCAACATATCCAAAGATGCTGAACGGTCGCTTCGTTTGGGTGATATTCAAAAAATGTTTTTTTTGTATATTGTCTTTTACACAATAGGCGAAAGCATCAGCAATATTTGATACTTGTTGCCAAAGAATCAGATTCATATCCACTTTTTTATTAAGATATGGGAAAGCAAGATATTCCGCTTCGTGTTCTTCTATGTATCTTGATATGATATCACAAATTTTTGGCAGATGCTCTGTATAAATTGAGTTTGCCTTTTCAAATATATCCTTGTTAAGTAAAATAAAGTTGATTGCATATTTGCCGTTATCCAATCGGCGGAGAAATCCGTATTCTTCGTTTGCGCCTTTTCGGAGTATTTCGAGTTCTTCTTCAACATATACTGTCGGTACGTTCAGTTCTTCCGCGATTTCAGATGCGCTTATTGGTTTTTTACGGCAAAGCCATATTATGTGATTTGAAAACATTCTTCCGCCTACGCTTCTTGGATCACCCCAACCGGGGTTTCCTGTTCCCCAAATTACAAAATCAATTTTATCAAGTGCTACGGGTCTGTTATAAGTATCTGCCATTTCTTCTACCTCGCTTTTAATTTTTTCTCTTGCCGAAAAAAGTCTTTGACGAACAGCGCCTTCACTCGTTCCTTGCAATTTTGATATTTGTGATGTAGAAAGACCGTCTATATAGAACATTATCATCACTTCACGGTATGCCCGTGTTAAAAATGCTATTCTGCGGTATATGGATGTTAACAACTCGACGCTATCATCTGAAGCATCTTCCTCTGCTATTCCAAGCAAGATTTCTTCAAAATCACCTTCATAAACCTTTTCTGCGTGCTTTTTTCGATTGTTTGAAAAGTCGGCGTACACATTGCGTGCAACTTTCCAAATGAACGGATATATATTTTCTATTTCTCCGTCATTTTTGGAAGCCTTTACAAGGGCATAAACAATATCAGAGCACAGCTCCTCTGCCTCATGACTATCGTTTGTTCTTGCATAACAAAAACCAAATAGTTTATCAAGCAAAGTTTCATCAATATAATTCAGCAAGTCTTGTTTTTTCATCTGTCTCTCCAAGCGATTGATCAATGCTTTCACTTATATAGTCAATGTATCGGTGAAAATGTTAGGTGGAACTTAAAATATTGTATCATAAATTTATGAATTGTTTTATAGCAAAACCGCCGGAGTGACCGAACGATCTCCCACGGCGGTTATATGAAAGTATTATAAGTGATTCTTTAAATATCATGAACCAAACTCAATTTTAATTCTTTAAGCGTATTTTTTAAGAATAAGTTTCTTAATATTTATACGGATCGAAGTTTTAATGATTTTTTATGATAAAACAAATAAATCTTATCACTATTGTCAATGTCTGAATGGTATGAGATGTCAGTATTGTGTTCAAACGGTAGAGAATCGATTATGCTGTCGCTTGAATGCGATTCTGTGCTGAAAAAACGTTCAAGCTCGCCAATGGTAAATGAACCGCCTTCGTAAGAAACAGCGCCCGTTTGGTTTATTACGGATATTTTATCAGGCATAAATTCAATAACAGGGGATACTGCTTGAATGCAACGGCTTTCAACAGATAAAACTTCGTCGTATTTAACCTGGTGGCTTTTTTTGTCATATGCAAATTTAACGGTAAAGGAGTAATTTTCTTGTTCTAAATTTTTTACGATGCAGAATCCATCTATATATTTATGAGTACTGAATTCTATTTCATCGGTGCTTGCACCATTCATCAAGCAAGAATAATAACGGTCACCGTTTTTGAAGGTTATTATAGTTTCAAGAGAGCTTTCGGTTATTACCGTATCAACCGTTCCCGTACCTATTTTAGATGCTAAAAAGCCGTTTTCTTCGGTAAGTGAAATTTGAAAATAAATTGCTTTACTTATGGTAAAAACCTCATCGGGAGAAAATTCGTAAAAATATACGTTTTCTTTATCCTCATTTGAAAGTGCGGAATAACTTAATTTTGATATATTTCCTTTTTGTGAAACAAGCGATTCGTTTTTAACGTAAAAAACGGGTTTGTTTACTATTTCCTTACCATATAATTCTGGCGATGATTTTTCGGACAAAAGCCGCATAGCAGAGTAATAATTTATCATATCGATGCTTTTTATTTCAAGAGAATCTACCATTTCTATCGGCGGTACGTATGTGTTATCATCCTGTTTATTTCCGCTTGTAGATTCATCAATTGGATTTGTTGTGCCGTTATCGTTAAACAAAGCAGGAAGGGCGAATGTCGCAGTTGCAACAAGTGCCAAACATGCGGCAACGGCGGCGATCCTTCCAAATGAGAAGCCCTTACTTTTTCTTATGTTTTCTTTTGATACAAATTCGTTTAGCTTATCAGGATCATCAGTATAAAACGCTTTATCAAGTATATTCTCATCAACTTGCATAAGCATATCGGAAAGCTTTTCTTTATTTAAATTTTTCATATTTTCACCCCATCGCTTTCAAGAAGTTTTTTAAGTTTTTTTCTTGCCCTATGCAATTTTACGGAAACGTGGTTTTCGCTTTTGTTGAATCTTACCGCAAGACTTGCAACAGATTCAAGATATATGTATCTGCGTACAAACAAAATCTGCGTTTCCGCATCAAGATTGCGTATAAAGCTATTGATTGCATTTTTTATCGTGTCATCATTTAACGGTATGTTTTCACTGTCCTTGCAGGGAATGCTTTCGTCAAGCTCGGAAAGAGTTTGACAGTATGCGTCACCTCGTTTTTGCCGAGTATTGTAACGCAATCTGTCCACACTGATATTTTTGGCGATTCTGCAGATATAGGCAGGCAAATTATTTGGCGACTTCGGTGGTATGCTTTCCCACAACGCCATTAAAATATCATTTGATATTTCTTCTACGTCGCATTCGTTGCTTAATACCTTTCTAATCACTTCCTTGTACAGGTTAGAATATTTTAGCGATATTTCTCTTAACCCGATTTCCGAGCGTTGAAAAAGCTGCTCTATTATTTCATGATCATTCATTACTATTCCTTTCTGCGGCGTTTGCCGTACGTACGTTTCTGTATATTAAGTCGATATTCACTTGAAAATATTACAGGCTGTGAAAAAAATATTTGCTGTATTATATCACATAATACACGGATAGTAAATACGTGTAACGTACACATATTTTGTATTTTACTTGACGATACCGTTTTTTTATGGTACAATTCAAGTAATAAAAAATAAAGGCGGTATTCGATATGAAAATGGTAAAAGATAAAGAAATACTTGTAGGTGCTGATTTTGCGGGATTTCCGTTGAAAGAAGCTGTGGTTGCACACTTGAAATCAAAGGGCTGGAAAGTTACCGACGTTGGCGTTCGTTCTTTAGATGATAACGATACTGACCTTATGTTTCACCGAGTTGGTTTAAGGGTAGGCTCGATGATAGCAGAACGAGAGTTCGAGCGTGCACTTATATTCTGCGGTACGGGTATGGGCATTCACATTGCGGCAAGCAAATGCCCGCACGTTCACGCCGGGGTGGTTGAAAGTGTTCCGGCAGCACTTCGTGCCATAACCGGAAACGGCGTTAATGTTTTGTCTATGGGGGCATTTTACGTTGCACCGCAAATGGGTATCGACATTGCAGAAGCATATCTTAATGCAGAGCTTGGGTCAGGCTACGAATGGTGGCATAATTTTTACGAATTTCACAAGCTTGCCATTGACGAGCTGGAAGCGTTTGATTATGAAAAATATAAGGCAAACGGGTTTAAAGTAGAACACCTTGGCGACTATGATCTTAAGCTGGAAACAAAGCCTGAATAAATTACATATCCACGCCCCAAAAAGGCGTGGATTTTTTTTAATTTTTTTTGAAAAATTACAGATTTAGTATTGAAATCTTGCATAATATGTGCTATAATCTGCACAAAATCATTATTTTGGAGGAATATTATGTCATTCAAAACTGAATATCTTGCAGGCGTGTACGAAAAAGTAGTACGTACAAACCCCGGCGAGATTGAATTTCATCAAACAGTAAAAGAAGTTCTCGAATCTATCGAACCTGTTATAGAACAACGCCCCGACCTCGTTGCTGCAGGTGTTGTTGACCGTATGGTTGAACCCGAACGCGCTATTTCTTTCAGAGTTGCTTGGGTTGATGATAACGGAAACGTTCAAGTAAACAAAGGCTACCGCGTACAGTTTAACTCTGCTATCGGTCCTTACAAGGGCGGTATCCGTTTTGCGCCCTCCGTTAACCTTTCTATAATGAAGTTCCTCGGCTTCGAACAGACATTTAAAAACGCACTTACAACGCTTCCTATGGGCGGCGGTAAGGGCGGTTCCGACTTTGATCCCACAGGTAAGTCCGATGGGGAAGTTATGCGTTTCTGCCAAAGCTTTATGACAGAGCTTCAAAAATATATCGGCGCTGATACAGACGTTCCTGCAGGCGATATGGGCGTTGGCGCACGTGAGATCGGCTATATGTTCGGTCAGTATAAGAGAATTCGTGATGAATTTACAGGTGTACTTACAGGTAAAAACATCAATAGCGGCGGCTCTCTTATCCGCCCTGAAGCGACAGGCTTCGGCGCTGTTTATTACGTTGTTGAAATGCTTAAAAGCCTTGGCGAATCTATCGAAGGCAAGACTTTTGCAGTTTCCGGCTTCGGTAACGTTGCTTGGGGTACTGTAAAGAAGATTACAGAGCTTGGCGGTAAGGTAGTTACTATCTCAGGTCCCGACGGCTACGTGTACGACGAAAACGGTATCAATACAGAAGAAAAGATCAATTATATGCTTGAAATGCGTGATTCCTGCCGCAACAAGGTTAAGGATTATGCAGATAAATTCGGCGTTCCTTTCTATGCAGGCGAAAAGCCCTGGGGCGTTAAGGCAGATATTCTTATGCCTTGTGCTACACAGAACGAGGTTGGCATGGTTGAAGCTGAAAAGATCGTTGCTAACGGCGTTAAATACTATGTTGAAGTTTCCAATATGCCTTCAACAAACGAGGCTATTGCTTACTTGAAGCAGAACGGTGTAGTTGTTGCTCCTTCAAAGGCTGTTAAAGCCGGCGGTGTTGCAGTTTCCGGCTTGGAAATGACGCAAAACTCCATGCGTTTGTCTTGGTCTGCTGAAGAAGTTGACGAAAAGCTTAAGGGCATTATGAAGAGCATCTTCACAAACTCTGCAAAAGCTGCTAAGGAATACGGCATGGAAGGCGACCTCGTTGCAGGTGCTAACATCGCAGGCTTCCTTAAAGTTGCAGAAGCTATGAAGTGGCAAGGTGTTAACTAATAATTAGTTGTAAATTAAACGGGTGTCTGAAAAAGATACCCGTTTTTTACTTTTCAGAAATATTGGTTTATATGTGAAAATCGTATTTAAGCGTATCAAATAGTTTGTGTATTTTGGTAATGTGCTTAATTGCCATTTTTAAATGTAACTTTTTTATTAACTGGATATCTGTACGGAAAGTTATATATTGACAAAATACATTATCTGTGGTATAATACACGTTCAGAGATACTGCAAAGTTTCTCCTTGCCGCAGACTTGATCTGCGGACATATGTCCATAAGGAGGTGTAAAGAATATGGAAAAAATTGTACACGATTACGAAACCATGTTCATTGTTAATGCAACACTCGAAGATGATGCTATAAGGGCTATCGTTGATAAGTTCAAAGCGCTTATCGAAGCAAACGGCGAAGTTGCTGAATGCAATGAATGGGGCAAACGCAAGCTTGCTTATCCTATCGACGATGTTAACGACGGTTTCTACGTACTTGTTAACTACAAGGCAGAAGCTGCTTTCGTTGCAGAATTGGAACGTAATTTCAACATCACAGACGGTATTCTCCGTTCTATGACTATCAAAGCGTAAGGAGTAGATAATGGCGAATTTTAATTACAACAAAATTACCATCGCCGGACGCTTAACGGCAGACCCCGAATTGAAGCAAACGCCCAACGGCGTTTCCGTAACTTCGTTTACGGTTGCGGTAAACCGCAGATTTGCAAAAGCGGGCGAGCCTAATTCTGCAGATTTTTTGCCCGTAGTCGCTTGGAGACAACAGGCAGAACTTGTTGCGAAATATTTTAAAAAGGGCTCTTCTATCTGTGTTAGCGGTTCGTTACAATCAAGAAACTGGACTGATACGCAGGGCAACAAGCGTTATTCGTACGATATAGTTGCTGAAGAGGTTTATTTTGTGGATTCCAAGGCAGAAAGCTCTCACGCACCGTCTGCTGCGGATTTTGGGGAACCGCCGCCTGTAGCGCCCTCGTTCAGTTCACAACCGACAGAGGCTGTAAACTTTGAAGAAATGCAGGATGATGACGACTTGCCCTTCTGATAAAAGGCAAGATCAATACGGAGGATATAATAATGGATAGAGAAAGAAATTTCGATAAGCCTTTCCGCAATAAGAAAAAGAAGAAGGTTTGCCAATTCTGTGCGGAAAAAGCTGAAAAGATCGATTACAAAGATACCGTTAAGTTGAGAAAATGCATCAGCGAACGTTCCAAAATTCTTCCCAGAAGAATTACAGGTACTTGCGCAAAGCACCAAAGAGAACTTACGGAAGCTGTAAAGCGTGCACGCCAGATGGCGCTCATCCCTTACATCAGCGACTAATTAAAAACGAAAAAAGACCACTGCCGATCTATACGGCGGTGGTCGTTTTTTTCAAACGGTAAAATGCTTGACAAATTTTTTATCGTATGATAGTATTATGTTACTTATGATTATTTTTTGCCGTTTTTTGCGGTTTTGATTTCGGAGGGCGAAGAAATTGCTTCAAAAAAATAAATATTCGATAATAAACGTCGGTTTTTTGGCGGCGCTGATGATGTTGATCATAATGCTTCCGTCTATGATACAAAACCACGGTATATATATAATAAGGGGCGACTATGTTGACCAATATATACCAAGGCTTATAAAAGCAAAAGAAATAATTTTCGGCGGTGCTGGAAATTGGGATTGGTATAATTTTTTAGGTGCTTCTTACAACAAGGTAAGTATAATATTTTCGCTTAATTTTCTTTGCTTGCTTTTTCCTGAAGATTTAATACCGTACGCGGTTACCTATATGCACGCGGTGCGCATTGCGCTTATTGCAATGTCTTCGTTTGTGTATTTAAGATATATGGTTAAAGATCAGAAAAATGCCTTTTTGGGTGCATTTTTATATACCTTTTCTTCATATACGTTCGTGTGCTTTGAATTTATGCAGTTTTTAGAGGCATTGTGGTCTTTCCCATTGTTACTGCTTGCTGCTGAAAAAATGTTCAGGTGCGATAATTACAAGCACCAGCTTGTTTTGGCATCTTTTCTGTGTTGTTTAACTAATTTTTATTTTTTCGTATTTTCTACTATATCGTTTTCTGTTTACTTTTTGTGCAGGTTTTTCTTGTCGGAGGAATGGAAAGAAAAAAGGTACATTAAATTCTTTTTGATCGCCGTTTTAGAGTATGTTATAGGCTTTTTATGCGCACTTGTATTGATTGCGCCATACCTGTATAGAATGTTTGTTTCTTCCGGGTCTATTGCAAAGGTGGGCAAAAGATTAAATAACAATTTCCTTTATGATGAAGCGCTGATATCAAGGTTGTTTTCTATGTTTGTACCCGCAGGAAGCAACAGATTTGATTCTTTCGGGCAAACGCAATGGAAATCCTTGGCGGCGTATGTACCTGTGTTTGGTTTGTCTATGGTTATAGGTACGTTCTTTAATAAAAAAATGAAAAACAAAAAATGGCTTGTAGTATTAAATATTATAAGTATTTTATTCGTAGTTGTAGCAGGTGTAGGGCTTGTGTACAATATGTTTTCTTCGCTTTATACACGCTTTTTGTATGCGATGGTAATGTTTTTCGTTTTGTCAACTGTGTTATTTTTGGATAATTACGACGACGGCGTTGCGAAAAAGGGTACGTACATTGCATCTTGTTGTCTTACGGGACTGTTGTTGCTTTATCACTACTTTTATTCATATCTTTCCGTTACGAATAAAACGGTAAAGAAGTTTGTGCAATATCATGAAAAAGAAGTAGATGTATGTACAGATTTTAAGGTTTACATAACTATAGCGGCGCTGGTAATGTATATATGCTTGATAGCTTTCGTATTAAGCCCAAGGGTAAGAAAACACGCCGTGCCGGTGATACTTTCGGTTATAGTTTGTTACGGATGCTCGTACACGGTTATGAATATACGCGACGAACATTTGCTTGACTATTACAGAACTTCAAAAATAGATCTTGAAACACTTGTCGAAAAATATTATATTGAAAAACCCGAAATTCCCGAACCGAAGAATTACAGGGTAGAGCATTCAAGGCAGCTGCGTAACTTTTCGTATGCAACGGCAACGCCCACTATTACGGTGTTTGAAAGCGTAAGAAACTCGTATGCTACCGAAATGGCTAAATGCTTTGATATGTACGTTGGCACGGTAACTATTCTTCCGCAAAAAACAAATAACGCTATGCGTACCCTTTTGGGCGTTAAGTATTATTATAATTTGTATTCAGACGATCCTGTATCCATACCCAAAGACTTTTCTTATTTGAAAACCGAAAATGGCGTAAAGATATACGAAAATAAAAATTATTTGGGGCTTGGATTCTCTTACGACAGCTATATTACGCGGTCCGAATTTAAAAAAATTCAGCAAAAAAGCACAGCGGCAGATATAATGCTGAATACGTTGGTTGTTGAAGATAAGGATGAGGCGTTTGTTTCACCTCTTTTAAAGAAATATCAAAGCGGAACACTTTGTAAAGACAGAATTTCACTTCAAAATTTCAAAACGTCATCAAGCGGATTTACAGCATCGGTTTATACCGAAAAACCACAGGTGATTTATGTTTCCGTTCCGTATGAAGACGAAGGGTGGACTGCAACGATAAACGGCAAAGAGGTTGATTTTATAAGGGCAAACGTTGGCTGTATGGCGTTTATAACCCAGGCAGGTGAAAATAATATTGAATTTTATTTCAGATCTCCTGCACAGAATATCGGAATATTGGGCTCTTGCGTAGGTATTGCGATTTTCGTATCATATGCCTATATATGCAAATCTGTAAAAAAGAAAAAGATAAGTAAAGAAGCACAAATTGAATCATAAATTTAAAATAAAAAAATCCGAATTTATAAACTTCGGATTTTTTATTTATGTGTAGTTTAAAACTTCATTTTCTTTTTTGCTTTTGTTGCTATCGCTTTGAATACCAAAACCGTTATCAATGGAATGATGGGAATTAAGAAAAATAAAAGTGAAAAATCAAATGTTTCTATTTCGTTTAAGGTTACTATATACGAATTTCCGACAGGGGCATTTACATCGCCGTTTTCATCTGCTTTTCCGACAACTGTTGCAGGTATTCCGTTTGCATCTTCATAAAAAACGGTTATATCTTTTCCTGCATATTCAACGCCCATATCGAGCGTTACTGCTTTTATAACGTCGGGTGTGTTGCAAACAATATATGCGGTAGATATGATGTTTTCTGCGCTGGCACTGTTAAAATTTGACAGTATTTTTTCAGTTGTAAGCGGGGAAAGGGCAGTTATTTGAACTTCAGTTTCGTATTTACCCGTGATTACCACGGATAATATATCTGAAAGTTGCGGCGTATCTATCACCCACGTTTCGCTGCCGGTAGAAGACGTGTTTTCTTTTGGCAAAACGGTAAACGTTTTAAAAAAATCGTTTTTGCCCTCTGCACCGTTTTTTATTCTTGCCTCAATGGTAACTTCGCCCATTGTTTTTGCAATAAGCTTTCCGCCCGATATCGTTGCGTTACCCGAAAGCACCTTCCACGAAATGCTTTTAACGGTTGCATTCGTCGGAAATACTGCCGCATCAAGCGAAAAAGGAATGTTATACGTTACGTTTTTAAGGTCTATTTCTATATCGCTTGTCGGTACAAACGGTTTTGTAATTTCTATTTTTACGGTATTACTAACTATACCGCCGCAAATGCAATAAACGTACTTTGTACCTATTGCACTTGTGTCTATACTGATAGATGCTTCGTTCGATTTTGCAAGCAGATTTCCGATCTTGTCGGGCGAGTTGCTTTCATACCAATGTATTTCCGATGATATCTGTGTAGCTTCTGCGTTTAAGATAAGTGCTTTGTTTTGTTCAACAATGAATGAATCTGCCGAAATTATAACCGAGGCATCGCTATTAAGAATTACGCCGTTTGCTACGTTGGCAACAGCTTTGTATTCTGATGTGTAAAGTGTTGCCGAAAAAGAAAAGCTGCCGTCCTTTTCATTCGGTAAGACGAATTGCGTAATAGTTATTCCTTGAAGGTCAATGCCTTTTCCCAACATTAAAAGAACGCGTTTTTCAATTAAATGCTTTAATTCCTTTTCGTTGTTTGCTTGCGCCTTGCTTACGGTGAAGGAAGTGTTTTCTATTTCTTGCTTCGTTTTATACAACGCATCAGGCTGGGCAGATGCGTGCATCACCAACAACACCGTAAATATAAAGGCGCAAAGCGCGATTTTAAATAATTTCATTTATTTTACCAATAACTTCAATTTTTTATTTAGATTTTCAATTGCGATGTGTTTGAATGTGCCTGCGTATTCGCCGTCTGTTGTAAATGGGATATCTTCTTCAAATTCAAATGCGATTTTCTTTGCATGCGTAAATACTATTCCGCCTTCGTCAAACCGTTGCTCGAATATATTTTTTGCAGTTATCGACCAATCGTTATGATCCTTTGGAACTTTTATCAATAACAATTCGAACATTCCGTCATCAAGTATAACGTCGTTTGTGCGGTAATTAAGTATTCCGCCGATGGAAACGGAGTTTGAAACTGCGCCAAAAACATAATCGCCGCTGTAAATGCGCCCATCTGCAGTTACTGTTGCTTTGTGTGGGCGAATCTCGCCTATTGATTTTATTCCGTCCATAATGTAGGCAAGGTGGCCGAATTTATTTTTAACGCTTTGCGGTGTTTCATACGATACTTTTGTAAATGCACCGAAGGACGCTATATACGTAAAGTATTTTTCTTTGTTTAATAAGCCGACATCAAGCAACGTTGCTTTTTCTGCGGATATTATATTTGCTGCCGCAGGAAGATTTTTTGTTAGCTTCAGGGTTTTTGCAAAATCGTTAGTAGTGCCTGTTGGAATATAACCAAGCGGCGGTGGATCTATCGTATTTACAATTCCGGATACGGTTTCGTTTAACGTACCATCGCCACCGCAACAGATGATAACGTCGTAATCAGCGGCACAATTTTGCGAAATTTCCGATGCGTGGCTTCTATGTTCTGTAAAATAAACGTCGGTTTTATATCCGCGTTCTTTCAATAAAGAAGAAATCTCGTTTGCTTTTTCTTCTGAAATTTGTTTACCTGCTTTGGGGTTTATTATCAAAGCGGCATTCTTTATCGCTTTCAAAAATACAGCCCTTTCATTTATGTCAATATTCATGTAAGTATTTCATTACACATTATATGCCATTTTTTTTTAATTTCAAGTGGTAAAGTATGTATTGACTTTAAAAAAATATGGATATATAATATATATGATGGAAAATATCTGATAACAAGGAGTTTTGCCAATGGATATAAAATCAACAACAGACAACGCGCGGATGCTAACGGCGTATTTTACGAGAAAAAAGCTAAAACAACAAGTGCAGCCGTTTGAAACAACAATTACAGATGTAAAAGAATATCCCCCGGCGAAGCTTTTTACGCCCGAATCGCAAGGCGTGAAAAGCGAATATTTGATGAAATTTTATCGTGATATAGAAAATAAAAAGGAATTGGCACTTCAAACCGTTACCATTGCCAGAAACGGACGTGTTATATCAAAAGGTGACTTTTATCCATATAAAAGAGAATTTCCGTCTGAAACACATTCTTTCAGTAAATCTATCGTTTCCCTTGCTGTGGGCGTGGCAATTTCGCAGGGGATTTTGGACCTTGATACTACCTTGGGCGAAATTTTTTCAGAAGAAATAAAAATCCTTGGAAATGTGCCTGCATCAAAGCTTAAAATACGCCACCTTCTTACGATGAGTACGGGCGTACAGTTTAACGAAATGGGTGCTGTTACAGATAATTTCTGGATAAAGTCGTATCTTTCAAGCGGCGTTAAATTCCGCGCGGGAACAGCGTTTGATTATAACAGTATGAATTCGTACATGCTTAGTGCCGCAATAGTACGAAAAACGGGAAGATCACTTTCGGATTTTTTGAAAGAAAATATTTTTTCACCGCTTGAAATAACCGATTTTTATTGGGAAAAAAGCCCGGAAGGAATAGAAAAGGGCGGTTGGGGACTATATATATTACCTGATGATGCAATAAAATTCGGTTGGCTTATATTGCAAAACGGAATGTATAACGGCAAACGCGTAATTTCAGAAAATTGGATAAAGGAATCAACTTCCATACAAATTAAAACACCGCCGATAACGGGTGTATATAACTACGGCTATCATATGTGGATAGACGAAAATGATGATGAGGTGTTGTTTAACGGAATGTTCGGCAGAAATCTGCACATTTTCCGAAAAACTAAAACGGTTGTTTATTTAACAGCAATGAACGGCGACCTTTTTCAAAGGTGTACTTGGTATAACGTGGTTAAAAAATATTTTGGTAAAAGGTTTGTTCCGTACGGAGTGCTTGCAGATGATGCTTTGCAAACCGAAAGGCTTCGCAATGCAGAGAAAAAGCTTTCATGTGTAAATTCGCTTTACAGACGGTATGCAGAGGAAAAATTAAGATCCGACGGAATATCTGTGCTTGATAAACGGAAAATAAGATCCTTTGAGTTTGATATAAATCAAACTCGCGGCATCAGCATTTTACCAACTATGTCGCAGGCGATACACAATAATTTTCGCCCCGGTATAAAAAGACTGGAGTTTAAATTTGAATCGGAAAGCGTGCAAATTACGGTTACAGAAGAGGATTGCTTATATACTTTTAATGCAGGCTACTTAAATGCCGAGGAAAGTGTAGTGAAGATAGGCTGCGAAGAATACCGAATATCATCACTTGGAGAATTTACAAGAAACGAAGATGACATTCCTATTTTAAAGCTTAACGTTTCGTTTTTACAGCTTTCGAACAGCAGATATTTTAAAATATATTTCTACGACGAGGGCTTACGTGTAGAATGTTACGAAACACCCGGGGCGGATTTTGTGTCGAATTCTTTTAAAATGATAGTAGAGGATTCGCTTAACCCCGCACTTGTTGAAAGAACAAAAAAAGCGTTGGATTCACGAATTTTCAAATCCAGACTTGATAATTTCTTAAAGCCGGAATTTAACAGTAAATATTAAAAACATCACCCGACAAAGTTTTTTGTCGGGTGATGTTTTTAATTATAAGGTTATTGCTTAATTAAGATTTAAAAAATTAACCGCGTTATTATATAAAATATCTTCGCGTTGCTTTTCAGTTAATCGAATTTTGAAAAACAGCTCAAGCTCGTCTTTTGGACACATAACGGGGTAATCCGTGCCAAACATTACTTTTTCCGTACCGAATTTGTTTATAAGAAATTCGGCTTTTTCGCTGCTCATTGCCCAAAGCGCAGAGGACGTATCATACCATACGTTTTCATGACCGCTTAAATATTTGATTCCGTCGTCAGATGTCATATATCCGCCCAAATGTGCTGCAATAACTTGTAATTTAGGAAAATCGTCAAGCACTTTACGCAGCTTTTTGGGTTGCGAGAATTGATATTGCGGGCGGTTATCACCTATGTGAAAATAAACGGGAAACTTTCCCTGCGCTTCTTCATACAAGGGATAAAGCTTTCGGTCATCTACGTCAACACCTTGAATGTCGGGGTGTATTTTTATGCCCTTTAAACCTAAAGACAAAGCGTAGTTTATTTCTCCTGCCATGTCTTCGCAATCCTGGTGAAGACCGCCGAAGGCTACTGTTTTAAATCCGTCGTTAACGGCATTTTGCGCCGTTTTTGCCAAAAATTCATTCACATGGCGCACTTGATGTGCGTTTGTAGCCACAGAAAATACTAAAAAGCCTGATATGTTATATTGCTTGTCGTTGCCTGTCATGTCTGAATACGTTCCGTTTCCTTGCGGAACAAAATCGTAAAATTTTCCCAAAGCAACAACGGCACGTTCTGCTATGGCGTCGGGATATATGTGGGTGTGAATGTCAAAGATCTTATACACTTTAACCCACCCCGATCAAAGCCCGCGCATATACGCCGAATACGTGTGGAATGCAATACCCGAGCCTTCCAATTCGGGAACCCAGCGCTTTACCCATTCGTAAGAAAAATAACCGTCGTAGCCCATGTTTTTAAGCTGAGCAACCGCATCCTTTATCGGCAGATCGCCGTAACCCATAAGCATGTATTTAATGCCGTTTTCTTTCTTTACAGAGTCTTTAACGTGAACGTGTTTAATGTATTTTCCGATATTGCGCAACGTAAATTCGGGCGTTTCATCAAAATATCTTACTGTATGGTTAATATCCCAAAGAACGCCGCAGTTTTCGCTTTTTACGTTTTGCAAAAATTGTGACATTTTAAGTGAAGAAGCTAAAATGCCGTTAGTTTCGATAAGGGGGGTTACACCCATTGGTGCAAGCATTTCGCATATTTTATCATATTCGGCCGCAATATCTTCAATATCGCATTGCCCTGTGGGGCCGGGGGTGTTTTCGCCCATTATACGTATGTATTTAACCCCTAATTTTTCAGCTAATTGACCGTATGCAAGCATTTCAAATTCGGCAAGAGGGATTTGCGAAGGGTCTGCCATGTATGCACCGGAGGTAAGTATCGGAATTTCCAATTTTGAATTTGCAAGCTCTTGCTTTGTTTTCTCTATATTTGCTTCGTTGAATATTTTGATTCTGGGGGGGAACATCTCCCTCATGATGCCGCGAATTTCAATCCCGTCAAATCCGAGGTCTCTCGCTACTGCAAGTATTTCGCCCCAAGTCCATTCAGGGCAGCCCAGTGTGGAAAAACTTAGTTTCATTACAATTTCCTGCCTTTCTTATGCTGTTTCAATAGAAGCGGCGTCGTGCAAATTCAACATATCTACCGCCATTTCGCGAAGCTTGAATTTTTGTATCTTTCCGCTTGCCGTCATTGGCAATTCGTCGATAATAAGAACGTATTTCGGTACTTTGTGGCGTGCCATATTAGCTTTAACGTAATCCTTTATTTCCTCGGGGGTTATTTGCATTCCGTCCTTTGCAACTACGAAAGCACATATTTCTTCGCCGTATTGAACGCTTGGTGCGCCAACTACCTGCACGTCTTTTACTTTTTCGTAAGTATAAATAAAGTCTTCTATTTCTTTTGGATAGATGTTTTCGCCGCCGCGAATTATCATATCTTTTATTCTGCCGGTTATTTTGTAGTAACCGTCTTCGTCAACGCAGGCAAGGTCGCCCGTGTGAAGCCATCCGTCTTTGTCGATGGCTTGTGCCGTTGCCTCGGGCATTTTATAATATCCCTTCATGATATTATATCCTCTTGCGCAGAACTCGCCGTTAATGCCGGGGCCCACTTCTTCGCCTGTTTCGGGATTTACTATCTTAGTTTCAACAAAAGGCATAGATTTACCTACGGAATTTACGCGGTGCTCTAACGTTTCGTCTGTGGTGGTCATGGTGCACGCAGGGGAAGCTTCTGTTTGACCGTACGTTATAGTAATCTCGCGCATGCCCATTTCGTCTATTGCCCTTTTCATCATTTCAATGGGGCAAGGCGAGCCTGCCATTATTCCCGTACGAAGATTAAGCTTAAAGCGTTTGAATTCGGGGTGCTCCAACATTGCGATAAACATCGTAGGCACACCGTGAACGGCGGTACACTGTTCTTTTTCAAGTACTTCCAACACGGTTAAAGGCTGATAATAGTTAACGGGAACCATTGTTGTTGCGTGTGTGATAGACGCCATAACGGCAAGAACCAAGCCGAAGCAATGGAAAAACGGAACGGGAATGCAAAGCTTATCCTTTTCGGAAAATTTCATACAGTCGCCAATGCCAAGCCCGTTGTTAATAATGTTGTAGTGCGTAAGCATAACGCCTTTAGGAAATCCCGTAGTGCCGGAGGTGTATTGCATGTTTATAACGTCGTGTATATCAAGCGTTGCTTTTACGGCGTTCAAATCGTTATCAGAAACCGTGCTGTGAAGCTTTTCAAAATCGTTCCAATGCCACATTCCGTCGTGAGGTGTTTCATCAATTGTGATAATGTGCTTCAAAAAAGGAACGCGATCACTGTTTATTTCTTCGCCTGCCTTCATCGTTTTTAACGACGGCAAAAGCTGATACATTATCTCTACGTAGTCTGAATCCTTAAATCCGTCGCACATTACGAGAACCTTTGTATCTGACTGCTTAAGCAGGTATTCAGCCTCGTAAACTTTGTAGTTAGTGTTTACGGTAACAAGTATTGCACCGATTTTTGCGGCACCGAAAAGCGTCATCAGCCAGTGTGGGTAGTTGGTTGCCCAAATTGCCACCTTGTCACCCTTTTTTACACCAAGTGCCATGAAGGATTTTGCGATTCTGTCGCATTCTTCGTTGAATTCTTTATAAGTTCTTTCATAGGTGAATTTCGATGCGTATTTAACCGCTGTTTGGTTAGGATAATTTTCAGCGATATATTCGATCTGTTCGCCAAGTGTACGTTCGATAAATTGTGACATAAAAAATCCCTTTCATACAAAATAAAATCCCCGGCAAGACTTAAAAAAAGCCTGCCGGGGCGAAAGAAAATCAATTTCTTCCGCGGTACCACCCGCGTTTATAACTTCAGATACGGCAAAATATAATATTTGCGTATATCCTATCCCTGTAACGGAGGAAATCCGTGAACGTTTAGATTACAGAAAGTAACTTCAACGTCAGGCTCGGAAGCGAGCTTCGACCACGCATCTCCGGAAGGCTTCCACCGCCCCTTCCTCTCTGTGGGAAACATATGATCTACTGTTCTTCGTCATCGCTTTTCAAATTTTAAAGGATTATACCACGATTTTTTCACCGTGTCAATACCTTTTTTAAGTTTTACATTTAATCTATAAATTAGTTTATAAACTCTTTATAAATTGCGTTTAAGGCTTTTTCGAAATCCACTTCTTCTATACCGATAATGATATTCATTTCGTCAGAGCCTTGATCTATCATCTTAATATTTATATCTGCATTGGCTATGGCGCGGAATATTTTTGCTGCAGTGCCTTTGGCCTTTACCATAGCCCTGCCAACTACTGCAACAAGTGCAATACCGTCTTGAATGTAAATGTTATCAGGATGAACGGCCTTTGTTATGTCGGATATAAGCTGCTCGCGCACGCTTTCAATATCAGCGGTTTTAAGCATGATAGTCATTGTGTCTATACCGGATGGCAGGTGTTCAAACGATATATTCTTTTCTTCCAAAACGGAAAGTATCTTTCTTGTAAATCCAACCTCACCGTTCATCATATCCTTTTCTATATGAATAGCGGAAAAGCCTTTTTTGCCTGCAATACCCGTGATTATATTCTTGGTATCGTATTTATCGCTATGCGCAACGATCATAGTGCCGGGATCTTCGGGGGCGTTTGTATTTTTTATATTTATCGGAATGCCGGCTATCTGAACGGGGAATATTGCGTCTTCGTGCAATACCGTAGCGCCCATGTATGAAAGCTCTCTTAATTCTCTGTAAGTGATGATCTCGATAACCTTGGGTTTTTCAACCACTCTGGGATCTGTCATCAAAAAGCCCGAAACATCTGTCCAGTTTTCGTAAAGCGAAGCGTTTGCCGCGCGTGCAAGTATAGAACCGGTGATATCCGAACCGCCGCGTGAAAACGTTTTGATCGTTCCGTTAGGCATAGAACCGTAAAAACCGGGCACTACTGCATATTCATGCTTTTTAAGTCTTTCGGAAAGTATTTTGTTTGTAGTTTCGGAATCAAACGTGCCGTCCTGCTTGAAAAAGATAACCTCGGCAGCATCGATAAAGTCGTATCCCATGTGGGATGCAAGTATCATAGAGTTAAGATACTCGCCCCTTGAAGCGGCGTAATCTCTGCCTGCCATGTTGTACAAGGCATCTTTGATTTTAGATAATTCTTTTTCTAACGGGATATCAACGCCAAGTGTTTTTGCAATATCAGTATATCTGAAGCAGATCTCGCCATAAAGCTCGTCAATATTTTCGCCCTTCGACGCCTTGTCATAAAGCAAATAAAACATATCGGTAACTTTAAAATCACCCGTAAATCTTTTTCCGGGGGCAGAAGCAACAACGTATTTTCTGCTTTTGTCTGCTTTGATTATTTCCGCAACCTTGCGGAACTGTTCGGCGCTTGCCAAAGAAGAACCGCCGAATTTTACAACTTTTATACTCATTATAATGTCCTTTCAAGGAATTTTATTTTTTGCCGAAAAGTTTCTGGAAAATAGAAGTCTTTTCCGCTTGTGTGTTTAATATATTGCTGAATTTGTCGTACATAGTAAGATCTTCACCGAAATAGTCAACCGCATCCATTTTCAACAATTCTGTGTTTTTGTTGTTAAGCTTAGACATTTGTATGCCGCATGCGCGCTTGCCCGCGTTAGTGCAATGGTTTATAACGAATTTTGTAAATTCGCAAAGTGCTGTGTAATTTCCGCGGCTTTTACCGTCTTTTACGTAGGATTTTGCAAATTCGCCTATAAATATTTCGTCTTGCTTTTCGTCTAAAGTGAAGAACGAATACATTTCGCTTAGATCTTCGTATTCAGGCAAGAACGAAGAAAGGTAAGGTACTATCCATTCTATGTAATCTTCGCAATCCTTTTTATCAAATACGGAAAGATCCACGCGTACGTCTTTTGTGTATCGTTGCAACGTAGGCACAAGCCTGTCGTAATCCTTCTTATGGTCAACCCCTTCAAGCTGTGCGCCGAAGCAAAGGCAAAGAAGCTTGCCTTTAAGCGGCTTGTTGCATACGTTTTGAACGTAATCTGCAATCAACCATAAAAGCTCGGTTTGCTTTTTGTTGGGGGCGGGATTTAAATCTCTGCTTACAACGCCAAAGCATATCTCCTCGTTATATTTTATGCAAACACGGTGCTTTGAAACAGAGTGCAGTGCGTAAAATTCGCCTTCGGGCAATTCCTTCGGGAATTTATCACGAAATAGCTCGTAATAAAGCTCGATAGCCGCTTGATAGTATTCCGTAAAATACGAATCGGAAACCGAAAAATACGATTTGTCGTGTTCTTCAAACAGTGCTGTTATTTCTTCTGCAGATTCTGCAGCGGTTAAGCAAGAAGAGAATACTGCATATACCAGCTCTGCCCTGTCTGCGGTTATCAGATACTTGTACATTTCTGACGTGGGAAGCGTTGCCGCAATGCCGAGAAATTCTTCCTGTGCAATCGGGATAAGCTTCGTAAAGCGTTCTTCAAGCGATTCTTCTATCGTAAGATACGCCGAGCAAAGCATCATCGCGTCAAACGACAATTCTCTTAAAATATATGTAGCGCTGTTTTCGTTGTACGGTGCGCATGCATCAATAAAGTCTTTTATGAACGAGCCGCCGTCAGCGCCAATGGTAAGATCATCCGGGGTAAGCTTACGTTCTACAAGATATTCCTTGTATATTCTGCATATTAAACGTACTTGGTGATCCTCTGCGGTGCTTGCCAAAAGTGCAACGAGATATTTTCTGAATGCGCGCGACATTAAACTGCAAGAAAGCGAAATATCTGCACTGTCTGCGCAGATGCATGCCTTTTCGTAGAAGGCAAACAGCTTTTCTTCAGTGCTGCCCGCACAGATAGCCGCCAACGAAACGCGAACGATAAACTCCCTTATCCTGTTTTGTATCTTGTACGAAAGCATTTCAAACTTTCCGCACATGAATATCATAATGGAAACAATGTGCGCGGGATCCAACGTGCATACGGCACTTTGAGATTCAAGGCATGCCTCCACCAATCTTATATATGCTTCTTGATTGCCGTAATTATTAACCGACATTGCCGCGGTTGCAAATTCACGGAATGAAATACTGCTTACGCCCTTGCGTATTGCAACGTATGCATTATATGCATTTGAAAGCTGATCTTCTGCAATGTTAGAAAAACAATCTTCTGTGAATGATTTGAAGGATTCTATCTCACCATAAGAGTGCAGAAGCGAATCTGCAAGAAAATCGTATATAGGAAGCTCAGCAGAAAATTCGGGTACTTCGCCGCTTTTCATATCAAACAAAAGGCATCCGCTGTCTTCAATGCTATCGTAAACGTCCTGATTCATATCCTCAGAACAAATACCGCACAAACGGTACGAAGCACCGCCGCTTGTCGGTATGCATGACGTTGTAAAACTGATCGATCGTGCTATGTTTTTGGGCAGAGCAAAGCAAACAGCACCTATCCACAGGGGGATATTTTCTTCCGCATCGCAAATAAATATCGGTTTTTCTGCGCTTTTCCCGCTTAATACCGCGTAAAGCAGCCCCTTTAGCAATGTGTGCCTTTCGTTCGTGCCGAGAAAATTCATTATTCTGTTAACAGTAACAGAGGGGGAAACCGAAAGCTGTGTGCTTTCTGCGTAAGGCGTGCCGTCTGCTCGGCCTATCTCATCGTCTGATACGTCGTGCACGAAAGATACTGATGCAATATATTCGCACGGAAGATTTTCCGGCGCTTGTTCGGATACAAGAACGTGCTTCAACGCGTTGCGCGTTTTTTCGCCGTTGGGTAAGGTAAAATCATTTTTAGGGGTAATGCGAGTGTGAACGTAATACCCGTTTTTGTGTTCGTATGTATATGCCGTTCTGTTTAATGGTGCGGGCATTGAAGAGTATCGTTTTTCAGCCTCTGCGGGAAGCCCTCTGCTTTTGTTTAAAACGCCCCATCCTGCAATTCCGTCAAAGCCGCTTTGCTTGCACGTTGCTGTAAGTTGTTCGTACTTCATAATTGCCGTTCCTTTCTGCCAAAGGCAAAAAATATAATCGGTGGTATAAAAATTTTACTCAAATTCGCCTATCGAAAGTTTTGGTCTTACATTATACACTTTTAAATTATAAAATTCAATAGCAAATTTGAAAATAAAGAAGAGATAGACTTTAAATTAAATTTACAATTAACCATTTTATTCATATTGCCTCGGTGATATAATATATCGATGAACGTAAATATTCGAAAAGGGGTGAAAATGGGTGATATCCCGAATTAAGCTGTGCGCAATGAAGGGCTGCACAGCCGACGAAACGATTAAAAACATATCTTCAGCAGAAAAGGATAGGCTTTGCGCCTGGTACAACGCAAGCCCGGAAGAAGCGTACAACCTATATTTATGGTGTACGGGCGACGGGGCAGTATGTGAAAACACCTGCGATGAAGAAAAAATATTTAGTGAAAAAGCAAAAGAGATCGGCGTGAAAGTCGAAGTGCTTTACGATTTGTACAAAAGCGCATATACGCTTGATAATATGCCTGTCGAAGCAAAGCAAACGAACGGTAAAAAGGGTAAATTTATCGTTCTTGAAGGGCTTGACGGGGCAGGAAAAACAACGCATTTGCGCAGGCTTGCCGCTTCTTTAACGGAAATGGGAAGGCAGGTTTATATGACGGCAGAGCCCACGTGTACTGCGGCAGGCGGCGTTATAAGGGAAACCTTAAGCGGTACGGGTGTACGCTGCGCAGAGGAAATGGCAGCATTGTTTTTGGCAGACAGGGTAAATCATAATACTAACCCGAATCAAGGCATAATCCAGTTTTTGGATAAAGGGATAGACGTTGTGTGCGACAGATACTACTATTCTTCTTTGGCTTACCAAGGTATAGATTCCGATCTTGATTGGTTGATTGCCTGCAATACCACGTGCCCTGCAATTTTAAAGCCCGATGTTTGCGTGTTTCTTGATCTTCAACCTGAAATATGTGCACGCCGCATTGCAAGCACGCGTCTTTCAAAGGATATATTTGAAACGGAAGAAACTATTCGCCGCATAAGGCAAAGGTTTGCAGATGTTTTCCAACGGCTTGGCGAAAGAGAAAATACGGTTATCGTCAGCACTAACCGCCTTGGGGATGAGGTTGCGGCAGATATTTTCAATGCAGTAAAAAAATTATACGAAACAGAAAGTGAATAAAAGATATGGATAAGAAGATTTTACTTGTAATTATGGACGGTGTAGGCTTTTCAAAAACAGGTATAGGCGACGCTGTAAGCGAAGCGAATACCCCCACCCTTGATAAGCTTCTTGCAGAAAAACCCACAGTAAGGCTGAAGGCGCACGGCGCGGCGGTAGGTCTTCCTTCTGATGACGATATGGGAAACAGCGAGGTTGGACATAACGCACTTGGATGCGGTCAGATATATTCACAGGGGGCAAAGCTGGTAAACGAGTCTATTGAAAGCGAAAAAATATTTGCAAGCAGTGCTTGGGGCGAAGTTGTAGGCATTTGCAAGGAAAACGGTGCTTTGCATTTTGTAGGTCTGCTTTCCGACGGAAATGTTCACTCTAATATTTCGCACCTTATCGCTATGATAAAGCAAGCGAAAAAAGATGGCGTTAAAAGCGTAAAGGTCCACGCGTTGCTTGATGGGCGCGACGTTCCCGCGACATCTGCTTTAACATATGTAGAAACGCTCGAAAGCGCAATGGCTGAATTGAACGATGCTTCCTTTAATGCAGAAATTGCTTCCGGCGGCGGCAGAATGAAGGTAACGATGGACAGATACCGTGCCGATTGGGAAATGGTAAAACGCGGCTGGGAAACGCACGTTCACGGTAATGCAAGAGGCTTTGCAAGGGCAACCGAAGCGATAAATACTTTCCGCGCTGAAAACAACGGTATTATCGACCAGGATCTTCCTGCTTTCGTTGTTGAAAGAAACGGCGCACCCGTAGGCGCAATGAAAGACGGCGACGGCGTTATCCTCTTCAACTTCAGAGGCGATAGGGCGATTGAATTTTCTATGGCATTCGACGATGAAGACTTTCCCTATTTTGACAGGGGTGTAAGGCCCAACGTTAACTTTGCGGGAATGCTTGAATACGATGGCGACCTGAAAATACCGAAGCGTTATCTTGTAAGTCCCCCCGAAATTAAAAACACATTGTCAGAGCTTCTCGTTGCCAACGGCGTAAGGCAATATGCAGTTTCCGAAACACAAAAATACGGCCACGTAACTTATTTCTGGAACGGAAATAAAAGCGAAAAATTCAGTGAAGAGCTTGAAATGTTTAACGAAATACCTTCAGATAAGGTTTCGTTTGATGAACGCCCTTGGATGAAGTGTGCAGAAGTAACAGACGACGTTATTGCCGCAATAAAGAGCGATAAATACGATTTTATACGTTGCAACTTCCCCAATGGCGATATGGTCGGCCATGCGGGAAATATGGATGCGGTTATCGTATCGATGGGCGCGCTTGATTTGTGCCTTGCGCGTTTGCTTAAAGTGTGTGAAGAATGCGGTGTAACAATGCTTGTTACTGCAGACCACGGTAACGCCGACGAAATGTTTGAAAAGAACAAAAAGGGCGTTCTTCAGGTAAGAACGGCACACTCGCTTAACCCTGTTCCGTTTATTGCGGCAACCGGTTGCGAAGGATTTAAGGTGTCGCAGGGTGAATTTGGTTTGGCAAACGTAGCACCCACGGTTGCAGAACTGTTTGGTATCAAAGCACCCGATTGTTGGGAAAAGCCCATACTTGTTAAAGAATAAATTTGAAATGCGCCGGGAGTACCTTTGGGGAAAGCGGCGCGTTTGGCTTGAAAATATGGAGTGTAAATGAAACAAACTAACTACAAAATATTGTTTCCTTTGTTTAAAGAAACGTTTAAATTAAGTGCTTTTACAATAGGCGGCGGATACGTTATAGTACCGCTTATGAAAAAAAGATTCGTTCAGGGGTTGGGTTGGATATCGGAAGAAGAAATGTTGGATTTTGTTTCTATGGCGCAATCTTGCCCCGGCGCAATGGCAGTAAACGCATCGCTTTTTGTCGGTTATAAAATGGCAGGCTTTGCAGGCCAGGCCGCGGCACTTCTCGGTACGGTGCTTCCGCCCTTGCTGATACTTTCGGTAATATCGTATATGTATGCCGCATTTGCTGCAAACGCCGTTGTTCAAGCGGTGCTTGCAGGTATGTCGGCAGGTGTTGCCGCCGTAATGGCAGATGTTGTAATAAGCATGGTTGGTAAATTTGTTAAAAATAAAGACGTTATGGCGTTACTTATAGCATTGGCGGCATTCGTCTGCGTTGCAATATTTGAAATCAATATTATATACATACTTGCAGTTGCGTGTATTTTGGGGTTGATCATAAATTCACGCAAGAAGGGGGCGAAAAAATGATATATCTTTCGCTTTTCTTAAACTTCATTCTTGTAGGTGTTATGAGCTTTGGCGGCGGATACGCCGCACTTCCCATTATTTCCGAAACGGTAACGCAAAGAAATGCGTGGCTTACCACGGCGGAATTTACCGATATTATAACGATATCGCAAATGACACCGGGCCCGATAGGTATCAATGCCGCAACCTTTGTAGGGGTGAAAATGGGTAACTCGTTCGGCGGCGTATTCGGCGGTGTTTTAGGCGGTATTTGTGCCACGTTTGGGTTTGTTTTTCCCGCTTGCGTTTTGGTTACAATACTTGCAATAATATACCAAAAATATAAAAAGTCAAACGTAATGGGCGGTATTTTAGTCGGGCTTCGCCCTGCTTCCGTAGGGTTGATAACCTCTGCTGCGGTTTCTATAATTTCCGTGGCTTTCTTTGGTGAAGAATTGCTTGATATCACATTCAAAAGCATAGATTTTATAGCAATTATTTTATCCGTTGTGTGCTTCATATTGATGAAAAAGGTAAAGATATTGTCTTCGCCCATAGCCGTGATAATTTTTGCAGGTGTCCTCGGCGGTGCGGCGTATCTTATACAGGGTATGATATGAAAAAATGCAACGTAAAGGTCGTTAAAAACGGGCACGCGATAAACCTTTCTGCCCAAAATGGTGATGTTCTGGCAGATGTTCTTGTGAAAAACGGCATAATATTAGATCTTACATGCGGCGGAAACGGAAAATGCGGAAAATGCCGTGCCGTGTGTTACGGTGCGCTTTCACCCATAGACGTTGAAGAAAAACATATTTTAAACGGTGAAGAAGAAAATGGGTTTAGGTTGATGTGCCGCACGCGGGTTTTGGGCGATGTAAGCGTTTACATCGACGAAGAAAAAAACACATTCACAAATGAAAAATACGATGTACCGCAAGGCTTTATGTGCATTGATCTTGGTACTACAAACGTGTGGGTTGTGTATAATACCGACGGTGAAAGTAAAACCGCGGTATTTGCAAATCCGCAAAAAGCATTTGGTGCAGATGTTATTTCGCGCATATCCGCATATGAAAACGGTAACGGAAAGCAGATGGAGGATTTAATAAAAAGTGCTGTTTCGTCAGTTGCTGAAAACGGTATCCAAAAGAAGATAATCTTCGGCAATACGGCGATGCAAACCATTTATGCCGGAAAAGACCCAACGTCTTTGGGGCGTTCTCCGTACCGTGTAGAGGACCGCTTTGGAAGATTTATAAAAAATGATTATTTTGCCCCCTGCGTGGGCGCGTTTGTCGGCGGCGATGTTTGCGGCGGGGTCTATTATGCCATGAAAAAAGGCATTATAAAAGAAAAAACAGCGATATATGCCGACATTGGCACTAACGGTGAAATAGTACTTATCCATAACGGAAGGATTACGGCGTGCGCTGCGGCTGCAGGCCCGTGCTTTGAGGGGGCAGGGATATCCTGCGGAATGCGGTCGGAAACAGGCGCAATAGTCGGTGCGTATGCTGAAAACGGAAATGTACTTTATAAAATATTTAACGCCGAAACACCGAAGGGAATATGCGGAACAGGTCTTATAGGTATCGTAAGTGCTTTATTGCAAATCGGAAAGGTTTCCCCTTCAGGCCTTTTGTATGAAGAAAAATACGATCTTGGCGGCGTATATATCACCCGATTTGATATACGCGCGCTTCAAAGTGCAAAGGCGGCAATAAGGGCAGGAATACGCATTTTATGCAAAGAATCTGCGATAAATGAAAGCGATATAGAAAAAATATACCTTTCGGGCGCGTTCGGCGAGCATCTTGATACATCAGATGCAGTACGTATCGGTATGCTTCCGAATGTGGGGTGCCAATCACTTGGAAATTGCGCCCTTAAAGGCGCGTGCCTTGCAGCAAAAGAACCGCGCTTTATAGAAGAATTGAACGCGTTTTCGGAAAATATTACTTATATCGAGCTTTCCGACAGCGATGATTTTACAAACGAATATATTGAAGCACTTGGCTTTTAAAGATAATAATTTACACAAATTTTTCACAAAAATTATATAATGGCGAATGTTGACATATATAATTAATAATAATTACTGTAAAAAGAGGTGGGGATAAATGAAACGCGAAAAGAAAAAGCGTATCAGGGTTATTCCGCAATTATATATTGTTTTAGTTACGGTTTTATTCATCGTTGGCTTTTCTGCATTTGCCTATACGAATACTTTGCCAAAGCCTTACATAATGGCACTATGCGTTGCGGCTTATCTTTTTATTTTGGTTGCAGGTTACGCCGTTCTTTGTCGGATATGCTTTGGCAAACAAACGGCTGATACGGATATAGGCGGCGATGTGTTCCATATGTTTGCCGCAAAATTCAACAGGCCGATCGTTTTACTTAACGACGAGGCAAAAATTGAATGGATGAACTCCGTATTTGCAGAAACCTTTGCCGAAAAGGGCGATATGAAGGGCAAAACACTTTCAGATCTTTCGGGTAATCTTAAGCTTGCTGATGTTTATACGTCAGGTCAGGTGGGTATCGAAGCAACCGTCTGCGGTGTAAGCTATAAGCTGCATTGCTTTAAAACGGCGGCCGCCGACAAGGTTCGCTTTGCCGTTGTATTTACCGAGGCGGACGAGCTGAAGCGCTTGCGCGACGAGTACGAAGAAAAACGTACGATAGTTGCGTACATTATTCTCGATAACCTTGATTCTTCCGTCGTTCCCATGCAGGACGAGGCACGTGCCGCAGCAGCAAAAGCACAAAAGCTGCTTTATGAATGGGCAGACGAGGCAGAGGCGTTCATACGCGAATACGAAAGGGATAAGTATCTCGTTTTATTAGATGGCGCACATCTTGAAAAAATGCGCGAAAGCGGTTTTGATATACTTGATAGAATTCGACAAATCGAAATTCCCGGTGCTGATATATGCGTTACTGCATCAGGCGGTGTTTCAGATGTAGAGGGTACGTTGGCAGAAAAGGCTGCTGCGGCATCATCTGCTTTGGAAACTGCGTTGCAGCGCGGCGGTGATCAGATAGTTTTCAAAAGCGACGACAGTATGATGTATTACGGCGGAACGGTTAAATCTACTATAAACGCCACACGCGTGCTTGCCCGTATGTATGCGTTGATGCTACAGAAATTGATTAAATCTGCCGATAACGTGATGATAATGGCGCACAGAAATATAGATTACGATGGCTTTGGTGCTTGCGTTGGTCTTGCGAAAATTGCAATGTATCTCGGCGTTCCCGTGAATATCGTTGTAAATATTCAAAGAAGTGACGATGGCGAGGTTATAAACGACAGAAACTTAAGTATGTGCCTTGCAACCGCAAGAAAAATGCCTGAATATGATAAGGTATTCATAAACAAGGCAGAAGCGCAGGATATGATGTCCTCATCGACGCTGTTGATAGTGACCGATGCTAATAACCCGTCGTTATTTGAAGCGCTTGATCTTGTAAAGTGTACTGAAAACTTTGTAATAATCGACCACCATAGGAAAGCACCGGAGAATAAATACGAGCCTAAAATGATGTACATTTCGCCCACTGCATCTTCTGCAAGCGAAATGGTTGCGGAATTTCTTGAAGAGCTTTTGCCGCAAGGCGTTTTGCACAAGCATGAAGCAAACCTTATGTTTGCGGGGATAACGCTTGATACCAAGCAATTTTCACGTTCCTGCAGTGTAAGAACGTATAGTGCCGCCCAGTATTTAAGAAGACAAGGTGCGGATCAAGGTGATGTTGCTAAATTTTTCGAAGTACAGCAGGAAGATTTCAATAAAGAAATGAAGTTCCGCAGAGATACTAAAATATACAAGGGCAGATACGCAATTTCCGTAAAAATGGATGAACGCTCTGCCGGGGTCGATGATAAGATCACAGCCGCACGCGTGGCAGACGGTCTGCTTGAAATATCAGGTATTGCCGCATCGTTTGCGCTTTGCCGCATCGACGGTTCGGTAAATATCTCGGCAAGAAGCGACGGCAAGGTAAACGTTTCAAAAATGATGGAAAAATTCGGCGGCGGCGGCCATTTTGACAGCGGTGGCGCACAGATAAACGATACCACGCTTGAGGAAGTGGTAAGACGGTTAAAAACCGTGATAGATGAATTTGAAGCCGAATCAGAAGAAAAATAAAATTCCAAAATACGAAAGAGGTAGCGCAATGAAGGTTGTATTGCTTAAAACAGTTCCCGGCCAGGGTAAAGAAGGCCAGGTTATAAACGTATCAGACGGTTATGCACGTAATTATCTGTTTCCCAAAAAGCTTGCGGCAGAAGCAGATGCACAGGTTATGAATGACCTTAAAAATAAGGAAGCGGCAAGGCTTCACAAAATAGAATTAGAAAAAGCAGCTGCAAAGGCCTGCGCGGAAAAGCTTGCAAATGTAACTGTAAAGATAACCGCTAAGGGCGGGGCAGACGGCCGCTTTTACGGTTCTGTAACTGCAAAGGAAATTGCAGAAACGCTTGAAAAACAACATGGAATCTCAATAGATAAAAGAAAAATGCAGTTAAACGATCCGATCAAAGCCTTCGGTACGTACCATATTGAATGCAAACTGTATCCCGAAATTACGGGAAAGCTTACCGTAACGGTTACAGAACAATAATCAGAAGGATTGCAAAATGGCTGAACAACTTACAAGAAGACTGCCCTTTTCTGCCGAGGCAGAGCAGGCTGTTCTCGGGTCGGTATTGATAGATCCCGAAGCCTTCAAAGAAATAGTAACGCTTATAAAAGGCGAGGATTTTTATCTGTCCGACCATCAAGAGATATTCAATGCTATGCAGGAAATATTTCTTCAGCAGGATAAACCGATAGATGTTATTACCTTGCTTGATATGCTTGTTAAGCGCGGCGTTTATACAGAAAGCGAAGGCACGCAGTATATCAGAAATCTCGTGCAGATAGTTCCGTCTGCTTCAAACGCGAAGGACTATGCGCAGATAGTTAAAAACAAAAGCTTGCTTCGCAATCTTATCAAAGCTACTGATGAAATTGCAGAGGCTGCCTATGCAGAGACCGAAAAGGTGGAAAATATCCTCGACATGGCAGAGCAGAAGATATTCGAGCTGTCAGACGTTAACGAAAGTAAAGGCTTTACACATATAAAAGATGCACTTGTGAGAACGTACGACAGGCTTAATCAGTTACAAACCAACCGAGCAGAGGCGTTGGGAACGCCCACGCAGTTTGAAGGTTTGGATAATGTGCTTGTCGGCCTTGGAAAAGGCGACCTTGTTCTTGTCGGTGCACGACCCGGTATGGGTAAAACAAGCTTTTGCCTTAATATTGCATCTAATGTTGCACTTAAAACGAATAAAACCGTATGTATTTTTTCACTCGAAATGCCCGACGAACAGCTTGTTTCCCGTATGCTTTCAAGCGAAGCGCTTGTTAACAGCTATAATCTTCGTTCAGGTAATTTAAGCGAAGAGGATTGGACTAAAATATCCTCGGCGGCGGCAAAATTATCTTCTACAAACATTTATATTGATGATACTACGAGCATTACTGTAACAGGTATGAAGGCTAAGCTTCGCCGTATGAAAAATCTCGGTCTTGTGGTTATCGACTATTTGCAGCTGATGCAAAGTGATAAGCATACAGACAACCGCGTGCTTGAAATCGGCGATATCTCCCGCGGCCTTAAAATCATGGCTAAAGAGCTTGCAGTGCCGGTAATTTGCTGTGCACAGCTGTCGCGTGCTTCCGAATCAAGAACAGATAAAACGCCTATGCTTTCCGATTTGAGAGATTCCGGTGCTATCGAACAAGACGCAGATATAGTTATGTTCCTTTACCGCCCCGAATATTACAAGGAAGAAAAAGAAAAAACAAATCTTGCACAGGTTATTATTGCAAAAAACCGCCACGGTTCAACGGGCAAGGTCGATATGATATGGAATGGCGAATACACCAAGTTTTCAAGCGTTGAAGACAGATACGGTGACGAACAGTGATTTTGCATAGTATTGCAAGTGAGGCGCTTCGTGCCTTTAACGTTGGAAAAAATGAAAAAATAGTTGTAGGGCTTTCGGGCGGTTCGGATTCGGTTTGCTTGCTTCACACATTGGTATCCTTGCGTGGGGCGGAAAATATTTTTGCCCTTCACGTAAACCACTGCATCAGAGGGCAGGACGCAAACGCCGACGAAGCATTTTGCCGCCTGCTTTGCGAACGCTTGGGCGTTAATATAAAATGTGTAAGGGCAGATATTCCTTCACTTGCGGAAAAAGAAAAGATCGGCTTGGAAGAGTGTGCGCGAAAATACAGATATAACGCATTTTTTACCTATGCAGGCGAAAACGGGATACGTTTTATCGCCACGGCACATAATGCACGCGATAATGTAGAAGCAGTTGTATTCAACCTTTGCAGAGGTACCGGAATAAAGGGTATATGCGGAATACCGCCAATAAGATGTGAAAATAACTTTACGGTTATACGCCCAATATTAAAGGCTGATAAGGCGGATATTCTTTCGTATCTTGAAGAAAATAATCTTCAGTACGTTACGGATAAAACAAATGATTGTACCGATTACACGCGTAACTATATACGTCATAACGTTTTACCTTGCTTTTCACATATAAACCCCAATTTCGTTGAAAATATATCAAACTTTTCGGATATAATCTCTCAAGCAGACGAATATATCGGTATTCAAGCGCAAAGCTTTTTAAAAGAATGTATTAACGGCAGAATAAACAGGGAAGATCTGGTATCGCTTCACCCTGCGGTGTCTGCCCGCGTTGTGATGCTGGCTTGCCCATGCACCCTGTCCTCGCAGTTGGTTCACGGTATTATTCTTTTTGCTAAAGAGGCACACCCGGGCCAAAGTATAGATATTTCAAAAGAAACGGTTTTGTGTGCCGATAAAAATGAAATTTTCTTTACCGATCGTAAATTTAACGGTGAATATAGTTATCGCCTTGTTGAAGGTGTGAACAAATTTCCTGATTTAGGCTTTACTTTGTATCTTTTTTCCTACGAAGACCTTAAAAGGGAAAATATTTACAAAACATTAAAGTTCACTATACTTAATGGTGATACACTTGGTAAAGATGTTTTTATAAGAAACAAACAACCAAAGGATAAATTTAATTACGGCGGTATTACGCATACGCCGAAAAAAATGCTTGCATCGAAAAATATACCGTCGCACCGGCGTAAAAACTATCCGGTCGTGTGTAGCGAAAACGGCGTTGTTTGTATGCCGGGCTTTCAGCCTAACGACGGGTTTGACGGTCGAAAATGCGATAAAAAAATCGTAATTGCATATGAAGGTGATTAAAATGAAACACTATTATGATGATATTGAACAGGTGCTTGTGCCTGAAGAAAGAATTAACGAAATAGTAGCTGATATTGCACGCCGAATAGATGAGGATTTTAACGGTAAAAACCTTATAATACTTTGTATATTAAAGGGTTCTATTATGTTCTTTTCCGATTTGCTTCGAAAAGTAACGCTGCCTGTTGAAATAGATTTTATGCGCGTGTCATCTTATGGGTCAAATACAGAATCTACGGGAAACGTGCGTATTTTGCTTGACGTGGATCATGAAAAATTGATGTCGTCGCATATATTGATCGTTGAAGACATAATCGACAGCGGCAGAACGTTGTCGTATCTTTGCGATTACCTTCGTTTAAGGGGCGCAAAAAGCGTACATACCTGCACCCTTCTTGATAAGCCAAGCAGGCGCGTGGTTGATTTTACACCTGATTATGTAGGTATCGAAATTCCCGATGAATTCGTTGTAGGTTACGGGTTGGATTACGATGAAAAATACAGAACGCTTCCGTACGTAGGTATTTTAAAACGTGAAATATATTCAAAATAAGAGTTTGGAGAAAGCATGAAGTCTAATTATAAAGTATTTATTTTCTACGCCGTGCTGATAATCGGCTTGTTTATTGTGGCTTCCTCTGTGCTTGGCGGTATTGCCACGGGCGAAGAAATCGAAAGCTACAGCACCGTAGTGAAGATGTTTAAGGATAAAGAAGTAAAAGCTTTTACTATCGACGATACGAATACGTTGCGTATGAAAGATAAAAACGATAAGGTTTATACTTACGCATTGCGTGATATTGCCATATTCTATTCAGATCTTTCAGAGGATATAGAACAGCAACGGGCAGACGGTACGATTCAAGAATACGAGTATGAAGCCCCGACGACCCTTCCATGGTGGGTATCATTTGTGCCGTATATCATTATCATGGTGGTGATGATAGGCGTATGGATATACTTTACCAATCAGATGACGGGCAAAGGCGGTAAAATTAACGCGTTTGGCAAAGCAAAGATAAAATTCGGCGCAGACGAGAAAAAAAGGGTATTTTTTACCGACGTTGCAGGTGCCGATGAAGAAAAGGAAGAGCTTCGCGAGGTTGTAGAATATCTTAAAGATCCCGGTAAATATACGCGCCTTGGCGCAAGAATACCGAGGGGCGTACTGCTTGTAGGCCCTCCCGGTACGGGTAAAACCTTGCTTGCAAAAGCCGTTGCAGGTGAGGCAGGCGTTCCGTTTTATTCTATTTCGGGGTCTGACTTTGTTGAAATGTACGTTGGCGTAGGTGCTTCCCGCGTTAGGGATCTGTTTGATACAGCGCGCAAAAATCCCGCAAGTATTGTGTTTATTGATGAAATTGATGCTGTCGGCAGGCATAGAGGTGCAGGCCTTGGCGGCGGTCACGACGAAAGGGAACAAACACTTAACCAGCTTCTTGTTGAGATGGATGGCTTCGGTACACACGAAGGTGTTATAGTTATGGCGGCAACTAACCGCCCCGATATTCTTGACCCTGCTTTGCTTCGCCCCGGTAGATTTGATAGGCAGATAACGGTTCATTACCCTGATATTAAGGGTAGGGAAGATATATTGAAGGTTCACGCAAGGGGAAAGCCGATATCAAGCGACGTAGATCTTTCGCAGGTTGCTAAAACGACTGTCGGATTTACAGGGGCAGATCTTGCAAACCTTCTTAACGAGGCGGCATTACTTGCGGCAAGAAAGGGCAAATCCGTTATTTGTATGCCCGATATCGAAGAATCTGTAATGAAGCTTATCGTAGGCACGCCAAAGAAAAATAAAAAACGTAAAGACGTTGATATTAAGGTTGCCGCATATCACGAAGCGGGCCATGCAATTTCACGTTACTTTATGGATAAGCTTGATCCCGTTACGCAAATATCCATTATTCCCACCGCTATGACGGGTGGATATACCCTTTCTGTTCCTCAAGAAGACAGAATGGTTTCCACAAGGGGCGAAATGCAGCAAGAGATAGTTACCCTGCTTGGCGGTAGAGTAGCTGAAATGATAATCTTTAACGATCTTTCAACGGGTGCTTCAAACGATATTCAAAGGGCAACGCAAACGGCTACCGATATGGTAACAAAATACGGTATGAGTGATTTGCTGGGTTCTGTTGTATATGGTTCTACCCATAATAGCGACGAGGTGTTCCTTGGCAGAGATTTTTCAAATACGAAAACGTATTCCGATAAAACTGCAGCCGAAATAGATGGGGAAATCCGCCGCATAATTGATAAGGCGTATAACACCTGCATGGAAATCATTAAGGCAAATATGGATAAACTGCATTTTATTTCAAATTATCTTATAGAACACGAAATAATGGATGCAGATCAGTTTAAGGCTGTTATGGAGGGCAATCCTACCGCTGAAGAGCTTGACGAAATGGTTGCCGAAAAACGCCGCAGAGACGAGCAGGAAAACGCAATGCGCAAAAAGGCAGAACAAGAAGCCTTAAAGCGCGACGAGGAAGCGCGTCTTAAACGCGAAGAAGAGGAACGCAATAATCAAAATAAAGACGATAGATTTAACAGGCCGTTTTAATTTTAAAATATAGTACAGAAAAAAACGCCCGCACAGATAAAAAGTGCGGGCGTTTTGCTATTCAATAAGGCAACGAATGAAATATAATTGAAAGGTTGTACCGACGTACAAGCGTTCACTACACTTGTTCTTAAAATGTTCATATTTCATTTTTTTTTTTTTAATATTCGTATTTGATTAACACCTTGTTTTTAGCAAAACTTGTGATATACTGTCATTTAATATTGATAAATTATCATCACTAAAAGGAGACAACAGATATGAAAAAAGCATTTTTTTCAATTATTTCGTTAGTGGTTGTTTTCGCTATGGCGTTATCATTTGCTTCTTGTGACGGCGATGACGATGCAACAGCAGAAAACACAAGCAACACAACACAACCGACACAGACAAATTCAACACAGTCAACCGAAAAACAAACGGAAAAAGCTACCGATGCTTCAACAGTTACACCCGATGTAACATCACCTGTTGAAGACCCTGTAACAAATGTCGTTACCACAGATGTACCTACAACTAATACACCTGAAACGACGGTGCCCGAAATTACCGTACAGACAACGAAAGCCCCCCAAACCTCAGCCCCCGCCGAGGATACGAAAGCACCGCTTGTAACAACAGCCCCAAAAGAGGAAACAACGACGGCCGCTACAACAACAGTCCCCTCAGAGGAAACGACGACGGCACCTACAACAACATCACCCATAGAAGAAACAAAATCTCCCGAAACAACCGCACCGTGGCAAGACCCGAATGTGGACTATTCAGAGTGGGGCTATTATGGTTTTGAAGCATTGTTACCCGCACCCTTGCCATTTAACGATACACAATGGCTTAGTCGTAGATACGCAGGAAATAGTTATGGTGTTATGAGCGATAAGCCTTTTAAGATAAGTGCTAAGAAAGAAAATATAAAAACATTAAAAAACTATGTAAAATCTTTAGAAGCGTTCGGCTATACATATCTGGAAGAAGATTATTCATATATTATTTATGACGGAAAGGGAAGTAATTTTGAATTTATGTATCGTGATCATTATGTGTGTGTAACATTTACTTTAGTATAAAAAATCAATAGCAACACCGAAGGTGTTACGCCTCGCCCGTCTCCCCCAACGGGGCGAAGCGTTTTTGTAATTTGCACTATTGGTACGATTACATAAGATGTTGATTGCAAAATTAAACAGATAAAAAACAAGCTTATGCAAAAGCGTGATGTTCTTATCGGAGAAATCACAAAATCTTCTCCTGATACGTGGTAGGGGCGAACTGCGTTCGCCCGCGGGAGACCGCAGGTCTCCCCTACGGATGAAAAAATATTATGAAGTAAACAAATAATTAGCCCCGACAGATTTTCAATGATCTGTCGGGGAATTTTTCAAAATTGTGTAAGAGGGTTTCGGTAGTATTAACGATTATCCGCCATACCAACCTTCTTGGAGTCGTATTTCTTTAGCAATCCCGTTTTCAAAATAAACTTCATACCAAAGTGAATTATCATAACTCATAATCAATTCGGGGGTATCATCGCGAATCATATAGGTTCCGTAAGTAATTTCTCCCGATTCATTACGGCGTGATTTGGTAAATTCACCATACCTTTCAGCAATATCCTCTTCCGTTTTTCCAATGATAAAACGATCGTTGAATTTATAATGGGTAGGATGATAATAATGAAAAATGCCGATTGATAATAGCAAAAGAACAATCGCGCAAACAGCCGAAAGAAGTATTTTCTTTTTCATATATGACCTCCACGATATAATTTCTGTTTGTTATATATTAAGTCATTTATCGCCAGTTTCGCCTTTGTATTACAAGGCGGAGGGCAAGGCCCATACCCCTATAATACTGATTATATTATAGCACAAATCGGCAGAGAAAACAAGAGTGATATTCCGACTTCGTCGGAGTGATATTATCGCTGACGCGACAGTGATATTGAAGCCTTGCGGCTTCAGTGATATTCTATTCGCCTTCAAACTCGCGTAGCGAATACCACTCGGCGCGAGGCGAATATCACTGCGTAGCAATATCACTCGCCAAAGGCGAATAGAACTGGCGTGATACTCCGTTAAGAGTATCACGCCAACAGCATAAGCTTGTTTTTATATAACAATTATTTCTTATACTCTATAAGAACATCGCCTTTTTTTGTTACGTAATCTGCAGTAACGGTTACCTTTGCTATCGTATCATCAGAAGGTACTGTGTACATAATATCTAACATAAGCTCTTCCACGATAGAACGCAAGCCTCTTGCACCTGCCGCCTTTTCTATGGCAAGCGCAGCAATTTGCTGTGCAGCATCGTCTGTAAAGTGCAGCTGAACACCGTCAAGCTCAAGAAGCTTTGTATATTGCTTAACAAGCGAATTTTTAGGTTCTTTCAAAATTCTTGCCAAGGCTTCTTCGTCAAGTGCATCAAGGCACGTTATAACCGGAAGTCTGCCCACCAATTCGGGTATAAGACCGTATTTGATAATATCGTGCGAGCAAACGCCGCCGTAAATACCGTCCCTTTGCTTCATTTCGGCGGTAACCTTTTCCGTGCCGAAGCCGATAACCTGGTTTCCGCGCCGCGTTTCGATGATCTTATCCAATCCGTCGAAAGCGCCGCCGCAAATAAACAGAATATTTTCTGTGTTTATTTGAATAAATTCCTGGTTAGGGTGCTTTCTTCCGCCTTGCGGGGGAACGTTTGCGGTCGTTCCTTCAAGTATTTTTAATAAAGCTTGCTGAACGCCTTCGCCGGAAACATCCCTCGTTATGGAACGGTTTTCGCTTTTGCGCGATATCTTATCTATCTCATCTATATAGATAATACCTTTTTCTGCACGTTCAACGTCATAATCTGCCGCTTGGATAAGCCTTAACAGAATATTTTCAACGTCTTCGCCGACGTAACCCGCCTCTGTAAGTGTTGTGGCGTCGGCAATTGCAAACGGCACGCGCATTGTTTTTGCCAACGTTTGTGCAATATACGTTTTACCAACACCCGTAGGGCCTAAAAGCAACACGTTGCTTTTTTGTATTTCTACGTCTGGTTGTTCGGGCTGTGATTTTTTCTTGCCCTTCTTTTTCGCGTTTTGCTTAAGGGTAAGAATGCGCTTGTAGTGGTTATATACCGCAACTGAAAGCGTTTTCTTCGCATTTGCCTGACCAATAACGTATTGGTCAAGCGCAGCGTGTATTTCTTGCGGTTTAGGTAAATTTTCAAACGTTAATTCGTCAGATTCGCGCGCTTGATCATCCTCAAATTTTTCATCAAGTATCGACGAACAAATGTCAACGCAGTATTCGCATATGCATGCGCCTGTGGGCGATGGAATAAGCAGAACGTTATCCGATTCTTCTCTGCCGCAGAATGAACATTTGAATTTCGTGTTTTTCTTTTCAGCCATTCTTAAAATTCTTTTCTTATTTCTTTGATGTGATTATTTCGTCTATCAAGCCGTACGCCTTTGCTGCTTCGGCAGACATGTAATTGTCGCGTTCTGTATCAAGGCATACCTGTTCGTAGGGCTTGCCCGTGTTTTGCGCCAAAATGCGATTCAATTTTTCTTTCGTGGCTATCAAATGGTCTGAATGTATCTTTATATCCGTAGCCTGGCCTGTAAGACCGCCGCCGCCTATCAAAGGCTGGTGTATCATGATTTCGCTGTTGGGAAGTGCAAAACGCTTGCCCTTAGCCCCGGAAGACAAAAGGAATGATCCCATGCTTGCCGCCATTCCGATACAGATAGTCGAAACGTCACACTTGATATAATTCATCGTGTCGTAGATCGCCATGCCGTCTGTAACCGAACCGCCGGGAGAGTTGATGTAGAAATATATATCCTTATCGGGATCTACCGATTCCAGATAAAGCATCTGCGCTACGATCAATGCGGAGGTAGCGTGATTCACGTCTTCGGATAAAAGAACGATTCTGTCGTTAAGAAGACGCGAGAAAATGTCATACGAGCGTTCCCCTCTGCTTGTTTGTTCGATGACATACGGGATCGATAAATTATTGAACATAGAAACCTCCGTTACGTAACGGAACTTACTCCGCTACTGTTTTGTCTGTGATTGTTGCTTTTGATTTGATAAGTTTCAATGCGCCGCTTAACGTAAGGTGGATCTTGATATCTTCTTCGGTAACTTGTTGTTTTACCTTTTCAATATCCATCTTTGTATCTTCTGCCAAAGATGCGTATTCTTTTTCAATATCTTCTGCGGTTACTTCTATCTTTTCAAGCTCAGCAACCTTGCCAAGCGCAAGTCTTGTTTTAACCTGGCGTTCTGCTTGGGGTGTTGCCTGTTCCTTCAACGTTTCGATAGTAGTACCTGTGTATTGCATGTAAATATCAAGGTTCATGCCTTGCTGTGCAAGACGCATTTCGAAATTGCGAAGCTCGTTATAAACCTCGTCTTCAATCATAACAGGGGGAATTTCAACCGTTGTTTTTGCCAAAAGTGCATCAACAAGCTTTTCTTCAACCATGTTATCTGCGATTCTTTCGTTTCTTTCAGTGATTTTTGCCTTAACATCTGCTTTATATTCATCCAACGTATCAAATTCGGAAACGTCTTTTGCAAATTCGTCATCCAATTCGGGAAGCTCTTCAAATTCTATCTTGTGAAGCTTGCAAGCGAAAACTGCTGCCTTGCCCTTAAGCTCTTCAGCGTGGTAATCCTCGGGGAATGTTACGTTTACGTCAAACGCATCGTCAACGTTGTGGCCCTCTATCTGTGCTTCAAAGCCGGGAATAAAACTGCCCGAACCAAGCTTAAGCTTGTGACCTTCATCTTTGCCGCCTGCAAATTCTACACCGTCGATAGAACCGCAGTAGTCTATCGTTACCGTATCACCGTTTTGTGCTGCCCTGTCTGTAACTTCCGTCATGCGGGAGTTAGCCTTGCGGCGGCGTTCAATTTCAGCATCAACGTCGGCATCTGTCGTTTCTTTAATTTCGCGTTCGATTTCAAAACCTGCGTAATCAGAAACTTCAACCTCAGGCTTTACGTAGAATTTAGCTTTAACTGTGATTTCGTTTTCACCAAAATCGCCAAAGTCAAATTCAGGTCTGCTGATAGGTTCAAGACCGGATTCTTTAACAGCTTCTTCATATACGGAGGGAAGAATATCATTCAACGCGTCGTTGTAGAAGAAATCTACGCCGTACATTTTTTCAATAATAGATTTGGGTGCTTTACCTTTGCGGAAGCCGGGAACTGCGATTGAACCTACCTTCTTTTTATATGCACGCATAACTGCTGCATCAAAAGCTGCCTTTTCTATAGATATTTCCAATTCCCTTACGTTTGTTTCAGGGGTTGTAACATTTTTCAGACTCATTTTTTAGTCCTCCATTAAATTAATATATAATGCTTTTATTATACTTATGCAATCAATAAAGTCAATAGATACGCGTAAATTTTAATAAATTATTTCATACGGCTTAAAATTCAAGTGGTCGGCAGATATCATTTTGTATCTTATACCGTTATGCGTTATTTCAGGTAATTCAAAATGTACGCCGTGAATATGGCCGAATAAGCACAATTTAACACCATGTTCTGCAAGCGTTTGCGTAAGCTCCTTACAAACGTATGCGCCGTAAACGGGCGGAAAATGTAATACTGCAACGACGGGCTTATCACATTCGAGCCCGTTTAACAGCTTCTTGCCTTCGTTCAGGCTTGTTGAAAGCCGCATGGTTTCACGGTTTACTATCTTTGCGCTGTCTGCGTTGGATTCGGCAATGTTTTTTTCATCCGTGTACCAGCCGCGTGCACCGCAAATTATCATGTCACCCGTATCGTATGCGTTGTTGCGCAGTATGGAATACTTCAAGTTGTTTTCGCTAAAGAAGTTTTCCATTTTCTTGGCGGTATTCCACCAATAATCGTGATTTCCTTCAAGAAGTATTTTTTTACCCGGAAGGGAATCGATAAATTTCAAATCCGGCAACGCTGTTTTTAAATCCATTCCCCAAGAGGTGTCACCTGCAAGAATTACGGTATCGTTGTCGGTTATGAAATTTTTCCAATTTTCTTTTAATTTTTCTGTGTAACCTGCCCATCTGCCGCCGAACACCTCCATGCTTTTGGAAGGGTCGCCAAACGGTAAATGCAGGTCGCCTATTACGAATGTAGGCATAAAAACCTCGCTTGGTATATAATAATGCGTTTTTGCACATAATATCTAAACGAAAGGAGTTGATAACATGGAAGAAAAACGCTCATGTAAGCATATTAAAGGCATAGGATGCGATGTTAAAAATTGCGTTTATCACGATGGCGAATGCTATTGCACGGCCGATAAGGTTGCTATCGGCCCATCGTATGCAACGTCAAGTAGCGATACGGTGTGCGCAACTTTTAAACAGAAGTCGTTCTCATAATCAGTCCAGTATTTCGATAATGGTATTTACGTCGCCTGCCCCCATAATAACGATTAAATCGTCGGGGCGGGTGACGGTTTTCAAATATTCCGATATCTGCTGGAAATTACCTACGTATTTGCCAACGGGTATGCTGTTTGCCAATAATTGCGCGGACATTCCCAAGTCGTCTGTTTCGCGCGCCGGATAAATATCGGCAATTATTGCTTGATCGCACGCATTCAAAGAATTTGCAAAATCTTCAAACAACGCCTTTGTTCTGGAATAAGTGTGCGGCTGGAATACGGTAATAAGGCGGCCCTTACACAACTTTCTTGCAGCTGTTAAGGTTGCGGTTATTTCCGTAGGATGATGTGCGTAATCGTCGTAAACGTTCGCGCCGTTTAAAGTCCGCCTTAATTCAAATCGGCGCTTTATGCCTCTGAATTTAGCGGCAGCTTTTGCAAAAACATCACCGTCTGTTAAACCGAAGGATATTGCCACGCAGGCCGCGGCAAGTGTGTTGTAAACGTTGTGAAAGCCGAAAACGGACAGTTTAACGTGCGAGTAGGTATCACCGTCGAAGCATATATCAAATTCGGGCGCACCGTCTTCAAGATTTATGTTTTTTGCCTGTATTCGCGCTTCGGTATTCTTTATTCCGTATGAGTAAAGCGTTCCTTTGTAAGAATCGGCAGCGGCCCTTGCCCCGTTGCAATCAAAGTTTACAACCGCACAATCTGCAGGACGCTCAGCGTGTGAAAGGTATTTTCTGAATGATGCAATATAGGCATCAAAATCCTTGAAATAATCGGCGTGGTCGTACTCTGCGTTCAAAATTACGGCAACCGTGGGATAAAACGATAAAAAAGAATCCTTATATTCGCACGCTTCAAATACGATACTGTTGCCTGTTCCAAGCTTGTATTGCGCGCCCACCTCGGGCATTATCGCGCCGTTCATTACGGTTGGTGCAAGACCTGCATATTCAAGTATCGAAAATATCATTGCCGTTGCGGTGCTTTTGCCGTGCGTTCCTGCTACGCCAACCGATTTTTTAAAATCTGAAATGATGTAGCTTAGAAAATCTGATCGATATATCATAAAATAATTATGCGATGCAGCGTATGAATATTCGGTGTTATCTTCATGTATAGCGGCGTTATAAACAACCACGCTGTAATCTGCTATATTTTGGACTTCGTGCCCCTCTTGAAATTGAATGCCGCTTTGCACCAATTTGTCGGTTGTTTCCGAGGCGCATCGGTCACTTCCGCCTATTTTTAAGCCGCGAGCCTTGCAAATGGTTGCCAAAGAAGACATCGAAATCCCGCCTATCCCTATAAAATAGACGTTTTTTTCTTTTTTTAATATCTCATTTATTTGCTCTGCCGAGTATGTTTTTTTTACCTTTTGCATTGAATTTCTCCTTACATAAACGATAAAAAAAGTCGTTAAAAATTAATTAAAAATATTCACATTGAAAATACAATGTTTAGAATCGGGGCGTACAAAAACGATTTTTGTGTTAGAAATGGTGATTTTACCAATTATTTAACATTTTTTAAAATGTGATTCATAGTGATGGTGTATAATGTCATAAACAATAGATAGGTGTAATGAATATTTATTCGCCTATACTTTCCAACACAGGGGGGAGAGACTGTTATGGTTATCTCAGATATTAAAATCAGAAAAATCTTCGAAGACGGCCCGATGAAAGCAATCGTGTCCGTTACCTTTGACAGTCAGCTTGCGGTTCATGACATTAAAGTTATTGATGCAAGCGGAAAAAAGTTTATCGTAATGCCCAGTAGAAAAAATCCGGATAACACATACCGCGATATTGTGCATCCCATAAACTCCGAATTCCGTAAATCTATCGAAAACTTTGTTCTTGAAGCATATGAAGCTCAAAAAGAAGTTTATATTATGGAAAATGCCGCTATTGAAACGGCTATTTCGGAAGACTGATTTTTAAATGTCAAAAGGCTGCAAACGCGGCCTTTTTTCATTTCCTGTATTAAGGGCACCGTTAAACCGATGCCCTGTTTTTCATTTTATTCTTTACGCGTTTTTTAATTTTACGCAAGTCGCCTAACATTTTGAACGTATCGGAAATAACGTTTACCTTGGATTCTCTGTGGTTTTGTATTTTTACGGGAATTTCCTTTACCGTAAGGCCCATATGCTTTGCGAAAAGCAGTGCCTCAAAATCAAAGGCGAAGCCGTCTGTTTCGCAAAGTGAAAATATTTCCTTGGCTTCTTTTGTTTTAAAGCTTTTCATTCCGCATTGCGAATCTGAAAGCTTGAAGCCTGCTGTTATGCACAATACTTTAATGTATATTTTGGAAGCTAAGCGGCGTATGAAGGTATATCCCTCGTACCCGTCTTTTCTTAAATTGCGCGAGCCAACCAGTACTGATGTATTATCTTTATCGTTTGCAAAAAAGTCGTAAACTTCCTTTATTATGTTAACGCCGTATGCAATGTCACAGTCGGTAAACATTACTATGTCACCCGTGCAGGCAAGTACGCCTGTGCGAACTGCACAACCCTTACCCCTGTTTTTTTCGTAGCGTATCAATCTTACGCGGGGGTCTTGCTTTTGCTTTTCTTCTACGGGGGTGTGACATCCGTCAACCGAGCCGTCGTCAACAAACAGCAATTCGAAATCTTCGAATGTGCTTGCCATGTATTCGTAAAATTGCTTTAACGAATCTTTTATTATCGAAGATTCGTTGTACATCGGGATTATAACTGAAATTTTCATTGTATAGACAACTTCCTTTATCTTGATACTGCTATTAGTTTTGCGTGGATAGCCCACCGTCTTCCGTCGCCTTGAACGGTACACGTTGAAAGCGTAAGCAACATATCATCCTTCGTAAATTCAAGATCTTTATGGAACAGAGATTTGTTGTCGCACGTTCTTACGAAGCTTAAAAAGTCGCTGTCGCTGTAAAATGTGGTTCTTATATAATTGTATTTTGCCGAGGAATTATATACGGAGAATACTTCAAACGTATATATTCCGTCAAGTGTGGTTATTGTAACAAGCCTGTTGTTAAACACGTCTTCCTGCGTGTATTCTATCAATTCCGAAAACATGGAATTCGTGCTTGCCATGTTATGCCCATATACGACAAGCGCACGGTTGTCTTCAAGCTTTGCTTTCGTTCTTCCGTCTGCAAATATAGAACCGTTGTTGTTATACTTTTTTGTTGGCGAGCGCTTCAGGTAAAAATCATTATCGCCGCTGAACATTATCGGGTGGTCTATATTCGTGCCGTTTATGGTTATCCAGCCCCATACGTCGGGATTCTGACGCTTAAGATCGAGAATTTTAGAACGTATTTGCTCAAACTGTTCGTTGTAAATGCCGCTTTCGTATTCAACGTCGATCACCTCGCCCGCTATCGAACGGTCAACGCTTAATGTTTCCACGTTGGTTCGGCTTGGTGTGTCAACCGTAATAAGTGCAGAGGAATTACCGTAGAATATGTCGCTGAAATAATCGTTATCTGCCGTAGCCTGCAGATAGTTGGATATATATACGACAAGTGCCGCACAGCTTCCGATAAAAAGAAGGGTGCTTGCGGTTAGTATGGAATAGCGAATAGCGCCTAAAAGTATGTGGTTCGTGCTTTTCGTTACCCTTGCCGATTTTGAAAGCGGGATATCCCTGGGGCGAAGGTGTTCAATTGATTTTATTAAAGGCGTTTTTTCATTTTCGCGTAACGGCTTGAATACTTTACTGAAGTACGGCGCCCTGTTTGATTTTTTTCTGAACATATACGATACCCCTCCTTTCAAAACACATTGTCAAATGCTATTATATGCCCAGAATATTAAAATAACAAGGCATATATTTTATTTTTTTTATTTCGTAACACACTTTTTACAACTAAACATGCATATTTTATAAACGTATTGACATTGCACCGATTTTTGATATAATATACCATATGATGAATACCATTGTAGGAGGATGATCATGCAAAGATATACAACGCCTTTCTGGCAAGGCGAAATTGTGGAATTCGAAAGATTCTGGCCAATAAAAAAAGACGGCGAAAGCAAAGTAAAAATACAACTTGCATATCCGGTTTGCGAGGTTATATCACTTTACGATTCGCGCTTTGAAAAAGAATTTTTTGTAAACGAAGATTTTTACGTTGAAGACGGGTGCATAGTGTTAACTGATGATTCGCGTATTATCCCAACAAAATGGGAAGATATCGTGCTTTCCGCACCGCAGGGTGAAAACGGCTTGCAGATACAATGCAGCATAGACGGGCATTGGCTTTTCTTTACGGAATCAAGCGCGATATCGGATAAACAGTATTCCGTAAAATACAGACATACGTGTCAACAGCTGCATTTCGTGCCGAAAAAAGATGCGGCAAAATTACCCAAAACATCAAAAATTCTTGAAAATGCAAGTGATTTTATGTTTTCATTTTTTGGCGACAGTATAACGGTTGGTGCAAATTCCAGCGGTGCAGATTGGATAAATGTACCGCCTTACGCACCGATATGGCCTAAAATGGTTTGTAAAGAGCTTGAGCGCCGCCATGGCTGTAATATAAACTATATTAACCATTCCGTAGGCGGAAAAACGTCTGATTGGGGCGTTGAAGAGTTTAAAAAGCTTCACGAAAACGAAAGGTTTGATCTTTTGCTTATAGCCTTTGGCATGAATGACGGAAGCAACCCGAAATTTGAAGACAATATAAGGGGTATAATCAATCAAGCGTTTGAAATAAATCCCGATTGCGAAATACTTCTTGTATCTACCATGCTGCCTAACAAATACGCAAAGGGTTTTTATAATTGCCAGGACAGACACGAACCAAAGCTTGAAAAAATCGCCGCAGAATACGGCGATAAAATTGCCCTTGTTCCTGTAACAAGGGTGCATCAATCCTTGCTGAAACGCAAGAATTATTTTGATATGACGGGTAATAACGTAAACCACCCCAATGATTTCTTGGCGGCGGTTTACGCACAAACCGTATTAACTGTTCTTGATTAAGATCAGTTTTTAAGACTGTGAATGGGAGAGGGGATCCTTCCGCCTCTTGCAATGAATTCTTTACAAGATCTGTTGTTGATCTTCATAACGGGTGCATACCCCAATAAGCCGCCAAATGACACGCTGTCGTTGGCGGTTTTTCCGTATGCGGGAATAAGACGTACCGCCGTTGTTTTTGTGTTTGCAACGCCTATTGATATTTCATCTGCTATAATACCGCATATAACGTCTGCCGGTGTATCACCGGGGATAGCTATCATGTCAAGCCCTACGGAGCATACTGCAGTCATAGATTCCAATTTTTCAAAGCTTAACGCGCCCGATTCAGCTGCGGCAATCATGCCTGCATCTTCAGAAACGGGAATAAATGCGCCCGAAAGTCCGCCCACGTGTGATGAAGCCATAACGCCGCCTTTTTTTACGGCGTCGTTCAATAATGCAAGTGCTGCAACCGTGCCGTGCGCGCCGCATTGTTCAAGCCCCATGCTTTCAAGAATGTGCGCGACAGAATCGCCTACTGCGGGTGTAGGTGCAAGCGAAAGGTCAACGATTCCGAATGGAACGTTAAGTCTGCGAGACGCCTCGTGTGCAACAAGCTGGCCCATTCTTGTTATTTTGAATGCGGTCTTTTTTATTATGTCTGCCAATGACGAAAGATCGCAGCTTCCGGCACGTTTAATGGCAGAGCTTACGACTCCGGGCCCGGAAACACCAACGTTTATAACCGTTTCTGCTTCGCCTATACCGTGAAATGCACCTGCCATAAAGGGGTTATCTTGCGGAACGTTTGCGAAAACAACAAGCTTTGCGCATCCAATAGACTGGTTATCCCTTGTTAAATACGCAGTTTTAAGTATCGTGTCGCCCATCATGGCGATAGCATCCATATTGATGCCCGCTTTCGTTGAAGCAACGTTTACAGAAGAACAAACCAACGAGGTTTCAGATAAAGCTTGAGGAATGGACTTAATAAGATTTAAGGAATTGTCCGTAAATCCTTTTTCTACAAGTGCGCCGTATCCGCCTATGAAATTTATTCCAAGCGTATTTGCCGCCTTGTCAAGCGTTTTTGCGATTTTTACATAATCCTCGGGGCTGTGCTTGCCCCCAATCAATGAAACGGGCGTTACGGAAACGCGCTTGTTTATTATCGGTATGCCGTATTCTTTTTCTATATCTTCGCCCGTGCAAACCAATTTTTCAGCTGTTTTCGTTATTTTATCGTATATTCTGTCGCAAAGTACATTGCAATCGTCACTTGCACAATCAAGTAAGGAGATACCCATCGTTATAGTTCTGATGTCAAGGTTTTCCTCTTTGATCATGTTGATCGTTTCAAGTATATCGTTAAGATTGATCATAGCGCCACCTTATATTCTGTGCATAGAATTGAAAATGTCTTCATGCATGGCTCTGATATCAAGGTCGTTAGCTTTGCCCAATGCGGAAAGCTTATCTACCAATCCTGTGAAGGGGATGTTTAACTTGTCAATATCGACTACCATTACCATGGCAAAATATTCTTTCAAAACGCTTTGCGAAATATCTTCAATATTTGCCCCTACTTCTGCACACGCCGTGCTTACCTTTGCGATTATTCCCATGCTGTCTTTTCCGACAACCGTAACTACTGCTTTCATGTTTGAAAAACTCCTATCTTTAAATCAATCTTTATTATTATATCATACCTACACGGACATTTCAAGAGGTAATAGAAAAGAGCACGGGAAAGATATTTGTAAATTATTTTATATATTTATGTAAACAATAGCGGATTTTATTAACAAAATTAAAGTTGACAAAGGTAATAAAAGTGTTTTATAATATTAAATTAGATAATAATATTATTCAAGGGGTTTTTATGCTAAAAAGTATGACAGGGTACGGAAGGGCAAGGCAGAGCCTTTCCGGCAAAGATATAACCGTAGAAATGAAGGCTGTTAATAACAGGTTTCTTGACGTCAACATTAAATTGCCCAGGGCGTATTTGTTTTTGGAAGAAAAGGTAAAGGAATATCTGAAAAACTGCGGTATTTCCAGGGGCAAGGTTGATGTATTTATTTCTATCGAATCACCTCCCGGTTTGAATTGCAACGTAGATATCGATATGGACTATGCAAGGGGGTATATAGATGCGCTTTACAAGCTGCGCGACGAATTCGGTTTGAAAGACGATATTTCCGTTATGACGGTTGCGCGCCAGCACGATATATTCACTGTTACGAAGCCTGAGGAGGATCTTCAAGGCGATTGGGATGATGTTAAAACCGTGCTTTGCCAAGCGGTTGACAGCTTTAACGCCGCACGAATCTCTGAAGGGGCAAGGCTTGCAAGTGATATAAGGGCAAAGCGCCAATATATCGAATCTCTTGTTGATGTTATCGAACAAAAGGCTGAAACAACCACCGCAGAATACGAAAAGCGTTTATATACCAAGCTTTCTGCCGTTGTTGCTGAATTTGGTGTAAAGGTAAACGAGGACAGAATACTTACCGAATGTGCCGTATTTGCTGATAAGGTTGCCATAGATGAAGAGCTTGTAAGGCTGAGAAGCCATTTTGCCGCGTTTGATAATTATCTTGAAAGCGACGTTCCCGTGGGAAGGGATCTTGATTTCCGCCTGCAGGAGATCAATAGGGAAACCAATACGATAGGCAGCAAAGCCCAGAATACAGATGTTGCCCATACGGTTGTCGCAATCAAGGGCGAACTTGAAAAAATCAGAGAACAAATACAGAATATAGAATAATGAAACTTGCAGATATAGGATACGGTAACTTCATCGCACGCGAAAGGGTAACTGCAATATGCACGCCCGATGCCGCGCCAGTAAAGCGCTTGGTATCTGAAGCGAAAGAACTGGGAAAAGTGGTTGATGTTACCTGCGGAAAAAAAACAAAAAGCGTTATATTGATGGATAACGGCATAGTTATCCTGTGTGCTTTGCCTACCGAAAAAGCGGCAGAGCGACTTGACGATGAAACAGAGGGGGGGAAAATCAATGAATAACAAAGGCTTACTGCTTGTTGTGTCAGGCCCTGCGGGAAGCGGAAAAAGCACCGTTTTGGCGAAAATAATGCAAGACGGGGATTGTGCTTACAGCGTTTCTGCCACTACAAGACAGCCACGCCCCGGCGAAGTAAACGGGGTAAACTATCATTTCATGTCGGAAGAAGATTTTAAGCAACACGTTGCAAACGGTGATTTTCTTGAATACACCGAATACGTTGGAAATTATTACGGCACGTTGATATCCGAGGTAAGGGGAAAAACAGAAAAGGGTATAAACGTTATTCTTGAGCTTGAAGTACAAGGCGCTGAAAACGTAAAGCACCTTTATCCTGAATCTGTTCTTGTATGGATACTGCCCCCAAACTACACCACGTTGGAGCAGAGATTGAGGGGAAGAGGGACAGAAACCGATGACGTTATCAAAAAACGTTTGACCACCGCCGTAAAAGAGCTTGAAAAATTCCCCCTTTACGATTACTTAATAATAAACGAAACAGACAGACCGCAAGAAGCGGTAAAAGCCCTTCGAGAAGTAATAAATTCCGAAAGGCGCAGAGTAAACCGTACAGACGGTTTTGTAAACGAATTTATGAATAACAAGATATAAGGAGACAGAAAAATGGAAATAATAACACCTTCAGTTGACAAACTTACAAAGGGAAACATTAACAGATACGAGCTGGTTATTGCAACTGCAAAAACCGCACACCTTGTCGTTGACGAATACGTTAAACAAAGAACCGAGGCAGAACGCCGCATAAACCAAAAAGAAACAGACAAACCCTTAACGTCTATGATAAATAAAAACCTCCGTGATGAAAGGGCTGTAAGAAACGCAATCACCCTTATTCATAACGGCGGTGTTGAAATACTTTCTGCAGAAGAAAAGGCGGCAAGAGACGCCGCAAAGCAAGAAGCGGAAAAACTTACTTCAGAAGAATAAAAAGTGAAAGCGGCAGTCGTAAACATACTGTCTTTGCCGTACCACGTCAATAACGATTATACCTACCTTCTGGGCAGAGATATTGCAGACGGGGCAGAAGTCGGAAGATTTGTTACCGTGTCGTTCGGCAATGCAAATAAACCGTCGGTTGGCGTCATACGTTCTTTATGCGAGGTTGAAGAGGTTACTGTCGGCATGAAGTACGTTATCGGTATATACGATAAGGTGCTTTCGCTGTCTGAAGAGCTTCTTAAGCTGTGCGAATATATTTCCGATACTACGTTTTGTTCTTTCGGCGAGGCGGCAAAGGTGATGATACCTGCCATTCTTTTAAAAGAACCGGATGAATGTTATACCGTATGTAAAAAGCTTGATACTTCCGCAAACGAAACAACGAAGGTAATATACGCATACATTGCGGCAAGAAAAAAAGCGTATCTGTCGGCAATGAGGGTCGAATTCGGAAAGTCTGTTTCGATAGCCTTAAATGCGCTTGAAAAATTGGGCTATATTGAAAAAGAGATATTGGCAAAGGACGCCCCGAAAACAGGAAAAACCTATTTTTACAAGCTTGCAGCTGATGAACAATACGCAATGCGGCAAACACGAAGCATCAGTGCAAGGCATGCAATTACTTATCTGCATGAAAACGGCGAGGCTGAAAAAAACGTACTTAAAGAAATAACGCGTATTTCAGACGGAATGATAGAAAAAATGTGCAGTCTGGGTATTTTCAGCGTAAGGGTGGAAGAGAAATTAAAAAATCCGTACGCTAATTTCGAAAGGTCTGAATTTAAGTGCACACTATCCGATGAACAACAGCAAGCATTTGAAAAAATAGATGCTTTGTGCCGAAAACGACAGCCTGCAGCTGTATTGCTTCACGGCGTTACGGGAAGCGGCAAAACACAGGTTATCAAATCCGTGTGCGACAGCGTTATATCAATGGGCAGATCGGTTATAATGCTTGTGCCTGAAATTTCTTTAACACCGCAATCAGTCAAGATTTTTTGTGCCGCATACGGCGACCGTGTCGTTGTGATACATTCGGGCTTATCCGCAGGGGAAAGGGCAGACGCATACCGAAAAATAAAAAACGGTATGGCAGATATGGTTATCGGAACGAGAAGTGCGATATTCGCCCCGTTGGACAATATTGGCGCTATTATAATCGACGAAGAGCAAGAGCATACCTATCGTTCTGAAATGACGCCGAAATACCACGCACGCGATATAGCACGCTTCAGATGCAATGCGCATAACGCGGTAATGTTGCTGTCATCGGCAACACCCTCGATAGAAAGCTACTACAAAGCGCAAACAGGAAAATATCAATTAGTTAAGTTAACGCAGCGATATGGCAAGGCGCAGCTGCCGCAGGTGGTAGTTGCCGACCTGCGCGAGGATTATTCCGCAGGTTCTACCGATGCTATCGGTGCGGTTTTGAAAAACGAGCTTGTTCAAACCAAAAACAGGGGCGAGCAGTCCGTTTTGTTTTTAAACAGGCGCGGATATAGCAATTTTTTAAGTTGCAGAATGTGCGGCGAGGTTATAATGTGCCCGCACTGCGATGTTTCTCTTACGTATCATACAACGTCACGCTTGGTAAAATACAATGCCGAGCAAGAGAGGGAAGACTTTTTACAAAGAAAGAAAAACGGTTATTTACTGTGCCATTATTGCGGTTATCGTATCGGCGTGCCTGAAACGTGCCCGAAGTGCGGCTCTGCACATATAGCCTATATGGGGCATGGAACGCAGAAAATATGCCAGGATATAGAAGAATACGGGTACGGTATTTCCGTTTTAAGAATGGATGCTGATACTACAAGCAAAAAATTCTCGCACGATAAAATACTTTCAGATTTCCGCCAACATAAAGCAGACGTACTTCTTGGTACGCAAATGGTTACAAAGGGGCACGATTTTCCCGACGTGACGTTGGTCGGTGTTATTTTGGCAGATAGCTCGCTTTATACGTCAGACTATCACTCGTCAGAGCAAACGTTTTCCTTGCTTACGCAGGTTGTCGGAAGGGCAGGAAGGGCGGAAAAAAAGGGAATCGCCGTTATACAAACCTTCAGTCCCGACAACGAGATAATAAACCTTGCTTCAAAGCAAGATTACGAAAGCTTTTATAAAGGTGAAATAGCTTTAAGACATGCGCTTAAATTTCCGCCCTTTTGCGATATTGCCGTATTTTTGTTCACCTCCACGGCAGAACCCGCAATGTTCAATTGTACAACAGAGTTTTACAACCTGTTGACGGAACGGCTTAAGGGCGAATACAGCGATGTTAAATTGCAGATATTCGGCCCGATAGAAGCCCCCGTTTACCGTTTGAACGGCAGATGGAGGATGCAGCTTATAGTGAAATGCCGAATGAATAAACGCACAAGGGCGCTTTTTTCAAATGTGTTAAAGGATTATGCAAAGCGCGCACCGTCGAAGGTGACCGTAAGCATTAATGTGAATCCAACTTCTATCGGTTAAAATAAAGGAAAGAGGTCATAAACAATGGCAATAATGAAGATAATAAAGGATACGGACGAAACGCTTAGAAAAAAAAGCCGCCCCGTAACGGAAATAACGCCGCGCATAATTCAGCTTCTTGATGATATGAAGGATACGCTTCACGATTCGGGTGGTGTCGGTCTTGCCGCACCGCAGGTGGGCGTTCTTCGTCAAATTGTTTTAATTGAGGTGGAACCGGGCGAGCTTATTGAATTGATAAACCCCGTTATCGTATCTAAAAAAGGCGAACAACAGGAATTGGAGGGTTGCCTTTCCGTTCCCGGACGTTGGGGTATCACGAAACGTCCTGCAAAGGTTACCGTAAAAGCGCTTGACCGTAACGGTGATGAATTCAAATTAACGGGTGAAGACCTTCTTGCAAGGGCTATTTGCCACGAAACAGACCATTTGAACGGTGTGCTGTTCTACGATAACGCAGTTCATATGCTTACGAAGGAAGAAATGGCTGAATTGGAGGCTGACGACTGATAATGAAAGCAGTTTTTATGGGCACACCTGAATTTGCAGTTCCGTCGCTTGATGCTTTGCGTAAATATTGCGACGTGTGCCTTGTTGTAACACAAACAGATAAACCGAAGGGTAGGGGAAAGGTAATGCAATCCCCGCCTGTAAAAATATATGCAGAAGAGCATAATATTCCATGTATTCAACCGCAAACCTTGAAGGATGAAAGCGTTGTAAATATACTTTCACAGCAAAATGCAGATATTTTCGTTGTGGTGGCATACGGCAAGCTGTTGCCCGTATCCGTATTGAATATACCGCCTATGGGTTGCATAAACGTTCACGGGTCGCTTCTGCCCGAGTACAGGGGCGCAGCGCCGATGCAACGCAGTCTTATGGATGGAAAAAATCAAACGGGCATCACTACGATGTTTATGGGCGAAGGGCTTATTGATACAGGCGATATGCTTTTAAAGCAAGCAATAAGAATATCGCCCAACATGACGTATGGCGAGCTTTCGCAGGTAATGTCAGACGTTGGGGCACAGCTTCTTATCCAAACTATCGAAGGGTTGAAAAACAAAACTATAACCCCGGAAAAGCAAAACGACGCTTTGGCAACCTACGCCAAGAAAATTGAAAAAAGCGAGTTGAAAATTGATTTTTCAAAATCTGCCCTCCAAATACACGACCTTATACGCGGCGTATATCCTGCTTTAAGTGCATATGCATATATTGAAAATGCAAAGGGCAGAAAAATGCTTAAATTTGCACGTGCAGAATATTCTGATGAAAACAGCGGCAAGCAACCGGGTGAAGTATTCAGTTGCGACGGCAAAGCCTCGCAACTGAAAATTGCCTGCGGCGAAGGCACGCTTGTAGTTTACGAAGTGATTCCCGAAGGTAAGGGCAAAATGTCGTCTGCAGATTTTATCAGGGGCAGGCAGATTCAGATAGGTGATGTTCTGAAATAAGGAGAATTTGATGATAAATTATTCATATATGTTATTCATGCTTCCTGTTTTTATACTGTCTTTAGTATGCCAGGCAAGCGTAAAATCAACGTATGCAAAATACAGTAAAATAGCAAATTACCGCCGTATGACAGGCGCGCAAGCGGCAGAACGCGTGTTAAAGGGCGGCGGCGTTTACGGCGTTAACGTAAATTCTATTCAAGGTACTCTTACCGACCATTTTGATCCGCAAAGTAACCATATAAACCTTTCTTCAGGTGTGTATTCGGGAAACTCCATAGCATCGGTGGGTGTAGCCGCACATGAGGCAGGGCATGCAATACAACACCACACGGATTATGCGTTTATAAAATTACGCATGGCACTTGTTCCGGTTTGTAATATAGGCTCTAAAATCGGCCCTTGGTTGATTTTGCTTGGCCTTGTGTTAGAGCTTGCCGGATTGTACTATCTCGGCTTGATAGGCTTTGGACTTGTGGCTTTGTTTCAGCTTGTTACACTGCCTGTTGAGTTTGATGCAAGTAAACGAGCTTTGCAAGCCTTAAGCGATACGGGCACGTTAAACGAGGAGGAGCTGAAGGGCGCGCGCAAAGTACTCCGTGCCGCAGCAATGACGTACGTTGCCGCACTTGCAGTATCTTGTATGCAGATATTGTACTATATCTCCATTGGTAACAGAAGAAGACGATGAATACCACTGCAAGACAGATAGCGTTGCTTTCACTTTGCCGTTGCGAAAAAGATGGCAAGTATTCCAATTTAGAAAACGATGCCGCAATAAAAAAGTTTAATCTGCAGGGGTCAGAAAGAAAGCTATATACGAAGCTTCTTTACGGCACGGTTGAAAAAAGAATAACGCTTGATTATATAATCTCTCAAATAAGTAATAAAAAAATAGAAGATATGTCTGTGCAAATGTTAAACATTTTGCGCATGTCGATATATCAGCTTCGATATCTGGACAGAATACCTGCCCATGCCGCTGTTGACGAGGGGGTTCAGCTTGCAAAAAAATATGTAAGCAATTCTTCATCGTCATTTGTAAACGCAGTTTTGCGCGAATATTTAAGAAGAAAAGGTAATTTTTCTTTTCCGAAAGACGATTTTGAAATGTATCTTTCGGTAAGATATTCCGTTAATAAGGGCGTTGTGCGCGCGCTTTATTCATCATGTGGGGAAGAATGCGAAAAAATGCTTCAATACCTTGATGAATCGGCACAATTTATAACGCTGCGCGTTAATACTTTAAACAGCAACACAAGCGATGTTATTGGAAAATTACAAGCACACGATATTCCGTGCGTTCCCACATCGGAAAGTCCGTTTGGGGTAAGAATACTGTCGAATATAGATATACCAACACTTGAAAATATAATAGGAAACACCGCTTTTATAGAAGACGAGGCAAGCCAGATAGCCATTTGCGCCCTCGGCGTTTCTTCGGGGATGACTGTTGTAGATGTATGCGCTGCACCCGGCGGCAAAAGCATTTCTGCAGCAATGGCGATGAATAACGAGGGTATCATCTATTCTTACGATCTGCACGAAAGTAAAATAAGCCTTATATCCAAAACTGCCGAAAAAATGGGTGTCACCATAGTTAAATCAAGCGTAAGAAACGGTAAATTACCGGTTGAAGATGCAATGCTTGGCATAGCGGATAGGGTAATATGCGATGTGCCGTGCTCGGGCTTGGGCGTTATCGGCAAAAAGCCCGACCTTCGTTATAAGGATATGGATAATATATCCTCGCTTTTGGATACCCAGCTTCAAATACTTTACTCATCTGCTGCATATCTTAAAAAGGGCGGCAGGCTGCTTTATTCCACATGCACCCTCAATGAAGAGGAAAACGGCAAAAACGTAGAAAAATTTCTGAAGGAAAATACGGGATATAGGTTGCTTTGCCAACGTACCCTTATGCCGCACCTTAACGGTACGGACGGATTCTATATCGCTGTGATTGAAAAAATATGACGGAAAAATTTGATATTTTATCTTGTACGGAGGCAGAGCTTTCAGAATACCTTGTAAGCATGTCGCAACCGTCGTACAGGGCAAAGCAGTTGTTCAAATGGCTTCATTCGGGGTGCGGATTTGACGAAATGTCGAATTTGCCAAAACAACTGCGCGAGCATCTTAAAGAAAACGTGATAATAAAAACCCCCGTTGTAGAGAAAAAATTCGTTTCTAAAGACGGAACGGTAAAATACTTACTTAAACTTTTTGACGGCGAGCTTATAGAAGCCGTGTTTATGACATATAATCACGGCAATACGATATGTATATCTTCAGAAGCAGGATGTGCTATGGGGTGCAAATTTTGCGCTTCAACGTTAAAAGGGCTTTCAAGAAGGCTTTCACCCTCTGAAATGCTTGGGCAGGTACTGTGTGTGGAAAAAGATATGCAAAAGCGTATATCTAACATTGTTATGATGGGAATAGGCGAACCGCTTGATAATTATGATAATACGATAAAGTTTCTTCACCTTGTTTCAAACGAAAACGGTATGAATATCGGCACACGCCATATCTCCGTTTCAACATGCGGCATAATACCGGCTATCGAAAAATTAGGTAACGAAAAATTGGGTATAACGCTGTCGATATCGCTTCACGCGTGTGATGATGAAACGCGTAATGCCTTAATGCCTGTAAACCGAAAATATTCAATAATTCCTTTGCTGAAAAGCTGTCGCGAATATTTTGAAAAAACAGGCAGAAGAATATCTTTTGAATATACGATGATAAAAGACGTTAACGATTCTTCCAAACATGCTGAAAAATTGGGGCGTCTTTTGCGCGAGCATATGGGCAGTTGCCCCGTGCACGTTAATTTGATACCTGTTAACTCCGTTAAAGAACGCGGATTTGTAAAAAGTGATGATAATACGATAAGCACTTTTATAGCCGTTCTTGGAAAAAAGGGAATAACGGCAACGAGAAGAAGAAGTTTAGGCTCTGATATCAACGCTTCCTGCGGGCAGCTTAGATATTCGGAAAATCAAAATAAAAGAAATACGCAAACCTTTAATTCATAAGGGGGAAAATATGCACATATTTGGTATAAGTGATATCGGAAATGTACGAAAAGTCAATCAGGATAATTATTATACAAAAATGTTATCCAAAAACATGGCTCTCGGTGTTGTTTGCGACGGCATGGGCGGTACAAACGGCGGATGCGAGGCAAGCACTATTGCCATGTACGAGTTTTCGTCATTCATGAATGAGGCGCTTGAAGCTATATCCTCGCCGGAAGGCAATTTGGAAATAAGCGAAGCCAGAATGCGAAGGGTAATGGTTCAAGGCGTGAACAAAGCCAATAATGCAGTATATGAAAAAAGCTCTACCTTGCCCGAACTTGAGGGTATGGGCACGACGCTTGTTTGCTGCTTGGCAACGGAAGAAAAGTTGTACTGCATAAACGTGGGCGATAGCAGAATGTACGTTGTAGCAAACGGAAGTCTTTCACAAATAACGAAAGACCATTCGTACGTTCAGTACCTCGTTGATGAAGGAATGATACAGCCCGACGAAGCAGAAAAGCATCCCAGAAAGAACATTATAACAAGGGCTGTCGGCACACATAACGAGGTCGAGCCTGACTTTTTTGTGGTTGAAAACGATAACACTGTTGAATATGTCCTTCTGTGTTCAGACGGCTTGACAAATTATATAACTGAAAAAGAAATATTAAAGATAATAACCGAAACACCCTCGCAGCAGCAGGCGTGCCAAATGCTTGTAGATAAAGCTAACGCTAACGGCGGCGGGGATAATATCACCGTTGTACTTCTCTCGATGTAAAGAGGATTACTGTATGGAAAAATATGAAGAATATATAGGCACCGTTCTTGATAAGCGTTATAAAATAGAAAAACTTTGCGGCGTGGGCGGAATGGCAATAGTCTTCCGCGCTGAAGATATTCTTATGAAGCGCACGGTTGCTATAAAAATGCTGAAAGACGATATGGCTAATGATGCTGAAAGCGTTCACCGCTTTATAAACGAATCAAAGGCTGTTGCTATGCTTTCGCATGAAAATATAGTAAATATTTACGATGTTTCCGTAAAAGAAAAACAAAAATATATCGTTATGGAATACATCGAGGGCATAAACCTTAAAACATACGTAAAGCGTAAGGGTAATCTTTCATTAACCGAAATGCTGAACATAGTAGAACAGATATTGCGCGCACTTGACCATGCACATTCAAAGGGCGTTATCCACCGTGATATCAAGCCGCAAAATATTCTTGTTTTGAAAAACGGTATCGTTAAAGTTGCCGACTTTGGTATAGCAAAATTGCCGGATACAGATACCCTTACGGCAAGTGATAAGGCGATAGGAACGGTTCATTACGTAAGTCCGGAACAGGCAAGTGCAAGCAAAACGGATTCTAAAAGCGATTTGTATTCCGTTGGGGTAATGCTGTACGAATTGGCTTGCGGAAAGCTTCCCTTCGTGGGTGATACACCGGTTCAGGTAGCGATGAAGCAAGTAAATGAAGAACCCGAATCCCCTCGTGATGTAAATCCCGAAATACCTATGGGGTTAGAGCAGATAATTCTTCGCGCTATGGAAAAATCGCCCGAAACAAGGTATCAAAGCGCTAAGCAAATGATGAAGCATATACGTGCTTTGAAAGAAAATCCAAACATTATGTTCCGCCCGGCGGGCGAAAATCCGTCTTCGAAAAAAGGAAAAAATAAAAAAGAAGACAAAACGAATAAACACGTAATAATACGCGGTACAAGCCTTATGCCTACTGTATATGGCGTGCTTGCGGCGTTTCTTATCGTAGTTTCGATAGTTGTAATAATATTGTTTTATCATATATCGGATTCTATGCAGGATACCTCAAAGGAAATGGAGGTTGTGCAGTGCATAGGCAACGCCTATTCTCAGGCCTACGTTGACGAGCTGGAAAGCATGGGCTTTTCCGTAACGGTCAAATTTACAAGCGTGGTAAGTGAAAAAACGGAAGTAAATACGATAGTAAACCAAAACCCCACGGCAGGGATCACTAAAAAATACGTAGATACGCTTCCGCTTGAAATTACCGTTTATATTGGTGAAGAAGAGGTTGAATTACCCGACTTCACTATGAAGATGTATAGCGACGTTGTAAAGGAAAATCAAACCAAGCACTCGTTTGTCTTGCGTGAAACAAAGGAATATAACGATGCTATTCCCGAAGGATACGTTATAAGAACAGAGCCTGTTGCAGGTTCTTCCGTAAAGCCTGACAGTATCGTTACCGTATATGTAAGCAAGGGCGAAAAAACCATGAATATAATTATGCCGTACGTCGTAGGAATGGACGGTACAGAGGCGATAAAGCTTCTTGTTCAATGCGGATTTGTTATTGGCGATGTCAAATATCTTCCCGATGACGATGCGCGAAACGTGGTTACAAAGCAAAGCCTTGCGGAAAATGCAGAATTTCCGCGTTATACCGTTGTAGATCTTATATTAAGCGAAGGCGGCGCGCCTGAAGATTCAGATGCGGTAGATTCTGATAACGATGATTTATCAAGCCAAGGCGGTATAGATACCCCGTCAGAGGATACGTATCTTCCGCGCGAGGATGATTTTTTGCCGCAAATAGACGAGAATGACGTGATTCAATAAATGCAAAATATCAAAGGAAAAATAATGTTCGGCGTTGGCGGTAAATATACCGTTTTGGCTGAAGACGGCAAAATTTATAAAAAATGTTCTGCCAGGGGACTTTTCAGGCTTGAAAAAATAACCCCACTGGCGGGTGATGATGTGGTGCTGAAAAAAAGCGGCGGGGAATATTGCGTAGATGAAATATTGCCAAGAAAAAATTCTCTTATAAGGCCGCCTATGGCAAATATTGATACTATGTTTATCGTATGTGCCGCGGCAAGCCCTTCACCGTCGTATTTGTTTTGTGATAAGCTGTGCGCCATTGCAGAGCATAATAATATCAAGCCTGTAATAACCGTAACCAAGGCAGAGTTGGATTACAAAGCAGCCGAGGATATCGTCAATACGTATCAGTCTATCGGATATGATGCCTTCGTAACCTCTGCAAAAGAAAATATCGGTATTGAAAAGCTGTCGCTTTTTTGCTCACAACAGCACGGAATATGTGTGTTTGCGGGTGAATCGGGCGTTGGCAAATCAACCCTTCTAAACGCGCTTTTTCCATCGCTCTGCTGCGAAACGGGTGAGATAAGCGCAAAAATAGAACGTGGGAAAAACACCACGCGAAAGGCAGAGCTTCATCAAGTTTTTAAAGATGTTTATTTTGCAGATACCCCGGGCTTTAGCATGCTTGATTTTGAGCATTTTGATTTCTTTAAAAAGGAAGATTTACCGTATCTTTTTCCCGAGTTTGAAGAGCTTTTGTTTAAATGTAAGTTCAAAAAATGCTCCCACACGGGGGAAGAAGGGTGCATTATATCAAAAGCGGTTGAAGACGGCAGTATAAAGCTATCACGCCACGAAAGCTACATGGCGATATATAATGACATCAAGGATAAAAAGGATTGGAAATAATCAAAAGCGTGTAAGTGTATGCTTACACGCTTTTAGTATTTAGTCGATATGCACAAGGCAGATGCACCGTTTTGGTGCATCTGCCTTGCTTTATTATGTAGGAAAAACGAGATATTTACTAATCAACCAGCTTGCCTATCAACTCGCTGAATTGATACCTGTAAAAATCATTTTTAAGATTTAACGTATTTAATATTTCCTGTACGTCTTTAAATGTTTTTCCGTTCGCATATTCGCTTTCGCGCAGTATCATTGTCGTTTGAATAAGAGCGCCGATAAATTTAAAATCTTCATCGGGGGTATCTGTATAAATATCACTGTTAAACGTGTATTCGTTTAATTTGCTTACTTCTTCGTTAGGGTTTTTATACCTTACTGCAAGCTTCATCCATTCAGAAGAAGAATTTTTTGCAGAATCTTTAAGCTTCAATTCGTAGCATACCGTAACACTGTGGCCGGCACCAAGCTCGCCTGCATCTTTTGTATCATTGTCGAAATCTTCTTTTTGTAAAAGTCTGTTTTCGTATCCGACAAGGCGATATTTTTCAACGTTATTCTCGTTAAATGTAAGTTGAAGCTTTACGTCTTTAGCTATGGTGTAAAGGGTAGATATAAGCTTTTCTTCAAGTACCTTTTGCGCTTCCGTTTCGCCGTCTATGTAATAGTAAACGCCGTTGCCGTTGTTTGCCAGCGATTCCATTGCTGCATCCTTATAATTGCCCATTCCAAAGCCAAGCACAGAAAGATATACGCCGATATCGCGCTTCGTTTCAACGAAGGCTTTTAATTCCTCTGCAGAAGATATACCCACGTTTAAATCACCGTCGGAAGCCATTATTATTCTGTTGTTGGCATCAGACGACATGTATTTTTCAGCGATCATATACGCAGTTTTTAAGCCGGATTCGCCGTTTGTAGATCCGCCTGCTTCAAGATTGTTTATGGCGTTTAATATTTTGTCTTGCTCGTTGCCTTTTGCGCCGTCAAGAACGATTTTTTCTTCGCCTGCATACGTAACTATGGAAACCGTATCATTTTCTGTAAGATTTCTTGTAAGATATCCGAAGGATTTTTGCAAAAGCTTCAATTTGTCATCTGCCTGCATCGAGCCCGAAACGTCTATTAAGAAAACAAGGTTGTTCTTCGTTTTTAAAACGGCATCATCGGCTTTTAACCCGATAGTTAACAGTACGTTGTTTTCGTTCCATGGGCAGGTTGATGCAGTTGTTGTAATGCCGAAAAGCTCGCCGTTTGCAGGTTCGTTGTAATTGTAATCAAAATAATTTATAAATTCTTCCGTACGAAGCGAACCGTTTGAGGTAGCGATTATCTGCTGTAAGGTGCATCCTGAATTTACAAGCTTACGAAAATAAGCGTATGATGCGGTATCAACGTCTGCCGAAAAGGTTGAAACGTTGTTTTCAGAGGCGGAAACAAACTCGTTTTCTATTATTTTTCCAAATTCTGTCGTGTCGTTTGGTTTTGATTGATTCGTTACGGTGTTGTCCGGTTTAACAAGAATAGCACCGGATTGATCGACAGAAACTTCCATATCTGCCGCTGCGCCGTATTGAATATTACCGTCTAAAAAGTTGTTGAATAAGTTGTTATTACCTTTGTTGTCGTTGTTAACATTGTCTTTTGAAGCTGCGCCGCAAGAGGAAAGAAGCAGGGCGCAAAGGGTGATAATTGTAAAAATTTTTATTTTCATAATAAAACCTTCCCTTAAATAATGTATTTGTAAACAAGTGAGGTGAATTTTTCGTTGGGTACTATCTCTGCCTTGTAATCAAATAATTTACAATAGGCGTTACCCGAAGATTCGTGCAAATACGGACTTGTTACCAAGCCGTTTCCGTCGCACAGCCAAACGGAAATTGAAATATCTTCATTAGGTTGTGCTGTTTCAAAATTACTTTTTGAAACAGTATTTAAATTGCGGTACTCGCTATTTGAAAGCTTTGCTGTGTAATAGCTTCCGTCAAAAAGCCAGACAAGCTTTTTTTCACCGTCGAAAAGGTCGATTTGCGATACGTCGGTTGAAGCAGCTTCGCAGTTAAGCAATACTGCTTGCAAATCCGATTGTAAATCGTTGCTTTTTGACGTCATTCTTACTGCGCTTGATATACATATCAGTATAGCAATGCAAGCGGCCAATGCGGAAAGCACTTTTTGGGGGCGAAAACGGTTTTGGCGGTATGCTTCAGCACGAAAAATGTATTCATCGCTGATATTTCCTAATGCGTCGTACAGCTTTTCGGCACAGGTGTGTTTGTCGTTCATAGCATTTCCTCCTCCAACTGTTTTTTTAATAATGCCCTTAAACGGTGCAATGTGGATTTAACCTTTGACGTGGAAAGAGAAAAACGCTTTGAAATCTGCTCTATGGAATCGTTGTAAAAATACCTGCGCACAAAGATCATTTGTTTTTCTTCGTTTAACGAAGCAATAAATTTGTTAATCAATAATGAAAGCTCGGCATTTTCTATTTCAGAAAAAACATCGTAATCAGAGGGGATGCATTCTTCCAATTCACCGCAAATCTCTCCGCCTCCGCGCTTTTCAGAATTATTTTTACGGTATTTGTCTATGGAAAGGCATCGCGTTATTTTTGATAAAAACGCCCCCAAATATGTAGGTCTTTCGTCTGGCATACGGTTCCAGGCTGTAAAATACGTGTCGTTAACGCATTCTTCCGCGTCTTGCGTGTTGCTTAATACAGAAAATGATATGCCGTAAAGCATTTTGCCGTATTTTTCGTCTGTTTTGGTTATAGCATCGCTGTGCCGTTGCCAAAACAGGTCAACTATAATATTGTCTTGCAAGGCCATATTTTTTCCTCCTTCACCTTATATGCCGTTAAAAATTGCGTTTGGTTTCACTTTTTATTGAATTTTATCATATTTTTTTGTTTTTTTCAACAAAGACCGTATATCGAAAAAGGTAACGTTAAATATTGACATTCGCGTCGTTTATATGTATAATATTAAATATAATAATATATATATTTGGAGTATGTGATCTTGAATAACAGTTATAACCTTGACGGTATTCTTCGAAAAGTTTTAAAGCCCGGAAGATATACGGGCGGGGAATACGGGCAGATAGTAAAAAATAAAGAAAACGTAAAGTGCCGTTTTGCATTTGCGTTTCCTGATACATATGAAATAGGTATGTCCAACCTTGGGTTGCGGATACTTTACGGTGTTCTTAACGAGCAGCCCGATATATGGTGCGAAAGGGTATATGCCCCGTGGGACGATATGCAGCAGCAAATGAAGAAAAACGACATTTTGCTTTACGCCCATGAAAGCGGCGATAACGTTAAAGATTTTGATGTACTTGGCTTCACGCTGCAGTACGAGCTGTGCTATACCACCGTTTTAAATATGCTTACATTGGCAGGTATCCCGCTTCTTGCCAAAGATAGGGGCGAGGAATTTCCGATAGTTATCGGCGGCGGACCGTGCTCGTACAATGCAGAACCAATAGCAGACTTTTTTGATGTATTTTCTATCGGTGAAGGCGAAGAAGCACTTGTAGAGTTTTGCAATCTTTATATAAAAATGAAGGAATCGCACGATTATACGAAGGAAAAATTTTTGCACGAGGCGGCAAAAATTGAAGGCTTTTACGTTCCTTCATTGTACGACGTTTCGTATAATGAAGACGGCACGGTGAAATCATATACGCCCAAGTACGACGATATTCCACCCAAAATAAAGAAAAGAATAATAAAAGATTTTGATAAAACGTATTTTCCCGAAAAATTCGTAATGCCTTACATCGAAACGGTGCACGACCGCATAGTTTTGGAAGTGTATCGCGGCTGCCCAAGGGGGTGCCGTTTCTGTCAGGCGGGAATGATATATCGCCCCGCAAGGGCTAAAAGCGCGGATAAGTTAAATAAGGAAGCACAGATATTGTATGAAAATACGGGGTATGATGAAATATCTCTGTGTTCGCTTTCTATTTCCGATTATCCTCACATTCGCGAATTGACAGACAAGCTTTTGCAATGGACTGACGATAACAAGGTAAGCCTTTCTTTGCCTTCAATGCGTGCAGACAGCTTTTCAAGGGAATTGATGAAAAAAATATCGTCAGTAAGGTCAACCGGCTTAACCTTCGCACCGGAGGCAGGCACTCAACGCTTGCGCGATGCCATAAATAAGAATATTCGTGAAAAAGATATTTTCGAGGCTTGCCGCGCCGCGTTTGAAGGCGGAAGAAGTCAGGTTAAATTGTACTTTATGTGCGGCTTGCCTACCGAAACGAATGAAGATGTTCTTGGTATAGAACAACTTGCTAAATCTGTGGTTGATGAATTTTATGCTACGGAAAACCGCCCGAAGGGCCGCCCAACCGTAAGCATCAGCGTTGCGTGCTTTATACCTAAACCGTTTACCCCATTCCAATGGGACAGACAGGCAACTATGGACGAATTGGCAGAAAAACAAAAAATACTTGGCGATGCAATTACAGATAAATCTATAAAATACAGTTATCACGACGCAGATGTAAGCCGTATTGAAGCGGTGTTTGCCAGGGGTGACAGAAAATTGTCAAAAGCGCTGGCACTTGCCGAACAACGCGGATTTAAATTCGATGCGTGGGATGAATGCTTTGATTACGAAGGCTGGTTAAAGGTGTTTGAAGATTGCGGTATCGACCCATCTTTCTATGCAAACAGAGAATTTGCAGAAGACGAAATACTTCCGTGGGATATTATTGATTGCGGCGTTACGAAAGAATTTTTGCTTCGCGAACGCCACAAGGCATATGAGAATAAAGTAACAGAAAACTGCATGAATAATTGTGCCGCCTGCGGTGCAAATAGGTTAGGAGGGGAATGCACATGGTGTCCGTCAACGAATACAAAAAAGTAAGGCTTGAATTTATTAAAACGGGCAAAGCAAAATTCATTTCCCACCTTGATTTGAACAGAACCTTAAAGTCTGTGTTTACCCGTTCTAAGGTTGCTATCTGGTACACCAACGGCTTTAATCCGCACCCGAAGCTTGTATTTTCACTTCCGCTTTCCCTTGGTGCTGAAAGCTTGTGTGAGTTTTTGGATATCCGCGTTTTGCCGCCTGTCGATTGCGAGGATATCAAAAATAGGTTAAACGCAAATTTACCTGCGGATATTCAAATAAAGCGCGTATATTTTCCAAATTCAAAGCTGGAGGATATGCAATGGGCTATATACGAATTCAAACTGGTATGCAACAACGCATCGGAAGAGCTGGCGCAAAAAATACAAAATTGCCTTTGCTCACCGATTATAATACAAAAGCGTACCAAAAAAACCAAAAGCGGATTTATGCAGGCAGATATCTCGGAAGGAATCAAGAACCCGTACGCAAGATACGATCAAGGCGCGATATACCTTTCGGTAACCCTATGTGCAAGTACAGACGGGTACGTAAATCCCGATTATATAATCCGTGCACTTTCCATATACGAGAATTTAAATTTTGAAGAAAGCGGCGAATACTATACCGTTATGAAAAAAACACCACTTCTTGCAAACGGTAAAACGATATTTGAATAATATTATGAAACAAGCAAAATGGATCTGGTATAAAGGCGACTACGAAATATTTCATAGTACGCTTTTGCATTCCCGCAGGGACGAATTCGGCTTTAAAGTTCCGCCCATGTGGCAGCTTTACGCCCCTTACCCTACGGTTTCTTTTGAAAAAAGCTTCAAGGCTGAAAAAAGCGGAAGCTTTAAGGTTATATCCAATGCAAACGGCTTCGTTCAGTTGGATGGAAAAAGATATATTCTTAATACCGATATACAGTACACCATAGGTGAACATAATATTTACGTCCTTGTTACCAAGCCTGTCGGGCTGCCGTGCATTTACTGCCAAGGTGATGATGTTGTATCTGACAGAAGCTGGATGTGCGGGTGCAACACACAAGAAAGAATACCCGCAGGTGACGAGCCTGAATATACCCTTTCCACTGATGATCCCGAGGTTTTTAAATTTGAATATCAACGTGTTGATCATGTAAGCAAAAACCAGATTAAAAACGGCGTGCTGTTTGATTTCGGAAGGGAGCTGTTTGCAAAGCTTCATATAGAACGAACGAACACCGAAAAAATCACGGTTTATTTTGGCGAAAGTGATGCAGAAGCACTTTCTGCAAATTCTGATACGTACTTGTTTGAAGACGTTGTTGAAAGTAATGCGGTTTTATCTTCGCGTGCGTTCAGATACGTGTTTATCCCCGTTGAATGTGCTATGGATTTTAACGTTTACGCCGAATATGAGTATATTCCTTTTGAATATAAAGGAAGCTTTAAATGCGATGATGAATTGCTGAATAAAATATGGGATGTTTCGTCATATACATTCCATTTAAATGCGCGCGAGTTCTTTTTAGACGGCATAAAGCGCGATAGGTGGGTATGGTCGGGCGATGCCTACCAAAGCTATAAAATAAACGAATATCTTTTTTTAGATTATCCGATAGTAAGGCGCACGTTAACGGCGCTGCGCGGAAAAGACCCGATAAATACGCACATTAACACCATAAACGATTATTCGTTGTATTTGATAATAGGCACGTACGATTATTATTTTTCTTCAAAGGATAATGAATTTATAAAATTCTTTTATCCGAAAATTAAATCATTGTGCGAATTTATAATTTCTCGCCTTGATGAAAACGGCTTCGTGGTTCACAAACCGGGTGATTGGATATTTATAGATTGGTCAGACATTGATAAAGACGGTGCACCTTGCGCCGAGCAAATACTGCTTTACCAAGCAATGATATCAATGTCGCATCTTGCACAGGCTGTCGGCAAAAGCGGTGATGAATATATGCAAAGGGCAGAGAGGCTTTACGATAATATCAACAAGTATTTCTGGAATGAAGAAAAGGGCGCTTTTATCGACAGCTATACATCAGGCAGAAACCACGTAACGCGCCATGCAAATATATTTGCAATACTTTACGATTTTGCAACGCCGCACCAAACCGCGCTTATAATAAAAAACGTGTTGAATAACGATCAAATAACACAGATAACCACACCGTATTTCAAATTTTTTGAAACAGATGCGATTTGTAAAACAGGCAATACGGAATATGCAACTCGTCTTATACGTTCTTATTGGGGCGATATGATAAAGCTTGGTGCTACTTCCGTTTGGGAACAATATATTCCCGAAGAGAAGGGCGAACAGCATTACTCAATGTACGGTATGAAATACGGTAAATCCCTTTGCCATGCATGGGGGGCGGGCCCTGTTTATATTTTCGGAAAATACTTTTTGGGTGTTCGTGCCACAAGCGCAGGCGCTGAAACCTTTGAAGTTTGCCCGAATTTGGGCGGATTGAAAAAAATATGCGGCTCTGTACCGCTATGCGGCGGTATCGTAAAGGTAGAATTCGACGGCAAGCTTTGCCGCGTTTATACGGATAAAAGCGGCGGCGTTCTTATTTTGAACAATAAAAAAACCGCCCTTTGTAAGGGCAGTTATACCGAGGTTACGCTGTAATTTTTGAAAATACGGAATTAAGCGATTTTGAAACTGCAAAGGAAACTATACCGCAAACGAAGAATTCGATTATTCCGTTTGTTCCGATCATTATCCAAAGAAGTGTAAATATGTTGGTGTATCCCGTAATGCCAAGGCCTTCAAGCGCTGTATGGAAAGCAGGATTGTTGTAAAAGAATAACATCATGCAGCCCATAAATAAGGCCGTGTTTATAAGCGGTGCAGACATGCTTGCGGTAAGAAATGCGCCTATGTCGTTTTTGGCAGATGCTTTTTTGATGCACAAAAAGATCAATCCGCAGAAAATACCTATCAACGTTCTGGGAACGATACAAGTAATCGTAGTGAAAACAGGGCTTATGCCGACAAGGGCAGCACCGAAAAGGTCACCGGTAAAGCATTGAATAAAGCTTGTTATGCCAAAAATCAATCCGAAAAATGCACCGTACCACGGGCCAAGTAATATTGCGCCAAGTGCCACAGGAATAGTCATAAAGCTGATTGAAACAAAGCCGACACGTAAATAACCAAGCGGTGTGAAGGACATAACAATTATAAGTGCCGTAAATACAGCGGCAAGAACCATTTTGTATATCTTTTGTTTATTATTCATAAGGTAAAACTTCTCCCTTTTGTTTGAATGGTAAAAGGCATTATAGCAAAAAAAGTCATAAAAGTCAAGTTTTTTATGTAATTTTATACTTGACGATAAGAGGTAATCAGTATGTACGAAAAAAATTATTCGCTGCTGTGCGATTTTTACGAGCTTACTATGGGCAACGGCTATTTTGAAAACGGTATGAAAGACAAGATAGTTTATTTCGATGTTTTCTTTCGCCGTGTACCCGACGGCGGCGGTTTTGCCATCGCTACGGGGCTTCAGCAAATTATAGAATATATCGAAAATCTTCATTTTTCAGATGAAGATATCGAGTTTTTAAGAAATAAAGGCATATTTTCAGAAGATTTTTTAGAGTATCTGCGTAATTTTAAATTTTCGGGTGATATGTGGGCCGTGCCGGAGGGAACGCCTGTTTTTCCGCGGGAACCATTGATAACAGTACGCGCAAAAGCAATCGAGGCACAGCTTATTGAAACGTTTGTTTTGCTTTCAATAAATCATCAATCGTTGATAGCAACAAAGTCAAGCCGTATAGTGCGCGCGGCAAACGGAAGGGCTGTTTCAGAATTCGGTTCGAGAAGGGCGCAAGGTGCAGACGGCGCAATATTGGGCGCAAGGGCGGCATATATTGCAGGGTGCAGCGGTACGGCGTGTGCTATTTCGGATAAAGAATACGGCGTTCCGTCCGGCGGAACTATGGCGCATTCTTGGGTTCAAATGTTCGATTCCGAATATGAAGCGTTTGAAACGTATTGTAAAACGTATCCAAACAGCGTAACGCTTTTGGTAGATACCTACAACGTGCTAAAAAGCGGCGTTCCGAATGCCATAAAAGCATTTGATAACGTATTCGGCAAGGATAATAAAAACGTTTCTTTGGCTATCAGGCTGGATAGCGGCGATATAGCGTATTTGTCAGGTAAGGCAAGAAAAATGCTTGATAATGCAGGGTATAGCCATTGTAAAATACTTGCCTCTAATTCACTTGATGAGTATATAATCAGGGATCTTTTAAATCAAGGTGCAGCCATTGATGCCTTTGGCGTTGGCGAAAGGCTGATAACCTCTAAAAGCGAGCCTGTGTTCGGCGGTGTGTACAAGCTTGCCGCAGTAGAAGATGAAAACGGTAACGTTTCGCCTAAAATAAAAATAAGCGAAAACCCCGAAAAAATAACGTATCCGCACTTCAAAAAGCTGTATCGCTTTTATGAAAACAACACCGGAAAGGCGATAGCCGATCTTTTATGTGTGCACGATGAAACACCTGATTTTACCAAGCCGTACGAATTGTTTGATCCGTACTACACGTGGAAAAGAAAAACCATAACCGACTATACCGTCCGCGAAATGCTTGTTCCGATTTTTAAAAACGGAAGGTGTATATATGATATGCCAAGCATTGAAGAAATACGCAGCTATTGCAAAGAACAAATAGATACCTTGTGGGATGAAGTTACAAGATTCGAAAATCCGCATAATTATTACGTCGATTTGTCGCAAAAATTGTGGGATATCAAAAAATCTTTGCTTGATAAAAACGGCAAATAATCTTAATTAGGGAGAAAGTTCAATGGCAGAAGGACACAGAGCGCGTCTGAAAAAACGTTTTCTGAATGACGATCTTGATAATTTCGAACCGCATAATGCGTTAGAGCTTCTATTGTTCTACGCGTTGCCGCGTGTTGATACAAATCCCATAGCACACAGGCTTATTGAAAAATTCGGATCTTTTTCGGCTGTTTTACAAGCCCCAAAGGAAGAAATAGCCTCTGTGGAGGGAATGGGTGAAAACGCCGCCGTTTTTCTTAAAGTAATCAATTCAAGCTTTCGTTATTATGAAGCAGACAGGCGCTCAATAGAAAGACTTACCCTCGACACACCCGAAAAAATAGGCAGCTTTCTTGTAGGAAAATATGCAGGGCTGGGCAATGAAAGGGTAAGTATTCTATTGTTTGATAATAAACGCAGATTGATAGAAATGCGCGTCGTTTACGAAGGCTCGGTTACCTCTGCGGGAATAAATATAAGGCAATTGGCGGAAATTGCACTGTTCAAGCATGCAAGCTTCGTAATATTGGCACATAATCATCCTAATGGAATAGCATTTCCCTCGGTTGACGATTTAGCAGTAACCGATGCTTTGCGAAAAGCCTTGGAACTGCTTGAAATAACGCTTGCGGACCATTACATAATCGCAGATGACGAATATATTACAGTTTCAAAAGCGCGGATTATGCAAAAGGATTCTAATCCGTTATTAAGAAATTATTGAATATCAGGGTCGTTTTTTAATGCTTCGGTATTGTTGCAAACGGGTGCTTTTTCGGTAATACCGATAAGCTTTTCGTGTGATGCGTGCCCCATGTTCATAAAACGCTTAATGCCTGCTTGTGTCAGATCGGCAGAGTATTCTGCCTTTCTTATATTTTCAGTAATGTGCTTATTCATTATTTTGCTCCTTTCTTTTTTGTTAGTTTATGCAGTATTTTTCGTTCTATTAAAAAATAAGGCGCAAAAAATGTGAAAAATAAAAAAAATCATTTAATATTTGGCAATAAATTGATGATGTATTATTTTCCCATATGGGTATAATTATAACATAGTAATTTTAATAGGAAGAGGTAAATCTAAAATGCTGTTAACAACAGTGGTTACCCCTTTTTCAAACACCGACTGGCTTGTTTGTTTTTTAGGGGTGTCTATCGTTTTTTTAGGCTTGGTAGGTATTATCGGCGTTTGCAAGCTTTTGGGTGTTATTTGCCGTAGCCCGAAGGAAGTTTCGCAAACAGAGAAAACCGCACAGCCTTCCGTGTCAAATGCTGCACAACAAGATGAAGATATTCCCAATAGGGAACAGCTTGTTGCAGCAGTTTCCGCAGCACTTGCGGAGTATATGGGCGAAGAAGCAAATTCGTTACGCATAGTTTCCATAAAGAAGATTTAAGGAGTTTGAAAAATGAGATATTTTAAAGTTAACGTAAACGGTACATTATACGAGATCCAGCTTGAAGAGGTTTCGGCAGAAGAAATAAAAAATGCGCCTGCACAACCCGTACAAAAAGCGGCGCAGCCTGTTGTATCAAACGCTTCTTCATCTGATGAAGAAATCAAATGCCCGATGGCAGGCACTATAAGCACAGTAAACGTTACGGTAGGTAAGGATGTTAAACGCGGCGACGTTCTTATGATACTTGAAGCAATGAAAATGGAAAATGAAATATGCGCCCCCCGTGACGGTAAGATAACATCCGTATGCGTTTCCGGCGGCAATACGGTTGAATCCGGTGCGGTTTTGTGCACTTTGGCATAAGGAGCTCTTATGTTGGAAAGTATTATAAATTTTGCAAAAACAACGGGCTTTTATCTTATAGGTAACGATCCGTTGGTACTTGTAATGTATGTAATCGTTGCAGTACTGATGTATTTGGCCATCGTTAAAAAGTTTGAACCGTTGTTGCTTTTACCGATAGCCTTCGGTATGCTTTTGACGAATTTGCCCGGGGCGGAAATGTTCCACTCCGAGATATTTATAAACGAGTCTGCACATATAGATTGGCAGTCGCTTATGGGGAATAATCCCGATATTGCCCCCGGCTTGCTTGATTATTTGTATCTTGGCGTAAAGCTTGGTATATTCCCGTGTATAATATTTATCGGCGTCGGCGCGATGACTGATTTTGCTCCTCTTATCGCAAACCCCAAATCGTTGATATTGGGTGCGGCGGCACAGATAGGTATATTTGCAACGTATCTTGCGGCACGCTTTTCGGGCCTTTTCTCACCTGAAGAATCTGCTTCTATCGCTATTATCGGCGGTGCAGACGGTCCTACGGCAATATACACCACAACACATATGGCATCGCATTTATTGGGTTCGATTGCTATTGCGGCATATTGTTACATGGCACTTGTTCCCGTTATTCAGCCCCCTATAATGCGTCTTCTTACAACAAAGAAAGAACGTATGATAGAAATGAAACAGTTACGCCCCGTATCAAAGGGGGAAAAGATAATTTTCCCCATAGTTATTACGGCGGTTGTTGCACTGCTTGTTCCTTCAGCAGCACCCCTTATAGGTTCGCTTATGCTTGGCAACCTGCTTAAAGAATGCGGCGTTACAGAAAGATTAAGTAAAACAGTGCAAAACGAATTGATGAATATTGTAACAGTATTTTTGGGCGTGTGCGTTGGTGCTACTGCAACCGCGGAAGCCTTCCTTGATTTAAGAACGTTGGCAATATTGTTAATGGGTGTTATTGCATTCTCGCTTGGTTCTGCAGGCGGCGTTTTGCTTGCTAAATTTATGAATCTGTTTACAAAGAACAAGATCAATCCCCTTATCGGTTCTGCGGGCGTTTCTGCCGTTCCGATGGCGGCACGCGTTTCGCAAAAAGAAGGCCAAAAAGAAAATCCTTCCAACTTCTTGCTTATGCACGCTATGGGTCCCAACGTGGCAGGCGTTATCGGTTCTGCTATCGCGGCGGGCGTTTTAATGCAAATCCCGAATATGTTCTGAATAGGAGGTTAATCAATGGCAAGTAATCCTTTAAAAATTACAGATACGATACTGCGCGATGCGCACCAATCACAGGCGGCAACCCGCATGCGAATAGAGGATATGCTTCCTGCGTGTGAAATACTTGATAAAATCGGCTTTTTCTCGCTTGAATGCTGGGGCGGCGCAACGTTTGATGCTTGCATGCGCTTTCTTAACGAAGATCCGTGGGAAAGATTGCGTACGTTGCGTAAGGCATTGCCGAATACCAAGCTGCAAATGCTTTTACGTGGTCAAAATCTGCTTGGATATAAGCACTATGCAGATGATACGGTAGAGCAGTTTGTAAAAAAATCCATAGAAAACGGTATTGATATCATTCGTATTTTTGATGCGTTAAATGATTACCGAAATATCGATTCTGCAATTAAATTCACAAAGCAACATGGCGGTACGGTAGAAGCGGCAATCAGCTATACTGTCAGTCCTGTTCATAATAACGAGTATTTTATAGATCTTGCATGCAAGCTTGAAGAAGCAGGCGCGGATATTATCTGCATTAAAGATATGGCAAACCTTTTGTTGCCGTATGATGCTTTTTCGCTGATAAAGTCGCTTAAAGAAAAGGTTTCAGCCCCTATACACCTTCATACCCATAATACTTCCGGTACCGGCGATATGACGTATCTTATGGCGATTCTTGCCGGGGTTGATATAGTTGATACGGCACTTTCACCTTTGGCTAACGGTACTTCACAGCCTTCTACCGAATCACTTGTCGCAACTTTAAAAGATACCGAAAGAGATACAGGGCTTGACCTTGAAATGTTAAGCAAGGCGGCTTCTCATTTCAGAGGTGTTGCGACAAAGCTTAAGCAAGACGGCATTCTTGATCCTAAGGTGCTTAACGTAGATACGAATACACTTTTGTATCAAGTGCCCGGCGGTATGCTTTCAAACCTTATTTCACAATTAAAACAAGCAAACGCCGAAGATAAATACTACGATGTTTTGGCAGAAATTCCGCGTGTGCGTGAAGATTTCGGCTTTCCACCGCTTGTAACTCCGACAAGCCAGATAGTTGGTTCCCAGGCTGTTCTTAACGTTCTTTCCGGTGAAAGATACAAGGTGTTCACGAAAGAATCCAAGGGTTTGTTAAAAGGCGAATATGGTAAGCTTCCCGGTAAAGTAAACGAAGAAGTACGCAAAAAAGCCATCGGGGAAGAACAGGTGATTACCTGCCGTCCTGCCGATCTTATCGAGCCCGAGCTTGAAAAATACCGTGCAGAACTTGGCGATAAGGCAAAATGCGAAGAAGATGTTTTGTCGTATGCACTGTTCCCGAAGGTAGCACTTTCTTTCTTTGAAAATAGGGATAAGAAAAAAGTAAGTAATGAAAACGTAGTACGTGAAATATTCGTGCAGGATATATCAAAATAAAGAAATCAGCCTTCCGTTAAGGAAGGCTGATTCATTTTATATACAATTAAATCAACTATGCCTAAAATATAATCAGTAAAAATCCCGATTTTTGAAAATAAATTAAAAAAAATTCTAAAAACTACTTGATTTTTTTGATAATGTGTGATATAATACGCAAGTATTCAACCAATACGGAGAAGTCGCCTAGTTGGTCGAGGGCGCACGACTGGAAATCGTGTAACCGGTAAAACGGTTCCAGAGTTCGAATCTCTGCTTCTCCGCCAGCAAAAAAAGAACATTTGTCTATCAAGACAAATGTTTTTTTTTTGAATGATGTTTGCCTTCGGCAAATGATGCAGGGCGTTGCCCTATGATGACGGCTACGCCTAATGATGTGTGCCTTGCGGCACATTGGGGCAAACATCGCATCATTGCGGAACGCAGTGGAGCAACATCATATTTGCGAAGCAAATGCATCATATCGCCGTAGGCGATGCATCATTTGACATATTAAAGACTTTATGATATAATTATGGGAAAGGGGGTGCTACCATGAAAGAAAATAAACTTGTTGAGCTTTCAATGGATTTTGCGGTTGACATTATAAACCTTGTTAAATATCTAAAAGCCAATCGCGAAACGATTATATCCAACCAAATCGGCAAAAGCGGTACCTCTATTGGAGCTAATATTCACAAAGCGAAATATGCACAAGATACAAAGGACTTTATATCCAAATTTGAAATAGCACTTAAAGAAGCAAGCAAAACGGGATATTGGCTTGAACTTTTATACATAACGAAATATATTGACGAGCAAACTTTCAAATCACTCTCATCAAAATGTACATCACTTCGAGTGATGTTGATTGCATCGTGCAAAACTGCAAAGGAAAACAGTAAATGATGGATATTAAAAAATGGATGAATGTCTTTCTGAATGCAGTGAACTGTACTTTTACCGATCGGGTATGGTTTATTGGGCTACAGGGGAGCTATGGTCGCGGTGAAGCAACTGAAACAAGCGATATTGACGTTGTCGTAATATTGGATCAACTGTCCGCCTCAGATATTCAAGCCTACAATGCAATGCTTGACGGCCTACCTCACAGAGAGCTGATTTGTGGTTTTCTATCAGGCAAAAATGAACTTTTGAATTGGGAGTCCTCTGACCTCTTTCAGTTTTATTATGATACAACCCCGTTAAAAGGAAGTCTTGATGAATTGCTTGCGGTCGTTGATGAAGCTTCTGTTGGCAGAGCTATCAAAATCGGTGCTTGCAATATCTATCATGGATGCCTACATAATATGTTGCACGAAAAGAGTGACGATATTTTGCGCGGGCTATATAAATCCGCCTCTTTCGTTGTGCAGGCTATTGCTTTTCGGCAGACAGGGAAATATCTCAAACAGCAAAAGGAATTACTTCGAGTTATATCTTCCGATGAACGAGGCATTATCGAAACATTCTTGAACTTGAAGAATGGTGGAAAAGTTGATTTTAATTTAATGTCCGAAGCATTATTTGCTTGGTCAAAAAAATGGATTGCCGAGCATGACTAACTATTGTCGAGTGTGCAGTGGCGAAAATCACGTACCTTTTTGCGTTTTTATATACCATTTTGCACCGTTGTGTGCGTTTTTTGAATGAAATTCGCCTATGGCGCATAAAGCGGCTTTGTTAAGATTGCAGATTGGAGTAAATAAGATGAATGTGTGTGAAATCGATGATATATTCAACCGGCAGAGAGAATACTTTGACAGCGGAGAAACGCTTTCCGTATCTTTTCGTATCGATATGCTGAAAAAATTGAAGGAAAAGATTAAAGAAAATGAAAAACTGATTTTCGAATCACTCCGTCAAGATCTCGGAAAAAGCAATTACGAGGCGTATATGTGCGAGGTTGGAATGACCCTTTCCGAGCTTTCATATATGATAAAGCATGTGGGAAGCTTTGCTAAGGGGTATAAAGTAAAAACACCTCTTGCACAGTTTCCTTCAATAAGCTATAAAATGCCAGCGCCATATGGCAATACGCTTATTATGAGTCCGTGGAACTATCCATTCCTTTTAACGATGGGCCCTCTTGTTGATGCCATTGCCGCAGGAAATACAGCTATTATAAAGCCCAGTGCATACTCACCTAATACAAGTGTGCTGATTGAAAAGCTATTAGGTGAGATATTCCCCAAAAAATATGTTGCCGTTATCACAGGCGGCAGAGAAGAAAACAAGCATTTACTTGACCTTAAGTTTGATTTTGTGTTTTTCACGGGAAGTCAGAACGTAGGTAAAGAGGTGCTTCGCCATACGGCAGAATATCTTACGCCCACCGTTCTCGAGCTTGGCGGCAAAAGTCCTTGCATCGTTGACAATACGGCAAAAATCGCTCTTGCGGCAAGGCGTATCGTGTTTGGTAAGCTTGTTAACTGCGGTCAGACGTGCGTTGCACCGGATTACGTGCTTTGCCAAAAGGATATTAAAGATGAGCTTGTGCGCCGGATCATTCATCAGATTAAGGAACAATACGGAGAAAATCCTCTTGCAAACGATAAATACGGTAAGATAATCAATCGAAAGCACTATGAACGCATTCTTGGCTTGATTGACAAAGACAAGGTCGTTTTTGGCGGCGAGTATGATGATGAAACAAATCGCATCGCACCTACCGTTATGGACGATGTTTCTTGGAATGATGCCGTGATGCAGGAAGAAATCTTCGGACCTATAATTCCCGTTTTAACCTTTGATAAATTTGATGATGTTTATCCAATGCTGAAAAATCTGCAGAAGCCGCTTGCATTCTACTTGTTTACAGAGAACAAAGCGCACGCAAAAGCTTTAACCGAGCGTTACCGTTTCGGCGGCGGTTGTATAAATGACACTATTATTCATCTTGCAACTACGGAAATGGGCTTTGGCGGCGTAGGGGAAAGCGGTATGGGTTCTTACCATGGCAAGGATGGATTTGATGCTTTCAGTCACTATAAAAGCATCGTAGATAAAAAAACTTGGCTTGATTTACCTATGCGTTACCAACCCTATAAGGAAAAATATTTGAAGCTTGTCAGAACTTTTTTAAAATAGTTTAGAAGTTAATTGGCGAGTAAGACGTATATATCTTTTTATTAAGGCGGTGAAAGTGTGCAGAGAAACGCACTTACTGCGTAATAAAAAAGGCGGTGCCGGAATTGTTATACGATCTAATTTGTTAACGCGGAAAGACGGTAATCATCATCACTTCCAATTAGTCGATTGCACCGAAGCGGACACTTTTTCACATGCTTAAGCCAGCAAAAAACGCACTTTTGTCTAACCGACAAAAGTGCGTTTTATAATTTATTTTATTGTTTTATTTGAAAATTGAATATTTGCCGTTTTGCTTATAACATATCAGTTGTTTTTAAGATAAATATTTATGATCTTTTCCAAAACGTTTTCCAAAAGATATTCTTCTATCACGCCTACGTCGTATTTTTTAAATTGTTCTTTTTCCTCGTCTGTCATGTTCATAACGTATGATATTTTATTGATAAATTCATTTTGATCGTTTGCACCGACTATAAATCCGTTTTTGTTATTTTCCACAAGATCGCTGTTTCCCCTGCAAGCTGTTGCAACGATTGGCAAGCCAACATATATTGCCTCCATAATACTTACAGGTAGCCCTTCTTGTGAAGAAGAGGATATTGCAACGTCAGACGCTTTTATCAATTTCGGAACATCTAAACGAAAACCTAAAAAATGTATTTGACCGTCAAGATGCATTTCTTTGGAAAGATTTTGGCAAAATCCGTTCATCGAGTCGTTACCCGGTAAAAGCAAATGAACGTGTGAATTCTCTTTTAAAAAGGAAGACAAAGCTTTAATAAGCCATACTTGCCTTTTTCTTGGAAGTATCTCGGCAGAATAGATCATTACGAAGTCAGTATCTTTCAAACCAAGTGATCTTCTTACATCGCTTTTGTCTTTGCTTGTAAATTCAAAATCGAATTTTGCGGTATCAAGACCGATTCCTGCAACGTAAGATACTTGTGTTTTGAATTTGTTTTTAGCTATTTCGTAATCCTCAAGGTTTATTGTGATTATTTCATCAGTAAATCTTGCAAGATATTTTTCGGCTGTATAAAACAAAAAATACTTTAATTTTGATGCACCCTTGTAAAAATGGAATCCGTGCGCCATATAAACTATTCTTGTGTTTTTTAAACGGCATTTTTTTGCCGCAAGCCGTGTCGTGGCACTGCCAAACGGTGTATGGCAGCTTACTATATCGTAATGCTCTTCTTTAAAAATTTTGCTCATTTGGCGAAGAGATCTGATGTTTTGTTTTATATTAAAACTTCTGGCAAAGTCAACGTTGAATATTTTGTCACAATAGGGAATCTGCAATCCCTCTTGCTTTGTGGCAATGTGTATCTCATATCCGTTATCTTTAAACCATTTTAGCTGCGGAATCAAAAATTTTATAAAAAATGAATCCAGATTTGCTGCAAAAAGTATTTTTTTGCCCATATAATCCGCCTTTATAAATTAAAGTTTTGGGTATCAGAATTTAAGATGTATCTGAATATTTGAATAAAATAAAGGTGTTATTTTATATAATCAAATTCAAAATCGTACAAATTTACGGTATCACCGTCTTTAACTCCTTTTGCCTCCATTTGATCAAAAATGCCGTTTTTGCGAAGCATTCTGTCAAAGTATGCCATGGATTCTCTGTCGTCGAAATTTATTCTTCCCATTAACTTGTACAGCCATTTGCCTTCGATATAGTGTACACCGTCTTCATATTTTACGGTGATTTCTTTATCGTCGATTTCGGTGAATTCTTCTTCTTCACTTGTTTCTGCATCGTATATGGTAAGCGGCGGCAAGGCTTCAAGCATTTTTGCAGTTTTTAAAATAAGCTCGTCAAGCCCTTTTCCTGTGATTGCTGATACGTAAATTACCGAAAAACCGTTTTCAGCGGCAAATTTTTCGAAATTTTTTATATAATCTTCCTCTGTATCGACCATGTCGCTTTTGTTTGCGGCAATTATTTGCGGACGTGATGCAATATCTGCACTGTATTTTGCCAATTCGCCGTTAATAAGTTTTATATCTTCTATAACGTCTCGCCCTTCACATTGCGAAATATCTACAACGTGTATCAGCATACGGCATCTATCTACGTGGCGCAAAAAAGCATGCCCAAGCCCTGCACCGTCTGATGCACCTTCTATCAAACCCGGAATATCAGCTGCAACAAAGCCTTTTTCGCTATTTGTTTTAACGATGCCTAAGCTTGGTGAAAGTGTGGTAAAATGGTAATTTGCAATTTTTGGTCTTGCTGCACTTATTCTTGATAAGATCGAAGATTTTCCAACGTTCGGTAAGCCTATCAAACCAACGTCAGCAAGCATTTTAAGCTCAAGAATTACTTCCTTTTCCTCTCCGTCGATGCCGTTTTTGGCAAATCGGGGAATCTGCCTTGTCGGTGTGGCAAAGTGCTTGTTACCCCAACCGCCTTTACCGCCTTTGAGACATACAAAATCACCGCCGGGACCCATATCATGTATTATTCGTCCTGTTTCTGCATCTTTTATAAGGGTTCCGGGCGGAACTTGAATTACAAGATCAGCACCGTTTTTGCCGTGAAATTTATCACCCTTACCATCGCCGCCGTTCTCGGCTACGAATTTTTTTCTGTAACGGAATGCAAGCAGGGTATTGGTTCCCTCATCAACCGAAAAAACGATATTACCGCCTTTTCCGCCGTCACCACCGTCGGGACCACCCTTGGCAACGTATTTTTCACGTCGAAAAGAAACGCATCCGTTTCCGCCGTTTCCGGCTTTTATATAAATTTTTACATAGTCTATAAGCATTTTGTGTTTGAATTATCGGAGCATTTCCAAAAATTCTTCCTCCGTTATTATCTTTACGCCAAGATTTTGCGCCTTTGTTAATTTGCTTCCGGCTTCTTCACCGGCAAGAACGAAAGTGGTCTTTTTAGAAACCGATGAAGATGCTTTACCCCCATTGGCTTCAATAAGGCCTTCGGCATCAGCTCGCTTCAAGGTGGGAAGTGTGCCTGTTAAAACAAACGTCATTCCTTCAAATTTACCGCCTGATGCTTTTATATTGCAGGTGGTAACTACGCCGTAATTCTTCAATCTGTCGATAAGCAAGCGTGTGCTTTCGTGTGAAAAATAATCTACAACGCACGAAGCCATTATTTCGCCGAAATCTTCTATTTGTGTTAATTCTTCTGCAGTTGCGGCAAAAAGCTTTTCGATATCGCCATACTTGCCCGCGAGAGTTTTTGCAGCCTTTTGACCTATATTTCTTATTCCAAGGGCGAATAATAATCTTTCAAGCCCTGCTTGTTTTGATTTATCTATCGAATCGGCAAGCTTTTCTGCAGATCGTTCGCCCATTCCTTCCAAGGCTTCTACTTTTGATCTGTCAAGTACGTATAAATCAGCAACATCGTTTATCAAGCTGTTTTCTGCAAGAAGATTTATCAAAGCAGTGCCCAAGCCTTCAATGTTCATCGCGTCTCGGCTTGCAAAATGTATAATGTTTCTTATTTTTTGGGCAGGACACAACGCATTTGTGCAGCGCGTTGCCGCCTCCTCGTCCTTCACCGTCTTTTCACCGCAGGATGGGCAAATATCAGGCATTTCATACGGCTTTGCCGTAGATAAACGCTTCGATATATCAACACCGCCAACCTCGGGGATAATGTCACCGGCTTTTCTTACAAGCACGTAGTCGCCTATTCGTATATCGCGTTTTGAAATATATTCGCCGTTGTGTAACGTTGCGCGGCTTACGGTCGTTCCCGCAAGTCTTACCGGTTCAAGTACAGCATTTGGTGTTAAAACGCCGGTTCTTCCTACTTGTATAACGATATCAAGCAGCTTTGTATATTTTTCTTCGGGGGGGAATTTGTATGCACATGCCCATTTCGGCGTGCTTATGTTTTCGCCTATGTCAATACGGTGAGAAAGATCGTCAACTTTAATAACAACACCGTCTATATCGTATTGTAAATTACCCCTTTGTGCACCGATGCTGTTTATTATATCAATTATTTCGTCTGCATTTTTTGCTTTTTTTCTCGGTGCAACTGTGTGAAAACCTAATTTGTCAAGATATTCGATGGATTCTGTATGACCCTTGAAGGTTATCCCCTCAGCACCCTGTACGTTAAAAACAAGAATGTCTAATCGCCTTTGCGCGGTTACGGAAGAATCAAGCTGTCTTAAAGATCCTGCCGCTGCGTTTCTGGGATTGGCAAATAATTGTTCGCCATTTTCTTCGCGTTTGCGGTTTAATTCTTCGAAACCCTTGCGTGGCATATACACTTCGCCGCGAACTTCAAGATATTTCGGGGCGTTTTCTAATTTCATCGGAATGGTGTATATTGTTTTTAAGTTTTGCGTAACGTCTTCACCTGTTTCACCGTCGCCGCGCGTAGCGCCGCGCACAAAAATGCCGTTTTCGTATATAAGCGAAACAGAAAGACCGTCTATTTTTGCCTCTACGGAAAATTCCGCATCGGGTAGGATCTGCTTTATTTTAGTAACGAAATCTCTTACTTCTTCCGGCGAAAAAACATCCTGAAGAGATCCCATTTTGTATCTGTGTGTTACTTTTTCGAATTTTTCAAGTGGTAAAGATCCTACGCGCACGGTTGGCGAATCGGATAAAGCGAACGACGGATATTGTGCTTCCAACGATTTAAGCTCGGCAAACATTTTGTCATATTCGTAGTCGCTTATTTGCGGGGTATCCAATGTATAATAAAGATACGCATGTTTATTTAACTCATCGGTAAGATCTTTGATCTTATTTTGTATATCCTTCATAATATCCCTACTTTCACCATTATAATATAACATAAAAAAAGACGAAATGCAAGCACTCCGACATTATTTTTGCTGTATTTCTTTTTGTTTACTCTTTGTTTTAAAAATTAAAAACTGTCAAAATAACTGCCAAATCTTTTGTTGTAAAGAATGAAAGTAAATACTGTACTTAAAATTCTACCCTATTTTAATGTTTATAACGTATTACTTGGATAACGGATATGCTTTTGATGTATGTGGATATCTTATATTTTTTAAATATGTGTTAAAAGCAAGGAAGCACCGTAGCAAGCATCAAGATTGTGTATTGAAATATTTTATTGCAGTACACAGTTATATGTGGATAAAAAACAGAGCTGTCGATTGATAGCTCTGTTTTCTATGGTACATTATTTTTTATTCTTTTTTAAAACAATAACGATTGCAACGACCGCAACAGAAACTGCAACAATTGCGATTGCAATTGCAACTATCATAACAACGATAACAGTGGAAAATGATGAAGAATCTTTTCTATCATCGTCATCGTCATCATCGTTGTCGTCATCTTTTTCTTCTTTGGTATTATTTTTCGTGTTTGCCGTCGTGATCTTCTCGATAACAGCTTCTGTATCTGTACTTTGGGCATCTGTTGCAGGGATTTCCATTTCCGGTATGTCTGTTTCCGAAGAATCTGTTTCAAGCGTTTCGGTTTGGGGTGATTCTGTTATCGGGGGCTGTGTGATAGGGGCCTGAGTTGTGGGGGCTTGTGTAACGATAGGTTTTGTTACGGGCGGATCTGTTTCTGGGGGATTCGTTACCGGTGGCTGAGTTGCTTTTTCTGTTTCTTTATAATCAGACCAGTCAACATCTTTAAAAATTGATTGAAGCTCTTTAATTGTATAATCCTTGACGCTTTCGTTACTTGTGCTTTCCCCTTTTTTGTAGAATTTAAATGTTATATCGTAAGAAGCGGTAGAAAAATCACTGGCATATTTACTCGAATTTACTGTCCTGGCGGTATTTGGAAGCGAATCGTCAAATTCTTTGCAATCAATGTATGAGATGCTAGCTTCTGCAAATGCTTTTTCTCTTTCTGCATTGTTAGGATCAAAAACAGAACAGAATGCTCCTTCGGTGCGATAATCTATAATATCCCAGATTCTGTCTCTGGATGAAATAAGGCTCCACGGAATGACTGCTTCCATATTCCAACCATATTCTGTTGTTGTATATGCGCCCTCGTATCCTATTTCGTTGATGTCTTCTTGGTTATCTATTTTTTCTTCCCAGCAATGTTTTCGTGCACCAAGCCTTCCGGATGTAATGGTTGAAGGGTATGTGCCATCTTCGCAAATTGGATAAAAGGTGAACATCAAACCTACAGATTCATCGTATATCAGACCGCATGGGTTTAGTATAATCTGAAATCTGTCTTGCGGATAATCCCAACCATATGAAGTCGAAGTAAGTGTAAGTGTGCTGTCACTGATCTTTGCGGCTATATAAAAGCCGTCATTATTCCATGAATAGAAAAATTGAATTTCACCGGGAAATGCGGTTGTCCATGTCTGCATATTTGTACCACACTTAAGCTTTATGCTACTTTTCTCACTCCATTCAGACGCATTGATATTGCCGTCAATTTTAATTTTGCCAAGGTCAGAATAAAGAACCTTAAGAAGCCCAATGCCTTGGCTCGTCGGAGCAGCGAAAACAGGTGTTACCATTGTAATAAACATCATTACAATCATGATAACTGAAAGAAACTTTTTCATTGTTAATCCTCCAAATTGTAAATAAGAATTTTAGATGTATGTAAAATTCTTTAACTTTATTATTTTTTTATTTGCGTTATTGTATCATAAATATAAACGCTATGTCAACCACATATTGCTAAAAATCATGTGTATATTATATTTTTCGTGCGAAAATTCGAATTATAGTAAAAACCTTCTCCATGCATAACGAAGAAACACGAAATTGCAAAAAAAATCGAGTGTCCATAACTCAAATCCGTTAGGAACACTCGATATGGTGCGGGTAACAGGACTTGAACCTGCACATCCTTGCGAACATAAGAACCTGAATCTTACGCGTCTGCCAATTCCGCCACACCCGCTTATTAGACGATGATGAAGTGAAAATATAACGATAACGTCACCATCAAATACCCAATTAAGATATCATAAACTTGACTTTTTGTCAAGATGGTAAATGTGAATTATCTGTGTTTTTGATAAAAAAACGAATTTTTGTTTAGAAATATTCAGGTGAAGGAATAATACTTTAAAATGAAAACAGGAGAATGTTATATGTGTGCTGAAACGGATAAGGAAGGCTTTTGCGATGGAATGGCTTACGTAGGCAAAGAAGGATTTGTTATTGATTGTATTACCGTTATAGGGCAAGTAGAAGGGCATTATTCTCTTCCTGCGGGGCAGAAGGCTACCAAATACGAACATTTGATTCCGCGTATTGTTGCTTGCGAAGAAAACGAAAAAATAAACGGGCTTTTATTGATATTAAATACCGTTGGCGGAGACGTTGAAGCAGGACTCGCCATCGCTGAATTGATTGCAACAATGAAAAAGCCGACGGTTTCGCTTGTTTTGGGTGGTGGACATTCAATAGGGATACCTTTGGCTGTAAGTGCAAAAAAATCGTTTATTGTTCCGTCTGCAACGATGACGGTTCATCCCGTAAGAATGAACGGCCTTGTTATCGGTGTATCACAAAGCTTTGAATATTTCAAAAGAATGCAAGAAAGGGTAAACGGGTTTATTTGCGGGCACTCGTCGGTAGATTTAAAAATGCTGGAAAAAATGATGTATGATACGTCAGATATCGTGGCAGATATAGGAACTATAATAAGCGGTAAACAAGCTGTCGAATGTGGATTGATAGATGAATTGGGCGGTATATCGGCTGCTTTGAATGCGTTAAGATTATTGGGGAAAAATATGTAAACTTGCGAATTGATTACGGCGTAAGGCAGAAAAATTCATTATTATGGTATATAATGTAATCAGAAAGATGAAAGGCGGTATTGAAAATGTCTGTAATTAAAATAACAAAAAACAATTTTGAATCCGAAGTGAAAGAGGCAAAAACGACAGTTATTCTCGATTTTTGGGCACCTTGGTGTGGTCCTTGCAGAATGATAGCCCCGACAATCGATGAAATTGCTGAAGAAAATACAAATATCAAGGTAGGAAAAATCAACGTGGACGAAGAAAATGAATTGGCGCAGATTTTTAACGTAATGAGTATTCCCACCATTGTTGTTATGAAAGACGGAAAGATAATAAACCGTTCCATAGGCGTATTGCCGAAAGATGAAATATTAAAATTAACTGAAGTGTAATTTAGTGGGCAGGAAAACCTGCCCATTTTTATATGTCAATTTGAAAATCATCTGCATAATGGTATTATATGAAAAGAAAACCTTTAAAGAATTTTGCCTGATGAAAATGTGCGATCAAATATATGTGTTTAAATATTTGCGTGTATTAGAAACGACAATTTTTCTATCATATAATGATATTGTTAATAGCAATAATTGTTTCCATACTATTTTTTTGGTGTTTTTTTTACTATTCATTAATTATCAATTAACATATTGCGTTTGGAAAATATGGTATATTGAAATATCTAAAAAAATAAAGGAGTATAAAGATGAAAAAACGCATATCCTTATTACTTTCCCTGCTTATCATTTTTTCGGCACTTTCCGCAGCGTTGTTTATATCGCCGGTATTTGCCGCAACGACCGCTACGAAGATCACAAGCATCAGTGCGCTTGTTGATGGCAAATATGCGATCGCAACTACTGAAGGCAAATTTTTGAGAAGCCTTGACGGTACATGGGTAAAAGCTGCAGCAGCTACTATCGACGGTAACGTTGCAAGCGGCCCTGTTACATACGAAGAAACTACTGCTGACATTTCCGACATTTTGTGGGATGTGACAGTTTCCGGTTCTTCTGTAACACTTACCGACGTTAACGGTACAACTATTGCACCGAAAAGCGGTAATAACAACGGCATCCAAGAAGCAAGCTATTTGTGGGCAGTTTCCGAAACAGACGGTGTATTTACTTTCTGCGGAACAGGCTCTGATACTACTACGTTAGCATATAATGCTACTAATGACGGCTTCCGCGCATACAAAAACGCAACGGTTGCCGGCTCGCCCGCGAAATATCCTTCCGGTTTCTATTTGTATAAATTAGATGAAGCGGCACCCGAAACACCTACAAGCATCTCCGTATCTTCTCTTGCAGATTTTGGCACACCCGAAAACATTGCTTCCGGTGAATATGTTCTTACACAGGACATCACTACTGATGGAACACTTTGGGTAACTGATGCTGCGGCTAATGTTACAATTGACCTTAACGGCCACACTCTTACTTCTACAAGTGGTACCAGTGCTCTTCGTGTAGGTAACGGTTCTGTTACTGTTCTTGGTAACGGCGGTTCTATTGTTTGCCTTGTTATGGATGCTATCGATGTTTCCAACGGTAGCTTTTACATAAAGGATACAACAGTAGTTTCCGGCGGCGGCGACATGGATGCTATATTTGTTGGCGGTGGTAACGTTACAGTTGAAAACTGCGCATTGTCTTCCGACAAGGCCGGCATCAATGCAGCTAACTCCAACGAAGAAGAACACGCTGTTCCTTCAATAATCAAGGTTATCGGCGGTTCTTTCCCTGCTTACACAGCCGGTGCAGCAGGCGCAAGAAACTGTGCTATCGAGTTGAGAAACAGCGGTACAAACGGCCCTGCTATCACACTTGAAGGCGATATCGACTTCACAAACGCAAACATCATGATTCAAAACACATGCAGCAAAACTCTTGCTGAAGTTTTCACATTCGGTGAAGGCGTTGAAGCTACATTCTCTGCACCCGTCGCCCACGCAACAAGAGGCGACTACACAGTAAGCACTGTTGAATCTTATACTTACACAGATCCCGAAGCTCCTGTTGACTCTGAAGACCCCACGCCTTCTGAACCTACAGAGGATGATGTAGTTGCTACTATCGAGTCTACTTTGAACGGTTACAAGATCTTGTTTGATGTAACAGTAAAAACAACACCTTACAAAACGCTTACAAAAACACCTAAGCTTACGCTTACTTTCAAATATGATATCAACCGCCTCGCTTATAGCGGTGTTGTATGGGGCGAAAACGTTGACGGCAGTGCAATAAACAACGGTGTATATACTAACAACGGTGAATCTTCCGTAGTTGCTGAAATGCACGACCTGCCCTTGTTCCCTGCAAATCAAGAGTCACTTCTCAATTTCAAAATTGAATTTGAGATTATAAGCGATATTGAAGATGGCGAAGAATTGGCATTTGATTGCACATTCTCATATAATCAAAACAATAAAGTTACTGAATTTGAAGAAAGTTATCGTGTGGTATATTCTGCTGAAGAAATCCCCGAAGATTCTGAAGTAATTGAAGATTCCGAAATAATCGAAGATTCCGAAATAATCGAAGATTCCGAAATAATCGAAGATTCCGAAATAATCGAAGATTCCGAAGTAATCGAAGATTCCGAAATAATCGAAGATTCCGAAGTAATCGAAGATTCCGAAATAATTGAAGATTCCGAAATAATCGAAGATTCCGAAGTAATTGAAGATTCTGAAGTAATTGAAGATTCCGAAATAATCGAAGATTCCGAAATAATCGAAGATTCCGAAGTAATCGAAGATTCCGAAGTGGTTGAAGGTTCTGATGCTGTAGTTCCTACCGGTGATGTAGAAATCAAAGCAGAAGATCTTGAAGGCGCAGAACTCTTTGCTCCTGCCGGATACGGCGATACAAAGGTTATCAAGATCCAAGACGGTAAGAAAGTAGAAATCGGCGAATTTGATCTTGCCGGTTATAAGAGTCTCGTTGTTTCCTACGGCGGCGACCCCGGCGTTGATTTTGATTCTCAAAAGATCCTCGTTGTTGACGAAGAAGGCAACACGATCGCTTCTGCAAAGCTTACACAAAACGGCGGCTTCTGGGCTTCCGGTCAAAGAACAGTTACTATCGCTATCGATTCCGATTACAGCGGTAAAGTGTTCTTGACAAAAGAAGACGGTAACGAAATTGCTATCGATGTTATCAATCTTATCGCTGCTGAAGGTGATAACCAAGAAAACGTTCCTACAGGTGATATGTTCATCGTAGTTATCACTACGGTTGCTATCATCGCACTTGCAGGCGTTGCAGTTTCTAAAAAAATCCGCGCTTAATCAGAATTTTAAATAAAAAAATAATGTGTGTCTTACCTCAGCATTCTTAGCTGAGAAATAGGCAGCTGAAATACCGAGGCATTGATTTGCCTCGGTATTTATGTTTCTGTGGGGTTAGGGTGCGATAACAGCGGATGTTCTCGCGGTAGCTGTTCTCTGAACTCTACGGTGAACACGATGGTGATATCGTGGCCTCGTCGCGTGACCACTTTTCATTTAATTGGCAATAATTATTTCTATACTATTTTTTAAGTGTTTATTTTACTATTTATTAATTACTAATTAACATACCGTGCTTAGTAAGTATGATATATTGGAGTATCAAAAACAAAGGAGCATAAAGATGAAAAAACACATATCATTATTACTTTCCATGCTTATCGTTTTTTCGGCACTTTTCACAGCGTTGTTTATATCACCGGTATTTGCCGCAACGACTGCTACGAAGATCACAAGCATCAGTGCGCTTGTTGATGGCAAGTATGTGATCGCAACTACTGAAGGCGTATTTATGAGAAGCCTTGTCGATAAATGGGTAAAGCCTGCATCAGCTACTATCGACGGTAATGTTGCAAGTGGCCCCGTTACATACGAAGAAACTACGGCTGACATTTCCGATATTTTGTGGGATGTGACAGTTTCCGGTTCTTCTGTAACGCTTACCGACGTTAACGGTACAACTATTGCACCGAAAAGCGGTAATGTAAACGGTATCCAGGCAGCAAGCTATTCATGGGCAGTTTCCGAAACAGACGGTGTATTTACTTTCTGCGGAACAGGCTCTGATACTACTACGTTAGCGTATAATGCTACTAATGAAGGCTTCCGCGCATACAAAAATACAACAATTGCCGGCTGGTCCGGGAATTATTCTTGCGGTTTCTATTTGTATAAATTAGATGAAGCGGCACCCGAAACACCTACAGGTATTTCCGTATCTTCTCTTGCAGACTTTGGCACACCCGAAAACCTTGCTTCCGGCGAATATGTTCTTACACAGGACATCACTATTGATGAAACGCTTTGGATAATTGATCCTGAGGCTAATGTTACAGTTAATCTTAACGGTCATAATCTCACTTCTACAGGCGGTGGCGGTGCTCTTCGCGTAAGTAACGGTTCTGTTACTGTTCTTGGTAACGGCGGTTCTATCGTTTGCCCCATCATGGATGCTATCAGCGTTTCCAACTGTAACTTCTACATGAAGGATACAACAGTAGTTTCCGGCGGCGGCGGCATGGATGCTATATATGTTGCCGGTGGTAATGTTACACTTGAAAACTGCACATTGTCTTCCGATAAGGCCGGTATCGATGCAGATAACTTCAACGAAAAAGAACACGCTGTTCCTTCAATAATCAAGGTTATCGGCGGTTCTTTCCCCACTTATACTGCCGGTGTAGCAGGCGAAAGAAATTGTGCTATTGAATTGAGAAACAGCGGCGCACAAGGCCCTGCTATCACGCTTGAAGGTGATATTGAATTCGAAAATAACAAAATAATGATAAGAAGTGACTGCAAAAAGACACTTAAAGAAGTATTTACACTTGGCGAAGGCGTTGCAGCTACATTCTCTGAACCTACACCTCACGAAACAAGAGCTGACTACACAGTAAGCACTGTTGAATCTTATACTTATACAGCTACTGCTACTGAATATGCAGCTCCTTCCACAGCTTCTTCACAGGCAAGAAAAGGCTGCGAAGCTTGCGGCGTTGCAGCAGGTATCCGTTTCCTCGCTACTATCGAAAAGACTGATGACCTTACAGGTTACGGTATGAGAATTGAATACAACGGCAATTCTGTTGACGTTGATTCTAAAG